>JAYVMU010000017.1:0-15045 GCA_043758775.1 Methylophilaceae bacterium
AGTTTTACCCACTGAAGACGCTATCTTATATCTATTTCCATTCATTCCAATTATATTTGAGTAAACTTTGCAATTCAGTTGATGAGATATCAGAGGCTAGTCTACAATTACAACAAACGCTTATTAAACATAAATAACGAACTAACCATTACCTATCTTCCGTATAGTCCATAATTTCAATCACAATTAGTAATCAATTACTTCAATAATGCCAACACGTTCAGAAAAGCGATTAAACGCATCAATATTCTCTCGTTCAATTTTGCATTTTTTATCATTGTAAACTTCCGACTTAAGCCACTCTGCCTCTTCTGCAAATACAGATTCCTGAATAAACGTATGCCATACTTTACGCTCCGCATTCCAGCGGTAGCCTCTGGCCTTCAACAAATCTTTAGATTCAAACGGGGCCTGCAGGGCAGATACTTTGTATTCCTTAAGTCTAGCGCTATCCAGCATCTGCTTCATCGGCAAAATACCAGACTCTGTTGGTGCGCAGTGCAACACCTCTAGTAGCGCATGGCAATCCGTTGACGCCCGATGACCTTCATAATGAAAACCTGAGCGATAAGCGAGAAACTCTAGCTTACTGCTACCCAACCCTTCTGCAGCCCAATCGATATGAGCAAACGAGCAGGCCCAAGGTTTTGTTTTAAAGATAGGAAACCTTGGCTCAACAAAGCGACGGTCAAATTTAGAATTGTGGGCAATAATAAGAGAGGCTGAAGCAATAAAAGCTTCAACTTCATCATCATTGATATGTTTTCCCGCGACCATGTCATCGGTGATGTGGTGCACTTTAGTAGATTCTGGTGGAATCGGAAAACCTGGATCCTCTAATTGATTGAAGGTGCCGTGCACGTCTCCAATCATGCCCGTATGCGGACAGTAATCAAAAGCGACCATACCCAATTCAATGACTTTATCTTGCGTATAGTCCGTGCCTGTAGTTTCCGTATCAAGAATAACTGCTCGTAACATTTTGGTATTGATGGCTTCTGTTAGATAACTTGATCTCACTTGAAGGGGACGGGTAAATCGGTAGCCTAAAGCTTTGAGGCTATCCAATAGCAAGTCAACATCGGCATTATTATTTTGTGGTTTGTTCATATTGGCTTTCTGTAAAACCATTGGAATACCAAATAGCGGGTACTCCAATGTGTTTAATAAAGAATCTATCTACCGTAATCAATACGACTCAGTGTTCAGTTATTAATACGTTTAAAAAGATTTTCAGCATTAACTCTAGCCAGAGAATCTAGTTCTGATGCTAATGGTGGTAAATCTACTCCCTCTTCGCCAGCAACATGCATAGCTCCTCCGACATCATCGTCATACAGCGAACCGTCATCATGAATTGCGTAATGGTTATTTTGAGTTAAGTCTTTACCTAAGAGCCGTGAAAGATATATCCAAGTCCAACAGCGGAGCAGATCATCCTTCTCGTAGCTCTTTATCAACTCTCGCATCGCATCTACATTTCCTGTTTCTGCTGCAACCATTAACCAATAACGATAATCTTCAGACCGGTATAACTGTCTAGCAATATCAGCGACTCTCATTGGATCGGCATCTACGTCCCGATGATCACTTTTAAAAAAGGCATGATCATCAAAATGTTCTGCGAGATCAAGTTGTGCTAATTCACTTCCAAAGCGTGCAGCCTCACGAAGATGGAACTGATATTTATTTTCAGCAGTAAGCTGCTTTAGATAAGCTAGCGCAAACTCTTTTTCTACACCAATCAGTACTCGACCAGACTGCATTTGTTTATACCAATAATCCGTACTTACTTTGTCCTCGTCGACTTCATCACTGTCGTCATAGTGCAAAGCAAGCGCATAGTGTGCAAGTGGGTTCTCTCCCTTAGCTGAAGCCTCCAATGAATGAAGTATTTCAGGGGCTATTCGCTGAGACGAATCGTCAGATTCCCAGTAATATTCAACTATATAATCTTCATTCTTCAATTGAGAAACTAAGTCAGCAAAGGTGAGTACGCCAATACGATGGTCATCCATTACAACAGGTAGCGCTGTAGTCAATTTGTTTCCATATCCAAGCATTTCAGATCGCCGCTGGATTAAATCCAGATTGATAGCGCCTGTCGTTGGCGAGCTCTTGCGCTGGATCAAAATTGCTTGATGGGTTACAGTCGCGCGCTTTTCGCCGCTCCCAACCGCTAGGCAAAGATAAGCTCACGCCAACAACCCCTTCAACACCGCTAATGCCTTTACCCGTTCTGTATCCAGTTGTTCTATCTCGGCAATAATTTCCGCTGGGCTGTCGTGCTGCACTTGGGCATACACCACTTGTTTGTAGCGGTTAATGCTCAAATCCCAATTGTTTTGCTGTATCTCGGCCAGTGGCACTAAAAAGCTTTGTTCGGTGCGGCTGCGGATGTCCTCGTTTTGGCGTGTGTGGTAGCGCGCAATAATATCGGCAATATTATTATCTTTAATTGGGCTGCGTTTGTCGTCTAAGGTGTAGCCATCGGCTTGCATGTCGTAAAACCATACGTTATCTGTTCCGCCATGGTTGGTTTTGGTAAACACCAGCACGGCAGTGCTTACGCCTGCATACGGTTTAAACACGCCGCTAGGCATAGAAACCACTGCTTCTAGCTTATGATTAGCAATCAACGTTTGGCGAATTTGCGCATGGGCGTTAGATGAACCAAACAACACGCCATCAGGAACAATTACCGCAGCGCGACCACCTACTTTAAGCATGCGTAAAATCAACCCTAAAAACAGCAGCTCGGTTTTTTTAGTTTTAACAGTGGTCAGTAATGAGCTTTCTACGCCATCGTAATCTAGCGAGCCTTTAAAAGGCGGATTGGCCAGTATTAGGCTATATTTTTCACGGTTGTCTGCATTCGCCTCACTCAAGGCATCGCGGCCAATCAGTTGAGGGTGCTCTATGCCGTGCAATTGCAAATTCATGGCGGCAATACGCAGCATAGTGCTGTCAAATTCAACGCCAGTAAACATATCTTTGTTGTAATGCGCGGTAAACGCGGCATCGTGAAACCAATCTGGGTGGTGCTCGTGCACATATTCACCTGCTGCTACCAAAAAGCCTGCCGTGCCGCACGATGGGTCTGCAATGGTATCGTCCTGCGTGGGTTGCATCATCTCAACCATCATTTTAATAATGTGGCGTGGAGTGCGAAACTGCCCATTAGTGCCTGCAGTAGCGATTTTGGAGAGCAGATATTCGTATAAATCGCCCTTGGTATCGCGGTCATCCATCTGAATTTTAGCAATCATCTGCACCACTTGGTCTAGCAGCTTGGGCGTTGGGATCATGAAAGTAGCACCCTTCATGTACTGCGCAAATACGCCTACTACATCCCCCGCATCACTACCCAACTGCTTCATGTGCTCAAACACCGTCAGGTTATCTGCATCTACCTGCGGTTTGGTAAACAGCGCAAACATGGTTTCTGGGTCTTTGTCTTTAAAAGAACTCCAACGAAAACGTGTTTGCGATGCACTGTAAAGAGGGGATTTGAGTGGGGTTCCAAGTAAATTGGCTTTTTTCTCTTGCGTGGTTTGGTTTTCATCTAAACGGCGTAAAAATAACAAAAAGGTAAATTGCTCAATGACAGTCAGCGGGTTGCTGATGCCGCCTGTCCAAAACGTTTCCCAAATTCTATCAACCTGGCTTTTTAATTCCCCTGTGATCATGTTTTCTCGTTATTCTTTTTTATAGTTATTGAAGTCTATAGTTTTAGCAGATTAACATCATATTTCAATAATTCTAGTTCAATAATTCTAGTTTAATAATACTAGAAAATATAAAGGGTATTGGGAAAATCCAATACCCTTGTAAAAAAGAGAAAAATCTAGAAATTTGGGAAAAATCTAGAAATCAGTGGGATCCTACAAAAAATTAAATATCTAAGTTATTCACACCCAGTGCATTATTTTCAATAAATGCACGCCTAGGTTCAACATTGTCGCCCATGAGGGTAGTGAATATTTCATCGGCGGCAATTGCATCATCAATTTGTACTTTAAGTAAACGGCGCACTTTAGGATCCATGGTGGTTTCCCATAACTGGCTTGGATTCATTTCGCCTAAACCTTTGTAGCGCTGTACGTTAAGGTTACGCCTGGCTTCATCTAATAGCCAATCTAACGCTTGTTTAAAAGTACTAACGGCTTGCTGGTCTTTTTCACCACGTTTAATACTTGCACCTTGCCCTAACAAACCATGCAACATAGTAGATGCACGACTAATCTGACGATAATCACCACCACTTAAAAAGCTGGCATCAACTACACAACATTGTAAATTTCCATGCACGTATTTATTGACTTCCAGACGATATGTGCCAGATTCCTGATCAAATGCCACAATCACTTCCGAGCCTGTAGCACCTAAAATTGGGCGTAGTTTTTCCGCAGCAGTTTCAGCGCTTGCAGAGTCACTTAAACTGATTTCGCCTAAATCTTGCAAGGCACGCAACACGCTTTCATCATAAAGTGATGATATACGGCGTATTACGGCCTCTGTGAGCACCATTTGCTTGGCAATAGCTGCCAAGGCCTCACCTGTAAGTATTTCGCCGTTCTCACGTGTTAAAAGCTCAGCGCCTTTAAGGGCCGATTGTAGTAAATACTCATCCAGTTCGTGCTGATCTTTAAGATAACGTTCATCTTTACCTTGTTTCACTTTGTAAAGTGGTGGTTGTGCAATATAAATATGACCGCGTTCGACTAAATCAGTCATTTGACGATAGAAGAATGTGAGTAGCAAAGTGCGGATATGTGCACCATCCACGTCGGCATCCGTCATGATAATAATGCGGTGATAGCGCAGTTTTTCTATATTGTAATCTGCTTTACCGATACCCGTGCCTAGCGCAGTAATGAGCGTAGCAATTTCCTGTGAGCCTAATAACTTATCAAAACGTGCTTTTTCTACGTTTAAAATCTTACCTTTTAGTGGCAGAATCGCTTGGTTTTTACGGTCACGCCCCTGTTTGGCTGAACCACCCGCAGAGTCACCTTCCACCAGATAAATTTCACATAATGCTGGATCTTTTTCTTGGCAATCAGCTAACTTACCTGGCAAACCCATGGTATCCATCGCGCCTTTACGGCGTGTAATTTCGCGTGCTTTACGCGCTGCTTCACGCGCACGCGCAGCTTCTACAATTTTGCCGCAGATGATTTTGGCATCTACTGGGTTTTCTTGTAAAAATTCAAATAATTTAGCAGAAACCACTTCTGATACCACTGGCTGTACTTCGCTTGAAACTAATTTATCTTTGGTTTGTGATGAAAATTTAGGATCTGGCACTTTAACTGAAAGCACACAAGTAATGCCTTCACGCATATCATCACCGGTGGTTTCAACTTTGGCTTTTTTAGCCAAATCCGTTTGTTCGATATATTGATTGAGCGTTCGTGTCATCGCCGTGCGCAAGCCAGTTAAGTGAGTGCCACCATCGCGCTGCGGAATATTATTGGTAAAACATTGTACAGTTTCACTATATGAATCATTCCATTGCATAGCCACTTCGATAATCATGCCGTCTTTTTCACCCGACGCATAAAAAGTTTTAGGGTGTAAAACCGTTTTGGTACGATTCATGTACTCTACGAAACCTTTAATACCACCAGAATAGGCAAAGTTTTCAGATTTACCATTACGTTGATCTAATAATTCAATTTTGACGCCGTTATTCAGAAAAGATAGTTCACGAATACGCTTGGCTAAAATTTCAAAATGATATTCCACCAAAATGAAGGTTTCAATAGAGGCTAAAAAGTGCACTTCTGTGCCGCGCTTTTCGGTAATACCCGTGATGGCCAATGGCGCCACTGGTACACCACGGCGAAATTCCATTTGATGTACTTCACCTTTACGATAAATTTTGAGTTTAAGCCAATCAGATAACGCATTCACAACTGACACTCCTACCCCATGCAAACCACCTGATACTTTGTAAGAGTTTTGGTCAAATTTACCACCTGCATGTAACTCGGTCATGACGATTTCGGCAGCTGAACGTTTAGGATCGTTTTTATCATCCTCTTTAACCCCTGTAGGGATGCCACGACCGTTATCTGAAATACTGATGGAATTATCAACATGAATAATGACTTTAATATCATCACAATGACCCGCCAATGCTTCATCAATGGCATTGTCTAATACTTCAAATACCATATGATGTAAACCACTACCATCAGAAGTATCGCCGATATACATACCTGGGCGTTTACGCACGGCATCTAAACCTTCTAAGATTTTGATACTGTCTGAATTGTATTCTGGGCTAATTACTTTTTTTGCGTTGTCGATCATAGTTATTTTATCTTTTGCATGCTTGTATGTTTGATATTGGTTTCACGTGAAACAATAGTTGCGGCTACTGTACTCTTATATGCGCATTGGCATGACAACATATTTGTAATTATTGTCATTGGGAATAGTAATTAAGCAACTACTGTTAGCATCAGCAAATGAGAATGTAATCATTTCATGACTAACATTAGTGAGCACATCTATCAAATAAGTGACATTAAAGCCGATATCCAGTGCATCTTGGGTATAAGCGATTTCCAATTCCTCTTCTGCTTCTTCTTGTTCACTATTAGTGCTGATTAAACGCAAATTATTTTCATTTAATACCATGCGTATACCTCGATATTTTTCATTAGACAAAATAGAAGCACGTTGCATCGCCAGTAACAACGGTATGCGATCTGTAGTGAAGCTGTTTTGATGCCCTACAGGAATTACCCGATTGTAATCAGGAAATTTACCATCTATCACTTTAGAAATTAATTTGATATCGCCAAAACTGAAATTAACCTGGGTTGCAGTAAATTCAATGATTATTTCATTCTCACTATCATCCAATAACTTAATCAGTTCAATAATCGTTTTTCTTGGAATAATAATATTGTTTTTCTCAAAGTTTTGGCTTAATTCAGTAGTAGTAAAGCTTAAACGATGTCCATCTGTACCAATAATATTAAGTTTATTTTCATTTACTTCTAGCAACAATCCATTGAGGTAATAACGGATATCTTGCTGCGCCATAGAAAACTCAACTTGTTTTAGCAAGCGTTTAAATTCTATCTGTGGCAATTGAATAGTAGTGCTTGAAATACTTGCGGCTTGCGTCATCACTGGATAATCTGCTGCTGGCAAAGTTTGTAAATTAAAACGGCTTTTACCGCCTTTAACGGTTACACGACTATCAGTAGTTGTTAAATCGATATTAGTGTTTTCTGGTAATGATCGACAAATATCTAAAAACTTTTTAGCTGATATGGTCGTTGATAAATCACCGCCTGCTGGATTCTCTATACTCAAAGAAATTTGCATTTCTAAATCAGTAGTTGTGAGTTGAATTTTGTTTTGTTTTGCTTCTAATAATAAATTAGACAATATAGGTAATGTATGACGTTTTTCAACAATGCTTGTCACATTAGATAAAGGTTTTAGTAAGGTTTCACGGTTAATTTTAATATTCATTTGTGTATCCATCTTTTTAATCTTTTGTAAAAATCTGATTGTTGCTTTATTAATAGTATTAATAGTTTATAAAACTAATAGTAATAATAATGATCTAAGTTTCTGTTGATAACTCAATATTTAATAATAAAATCATTAAGTTAATCTGTGATTTAAAATCATTAAAACATTTAAAAATCCTGTGTATTAAATGTGAATGTTTTTTTAAGTTTTAAAAAACACGATCTAACTCAACTTTTATACACAATTTAACCACAGAGTTAAATTTGTTCTATTACAGTTAAAACACAAGTTATTAATCACGTAATACTTGTAATAAAAATCCTAAATCACGCGCAATTGCCTGATCATTTAATCTTAATTGCTCAATTTCATCACAAGCATGCATCACAGTTGTGTGATGACGATTACCAAATGCTCCGCCAATTTCAGGAAAGCTATGATTGGTTAGTTCGCGTGCTAATGCCATGGCTATTTGACGTGGCCTGGCAAAATTACGCGTACGTTTTTTGCTATACATGTCAGCTACTTTAATTTTGTAATAGTCAGCGACGGTTTTTTGTATATTTTCGATGGTGATCTGACGACCACGCACTGCTATTAAATCACGTAATGCTTCTTTAGCTAAATGGATGTCAATAGCATGTCCTGTAAAATTGGCCATTGCAACGATCCGATTTAATGCACCTTCAAGCTCACGTATGCTAGAACGTATTTGTTTAGCTACAAAAAAAGCGACATCTTCATGTAAGTCTATTTTAGCTTCTTCTGCTTTTTTCAGCAAAATAGCGACACGCATCTCTAATTCCGGTGGTTCAACTGCAACGGTCAAGCCCCAACTGAAGCGAGTGCGAAGTCGTTCATCTACATCGATAATTTCTTTGGGATAAGTATCACAAGTGATAATAATCTGTTTTTTTTCTTCAATTAATGTGTTGAACGCATAAAAAAACTCTTCCTGAGTGCGTGTTTTTTTTGCAAAAAATTGAATATCATCAATTAATAACAGATCAAGTGAGTGATATTGCCGTTTAAATTCATCAAACGTTTTATTTTCATAGGCTTTTACTACATCAGAAACATAACGTTCTGCGTGTAAGTATCTAATTTTAGCATCAGGATTTTGTTGTTTTAGATGATTACCAATCGCTTGTAATAAATGAGTTTTACCTAAACCGACCCCACCATAAATAAATAGCGGGTTATAAGCAGCACCAGGATTTCCAGCAACTTGTATAGCGGCTGCTCGTGCTAATTGGTTGGCGCGGCCTGTGACAAAATTATCAAAATTAAAACTAGGATTTAAGCCGCTAATGTTGGAATTTTTGATGCTTAAACTAGTAGAATCAGCATAACGATGATTCAGTTTTTGATTATGTGAAATATCAGCGGGATTATTTTTTTTAGTTACTGCATTTGCTGTTACGTAGTCTGCTATTACATCTTTAACAGTTAAATGAGCTTTATCATTTTTAGAGTTACCGTTTTTTGTATCAGTTTTATTGGCTTCGCCTGCAATATGTAATTCAATTTGTGTTATTTCTGGAAGTAATTCACGCGCGATTGATTCAATTTTGCTCAGAAACCGATCTTTTACCCATTGTTGGACAAAGCGATTGGGCGCAAGCAACCGCAATTTATCATTAGAGGTATCAAGTTTTAATGGTTTAATCCATGTATTAAATTGCTGCGGTGAGAGCTCTTGCTCAAACCGACCGAGGCAAATAGACCAAAATTTTTCCATCGGTAAGATATTGACTTTCTTTTAAAGAATAATGCTAGAAATTATTTGTATTTTATAAATTTATATTTTATAAATGTTAAAATTCCAAGATAACACTTTGTTTTTTATATATTATCTATGAGTTAAGTTTTATTAAATAAAATTACTCATAGCCGTGCATTTTAGCGTGTTTAATTAAACTTATCCACAGGCAATATTAAAGAAATAAAATAAAATAAACATTGACATAACACCTTGTTTTAGAGTCTAATTACGCCCTTTGCAGCATAACGCACAGCAATACTGGAGATTGATATGAAACGTACCTACCAACCATCTAAAGTTCGTCGTGCACGTACGCATGGCTTTTTAGTACGTATGAAAACAAAAGGTGGTCGTGCTGTGATTGCAGCTCGACGTGCTAAAGGCCGTGTGCGCCTAGGCCTTTAGTTTTTATTTGCTGGGTTTATGGCGCTCTAAAAGTTAGTTAGCCTACCATTCAGTGAATCTATAAAAATTATAAACAAGAATAAATTAGTAAAATTAACTAAAACGGATGAATTTTCATCCGTTTTTAGTTTCCGCAAACGTATTTTTGCAGAGCATTTGGCTATACACTATCAACCCTCTCTAAGAGGGTTGCCAAGATTGGGGTTGGTTGTAAGTAAAAAAATTGCCAAGTTAGCAGTTCATCGTAACTATATGCGACGTGTACTGCGCGAGATATTTAGAAAAAATATGCATCAGTTACCGAACTTTGATTTGGTTATTCGCGTGCAAAGTTTTTTTTCACATGCAGATTTTATGCAAGTTGAACAAGAGTTTAATCAGATGATGCTAAAATTTCGGGAAATTAAGCGTAAGTAAAAATGTAATGAAAGTGAGATAAACTAATATGTCACGTTTACTAATTGGTCTAATTAAATTGTACCAGTACACATTAAGTCCATTTTTTGGTCAGCAGTGTCGCTTTAGCCCTACTTGCTCTCAATATGCAATAGATGCAATAAATCAATACGGTGGCTTTAAAGGTTTTTATTTAAGCCTTAAACGCTTAGCGCGTTGTCATCCGTGGCATGCTGGCGGCCACGATCCTATACCTTAAACATTTAAAAGATTTGTAAAACACTTATGGACATTAAACGTCTGATTTTATTTGTAATTTTCTCATTTTCTATCTTGATGTTATGGGATAGCTGGCAAAAAAAGGATGCACCTATTGTAGTGCCTACTGTGGCCTCAGTTAAACAGGATGCTAGTATTCCTAGTGCCAGCAACATAGCAAATAATGTTACTGAAAACAAAAGCGTTCCAAACTCTGGCGTAGCGTTTAAATTAGAAAGCGCACAACGCATTAAAGTCTCTACCGATTTATATCAAGCTGAAATTGATACCATGGGTGGTGATTTGCGTCGTCTAACGCTGAATAAACATCGCGCATCTGATTCTCAAGATAACTTTGTATTGCTTGATGACGCTGCCAAGCCCATGTTATATGTGGCACAAAGCGGCTTAATTGGTGCAGATTTACCCACGCATAAAAGCTTATTTACTACTACTGCCACTAGCTACAGTATGCCAGCCACTGCAGATACTCAGGAAGTCCGTCTAAACTGGGTTGGTAAAGATGGTATCAGCGTTGATAAAATTTATACATTCCATCGTAATAGCTACGTCATTGATGTGACTTACGAAATCAATAATGCAAGTGCCAATGCCATCACACCCACAGCCTATTATCAGATTCTGCATGATGATAAATCTAATCAAGGCTCAAGAATGATGCCTACCTTTACTGGTGGTGCTTATTACACTGAGGCTGATAAATTTAAAAAAATAAAATTCTCGGCTATGGCAAAAGAAAAACTTGATAAGACTGCTAATGACGGTTGGATAGGTTTGGTGCAACATTACTTTGCTGGTGCCTGGATACCTAAAGCGGGTACGGCGCGTGAGTATTACACTGATAACGTAGCGAAAGATATTTACTCCATCGGGGCAAAAGTACCATTGGCTACCGTGGCTGCAGGATCAAAAGAAAGTGTAACGACGGAGTTTTATGCTGGCCCACAAACGCATAGTGACTTAGTTGCAGCTGCACCAGGCTTAGAATACACGGTAGATTATGGCTGGTTAACGATTGTAGCTAAACCAATATTCTGGATACTCACTAAAATTCAAGCTATTGTGATCAACTGGGGTGTCGCAATTATTCTACTTACCTTACTGATTAAACTGGCTTTTTATCCGCTATCTGCCGCCAGTTACAAATCTATGGCGAAAATGCGTGAATTAGCACCGCGTTTACAAGCCTTAAAAGAAAAATTTGGTGATGATAAACAAAAATTGCAGCAGGGGATGATGGAGTTGTATAAAACAGAGAAAATTAATCCTATGGGTGGTTGTTTACCTATATTGGTGCAAGTGCCTGTATTTATTTCACTTTATTGGGTACTGTTAGGCTCTATTGAGCTGCGCCACGCGCCATTTTTTGGCTGGATTCACGATTTATCTGCAGTAGATCCTTACTACATTTTACCAATACTCATGGGCGCTACCATGATTATTCAAACCAAGTTAAACCCAAAACCAACTGACCCTGTGCAAGCAAAAGTAATGCAGATTATGCCAGTAGCATTTAGCATATTCTTCTTCTTTTTCCCAGCAGGTTTAGTGCTTTACTGGTTAGTAAACAATATCTTATCAATCACGCAACAGTGGTACATCAATAAGACGATTCACGCTGCTGCGTTAGCTAATAAAGCAGGCCATTCTAAAAAATAGAAGTGAGTAGCGCTAACGTAAATGACACCATTGCTGCAATTGCTACGGCTTCAGGTAGCGGCGGCATTGGTGTTGTGCGTGTTTCTGGCCCGTTAGTTAAACATATTGCTTTAGGTATTTTGGGGCAATGCCCTGCCCCGCGCTATGCTGCCTATCTCGATTTCAAAGATGCTGATCTTCAATTAATAGATCGCGGTATCGCACTCTATTACAACGCACCACACTCTTATACTGGCGAAGATGTGCTTGAATTACAAGCACATGGCGGCACAGCACTGATGCAAATATTGCTGGCACGCTGTATTGCACTGGGTGCTAGGCAAGCAGGCCCTGGTGAATTCACGCAACGTGCTTATCTCAATGAAAAATTAGATCTTGCTCAAGCAGAAGCAGTGGCTGATGTCATTAATGCTGCTACCGCTGAAGCAGCAAAAAGCGCAGTGCGCTCGCTGTCAGGTGAGTTTTCAAATCGTATCAATGCGCTACTCAGTAAGCTCATCGATTTACGTTTGTATGTTGAGGCTTGCTTGGATTTTCCAGAAGAAGAAATCGATTTTATTACTCAAGGCCGTGTTGCTGAAAAATTAACGGATATTCAAAGCGAACTCACCGAGGTTTTTACTAAAGCTAAACAAGGTAGTTTATTACGCGAAGGCATTAATGTGGTACTAGTCGGCCAGCCTAACGTTGGTAAATCGAGTTTGATGAATCAGCTTGCAGGTGAAGAAATTGCAATTGTCACGCCAATTGCTGGCACAACACGTGACACTATTAAAAATGTGATTCAAATTAATGGTGTGCCGCTACATGTAATTGATACAGCTGGTTTGCGTGAAACTGATGATGAAGTAGAAAAATTCGGTATTGCGCGTACTTGGGCATCTCTACAAACAGCGCATATCGCATTATTGTTAGTGGATGCTGCTCATGGTATTACCGAAGTAGAAAAATCTATTTTAGACCGCTTGCCGCAGGTTTTACCCAAAATTTGGGTGCACAATAAAATTGATTTAAGCACCGAAATACCAAAAATAGAATTAAAAATGACGGCTGCACAAAATAGCGAAACACACATTTTTATATCTGCTAAATTTGGCGCAGGCTTAGACTTACTCAAAAATCACTTATTACAGCTAGCAGGATGGCAGCAGAGTGCAGATGGCGGTGAAGGTGTTTTTATGGCGCGTGCACGACATCTTGAAGCCTTGGCGCAAGTGCATGATCATTTAAAGAGCGCTGCCTTACGGATGGGCTCGGCAGAATTAGTGGCAGAAGAATTGCGATTAGCACAGGATGCCTTGAGTAGTATTACGGGTGAATTTACACCAGATGATTTGCTGGGTGAAATTTTTAGTCGATTTTGTATCGGCAAGTAAGTTGCACTCAAATAAAAAAGCGCATAAAGCGCCTTTTTTAATTAATATTTAACTAAGTTGTTAAATCTACAACCGTAGCTTCTGGTCCATTATGCTTCACTGATTCAATGCCGTGATCACGGCTAGCCACACTTTCATACATTTGACTTTGCCCAATTACCTGATGATTACCCGCTTTAAGTACAAAATATGGTTTTTCAGATTTGGACGTTAGACGATCATAACGCTCATCCATGGCTGCATTTTTTTGGATAGATGCAATACCATTTAGCGCGCTAGCTTTACTTACATACATTTCAGATTGCATAATAATTTGGCCGTTACCTGCTAGCAAATTAAAATGAAATTGGCCATTTTTTGCTGTTTTTAACTCAAATTTTCCTGCCATGATATTCCCCTAATAACTTGTTGTATTGAAGAAGTTGTAAAAAATATCTTAAAAACTATTATCCTAAAATCAAGTGCCGCAACTGCTAAGTACACTATAGGCGCGCAGTGGGACGTCCGTCAAGGATTGCAGATTGAAAGCCAATGTTTCACGTGAAACATTGGCTTTTAGTAAATCTGCTCAATAAATAAATGGTAAAAACCGCTATACTCTTGCGCATGCCTTTACACACCACTCTCTTGGAATGAAATTAAAACTCGTGCCAATGCTTTTTCTAAAGAATGGCAAGATGAATTTCGTGAAGATGCCGAAGCTAAATGATTTTGGGATGGATTTTTTAATGTATTTGGTATTACGCGTCGTCGTATTGCTAGCTTTGAAGAGCCCGTAAAAAAGGGTAATGATAAAAGCGGCTTTATTAGTTTACTCTGGCGTGGTCAATTACTGGTAGAGCATAAATCACGTGGTAAAAACTTGGACAAAGCCTTTAATCAAGCTTTAGAGTATTTTCCAGGCCTAAAAGAACGTGATTTACCCAAGTATGTTTTAGTGTCAGACTTCGCAAATTTCAGACTATATAATCTGGAAGCTAATGAACAAATTGATTTTGCGCTTGAAGATTTATATAAAAATGTAAAGCTATTTGGCTTTATTGCGGGCTACACCACGCAAATTATCGAGCCGCAAGCCCAAATAAATATCAAAGCCGCAGAGCGTATGGCAAGTTGCACGATGCACTTAAGGCGGTAGGTTGCATAGGTCATCCGCTAGAGGTTTATTTAGTGCGTTTGTTGTTTTGCTTGTTTGCAGAAGACACGACTATTTCTGAAAAACGTTTGTTTCAAGATTACATCGACACTAAAACCAGTGAAGATGGCAGTGATTTGGCTAATCAACTCAATGGTTTGTTTCATGTGCTTAATACACCAGTAGATAAGCGTCTTAAAAATCTAGATGAAAGCGTGGCTGCGTTTCCCTATGTAAATGGCAAGTTGTTTGAAGAACAATTGCTACCAGCTGCGTTTGATAGCAAAATGCGAGAGAATTTGCTGGATTTATGTGCGCTGGATTGGAGCATAATCTCCCCTGCTATCTTTGGCAGCCTGTTTCAAAGCATTATGGATGCTGATGCGCGGCGTAATTTAGACGCACATTACACCAGTGAAGAGACTATTCTCAAGCTTATAAAGCCATTATTTTTAGATGCGCTGTAGGCTGAGTTTGAAAAAATCAGAGGCAATAAAAATCGCCTGAATGAGTTGCACCAAAAACTA
>JAYVMU010000018.1:0-18330 GCA_043758775.1 Methylophilaceae bacterium
AAGTCCATAACGTGGCAACAATATCTAGTCGTCAAAATCCTAAAGGCTGAATAAAGCATTAGCACTTACGTCAATACGGTATTGGGCGGATGCTTACCAATAATCTGAACGTAACTGTATTTAATTCTATAAATTGTACTTTGTCCATCGCATCCCTAAATACTAATAAATACGTGGCTTCTAACTTGGATGGCTTAAATTTCTGTGAAATTTTGTGAACGGGATAATCGTATTGTAATAATGCACAGGCCGCAGCTAGCTTGGGCTGGCATTCAAGCAAATTGCCATCAAGATTAATTGCCGCGCTGTCAATTTCTGCATCACTCGTACTAAGCGCCAGTTCTATCCATTCATAATGCGCAAGCTGATTGAGAAAAATAGGCAGATGATTGGTGGCAGGCATCACTTTTAAATACTTTAAAAACTCCTGCGGAATTTCTCTGAAAATTGGTGTTTGTGCTTGGTGATGAATAAAAAAATCACGCACTAGTTTTTGCCAAACACGCTTGTCCAGTACCCTTTGTGCAATTGGAAAACAGGCGGAAACAGAATCCAGAAGATTGTTAAAAACAATCTCAGTATAAATCGCCATGCCTTTTGCAGAAACTTTGGCAGGTATGGGTGAAAGTTTAGGTTGGCGTAAATGCTGTATAAACGCCAATTGATAACGCTGGAATTCTAGCAAGTTATCTTTGTTCGCATTCACTTGCTCAGATTCAGGCCGTGTATTGGCGGCGCTTTGCTTCAATTTCTTTGGTCTCATTAAACATTCCACTGCCATATACTGCTTGTAATTCGGCTATTTTATCGACTTCTTTAATCAAAATTTCTAGCGGTGGAATATTCGTATCGCGTTCTAATAAAGTTGGGAATTTTCCGTAGAGTTGATAAGCCTCAATAAGTAATGCCCAAACTGGGTCAATGATATCTTCACCGTGTGTATCAATCAGTAAATTTGGAATCTCTTGCAGATGCCCAGCGACATGGCTGTAGACGATGCGATTCCCAGGAATGCCACGTAAAAATGCGTGTGGGTCAAAGCCAAAATTGACACTATTCACGTAAATATTATTGACATCTAGGTGTAGGTCACAATCGGCTTCACTCAGTACAGCATTCAAGAATGTGAGTTCATCCATCGTAGAAATAGGCGCTGCAGCATAAAACGAGGTGTTCTCTACCGCAATGCGTTGTTCTAAAATATCTTGCGTCTGGCGTATGCGTTTTGCAACGTAATGCACTGCTTCTTCAGTAAATGGAATAGGTAGTAAATCGTACAAATAACCACGTTGGCCATGATTAAGTTCGCCTTTGACATCAGTGCAATAACTTAAATGTTCGGTATAAAGCGAGATTTTATGGGTGTTTAAGAAAGTTTTAATTTGCTTTAAAAAATGTTCGTTTAGCGGATCGGGGCCTCCTAGTGATAAACATAAGCCATGACAGACGATTGAGTAACGCTCTGTAAACCAAGCTAAATCTTTAGCGGTTTTACCGCCAGCACCTATCCAGTTTTCTGGGGCGATTTCAAGGAAATCGATATTTTGAATTATTTTCTGCCCATACAGGCTCTGAATTTGGGGTATTAGCTCACGCTTCAACCCCAATCCAGAACCTGTAATGCTATTGGTTACAGATGTCTTATTTAGTAGCGGCATCTGCTTTGGCTGCGTTTGCATGACATGAACCATCTTTCGCTTTTTTCTCTGCACTGCATGAGCCATCTGCGGTCTTACTCTCAGTTGCTTGAGCGGCTTTCTTCTTATTAGCACTGCATTTGCCGTCTTTCATTTTTGTGTCAGCATCTGCCACCATATAACCCGAAGATAGTGATTTTGCAGCGAATGGGTTTTCTGCTGCATGCACTGTCGTTGCTGCGATTGATAGTGCAAATGCGCCGCCTACTGCTAATGCCAATGTTTTTGTTGTTGTGTTCACGGTTATTTCTTTAAATTAAATTAGTTTTGAATAGATAAAGCCAAGCTAGTTTTATCTATCGCTGCCTTATTTATGCTACTCACTCGTGATTAGATTCAATCATTTTTTGTATGCGCTCTTTTGCTTGTAACGGTAGCTGTATAGTTTCGTCGTTTTCTGTTTGTTTTATTAGGCCTTTAATAGCTAAACGCAGCATATAAAGCTGTTGTTTAAAACGCTTGCAGACATCACATATTAATAAATGCAGACGTAATTTAAGTCTTTCAGAAAAAGACAGGTGCTGATCCAATGACTTTGAAATAAGCTGGCTGGCACGTTTACAAGAAATAATCATTTTGTATCCACACCTCTCATTAAGTTAGCCAATTTATCTCTAAGCATTTTCTCAGTCCCATCCGAGCCCTATACAACATAACCCAAGCATTAGTCGGGCTGATATCGAGTCCCTTACAAATTTGTTCGTTGTCGTCTTCGTGTACATCACGTAATAAAAACAAATTAGCTAATTTTTTAGGTAATTTATCCATACAATTTTGTAGAATGGCTAAAAATTGCTTTTGTTCCAATGCATTTTCAGGAATACCCCAATCTTGTGGCGCTTCAGACCAATGGCCTGAGTGGTCAAAAAACTCATCCATATCTGGGTCCTCATAGGCAATTTTTTCGACATCTTCAACGGATTGCTCACGACTTTGTTTACGTATCAAATCGATTATTTTGTGTTTTAAAATACCTGTAAGCCAGGTGCGCGGGGTTGATTGCTCAGAAAAGTTAGGACTTTTAATGGCGGCTAAAAATGTTTCTTGTACCACGTCTTCTGCCAGATGTGGGTCACGCAGACGTCCTAGTGCGAAGCGATACAGATAGTCACCGTGGGCGTTAAGCCAGTCATGTTCATTTTGAGCTGTTTTATTTTGTGTCATAGCGCTTGCTAATGTGGCGTGGATAATAAGTTGGTTATTGAATAGCGTTATTGAAGCATAAAATGGTGGGAATGTGCTTGTTTATTCAGTTTGCTTATTCATAGTAACTTTTTGCTGCATAACTGCATATAGTGTTCGGCATCCAATGGTTGTTGATTGCGTTGTGCCTGCCAGATAGTTTCTGCTAAACAATCTAACAAATCATGCTGCGCATCATGCGCATCCTGATGATGTGACAATAGTTGCTGGTAAATGTTAGCGATGCCGATTGGCTGATTAATACTGATTTGTTCTAGTACGGACAAATGTAAACTCATATGCAGAAAAGGGTTGGCTTCTCCCATTTCAGGAAAGTACTGCTGATGCATAAAGCGCGCAGAGTCATCCAGTATCGCGTGATATTCAGGATGCATCTGCATGACTTGCACGCCAATGGTTTCAACGCCTTCTAATACTTGGTTTTGTTTGAACTTACGCCAGGTATTAAAGAAGAAATCACGTACTTGGTCACGACTAGGATTAAATAAACTCATGTTATTTAATCTGCCTTAAATAAGCCTAATACGGCAGAGTATTGTAACAACTCATTTTTACCATTGATGGGGGCAATTTCGCCATTGCCATAAAAGCCGATGAATGGCATGCTGGGATACATTCCGCGTAATTGCAGCAAATCTTTGTCTAGACTGCCGTACAAGTATGGTCCACGGCCTAAGCAGGAAAACAGTAAACCAAAATCTGGTGCGGTTTTAGCTAGTGATTTGCCCAAATCTAGAGCGGTTTTTTTAAAGTCAGTTTCTGCTGCATCTACATCGCGAATTGCCCAACATAGCCACTGGTTTTCATTTAAGCATTTAGCTAAGGTGATGCTGTTATCTGTTTCATCACAGCCGATAATGGTGGCTTGATTGTAATTGCCATGATGAATCAGGTCGATGTCATCTGAGTATACGGCTATTAATTGATGATATGGAATGGCTTCGTAGTTGTTATCTATTTGGCGATGATTTTGGATGTAAGCCCTTTGCAGGCTAGCCAAAGCGCTTTCATTATCCACTGTATGGATATCATACTTATTACAGTGCGTAATACGCTGTGGGGTGCTTAAAAAACGTAAGCCGTGTGTAGCGGCAACTACGCCACGAGTATGTTTGAGTGTGATTTCACTAAGACCTTGCACGTTACCTTTACCATTTTCCCATACCGAGAAAGGGCCATGTCCAATTGCATCTCCCGATACTCCACCAAAACGTATCCCTTTATTATTCAGCCAAGTGGTGTTGATGGCGTTAGGTGCAGTGAGCGTAAGTAATAATTGATTATCGCTGGGTTCATGAACATTTTCCAGGCTAACATCGCCAGCAAACACCATCGCGGCGGCGGCGGGGCAATCCAACACCCAGTCTTCATCCGTAAAAATTCCGGTAGCAGAGCAGCCGATAATTTGTGTGCATCTAGCTGTTTTAGCGGCTGCTTTAATGGCAGATTGCGGGTCGTTAGCGAATTCAGAGGTTAAAAACAACAACACACTGCTGGCGGTACTGATATTCGCTTTTTGCATGGCGGTTGTCACCGCTTGTGTAACCAACCGTGCGGCTAAGTCCGTGGTTGCTTTGTTTGTAGGGGATTTGTTAAGGCTGGTTTCTCCAGCCGTAGCTAAACCTGTTGCAACTTTTAATGACGATTTTTTTAACGGGTTAATTTTCACGTGGTTATTCTTAATCTTTTTTACAATTCTTTTGCTGGGTATTCACATACATGTTGAATGACACATACAGCACATTTGGGTTTGCGCGCAGTGCAGATGTAACGACCATGAAGAATAAGTAAATGGTGCGCATCTTTTAGATAAGCCTTAGGTACTGCTTTCATCAGATTCTTTTCGACTTCCAGCGGTGTTTTACCCGGCGCTAACTTGGTGCGGTTGCCTAATCTGAATAAATGCGTATCAACGGCTATCGTGGCTTGCCCAAACGCAGTGTTGAGTATGACGTTAGCAGTTTTACGGCCAACGCCAGCGAGCTTTTCCAGAGCTTCACGTGTATCAGGTACTTCGCCATTATGAAAATCAATTAACTGCTTGCAAGTGGTAATGACATTTTTTGCCTTGGTTCGATATAAGCCTATGCTTTTTATGTAGCTTTCCAGACCAGCCACACCTAAGTCGAAAATGGCTCGTGGCGTATTGGCTACCGCAAAAAGTTTAGTGGTAGCAATGTTCACGCCTTTATCGGTAGCCTGCGCCGATAGAATTACCGCAACTAGTAACTCAAATGTACTGTTGTGATGGAGCTCGGTGGTTGGGTTTGGAGTGGCCGCACTCAAGCATTTAAATAGTTCCAGCCGTTTAGCAGCGTTCATACTTTAACTAGGTTTTTTTGTGGTGCGCTGAGATTTATCAGAATTAATTTTAATGTGCGTCGGCTGGTTTCATTGCTGCTGTAGTAGCGAGTGATACTTTGTTTTTGCGTACTTCAAACCAGTTGCGTCCAGCAATGAGCAAGCCTAGACCTATAAAGGCGCCTGGAGGTAATACGGCAAGTAGAAAGCCGTGATAATCCGGCACAGTGAGCATGAATTGCTTGGCAGCAGGGCCAAAGACTAAATCTAAGCCAGATAGAAACGTGCCTTTGCCGACGAACTCACGTAAGCCGCCTAATAAAGCCAACACTAAAGATAAACCAAAACCCATGGAGAATCCATCCAGCATAGAAGGAACCGTACTGTTTTTTGCAGCAAAAGATTCTACACGCGCAAGCACGATGCAGTTGGTGACGATAAGTGGAATGAAAATACCCAATGCGTCATAGAGCGGTTTTGATCCGGCATGGATGAGTAAATCGGTGACTGTAACCAGTGTGGCAATGACTAGAATAAATACGGGCACGCGTATTTCAGCAGGTATAAAGCGGCGAATTGGTGAAACTGCACCATTAGATAAGGCCATGACGAACGCAGTGGCTAAGCCTAAGCTCATGCCATTCACCGCAGACGTGGTGACGGCCAACGTGGGGCAAAGGCCCAGCAATTGTACTACACCGGTATTTTGCTTCCATAAGCCATTTTTAATAATCTCTTGGTACATCGCCATTTTACTATCCTTTTCTCAGCCATTATATTGACCTAGATTTTTTGCTTTTTACTATTGCGCCGCCGCGTCAGAAAAGAGTTTATTTTTGTTGATTTGGAAATACTGCAATGCGTTAGCCACTGCTTTAACGACCGCACGCGGTGTGATGGTCGCACCTGCCATGTAATCAAATTTGCCGTCATCTTTCTTTACATGCCATAGTGGCAGGGCAGTTTTTGCTAGCGACTCATTATCAAACTGCTTGATCCACTTACTATGCAATATATCAATATAATCACCTAAGCCAGGGGTTTCCTTGTGCGCTAACACACGTACACCGCTCAATGTGCCGTCTGCGCGAATTGCAATCAGTAGTTTTATATCACCGCTATAACCATCGGGCGCAATCGCTTCAAGTATTAAAGCTGCAGGCTTATTATTGATTTTGGCACGATTTATTTCAATTGGTTCTTTATTACCTAAAAGTGCATCGGGCCCGACTTTAATCGCATCTTTAAGTAAATCATTATCGTGCATGCTATCTGGCATGATTTGACGGAATAAACTTAAACGCGCTTCGGCTTCACTTTTAGCAATAGGTGCAAGTGTAGTAGCGTAGATATAAGCCAGCAGCCAAGTACCTGCAATAGAAAATACAATAAGTAAGCCTGCTGTTTTAAGCGCATGAGTAATTATGGTTTTAGGCATATTGTTTCACTTTATTTGCTATGACCAAATACGCGTGGCTGAGTATGTGCATCAATCAGTGGTACACAGATGTTCATAAAAATCACGGCAAAGGCTACGCCATCAGGGTAGCCGCCATATACACGAATTAAATATACTAAAATAGCCACACCCGCTGCAAAAACCAATTTACCTTTTGGGGTGGTAGGGCCGCTCACTGGGTCGGTAATAATAAAGAAAGCACAAAACATGGAAGCGCCCGTGAATAAGTGAAATAGCGGGCTGGCAAAATGTGCTGGACTGACTAAGTGGAACACGCCAGCCATGAAAGCCAGAGTAAGCAAAAATGCGGTAGGTAAATGCCAGCTAATGATACGTTGCTGTAATAAATACAAACCACCAAGCAAGTATGCACCGACTACGTATTCACCCCCTGTAGCGCCAAATGAGCCAAAAATAGGTGCTTCAGAAATGCTTTGTACCGTATGTTTTAACGTGAGTTGTGTCTTTAAATAATCAAGTGGGGTAGCTGAAGTAATAGCATCCATTTTGATGCCATTGGGCAATAACTGGCCGAAAATATAATGTAATTGGTCAACAAAACTCAGTGGTGACTGTGCTAGCGTGAGAGGTGCAGGCCACTTTGTCATGATGGTCGGAAATGAAATCAACAGGACTGCATAGCCTATCATAGCGGGGTTAAACGGGTTGTAACCCAAGCCACCATAAAGCTGCTTGGAAATAACAATAGCGAATAATGTACCTACTACTATTAGCCACCACGGCGCTAGTGGTGGCAATGCCAGAGCTAATAGCCACGCGGTGACAACGGCGCTACCATCCAATAGAAATGGTTTGATTGGGCGTTGGCGAACTTTTAGCATGGCAGCTTCTGCACCTAGCGCAGTCAATGTGGCTAAGGTGAGCGTCACTAAAATGCCACCACCGTATATCCATACGTAGGCAATGATGCCAGGTACCAATGCCAGCAACACTTTTAGCATAATTACGCCAACACTGGGTGCATTTGAAATGTAGGGAGAGCGATCCACAATTATCCTGTTTTATAATATGTTATGTTTGTTATTTATTTTTTTAATATGTAGTTTTATCCGCAGGTAAAAACTCTTTACGTCTGGCTTCTATTTCAGCAATCTCTGCTATTACAGTTTTGCTAGTAGGCTCAATATTCTTAGGCGCATCCCCTGCTGCAATTGCCGCGGCTTTTTGCGCTTTAGCGCGTTCAATCGCCGCTGCAATAATGGCTTGTTTCGCTGCCTTCTTTTCATCTTCAGATTGTTCGCTTGTCACTTCAGCTATGTTTTCGGCGACCTTGGCAGGTGCGACCGCTTTTAATGCTTTAGCTCGTTCAATCGCAGCGGCTATGGCTGCTTGTTTGGCGGCCTTTTTAGCTTCATCATCAGTTGATGCGGTTACTGCGATAGCGGGCTCAGTGGCTGCTTTAGCTTTTTCTGCCTCAATTTTGTTATTTTCTAATTTCCCTGCTTCAGCACGCTGTGCATGTTTTTGTGTGCGTTCAATTTTCTCGCGTTCAGTACGCATCAATTTAAACTCATTACGTTCACGTGCCAAGTCTGCCGCTTCTTTGGCTTTATCCGCGGCAATAATTTCGCTTTTTGCATAACGATAATACTGTACTAGCGGGATATTGCTTGGACACACATAAGAACATGCACCACACTCAATACAATCAAATAATTGGTAATCACGCGCTTTTTCAAAGTTATCAGACTTGGCAAACCAATACAATTCCTGAGGTTGCAAACTCACTGGGCAAGCATCGGCGCAGCGTGCGCAACGTATGCAGGGCAGAGCAGGAGGTGGCTCAGCAAATAAACTAGGTGCAGCCGCGATGATGCAGTTGGCGGCTTTGGTAATGGGTACTTCGGTGGAGGGCAAGCTAAAGCCCATCATCGGCCCACCCATAATATAATGACTGGTATTCGCTTTTGCACCACCTGCAGCGGTTACTAAGTCATGTAAAGGCGTGCCAAATAAAACTTCAAAATTTTGAGGTGTATTAACATTGCCCGTCATCGATACAATACGATTGATTGCGGGCTCACCAAATTCAAAATAGCGATATAACGCTAGTACCGTGGCCACGTTAAATACTTGTACGCCAAGGTCTGTGGAGCGTTTATCACTTGGAATTTCAGTACCAAGTAGTAAGTGAATCAAACGTCGCGCATCACCACTTGGATAAAGTGTGGGCACGGCTTTGACTTGCATGTTCTCTTTATCTGCACAAGTAGTTTGCATGGCATTAATGGCTTGCGGTTTGTTGTCTTCAATGCCAATCACGCATTTTTCTGCGCCCAATAAATGCTGTGCAATAGCGATGCCTTGCATGATTTGGTCGGCACGTTCACGCATCAGCATGTCGTCACAAGTAATATAAGGCTCACACTCCGCGGCGTTGATGACTAAGGTATGTACGCCTGACTTTCCATTGGCACGTAGTTTTATATGCGTCGGAAAAGTCGCGCCACCCAAGCCTACAATGCCGGATAAGCGCAGACTAGCCACTAAATCTCTTTTATCCGCATTACGCCAATCAACTGGCGTCAGTTTGGTAACCCACTTATCTAGACCATCAGGAATTAAGGTGATGCACATATCAGGTAAACCTGATGGATGTGGAATAATGGCATCTGCAATCGCACTAATCATGCCAGATGTTGGCGCATGGATTGCAGCAGAAACTGCGCCTTCCGCTTCCGCTAGCAATTGTCCTTTGAGTACGTGCTCTCCAATATTGACTTTGATTTTGGGGATATTGCCCACGTGTTGACGTAATGGCAGTATCAGTTTTTTAGGCAACTTTAGTTGTGCGATTGGCAACTGGGTAGATGCAGTTTTATTTTCGGGTGGGTGTACGCCACCATTAAACTTGAATACGTCGCTAGTAGTTAGATTATTAACTTGGCTGTGGCTAGTATTTAGTTTCTGAAAAAAATTGATAATCGCGTTCATGCTGCATGTGCCACAGGGTTAGTTACTTCTAGTTTAATCGGGAAAACAGGGTATTTCCATTTCCAATTATCTGGGTTTTCTGCTATCAGTTCCATCGTAATACAATCTACTGGGCAGGGCGCTACGCATAGCTCGCAGCCTGTACATTCGCTGGTGATAATCGTGTGCATATGTTTTGCGGCGCCTAATATGGCGTCTACTGGGCACGCTTGGATGCACAGCGTACAGCCAATGCAGATATTTTCATCAATAAATGCTACCGCTTTGGGTTTTGGTAAACCATGTTCCGCATTGAGCGGCTTGTATTCCACACCAACTAAATCTGCCAGTGCATGTGCGCCAGCATCACCGCCTGGTGGGCACTGATTAATATCCGCCTCACCTTTGGCGATGGCGGTGGCGTAAGGTTTACAACCAGGATAACCACATTGACCACATTGCGTTTGTGGCAAAATTGCATCAATACGGGCAATTAAGGGATCACCTTCTACTTTGAATTTAAGCGCAGAAATGCCAAGGACAACGCCTAGCACCAAAGCGAGTCCTATCATGACGTAAAGAGCGAGCAGCATGGGGGAGGTTAAAGTAGTGAGCATACGGCTTTTCTAAATTTTTTTTGTTTACTAACTAGCTCTTTATCTATCCAGACCAGCAAAGCCCATAAATGCTAGGCTCATTAGTGAGGCTGTAATCATGGCAATGCCTGAGCCTTTAAACACTAATGGCACATCTGCAGCTTCTAGGTGTTCGCGCATAGAAGCGAATAAAATCAGTACCATGGAGAATCCCGCTGCACCGCCAAATCCAAATAATGCAGATTCAACAAAGCCATGGCTTGCTTGCGCATTAAGTAAGGGAATGCCCAAAACTGCGCAATTAGTGGTAATTAGAGGCAGAAAAATACCCAAAGATTGATATAAGGGTGGAAAGTTTTTTTCCATTAACATCTCGGTAAATTGCACGACGCCGGCGATGACAATAATGAATGATAGCGTACGTAAGTATTGCAAGTTATTTGGCTCAAGCAAGTAATGGCTAATCGCCCAGCTGGTGCATGAGCCAATGGTGAGCACAAAAGCGGTGGCTGCTGCCATCCCAATAGAAGCTTCGAGTTTTTTCGATACCCCCATAAATGGGCACAGGCCTAATATTTTTACCAATACAATATTGTTGACTAGTACTGTCCCGACAATAATGGAAATAAAGCTTTGCGTCAGAATATGGTTAGACATAGTAGTGTTTTAAACCAAGTAATTAAACCAGTTAAAATTATACCGCGTTTTGCCGACGCTATAAATTAGTGCGTGATTGAATTGCGCTATGTGCAGTGCCAAATTCACGCAATGGCTTGATATGACACAATATAGCAAGCCATTGTTATATTCACAAAGAATATATGCTTATAGTGACGGGTCATTTAGTTATTTAGAACAAGCTAATTAAAATGTAAAAAAGTGTTAGTAAGTTATTGACTTTGCCTTTAGTAGTAGAGTTTCGGTTAAAATATCGAAGTTATTAATTAAAGGTTCGTTATTATGCTGCAAGGCAGTCTCGTTGCTATCGTCACCCCCATGTTTGAGGATGGCAGTTTGGATATACCAGCGTTACATCAGCTGATTGATTTTCATATCAATGCAGGTACGGATGGCATCGTTGTCGTGGGTACTACCGGTGAATCGCCTACAGTAGATTGGGATGAGCATTGCTTACTGATTAAAGAGACTGTAGAGCGTGTGGCTAAGCGCATTCCCGTCATTGCTGGTACCGGTGCAAATAGCACAAAAGAGGCAATAGAACTAACTGCTAAAGCTAAAACTTTAGGTGCAGATGCTTGTCTACTCGTGACGCCTTATTATAACAAGCCTACGCAAGAGGGTTTGTATCAGCACTTCGCGGCGGTGGCAGCAGCGGTGGATATCCCGCAAATTTTGTACAATGTGCCAGGCAGAACTTGCTGTGACATGAGCAATGACACGGTACTCCGCTTGGCCGCTATCTCCAATATTATTGGGATTAAAGATGCGACAGGTGGCATAGACCGTGGTACAGATCTCTTATTACGTGCACCTAAAGATTTTGCGGTTTACAGCGGCGATGATGCGACAGCCTTATCTTTAATGTTATTAGGTGGTCATGGTGTGATTTCTGTGACGGCCAATGCGGCGCCAAAACTGATGCATGACATGTGTGTAGCTGCCATGCAGGGCGATGCCTTTGCAGCCCGTGCAATGAATGCTAAATTATTTGGCTTGCATCAAAAGTTATTTATTGAAGCCAACCCAACGCCTTTGAAATGGGTGCTGCAAGAAATGGGTCTAATTAAATTGGGCATTCGTTTGCCTTTGGTGACCTTATCAAAACAGCATCATGATACTTTACGCTCAGCCATGAAATCAGCAGAGTTAATCTAGAGCAAGTTAGCATATAGAGTGAGAAAACATAGAATGATTTGTACTAAACGATTCATGATTAAACCGATTATCTTGCTGGCGCTGTTAGCGTTAGCGGGATGTGACTCAATTCCATTTATAAACGATGCGCCTGACTATAAAGGGGCGGGCCGAGCTAAGCCACTTGAAGTGCCACCAGATTTAACGGCGGTGACTTCAAGTGATGCCTATGTAGTACCCGGTGGCAGTACCAGCTATTCTAGCTATGCTCAAGGCCAGGAAGTGCAAGAGGCCAACGTAGAAAAAATCCTACCTACTAATGCTGACGGTGTGACTTTGCATCGATCTGGTACAGATCGATGGTTAGTCGTGAATGCACCAGCTGAAAAAATCTGGCCAGAAATTCGCGAGTTTTGGCTTGACCAAGGCTTTGCAGTGCGTGTAGAGCAACCTGATATTGGCGTGATGGAGACAGAGTGGATCGAGTCGGACGCGCTTAAAGTGAAGCAAAAGGGTAACTTATTAGATAAGTTTGATAAATATCTTGATAAATTATCGGGATTAGCAGATAAAAGAAAATTCCACACTCGTTTAGATCGCGGTGTAAAACTAGGGACTACAGAAATTTACATGACACACCGCACCGTATCTAGTGCGCCTGATGATGGTAAGAATCGTGTTCAAACGCAGTTTGGTGAAATTGATACGGGCTATCGTTTGGATGCTAATGCTAAAGACGCAACTTCAATTGACGATGAACTTGATGTTGAATTATTGCGTCGTTTAATGGTTAAGCTAGGTGTGGATGCAAGCAAAGCCAAACAAATTGCTGCAGAGCCAATTGTGGAGAAACATGCTGAATTGCTTAAAGAGCCAGATGGTGGTGCAGCTTTATCGTTGAATGACTCATTTGACCGCGGCTGGCGTCGTGTCGGTTTGGCATTAGATCGGGTAGGCTTTGTTATTGAAGATAAAGACCGTTCTAATGGTGTATTTTTTGTACGCTACGCTGATATTGACGTCGCGACTGGCGACAAAAAGAAAAAAGGCTTGCTTGATACTTTGAAGTTCTGGAGTAGTAGTAAAGATGACGACAAATCTGATGATAAGAGCAATGCAGCCAAGCAATATAGTATTAAAGTGGCCGATAGTGCTGCTGGCTCTAAAGTGACAGTAGAAAACAAAGATGGTAGCCATAACCATTCTGCGACAGCTAATAAGATTCTAGCGTTACTGTATGAAGAACTTAAATAATTGCCCAACTTAAGTTAGCGGATTTGAGTAATGCGCTTTGCATCATTAGGCAGTGGTAGTGCTGGCAATAGTTTAGTCGTTGAAGCCCAATCTGGTGGAGCAGAACCTACTCGATTACTGTTGGATTGTGGCTTTGGCTTGCGTGATGTTGTTACTCGTTTGCAAAGATTGGAATTAGAACTGGAGCAAATTACCGGTATTCTAGTCACGCATGAGCATGATGACCACGCCAAAGGCGTGTTTAAACTCGCTAATAAATACAATATCGCGGTTTGGCTAACGCATGGCACACTTAAAATGTGTGAGCGCTATATACCAGACAAGCACAATATCCAAATTAATGTCATTGATAGCCATCAGACCTTTGCCATAGGAGCGTTGCAAGTAACACCTTACCCCGTGCCACATGATGCACGAGAGCCTACGCAGTTTGTCTTTAGCGATGGAAATCGTAAGCTGGGGGTGTTGACCGATGCTGGCAGCTCAACACCTTATATTGAGTCGGTTTTGACTGGTTGCGATGCGTTGGTATTGGAGTGCAATCATGATGTCGACATGCTAGACAAGGGACCTTACGCATGGACACTGAAAAAACGCGTAGGTAGCCGATTAGGTCATCTGGATAATACAAGTGCTGCCGCGTTGTTATCGCAATTAGATAACTCTAAACTGCAACATATTGTGGCAGCACATTTAAGCGCTAAGAATAATTCACCAGAACTGGCTAAGCGGGCATTGAGTCAGGTACTGAATTGCACTATAGATTGGGTGGGGATTGCAGACCAAGTTTCAGGTTTTAGCTGGCGAGGGTTTTGATAAGTGAATTGAGCCAATAAAAAAGCCGACCTAAGCCGGCTATTTTTATTAATAATGTTATTCTTACAATAAAATTATTTTGCAGCAGCGTCAGCTGGTTTAGCATCAGCATCAGCAGCAGGTGCAGCATCAGCAGCAGGTGCAGCAGGTGCAGCAGCAGGTGCAGCAGCAGGAGCTTCAGCAGCAGGTGCAGCAGGAGCTTCAGCAGCAGGTGCAGGTGCAGCAGGAGCTTCAGCAGGTTTTTCGCCACAAGCGGTTAAAGCAAGTGCTAATAGAGCAGCTAATAGAGCAGAACGTGTCATTTTGTTATCCCTTGATATAAAAATATGAAATCAGTAGCGGCCAGCTAATTTAGCCTTCCGAGTGAGGCAAATTTTACCAGCAATTACAAAAAATACTACCATTTTTGTTGATTTTGTTGTTTATTTTTCTTTTTTATTGGGCTTTTAGTGGTTTTTTTACATCATGCTTTAATTTAAGCATGATGTTCTGTATTCAAGGTGATTCTACTTTTGAGGGTGGAGTCTCACTAAACACAATAATTTTTCTGCCACCTGGTTCTTAATCTAGACGAATCATTAAATTAGAGCTTTGTTGCGAGAATTGATTTTGTAAACTTAAAATTTTACGGCTGACATCATCGTGCCAAAGCATTGTTTCGCCAAGATCAAACCATTCGCCTCTACGCACATGCGCTGTTGTACTTAATTCTTCAAAGTCGATGTAGCCACTGCTATTAAGATTGGCGATTCGTGGCGTAATTTCCAGTTCAAATTCACCACTATTTTCATCACCAACACTACGCGCTCGTACCGCAAACCCCGTGCTGATGTCTCGAAACTCTGTCGTTTGTTGCACTTGTAAGTAACGTTGTGCATAACGTTGTGCATAACGTTGCGTAAGCACGAGCCATTCTTGTGTGTATGGCACTATTTGCCCAGTACGGATAAATGCACGTTCGCCATCCAGCACATTAATAAATTGGCTGCCATGCTCACTAATATTTGACGTAGTACGATCAAGGTTGATTTGTGCATTATTCGGCGGCAGTCTGCTTGAGTTGCCGACAATGACTTTATCTATTTTTACATTACCCTGCACGCTGGTGTTGTCTTGTTGCAACTGCTTAGCGGCTTCATGGCTAACGGTAATTTTGAGATTGTGTCTAGCTGTATCCAGAGCGGCGATGGTTTGCTCAATCTCCGCCATGCGTGCGCTGTCTGCGCGGATGATAAGCTGATTGTTCAAGCCTGTTGCAGCGCCATCACTGCCAACGAGTGCTTGAATCACTGGTAGTACATCCTGAGCCATGCGATATTTGAGCTCAATGATCTTAAATGCAGTTTCTGCAAAGGCAATATGGCTGCATGCTGCGAGCAATAAAATAAAGCCTAATAAACTATTTTTCATCAGCAAAGTCATTTTATCGCACTATATTTTATAAACCCAGTTGATTATATGAGATTGATTCAGTTGTTTCTTCTAATAAATCGTTAAAGCGCATAGTGAGTTGTGCCGCCACATCTTCATCATTCAATGTATATTTAAAGCGTGCTTGATCTTTGTTAAAGCGTCTAATGACATGTTGTTTATCTGCAATAACAAAGCAATCTTGCGCGATTTTTGCTGTTTCATTGGTTTTGTATACCGTCATCCTATGGCTATAATTTTCTAATAAATCAAATAGATGCGGGCAATATTGCATAAAATAGCGGGCATCAAGTAATACGATGGTTAGCCGATTTTTCGGCTGTTTGGTTAAAAACTGATTAATTAGCTCAAATCGCTTTTGACTACTGTAAGCACCATGACTTAAATCGGTATCAAATATTAATAACTCGCTATCAGCGCGCGCTATAACAAGGTTTAGCGCCACTTCATAGTTACGTTCACCTACTACAACTTGATTTGGGATCAGTTCTGCATTAGTCATTATCTATACCACCTGATTTGAAGTGATTAGTGTTTGAAAGTTAAATAACCTATAAAATAATATGCATGTAATAGTTTGCTAAGAGCTGCTAAATCTTCAATATTTAAGTTTTCTTGTGAAATGTCCAAATAACGAGTGTCAGCTAGTTTTTGCATGCTGTTAAATAGTGCATCTGCCACTTCCAACTTCTCTCCATTGATAAAACACAGGCCTTTGTAGCATAAAACCTGACTTTTAAGCGCCAGTAAAATAGGTTTTTGCGCGAGTTGCAGATTAAATTTTTCTGCACTTAATTTACGTGGCGTCTCAAATATAACATCTTGCTTAGGTTCAGATAAATACATGCCTAAGAATTCAGCTACTATCTCATCGTTCCAAGTAATAGTTTTAAGCATGTTGCTCACCTGCGAAACCATACTGCTACTAATGTCGCTAGGATGCGTTTGCAGGCTTAAATCAGGATCCTGATATAAGCCTTGTAAACTAATTTTATCCTGCATAAAACTTAAAAACTCAATGCCAAGCTCTTGTGCTTTAGGTGCGCGAAAACCGATGGAATAGGTCATGCAATCACCAACTGCAATACCCCAATGTGCAATCTGCGGCGGCAAGTACAACATATCACCTGCTTCTAAAATATATTCTTGTTCAGACACAAAGCTCTTTAAAATTTTAAGTGGCGCATTTTCAATTAAGCTTAAATCCTGTTGTTTACTTACGCGCCATAAGCGCTTGCCGATCCCTTGTAATAAAAACACATCATATGAATCAAAATGTGGCCCTACGCCACCGCCATCAGGTGCGTAGCTCACCATTAAATCATCTAGACGGGCGTGTGGAATAAAATTAAACTGTGCCAGCAAGCTTGTTGCATCAGGTAAGTGCTGATTTACGCTCTGCACTAAAAGCGTCCAGTCTTTTTCTGGCAACTTAATAAAAGCGTCCTCATCAAAAGGGCCATCAGTCACCTGCCATTTACCTTTTGACTGTTTAATAATCCGTGCTTGTGCATCATCCTCACAACTTAGCCCAGCCAAGTCATTCGCGCTGAGCAAGCCTTTAAAGTGGGGGATTGCCTTACGAATGAGTAACGGCTTTTTCTGCCAGTAATCAGCTAAAAACTCTGCCGGTGTGATGTTGCCCAATAAGGTTAGTGTTTGGTTTTGCATAAGGATAGATGCTATCAAAAAATATTTTACTATCATAACTGAACAGCTAAGCTATGTAATAGCTTAGCAAATGTCTAGCTTGGTTTTTAAGTTACAAGGTGGCTGCATAAAGTGCAATAAAAAACCCGCACAGTGGCGGGTTTTAGGGGTTCCACGATGTTTTGTGAAACCTTGTATTGGTAGGCGTGCGGGGATCGAACCCACGAAAAACGGATTAAAAGTTTTAATAATCAATTGATTTATAACGATTTAAACCCGATAATGCTTGCACATTCTCGCTTAAACTAAATTCAAAATGTCACGCTTGAAGATTGGATTTTACAAATTTTCTTATTCAATTACTAGATGCTAAATGTTCTAATCATTAGCTTCACGTCTCCGTCGTAATCCAACATTTGGTAAAACTCTCGCTGATCCGTTAGATGTGATCGCTCCACCTTGCCGTTTAATCTTGGTGTACTACCAGTTATCACTTATCACTTATCACTTAACGATTACCTCTGAGAGTAATAACAAAACTAAAGTCGTATGGGCTGGAACTTTTAAACATAAAGACACTTCTTCTACACCTGCGCAGGGTCAAGGAGATGAGGATGCAGTAAAGACTATTTCTGGGGTTTATAAAGGCGGTCTGGATAATCTTAAAAAGCTAAGCTTAGCGAAGTTATGAATAACTGCTTCGGGCCCATATAAGTCATTATGCTGTATTGGCACATTCTGTCATACCCATGCTATAACCACATAATTTAATGAGTATTTGCAGATTATTAGTTTTATAACATATTGATTTATAATATTTTTATGCTTGTACAGCGTCGCCAAGCTAAGATTTAAGTTGTCACGTTTAATAATTTGCCTATTTTGTGAATTATCTGCTTTGGGCTGTGGATTTAAAGCTCTTAACTGTTAATTTCAGTGCAAAAATACACCATATCTCTTAGGGATGTGAGTGCAGAAGTGCACCACCCTATGATTTAGTTAAAAAGAACAAATGCCATCAACTCTTAACACCTCTTAATCTGTCTGGCTTTTTCATTTACTTTGATATCAAATTTATCTTTGTTAATAATGAAGCGCTCATGCCGCCCCTTGGAAATTAAATCTACCCCATCATGCGCCTCAACATTAAATACCAGCTTTCTACCATTTATAG
>JAYVMU010000019.1:0-50478 GCA_043758775.1 Methylophilaceae bacterium
TAGCATTTCGTTTACTCCTCAATTATTGGTCATTTTATGACACGGTTGAGTAAACTTGTTCACTTATAGCGCTGTTCAATTTTGCTGGGCCACCTCTATACATTCAATATCATCAAACCACGTATTTAGATTTGATTGGTTTATTGCTACACGCATCAAACAGCTCGGAATCATCGCCATCAATAAACTGAATTTCAAACTCTTCTACCAAGTTACCAAAGCGGTCTAAGTGATTTTCTGTCTTAGTTTGATAGTCTTCCAAGCTATCAAAATAAAAACCCGCTGCATCGATGTTATATGGTGTTGCGTGTAGTTTTGTCATGTTCGTAACCTCGTATCGTTCTTAGATTGGCGAGCCTGATTTTGAATTTAAGGCTTGCCCCAAGTTTGCAGGCTTATCAACTTGAACCTGCATCGCTCTTGAGTTGTTTCGCCTGCCGATAAGCCTCATGGGGGATAAAGAAGTTAAAGCCAGCAACCAGCCAAAATCGCAGTCGCCAATAGCGAACCGATTGCAGGTGGTCACGAAGTGTTTATGCTTGATTGAATTTTGAACCATGAGATGGTCGGTGCTTTGGCGAAATTTAAGAGTGAATGCAAATGTTAATTAGGCAAAATCGGGGATGCACTTATTTGAATTTAGAAAGCTATTGCATAGGCTTTGCATTACTCAGGTAAAATAAAGGCCACTAAAAAGTATAAAAATGAGCATACACCTTGAACGCAGTAGAAATTGAACAAGCCATCAGTGACCTTGCCGAGCAGCCATTTGACACTGCTAATTTCACCTATGCGTTTTTAGAGGCATTTGGCAATAAAGAAACCACTATCAAACGCCTGAAAAGCGGCAATGAAAATAAATCGGATGTAGAAAATGGTGTGCTTCAGCGCAATAACATTCACATTGCTGTTTGTAGCACTGGCGTGACAAATGCCACTTTAGATAAACTTCGTGCCAGCCCTGCAACAGAGAAAGCCAAAGCCAAGTTTATTTTAGCCACTGATGGCGTTGATTTTGAGGCCGAAGATTTAACATCAGGCGAAACCGTTGCATGTGCATACCCAGACTTTCCTAACCATTTTGGTTTTTTTCTAGCACTTGCGGGCATATCAACTGTTAAGAAAATCCGCGAAAGCTCTTTTGATATTCGCGCGACTAGCCGCCTTATGAACAAAATATAACTCTAAGAAATGAGTCAACAATTAATGACATAAATATATTATCCATGTAACTTTATTTCCATCAATTTAGAAATACAGCAGCCATTACTAGATTAATTTTCTTAGATCACTTTTGGTACAACAGTAATTTTATGTGGATTATTTGAATAATAATGACTGGTGTATTTGGAATTACTATTGGTGGCCTATTGGACAGTAATACTCAATCGGCACGTGGGACATTTCTAGTGTAATTCAACAATATGCCTGTAAACAGGTTGAGAAATTGGCGCTTACACAGAAACAGTAAAAGCTTGGGCGGAGTATTCGCCACAATTCATCCCGCTACCTCACCCTTCACCTAGAAATTTTCCATGGATAAAACAAAATGAATGGTTTGAAATGGAACTGGTACCACAGCTAAAAAAGCGAATCTTGTCGATGAATCTAAATGCAGAAAATTAAGTGCCAGATCTGCATTCACTCATTCAGGTTATCTTAGTATTCGTGAGCAGTAATACGGTTGAGTACCTTGCATAGAACATACTTAGCTTTTACAAGCAATACTCACTTCACGACGCTGTATTAAAATATTTTCCAATTGGTCAGCAGTATTAAATCCACTCGGGCAAATAGCTCGTGCTTCTGTTCTACAATCTTGCCAAGTTTTAAATCCACTGCAGGTTAATGTTGTCCAGTCTTTATATTCTGATTTACTCATTTTAGTGTTTTGTGGGCTTGTGTCTTGGGCGAAGGTATTAGTTGCTAGCGTTGTTAGTGCTAGCGCAAGAATTAAAATATATTTCATGATATTCCTTTTACTTGAGTCATTTTACTTTTGCAATTTGCAGTTTTTTTAAATCATCAATAATTTCTTGTGAATGACGTGATGTATCAACGCTTAAGTAGGTTTTTACAATAATGCCTTGTGGATCAATTAGAAAAGTGTAACGTTTAGCTAACTTAAAAAAGAATAGATTAGTTAAAGCACCATAACTATCGGCAACTTTTCCATCTTTATCGGCAAGTAACGGAAAGGGTAGATGGTATTTTTCGGCAAATTTAGCATGTGAATTGCTATCATCGACGCTGATACCGACTACTTGTGCACCAAGCTTATCTAATTGCGCTAAATCGTCACGGAAGCTGCAAGCTTCTTTAGTACAACCTGGCGTGTCATCTTTTGGATAAAAATACAGAACTAGCCATTTATTTTCATAGTTTGAAAGTTGATGGAGGTCCCCTTTAGCATCTGGTAAATTGAAATCTGGTGCTTTATCGCCATCCTTTGGCAAAGTGCCAGCTCGACTAACGCTGATAAAGCCGAAAACCGCTATTATTAATACCAAACTGAAGAATGTAAGTTTCATCGCAATACCCAATGTCGATCAAGATTAATATATACAGCTATGATGCTAAAAAATAATTTAAGTTTAGTCATCAAACAGTTGCACTATAAACACTATACGCAACAATACGGTAAGCAGATTGCAAATGGAATAAAATTATTTTGTTAATTGCCTGTAACGCTTATAATATAAGGCTTGCGATAGATTTGCCCCGGTAGCTCAGTGGATAGAGCATCCCCCTCCTAAGTGGGGAATTTACAGGTTTTATATTGTATTTATTTTTATAAATCAATAATTTAGTGAATTATAAACCAGCCTAATCCAGTTGAATCCAGCGCTGATGTATCCCAAACCTATCCCAAAAATAGTTAAAATAATTAGATTTTTTGTATGGTATCCCCACCGGGAATCGAACCCAGATCTAGGTCTTAGGAGGACCTTGTTCTATCCATTGAACTACAGGGACTTAAAAGAAGTGATATTCTACAGTTTTAGCAGTGTTAGTGAAAATAAACTATGGACCAAGAACAGATTATTGATTATTTAAAAATCAAATCTGGTGGGAAGTTAGTAATGACACCAGAGCAATTAGAACAAGAAATTGGCATATCTACCAAACAACAATCAGTTTTAAGAACTCAAAAAAGATTTCCGATCCCACATAAAAAAGTTGGTCGTAGTGTTTTATATTCAATTTTACATATTGCAGATTTTTTAATTGACGGTGAAGTCTATACTGCGCCTAATGAGAAATATGAACCTAAACGAGATCCTAAAGTTTCAAGAAATAAATCAAGTGTAGATTTATCTCATTTGTTTTTACTAAGAGCATTTACTGCAAATCTTGAAATGCAAGCAAATTCAATTTTGCAGTTGTCTCAAAGTTTGAATAGTTTTGCTAATTCAAAAGACCTGTATAACAATCTCCAAAATAAGTTGCAACCTAACTCAGTTAAAGACTCTCATGAGGGTAAGATTTAATTTAGCCAGTTGCTATTGACATTAAATAAATTTTTTATTAACTCTAATTTGAGTGATTTATTCGTCAAGAGTGATATGCCTTTCTTCTGAGGACTTGTTTCTGCATATCAAATATATCTTCCCGGTTCGATCATTCCAGCAGTAGCTTATGTAAGTAGCTAAAACTCTAAGGACACAAATTGCCAAGGATATGCTCAATAAGAAAGTTTGCACGCCGACCAAAATCGTGAAACCTGATTTACAGGTATGACAATAGGTGCAAGTGGCTAGAATGAGGAAAGTTGGAAAGCCACAACGAAGACAATCAGCAGACCGTCCAACTGTGCTTGTTAGAGCACGAACTGCGAAATTGAGAAACTTACATTATCTCAATCCGGTGCTATGTGAATGTAGCAAGGTAAAGTCAGGAGGCTAAATTTTTTAGCCTAAGGGTAAGACTTTGCCGGAACCGTGTGATAGCACGGAACGGCAAAGGCAAAGAAACAAGTCCTTCATGTGTTTTAAATCAATATATTCAATAATCAAAATTGCTAAATACCCAATTCAATAAGCAGTATTCAAAAACAATCAATACAAATAGGCTGATACGGTTCAATCAAAATATTTCAATCCAGCTGTTGACTACTCAAAAAAATCTATTAAAACATAGATAAGAATTGGTTTAAGCAAGTGCAACCAATATCACGAGCCAATGGGTAAATGCCCCCAGTTGTTTTGTGATTTTGGATTATATGGGGTTTCCCCATGCCCCTGTTCTACCGACTCTGTTAACAATAAAAACAAGGAGTCATTATGGAAGACATTATCAAGCAAGCACCTGGTCAAGCTGGTTCTGACGGGCACTTATACAAAAGATTGAGAAGAATAGAGATAAGAGCCTCAAATCAAGAATATCAGCAATTAAGAGATTATTAAACAATATAGATTCTGATAGCACTTACATTAGAAGAGCCTCTACTATCTCAAAATGGATTAGTTGGATACTTGAGCAGATAGAAGAATAATTTGATAGATTTACTTTCCCCACAATTTAGCACCTAGTTTTACTAGGTCGTAAATTTGCATATCTTTTCAAAGTATCCATTTCTATATGACCGGATATGTTTGAAATCTCAATATCTGTTAATGGTGTATTTTCAAAAAACCAAGATACAGCTTCATGTCTTAAATCATGGATTCTAAAATCTTTAATACCTGCATTTTTACAAATCAATCATAAATCTTGCACTTAATAAAGTAGCTTCTTTCCAGTATGGGAATACTAGATCACTGGTTTTTTCAAATTTAAGAATTTTGTCTTTAATTAAGTGATACAAGTCTGGTCTTAGTGGTATCAGTCTATCTTTACAGCTTTTTATATTCCTAGTTTTCTGATTTTCTTTTGGAACAAAAATATATGAAGCAGAGGGCTCTTGCTCATTTAGGCGAATGTCAGCCCATTTCATTTGTAATGTTTCACCGATACGCATTGCGCTAAACCTTTGAAAATTGATAACTGCTTGCAGCTCTTCTTTATTTACATACATACGATTACATGCAGAAAGTAAGTTCTCAAGCTCAATATCAGTCAATCTTCTCTCTCTAGGTTTACTCCAAGCAGGGGGCGCAGGATTGTCGTCAAAGGGCTTTGGATTGAAAACATAGTCATTTCTCTTGCTGTGCCATTTCAATGCAGTTCTTATATCGTAGTAATATTTTCTAATTGACGCTGGCGTATAGGTCTTTTTTGACTCAATGGAGACTTTTTTCTTGTTGGGTGCCTGTGAGGGTATCAATTCACTTTTTTTATGTTTCAAAAAGCTTTCAAAACCATTTGAAGTAAATTTCTCAAGTGGAACACCACCCAGCTCAAGTATCAGTTTTTCAATTCTATTTTTCTTGTTTTTTGGTAAATCTTCATGGTGTTCAATATACTCATTAAAAATTTGGGATAAATGCGTTTTTTTGATTTGAGTGTGATCAACTTGTTCACCTTTCCTACTTTGATAATTTCTTAAGCTCAACGGTGACTTTATCCGCAAGTGTTTTACCAGTCAGTATTGTAGTGCCGCTATCTGACCACGAGCTTTCAAGTTGCGCATAGGCGGTAAATGCAATGCGACCTGTTTTAACATCCACAAGCAATAATCTAGGATAAACAAATAGAAACGTTGGCTTCATCGCTATGCAAAGGATGACGTAGTCAGCGCCACTCTCTGCTGCTAGTTTTGTAGCAACGTCTGTCCTAGTGAATAGATAAGTCGCTGATTGACTTGTCTGTTCGGCTTTTATGGCATCATTGACGGGTACAAGGGTTATGCCGTTGTCAACAAGCCTTTGCTTAAAGGTGGATGATAATAAGGCAATGCGTGCTAACTCTTCTGGGCGGTTTGGTAACTCTGTCAGATCATCAAGTTGGAAATCTAACGCCATTGCTTTGCTAGCTGTTTCGGCAACAGCATTTAGTGGCATCAAGCTAATCAGACTGAAGATTAGAAGGGCTTTAGCAATTATATATTTCATTGAATACTTTTAGACTACGTATTCGATAGAAGTTCTGTACCTTAATCTGCTAAATTATAAAATAAAAAAATAGGAGCTAAGCCCCTATTCTGTGTTGCCCATGTTTTATTAAAAGCGTAAGTAAATTTACTTCATTTACTTTGCTTGTTTTCTAAGACTTCCCAGCGTTCTAAGACTGATTTAATAGCCTCTTCAATACTGAGTAACTTGGTTTGTAGAGCTTTTGCTTCTTTTGTATTGTTGTAAATTTCAGGAGTCACTAGTTGGGCGTTAATTGCTGATTGTTCAGTTTCCAAAGCTTCAATTTGTGCGGGTAGCGCTTCTAACTCTTGTGTTTCTTTAAAGCTCAGTTTATTGGGTTGTGCGCTGGCTTTTACGCTAGTTTTAATCTCAGTCATTTTGTTGACAGGTTTTGCTAGTTTAGCCGCTTCATCATCTAAACGCTGTTGGGTAAACCTTAGCCAATCATCATAACCACCACCAAATTCGGTAAGCTGTCCATTGCCCTCAAAAGCAATGACTTGCGTGACGGTGTTTTCTAAAAATGCACGGTCATGGCTGACTAAGAATAGCGTACCAGCAAAATTTTGTAATAAGCTTTCCAATAATTCTAGCGTATCAATATCCAAGTCATTGGTCGGTTCATCTAGTACCAGCACATTGGCTGGGCGGGCAAATAAGCGGGCTAGTAACAAGCGGTTACGCTCACCGCCAGACAGTGACTTTACGGGAGAGCGTGAGCGTTGCGGTGGAAACAAAAAGTCTTCTAGATAGCTAATAACATGCTTGCGTTCATTGCCGATTTCCACAAAGTCAGAACCCGGACTAATCGTGTCGGCTAATGTGGCTTCTTCATCTAATTGCTCGCGCATTTGGTCAAAGTAGGCGACGTTTAGATTAGTGCCACGTGCTACTTTGCCGCTATCTGCTTCAATTTCACCCAGCACAATTTTAAGCAGGGTGGTTTTACCAATACCGTTAGGGCCGAGTAAGCCGATACGGTCACCTCGCATAATACGTGTAGTAAAGCCGTTGATTAACACTCGGTCGCCATAGGCTTTGTGTACGTTTTCTAACTCTGCTACTAATTTGCCGGAGCGTTCGCCACTATCAAGCGATAGTTTGACATTACCCTGGCGGTCACGTCTGGCAGCGCGCTCCAAACGCAGTCTTTCTAGTTGGCGTACACGGCCTTCATTACGCGTGCGACGTGCTTTAATGCCTTGGCGTATCCATACCTCTTCTTGCGCGAGTACTTTGTCAAACTTAGCGGCATGTGTGGCTTCAATGGCAAGTAGTTCTTCTTTTTTAACGAGATAGTTATCGTAAGTGCCAACAAAATCAGTTAATTTTCCGCGGTCTAACTCCACGATGCGTGTGGCGAGGCTATTCAAAAAACGCCTGTCATGGGTAATAAACAATACGCCGCCATTAAAGTTGAGCAATAATTCTTCCAGCCATAAAATAGCTTCCAAGTCCAGATGGTTGGTCGGTTCATCGAGCAATAATACTTCAGGATCGGCCACCAGCGCGCGGCCCAAGGCAACACGTTTACGCCAGCCACCAGACAATTTAGATACGAGTACATCGGCATCCAGACTTAAACGGCTTAGTACAGTTTCCACGCGGGATTGTGCTGCCCAACCATTTTTAGCATCTAGCTCGTGTTGTAAATGTTGCATGCGTTCCATTAGGGCGTCAATATCCGCGTCAGGTTCGCCCATATCGTGCGTCACTTGGTGATAATCTACCAATACCTGTTGCAAGCTGCCTAAGCCTTCTGCTACAGCTTCATACACAGTATGCGTATTGTCCAGCTCGGGTGCTTGCGGTACATACACAATACGCACAGATGTTGCGCGCCAGATATTGCCATCGTCTAATTTACTCTCGCCTGCAATGACTTTTAGCAAGCTGGATTTGCCTGCGCCATTGCGTCCAATCAGGCCAACACGTTCGCCAGGATCAAGCTGAAAAGCAGCTTTGTCCAGAAGCGGGTGATGTCCATAAGCGAGAGAGGCGTTGTCTAGTGTGATGTGTGGCATAGGTTTCTTAAGTAATTTTTTAATGATTTGAAAGCAAGATTGTAAAGAGCAGAATCACCAAAATACAATCATGGTAATGACGGTGGCAAGCATAAGTGCGGTAGCTGCCCAGCCGAGTAGTTTTAGTTTTTTCTTGATGACAAAAGCGCCCATAATATCAGGGCGCACTGCCATAATCATCATAATTGTCATAATTGGCACGGCAATGACGCCATTGATAACAGCACTCCAGAATAAAGCTTTGATGGGGTCTATCGCTGTAAAATCAAGTAATAGCCCAGCAATGGTAGCCACTATGATAATTGCATAAAATTCTTTTGCCTCAATTAATTTTTTATCTAATCCTTTGCGCCAGTCAAAGCATTCTGCCGCTGCGTATGCAGCAGAGCCAGCAAGTACGGGTACTGCTAGCATGCCCGTACCTATAATGCCTAAACTGAAAATCAAAAAAGTGACGTTACCAGCTATAGGCCTTAGTGCTTCGGCGGCTTGTGCAGAGGTTTCAATATTGGTAATCCCTGCAACGTGCAGAGTTGCTGCGGTGCTTAGTATAATAAAAAAAGCTACTAAATTAGAAAAGCCCATACCAATGTAGGTGTCAATTTTGATGCGATGCAGTTGCTTACGTGCATTTTTTGTCATGGCTAATAGTGGTGATGCCTGTTTGTTGTTACGCATGTCTTCGACTTCTTGTGAAGCTTGCCAAAAAAACAAATAGGGGCTGATAGTCGTGCCAAAAAGTGCAACTACTATCGTCGCGTATTCCGCACTAATAGTAATATGAGGTAATAATATATGCATGATGACCTCACCCCAAGGGATATGAATCATCATCACAACAGCAGCATAAGCCAATAGTGATAATGTCAGCCATTTCAGTACTTTGATGTATTTTTGGTAAGGAATAAACACTTGCAATAGTAATGAAGTTAAGCCAAATATAACCGCATGACCGTGTTGACCACCACCAATCACTAGTCGCAATGCCTCACCCATTGCCGCGATGTCTGCCGCAATGTTGATAGTGTTTGCAATAAGTAATAAAAGTACAATAGTCAGGCATACCCAACGTGGAAAAATCTTACGCATATTCGCGGCCAAGCCTTGACCAGTTACGCGACCAATTCTAGCGCTTACTGTTTGAATCCCTACCATCAGTGGAAAAGTAAGCACTACTGTCCATAATAAGTTATAGCCAAATTGAGCACCTGCTTGTGAATAGGTGGCGATGCCGCTTGGGTCGTCATCTGCTGCACCCGTGATTAGACCCGGGCCTAATTGTTTGAGTGAGGGTAGCTTAAATTTTAGATTTAGCTTCATGTTCCATCAATTATGAATGGTTTAATGGTTTATGTTTTACTAAGCATGGCTTTAATTTGTGCCATGCGTTCTTTGCCTAGCTGTTTGCTCGCTTCCGGGTCTTGATTAAACGGGTTGCCAAAATGGCGTACGTCATCATTTGGCAACTCGGCGATAAAGCGGCTAGGCTCGCAGGCCGTGGTTTCACCTGCGCGTTTGCGTTTTTTACACCAGGATATGTTAAGCGACTTTTGTGCGCGGGTAATGCCCACGTACATTAAGCGTCGTTCTTCTTCAATCTTAGTCGGGTCTGCAACACCTGCATCAATACTTTCTCGATGTGGCAATATGCCTTCTTCCACACCAATTAAAAATACATGGCCAAACTCTAAGCCTTTAGCTGCGTGCAGTGTCGATAGCTTCACAGCATCTGGCTCGCTATCTTCACGACCTTCGAGCATGCTCATGAGTGAGACCATCTGCGTGAGTTCCAGCAGGTTTTTACCGTCAGATTCGTTACCGAACTCAGTGTTGCCCTCACTTTTTTTAGTGAGCCATGCGATAAAGTCGAGTACGTTTTTCCATTTGCTTTCGGCCGCACGCGGTTCTTCACTATCATATAAAAACGCTTCATATTGAATCGCCGTCATCATGTCATTCAGCACTTCACCAGCCGGGTCACGTACGGCACGGTCTTGTAGTTTATTGATGTACTGGCAGAAAGTGAGTAAATCATCGAGCTGCTTGGCACCGATATTACTTTGGAAGTCACCTTCAAAAGCGGCGGCAAACAATGACAGCTTATGGTCGCTGGCATATTCACCCAAACGTTCTAGCGTGGTACTGCCAATGCCTTTTTTTGGTGTCGTGGCAGCGCGAATAAATGCCGGGTCATCATCTTCATTGGCAATCAGGCGTAAGTAGCTGATTAAATCTTTAATCTCGGCTTTATCAAAAAATGATTGCCCGCCAGAGATGGTGTAAGGGATTTTATTGTTGCGTAACTGTTGCTCAAACACGCGTGCTTGATGGTTGCCGCGATACAGAATGGCATAGTCTTTATAGAATGTGCGATTTTCAAATTTGTGCGCCATAATCTTCATCACCACGCTTTCCGACTCGTGGTCTTCATCTTTTGCCGCCGTCACCTGTAGTAACTCGCCTGTACCTAGATCGCTCCACAGCTTTTTATCGAATAGCTTGGGATTATTAGCAATTACATGGTTGGCCGCGCGCAAAATACGCACGGTAGAACGGTAATTTTGCTCGAGTTTAATCACTCTTAAGCGGCTAAAGTCTTCGGTGAGCTGGTGTAGATTTTCTACATCGGCCCCACGCCAGCCATAAATAGCCTGGTCATCGTCGCCCACCGCGGTAAATTGACCTGTCACACCGGTGAGCATTTTGACTAGTTTATATTGGCAGGCATTGGTGTCTTGGTATTCATCAATCAGCAGGTATTTAAGCTTGCGCTGCCATTTTTCCAATGCCTCGCGGTGCGTATCAAATAACTCCACGGGCAGCTTGATTAAGTCATCAAAATCAACGGCCTGATAGGCTTTAAGCGTTTGCTGATATATTTGGTAAACTTTAGCCGCGGCGTGGGTGAGTTCTTCATCGGCGGTGGCTTTAGCCTGGTCTGGGTTGATAAACGCGTTTTTCCAGTTGGAAATTTGCCATTGTGTCTTACGTAGCAATTGCTTATCCGTTGTGGCTAAAACATCCGCCAGTATCTTAAAACTGTCCGATGAATCCAGTATAGAGAACTGTGGTTTATAGCCTAGTAAAGCAGCCTCTTGGCGCAGCATTTGCAAGCCCAGCGAGTGAAATGTCGCAATGGTTAAACCTTTAGTGGGTTTGCCCTTAAGCGCAACATTATCACGCATTAAATCTCCCACCCGCTCTTGCATCTCGCGTGCGGCTTTATTGGTAAAGGTAATTGCGGCGATTTCTTTAGGTGCATAACCGCAATGCTCAATGAGATGCACAATTTTTTGCGTGATGACACGTGTTTTACCGCTGCCAGCACCGGCTAATACTAGTAATGGGCCATCGAGATATTTTACGGCTTCGCGCTGTGGCGCATTGAGGGTGTTGAGCATTTATTACTTATAAGTGGGTGTGGCAATAGGGCCGCTATTTTAGCGGTTAATCAGGTTTTGACAGATTTTGTTCTAAATTTTCACTATTGTTGTGTGTAATTTGCACTTCTTCATCAGCCGCTTTTGCTGCAATTGCCTGCTCGCGCCGCATGGCTTCAATACGTTTTTCATTCGCTAACTTTTCTTCAGCTGCCGCGGCTATTTCTGCTACCATTTTATCAATCATGGCTAGGCGGCTTTCTGGAGTTTCCAGACTAATTCTACCAATTGTGCCATGGCGATAATCTGTCAGAAAAGCCATCGCGGTTTTTTCCATATCCCATAAGCCATCATGACGTTTATAACTGCGGCGTTTAGCAATGGCTTCCAGTAAATCGACTGCATCCATTTGTTTGATATCCATGAGTTTGCCGTCACGTTTCATGGTGTCGATTTTGTAGCGTGTATTGAGTAAATCGGGGTAAGTTTTAAGTAAATTTTCTGCTAAAAACAAAGCGACATCTTCATCAATCACGGCATTGCGACCGATGGCATGGCTGGCAGCCAGCATGTAACCATCAGATTCATAGGCGATTTTTGGCCACATCATGCCTGGCGTGTCAATAATGCTCATGGTTTCAGATAAATCAAAGCGCTGCTGGCTTTTGGTGACGGCTGGCTCATCGCCCACTTTTGCCACACGACGATTGAGCAGTGCATTCATCAGCGTAGACTTTCCTACGTTGGGAATGCCCATAATCATAATGCGCAGCGGTTTTAAATGTGAACCACGATGTGGTGCTAAACCTAAACACAGGTTTGGGATTTTTTTTGCATCACCAACTTTTTTACATGAAAGCGCAACGGCTTTGGTGTTGGGTTGTTTATTAAAGTAATTCAGCCAGGCTTGTGTGGCAACAGGGTCAGCCAAGTCTGCTTTATTTAAGATTTTTAGATTAGGGCGCTGGCGATGCAGACGCATCTCGTCAATCATCGGATTATGGCTTGCTTCGGGCACGCGTGCGTCCAGAACCTCGATTACCATATCGGTAAATTCCATCGTTTCTTCGGCTTTTTTCTTCGCCGAAGTCATGTGACCCGGATACCATTGTATTGCCATACTTAAATTACCTTAATGTTTTTAGCATTTTACATTGCTTATTGGCTCGCGGCTTCAGTTAAAATGCTCATATGACACTTATCCCTGAAATCAACCCAAATCAGTCGCTAGATTTACTCAAAGAGCTGCATATTCTCACTAGAGATGGCAAGCTCAATCAAGATAGTCGCCGTAAACTTAAGCAGGTGTATCACTTGGTGCAATTTATTGAGCCTTTATTAAAAGAGCTTTATGCGCAAAATGCTAATCCTATGTTGGTAGATCACGGTGCGGGTAAGTCGTATTTAGGGTTTATTTTGTATGATTTGTTTATGAAGCAGCAGCCGAGCGGGCAAGTAGTGGGAATCGAAACGCGTGCAGAGCTGGTGCAAAAATCACAAGCTTTAGCGACGCAACTTGATTTTGAACGTATGGATTTTCAGCATTTAAGTGTGGAAGAGTCGATTACTTCCAGCACTCTGCCAGCTGAGGTAGATATTGTCACGGCACTACATGCTTGCAACACCGCGACTGATGACGCGATTAAATTCGGATTAGAAAAACATGCAAAATTTATGGTACTAGTGCCGTGTTGTCAGGCTGAAGTGGCTGAAGTCATGCGCAAAAATAAAAATGAGTCTTTAGCTAAAACGCCGTTATCAGAAATTTGGCGGCATCCGATTCATACACGCGAATTTGGTAGTCAAATCACCAATGTGCTGCGCTGTTTACAATTAGAGGCACATGGTTATCAAGTTACCGTGACCGAGTTGGTAGGCTGGGAGCATTCCATGAAAAACGAGTTGATTATTGCCAAACTCACTGGCCAGCCACGCAAAAATGCACAATTGAGATTAGAACAGATATTACAAACGCTAAATCTGGAAGAATTGAAACCGCGGTTTAGTGCATCTAATAAGGAAATCGCTGAAGCGACCCCCTCATCTTGAAACTAATTGAAACTAAGACTTTCCGCCTTTGGCTGCACATTCTTCAGCAGTCAAACTTAAAAAGCCATGACCTTTACAAGCGTTTTTACCTTTGCACGCGTTTTCAGCAGTTTTACAATCACTAGTGCCTTTGCATGAGTTAACGCCTGCGCAGTGTACTTTAGCATCAGTGGCTTTGTCAGTTGCATTAGCCATTCCGCCCATGATGAGCAGCGCGGCGCCAGCAGCGATGACAGCACCAGTTTTGAATTTAGATTGAATAGAAGTAGACATATCTTTCCTTTCGAAGTGGATGAGTATTGCCCAATAGTTAAAGAGCAGTTAGATTTAGGCGCTGTCATGTTAGACAGGACGGCACGCTTAATCTTAAGAGTTTGTCGAACTTGAAAGCTATTCCTTACAGTCTATTTGAAATTAAAATTAAAATGACAATAATATAGCATTGCATCAGTCTATAAATAAAGCTGACAGCACGCCAAGCTAGATGGCATGATAAAATGCGCGCCATATGAACCCTAGTAAGAACACAGCACAGCAAATTCAAGCGTTGTGGAAACAATTGCCTACCTGCATGTTGGCAGACCATTTTCCGCTAAAAAATCGATTAAACCAGGCGAGTGCATTTTTACATCAAAATAAGCCAGTTGAGAAATCACTTAGCGAAATTGCACAAAAAATTCGTACTTCTCAGCAGGTATATCAACAACGCCTAAATAATTTACCCAAGCCTGATTATGCGCAAGAACTACCAGTTTCTTTACGCAAAGCGGAAATTGCTGCAGCTATTCAGAAAAATCAAGTGGTGATTGTCTGTGGCGAAACAGGCTCAGGTAAAACTACGCAGCTTCCTAAAATTTGCTTGGAGTTAGGCCGTGGTGTCGCAGGTTTAATTGGGCACACGCAACCACGACGTATTGCCGCACGTTCGGTAGCGAGCCGTATTGCACAAGAACTGAAGTCGCCATTAGGTGAGATTGTCGGCTACAAGGTGCGTTTTAACGATAAGCTGACGCAGTCGACTTATGTTAAGTTGATGACAGACGGTATTCTGCTGGCAGAAACGCAAGGCGATAAATTCCTTAATGCCTACGACACCATTATTATTGATGAGGCGCATGAACGCAGCCTCAACATTGATTTTCTATTAGGCTATCTAAAACAGTTACTACCAAAACGTCCCGATTTAAAAGTGATTGTGACTTCTGCTACCATTGATGCAGAGCGCTTTGCAACTCACTTTAGTGGCGCGCCTGTGATTGAAGTTTCTGGTCGTACTTATCCGGTGGGGATTCGCTATAGACCTTTAGGCAAGGCAGGCTATAAAACTCAAGAAATAACTATTGATGACGATGATGAAGATATTGAGCTGTTAGGCCAAGATGTCATGGGTCTTAAGCGTAAAGCGCGCGTTGAATCACGCTGGCTAGAAGAAGATGATTCTGAAGAAGCGATAGAAGAAGCGATTTTAGATGCAGCCGATGATTTGCTGCGTCTAGGTGATGGCGATATTTTGGTATTTTTACCGGGTGAGCGTGAAATTCGCGACACGGCAGAACATTTACGTAAATATCAGGGGCGTTCCGTCAAACTTAAGCATATTGAAGTATTGCCGCTATTTGCGCGCTTGAGTATTGAAGATCAGCAAAAAATATTTAGACCGCATGGCCAACGCCGTATTGTGTTGGCAACTAACGTGGCGGAAACCTCCCTCACTGTGCCTGGCATCAAATACGTGATTGATGCAGGTTTGGCACGCATGAGTCGCTACAGTCCACGCGCAAAAGTTGAGCAGTTACAGATAGAAAAAATCTCGCAAGCTGCTGCGAAACAAAGGGCAGGGCGTTGCGGGCGTGTATCTAGCGGTATTTGTGTGCGCTTGTATGATGAGCAAGATTTTAACGCGCGCCCAGAATATACCGAGCCGGAAATCTTACGCAGCTCGTTAGCTAGTGTGATTCTGCGCATGGCGGCGTTACGCTTGGGTGATGTGAACGACTTCCCGTTTATTGAGGCGCCAAGCTCACGTCTCATTGCCGATGGCTACCAGCTTTTGCAAGAGTTAGGCGCGGTCAATGCTAAGCGTGAATTGACTGATGTAGGTGCGCAGATGGCTAAACTGCCGTTAGACCCACGTGTAGGGCGCATGATTCTGGCAGCGAAACGTGAAAACTGCATTAATGAGATTTTGATTATCGCCAGTGCTTTAAGCATACAAGACCCGCGCGAACGCCCGATGGATAAACGCGAAGCGGCAGATAATGCACACCAGAAGTTTGCGGGTGATTCTGACTTTATGAGTTATTTAAAGTTATGGGATTTTTACGATAACGCGCTCAAAACTAAAAAATCGAATAAAGATTTATTGGGTCAATGCCACGCAAATTTTCTATCGTTTTTACGCTTAAAAGAATGGCGTGAGTTGCATGGGCAATTGTTGGATATTGTGCAGGAAATTGGCGTTGATTTTGGCTTGAGTGGCAAAAAAAATACCCAGGTAGCTACTGGTAAAGAACCCACTTACGACCAAATTCATCGTGCGTTACTAGCAGGATTATTAGGCAATATTGGCTTTAAGGATGGCGAAGCAGAAAGTTACCAAGGCGCACGCGGTATACGTTTTAACATTGCACCGGGTTCTAGCCTAAAAAAGCTGCGTCCTAAATGGGTGATGGCAGCAGAGCTGGTGGATACCACTAAACTCTATGCGCGCTGTGTGGCGAAGATAGACCCAGATTGGGTCGAGCCGCTAGCACGAGGATTAACGGAAAGTCATTACAGCGACCCGCGCTGGGATAGAAAGCTCGCGCAAGTAGTGGCGTGGGAGCGTGTGAGTTTGTATGGGCTCACTATCATCCCTAAACGCCGTGTGCATTATGGCGTGATTGATGTAGCGGAATCACGGGAGATTTTTATTCGCGAGGCGTTGGCCAATGGAGAATTTGATACACGTGCGGCATTTTTTAAAGCCAACGAGCAGCTTATTGCCGAGGTGGAAGAGTTAGAGCATAAAGCACGTCGGCAAGATGTGCTGGTGGATGAGCATGTGCTGTTTGCGTTTTATGATGCACGGGTAGCACAAGGCATAGTGAATGGTGCTGGCTTTGAAAAATGGCGCGAAACTGCTGAGTTAACCAATCCGAAACTATTGTTTTTAACGCGTGCCGATTTAATGCGCCACGGCGCAGATGCGATTACTGAGCATCAATTTCCAGAAAAAATGCTACTAGACGGCATAGAAGTAACGCTTAAATATCGCTTTGAACCAGGCCATGTGCTTGATGGTGTAACTGCGACTATTCCGCTAGCCTTGTTAAATCAGCTTAAACCAGAGCAAACAGAATGGCTTGTGCCGGGTATGCTGCGTGAAAAGCTGACTTATCTGATTAAAGTCTTACCCAAAACTTTCCGTCGCGTTTGCGTGCCCGTACCAGAGTTTGTCACGCAGTTTTTAGATAAAAACAAAGTGGGCGAGGGTGCGATTAAGGTGGTACTTGCTGCACATATTCAGCAGGTGACTACGCTTAAAGTTTCCGCAGATGATTGGACAGAACCTACGCCAGCGCATCTGCTCATGAACTTTAGCGTGGTGGATGACGCTGGTCGCGAGTTGGCGATGGGGCGTGATTGGCTGCAACTTAAAAAACAGCTGGGCTCTGCTGCGCAACTCACCTTCCGTAACACATCGCCCGATATTGAGAAAACCAACATCAAACAATGGAATTTTGGCGATTTACCCGATACCTTGTCTTTTGAACGTGATGTAGATGGTGAAAGCCTGCAAGTCACAGGCTACCCTGCCTTGGAAGATAACCAAGATTCAGTCGCTATTAAACTGTTTGATACAGAGCGCGAGGCAGTACGTAATCACCGTGCAGGTGTATGTCGTTTGCTGCGCTTTGAGCTTAAAGAACAAATGAAGCAACTAGAAAAAGGCCTGCCCAACTTTAATCAATATGCCTTATTGCTGCGCAACATGATTAGTATTGAAGACTTAAAAGAAGACATGCTCAGCGCGATTGCAGACCGCGCCTTTATTGGCGAAGATGATTTGCCGCGTAGCAATGATGCGTTTATGAAACTCAAGCAACGTGCCAGAACGCGCCTGCCAGCCGTGACAGACGCACTATGCCGCATGGTGAACGCAATCGCTACTGAATACCAATTGCTCACCGCCAAACAAGCGCAAATGCCATCTACGGTTAATCGTTTAAAACGCGATGTAGAAAGCCAAATTGCGGCGCTGATTTACAAGGGTTGCTTTAGCCAAACGCCGTGGGAAAATATCTCACAATTGCCACGCTACCTAAAGGCATTGCGCCTGCGCATAGAAAAACAACCAAGCAACCCAGATCGCGATGGCAAAAACGCCGCGAGTGTCGGACTGATTTGGCAAAATTGGGAAGTGCTAGTGGATAAACAAACCAAAGCCGATAAGCTCTCGACAAAGTTGATGGAATTTAGGTGGCTAATAGAAGAGCTGCGCGTTTCGTTATTTGCGCAAGAACTTAAAACGCCGTTTCCCGTATCCATTAAGCGGTTAGAAAAGATTTGGAGTGAGATTCAATAAGGCAGATAGATTGTGGGGGCAACTTGGATTAAAATGAACGGTTATGCTTTGCCACGCATTTTTACAGATGTCGATACTACAACACTCATCATTTTATTCATAATATTCATCAATTGCGTTGAGTCAGAAACCATATTTTTATACTCTTTATAAGCAGCAAGCGCCTCATTAAAATCCTTTTTCTGCTCTGCCATAGATAAAGAGAAGAACGTTGCTCCAGTGCATGTCGAGCGATGTGCCTCTAGTGGAACTTTTGCATTTTTTGACTGCAAGTCATCCATGATGACCTGTTGAATTTCATTAGGCATATTAGATTTTAATAGCTGAGATATTGAATAAATTTCTTGGTAAATTAACGTTCCAAAGACGGTTACTTCCTTTGGTGAGGGTATATAACCTTGATGAATTACCTTATTTCTTAGCTCTGTGATTTTTTTATTCAACACATAGCTCCTCCCAAAAGTTATGAGGTGAAGGAAAAGAAAGCCGCCCAATTGACGTTCTGATTGTTTAGATATCAGCCTAAATGTTTCTTCAAGAGCTTGTTTGGATGTTAAATTTTTTTTACAAAATACATTAATAGAGAATTCAATAAATCTTTCATAGGCTGCTGATAAGCTTGATGCAGCCTCCATTGTAAAACCTTCAAGAAGTGCGTTGGCGGCAGATTCAAGTAGGATTTCAAATTTTTGGCTTTGAAGCAAAACTGTAGACTTATGTCCTCTTGAGCACTCCAAGTGGGCGGTAGCTCCGTCATAGTAGTCTGCAAGTATCGGCTCGAATGATGGATGGCCTAGCTCTTTTTGGCATTCCATACAAAATACGAGAATTTTCATTCAGCACTCTCCAAAAGATCTAAATCAAAATAAGCATCTTAATTGACACCACACCTTCCATCGAACCAAGATCATATCTGCATCAACGCTTTTCTGATTTCCAATTCGTCTAAACCCTTACCAATTAACACAATGCGTGAAATTGGCTCTTCCTCATCCCAACCTTCTAATAGAGTTGGCGGGTAGGGAGTGTAATGTACCGCGTGAATGGCGAGTGGTGCAGGTTGGTCTTCGGCATGGATGATGCCTTTTAAACGCAATAGTTTTTCGCCATAAGTTTGGCATAGCCATAATATGCGCGGCTTTAAATCAGACCATTTAAGTGGCTTGGGCATGGTCACCGTGAAGCTAGTGATTTCGTCATCATGCATCTTTTGTGGCAGCATGCCTTTACTCAATTTCGATTTTAGCGGCGCACGCAACCAGCGCTCTGGCTCGGCATGTTTACCTGATGGATCAAACAACCCAACATCTATAAGCATCAGTGGGTCAATTTCACCGAAAGTTATTTTGTGTTGTGTCGCGGTTGAGTTAAGTGAAATCAGTTTTTCTTTGAGAGCGCCAATTTCCTCTGCGCTGGCTAAATCAGTTTTGGTAAATAGCAATACATCGGCTACCGCAGCCTGTTTGCGTGCTTCGCTGTGTTCTTCTAATTGCTTTAAACCGTAAACGCTATCTACGGTTACCACTACCGCATCAAGCCGATATACCGATTCAATCACAGGCTCATTCATTAAGTTAGCCAGTATCGGGCCAGGGTCGGCCATGCCAGTGGTTTCTATGACTAAGCGTTTAAATTCGGGGATAGCCTGCAACGCGCGTTTAAAAAATAAATCGCGCATGGTATCGGCCATTTCATTGCTTAGCGTGCAGCAGATACAACCCGATTGCAGCAGCACCATATTATCTGCCACATAACTGCTTTCTACATTTTGCGCGAGAATATGGTCTAGCCCGGTTTCGCCTAGCTCGTTAATAATCACGGCAGTGTCTTTCATACTTTCGTGATTGAGTAGTTTGTTGAGTAGTGTTGTTTTGCCGCTGCCTAAAAAGCCGGTGAGAATTGTGACTGGTATGCGTTTATCCATAGTCGTTCTATTTTAGCGTATAAGAGTCTAAAGCATAAGAGCACTCTCTCAATTGCCAATTACCCTGTAAAATACGCACTACGAAATTAACTAGACAAATAATGAACGTATTTTACGAAGAAGATGGGCATTTCAGAGTCGCCTCGGTGATGACGGAAACTGCGGGCGCGCTGCAAATAGAATCGCAATCTGGCAAGCGCAGTAAGCTCAAAGCCAATAATGTGTTGCTGCGCTTTGAAGGTGAAATGAATGGTTTCATCGAAGTGGCTAACGCTGAAGCAGCAACATTAGACATAGACTTTATGTGGGAATGCTGCGGAGAATCTGAATTTGGTTTTGCCGAGTTTGCAGCCGACTATTATGGACGTAAGCCAACCTCTATTGAAGCTGCAGCTACTGCAATTAAATTGCATAGCGCGCCGATTTACTTTAATCGTAAGGGCAAAGGCCTGTATAAAGCTGCAACGGCAGAGGTTTTAAAGGCGGCACTGGCAGGGCTTGAGAAAAAACGTCTGTTGACTGAGAAGATGGTGAGTTTTGTCGCGCAACTCAAAGCCCATGAATTGCCAGCCGATATTGCCGCCAAGCTCGATATGCTGTTGTACGCACCTGATAAAAATACCTTTGAATATAAAACCTTAGATGCTGCTTCAGCCGAAACGCATTTAAGTCATCTCAAATTATTGCAAGCTTGTGGTGCGATTCCATCAGCACATGATTATCATCTCGGCGCTTTTTTACGCGAGTATTTTCCCAAAGGTACTGGTTTTGCCGATTATGCAATGGACGAGATCCCACAAGACTTACCGTTGGCAGAATCCGCAGCGTTTAGTATTGATGATAGTACTACGAACGAAATTGATGATGCTTTTACAATTAAAACGTTAGCCAATGGCAACACGCTGGTGGGGGTTCATATTGCAGCACCTGCTTTAGGTATTGCGGTGGATTCGCCATTAGATATTGAGGTGATGCACCGTTTATCTACCGTGTACATGCCGGGTAATAAAATTACTATGCTACCGGAAGCAGCGATTCGGCCTTTCAGCCTGGATGCAGGTGAAATTAAACCCGTGTTATCGCTATATTTAGAAGTGGCTGCAGACTTTAGTGTTGTGGCGCGTGAGACTAAGTTGGAGCGCATTAAAATAGCAGATAATCTGCGACATGATGCGTTAGAGCCATTTTTTAATGAAACAACTTTAGAGCAGGATAGCGGCCATGCTTATTGGGCTAAGTTATTGTTTCTGTTTAATGTAGCAGAAAGTCTGGAAAAAGCGCGTGGCAAGTTTGACTCGACTAAACCCATGCAGATTGATTACAACTTTTACGTGACGGATGGCATCGTCAGCATTGTAGGTCGTCGTCGTGGTGCGCCGATGGATAAGTTAGTAGCAGAGCTGATGATCGAGGCCAATAGCCACTGGGGTGGTCTATTGGCGCAGCATGAAATCCCCGGTTTATACCGCGCGCAAACTGGCGGAAAAGTGTTTATGACCACTAAAGTTGAGCCACATCAAGGCTTGGGTGTTTCACAGTATGCATGGAGTACGTCACCATTGCGTCGCGCCGTAGATTTAATCAATCAACGACAAATTATTGCAGCAATACAAGCAACTAATCCGGCTTATCCTAAAAACAGCCCAGAACTTACTACGCATTTGCGTAATTTTGAGCAAACTTACAGCACTTATAACGACTTTCAAACGCGCATGGAACGCTACTGGTGTCTGCAATATTTAGTACAAGAGAATATCACCGAAGTGACTGCTACGGTCTGGCGCGACAATTTGGTGCGTTTGGTTGAAGTGCCATTTTTCACTAAAGTGCATAGTTTGCCAGCACTAAAACCAACGACGCGCGTGACTTTGCAGATTAAAGAAATCGATACGCTGTTGATGGAACTGAATACACGCTTTGTGGCGGTTGTGTCAGAGCCAGCCGCGGATGCTATTGTAGAGCTAGATGCAGAATTAGAGGCTGAGCTGGAAGTTGATTTAACAGTTGAGCCCAAGGATGCGGCAATTGTTGATGAGACTACGCCTGTTCAAGGGTTGCAAGATGCAACAGAACAAGTAGATGCTCAATAAGATAATGCGGAAAATCCACCGTGCTTTTGATCAGGCTGATACTAGCGTTGATGTGAGTGAAGTTGATGGCGTGCGCTCATTACATTTGGGTTCCATCACCGTGCAAAGCGCCATGCGCGTTAAAAGTCCAGCTGCTCTAGAGCTTACCTATACGCGTGGCATGATGTGCTTTTTACTATTTAATTCGAGCGTAAAGAAGGTACTCTCCATCGGCTTGGGTGGCGGTTCTTTACCTAAATATATTCATGAGTACTGCCCACAACTTACTAGTCGTGTGATTGAAATTAATCCGCAGATTATTAATGTTGCGCGCAGCCATTTCTATTTGCCAAAAAATGATGAGCGCCTAGAAGTGATAGAGGGCGATGGTTTAAAGTATTTACTGGAACATGAAGATTCAACAGATGTATTGCTAATCGATGCCTTTGACCAGTTCGGCATTCCGCCCGATTTTTGTACGCAGGTGTTTTTTGATAACTGCGCGCAAACATTGAGTGATAGCGGTATGCTGGTGATTAACTTATGGGGCTCGGATAAGAAATTTGATATATATTTGCAACGTATAGAGCAAAGCTTTAATAACCATGTATTCATGTTGCCTACTGGCAAGCCAGGCAACATTGTCGTTTTTGGCTTTAAACGATTGCCCAATGATTTGCGTATTGCTAGCTTGCGTGCCCGTGCAAAAGAGCTGGAAGCTACACATAAAATTGAGTTTGTGCAGTTTGTGGAAAAATTAAAAGAACACAACGCCAGCACGAGTAATCGCTTAATGTTATAAAACAGCTAAGTCATTATTAACTAAATATTATTTCTTGGCGATGACAATTAAGCCCGTCAACATCAGCCCAGCTCCAATAATGACGCGCAGGGTAATTGCTTCTTTCAGTAAAATCCACGCCAGTAAAATAGCGACAATTACGCTGCCTTTATCAATCAGTGCGACAGTGGCTACATCACCCACTTTAAGCGCCTTGTAATAAAACACCCATGACAGTGCGGTGGTTACACCGGACATACCCAACCAAATGTAATTGGTTTTATGTAAGTTACGCAGTTCACTTGGTGAAACTGCAAATGCGGCAAACATTAAAATAAACACAAAAACAAACACCGTGCGCAGTGATAAGCCCAGTTCTGGTGTGATGCCAGCCAAGCCTTGTTTGGCAATCACCGAGGTGAAGCCCGCGAAAAACATTGAAGCAAAAGCGTAAAGTATCCAACGTTCCATCAGGTTTTGTTCCTTAAATTCAATTTTTAATCAGATGTTTGCTACTTTAAGCGATAATACGCATTTGAATGACTAGTTAGAAGAATATTTAACATGAATCAGTATTTCGCCACCTGCCCGCGTGGCCTAGAAGCTTTATTGGCCGCCGAACTCAAAGACTTGAAAGCCAGCAATATAACGCCCACCGATGGCGGAGTTGGCTTTGCTGGCGACTGGGCAGTATGTTACGCTGCTAATTTACATTCACGCATTGCCACACGTATTATGTGGCAAGTAGCGCGTGGCAAATACGCAACAGAAGAAGATCTATTTCAAGCGGCGTATAAACTTAATTGGAGTCAATGGTTTGATGTAAGCCGTGACTTTATGGTGAAAGTCACTGGCGTAAAATGTCCACTCAAAAGCCTAGAGTTTGCTACTTTAAAAATCAAAGATGCAGTGTGTGATAAATTCAGGCAAGCCGTTGGCAGTCGCCCGTATATTGATACTAAAGAGCCTGATGTGCGTATCCATGCTTATTTGGCGGCAGAAGAATATCAATTTTATCTCGATACCTCTGGTAACGCTTTGTATCAACGTGGTTTGCGTCGCGCCAGTATTGAAGCACCTTTACGTGAGAACCTAGCCGCAGGTATTTTACAGTTATCTGGCTGGCAGCCAGGCACGCCGCTGTTAGATCCGATGTGTGGTAGCGGTACATTTTTGCTTGAGGCGGCGATGATGGCGCTGAATATCGCACCTGGTTTAAATCGACATTTTGGTTTTGAAAAACTTAAGAACTTTGATGAAGTTATTTGGAAAAAAATCAAACAAACTGCTGCAAATAAAGCTAAGCCTGCTACATTCCAAAAAATCTATGGTAGTGATGCTGATTTACGCGCTGTACGCGTGACTAAGCAAAATCTGCAAGAGGCTGGCTTTGCCGAAGTGGTGCAAGTAGCCCACGTTAATATCACTGAAGTTGCTGCCCCTAGTGATACTGGTGTACTGATTGCCAATCCGCCTTATGGTGTACGTATTGGCGAAGATGAAGAGTTAGCGGCTTTGTACCCACATATGGGCGAAGCTTTAAAACGTAAATTTAGCGGCTGGAATACTTACTTTTTAACTACCGATATGCGCTTGCCTAAACTGATGCGATTGGCACCAAGCAAGCGCACGCCCTTGTTTAATGGGCCTTTAGAGTGCCGCCTGTTTGAGATTAAAATGGTAGCGGGGAGTAACCGCAAAGAGAAACCAATAGGATAGACCAGTATGACTAATCCACCAGATTCATTAGCTAACTTACGTGAACGGATTAATGCGTTTGTCAATGAGCGTGACTGGGCGCAGTTTCATTCGCCCAAGAACTTAGCCATGGCGATGATTGTGGAAGCGGCGGAACTGGTTGAGCATTTTCAATGGGAAACCGAACAAGCCAGCCGTGACTTAACACCTGAGAAACGCGAGCAAGTCAGCCATGAGCTAGCGGATACTTTCGTTTATTTGTTGCGCATTGCCGAGGTGCTGAACATTGATTTAATACAAGCGGCCAATGCAAAAATAGATTTAAATGCCAAGAAATACCCAGTAGAAAAAGCCCGCGGTAGTAATGCTAAATATACGGCTTACGAATAGGGTTGGTAATACATTGAATAGTCGTAAAAAAGCCCAACAAATATTGCCGGGCTTTTTAATATGCAATTTCTGCTAGTAATTATAAAGCTGCAAGTGCCGCCTCATAGTTGGGCTCATTAGCAATTTCGCTTATTAATTCTGTATAAATCACGGTGTCTTTTTCATCTAATACAATCACCGCGCGTGCGGCTAAGCCAGCTAACTTGCTGGTAGCAATCAACAAGCCGTAATTTTTTAAGAAATCACGACCGCGCATGGTGGATAAGTTGACTACATTTTCCAAGCCTTCCGCTGCGCAAAAACGTGTTTGTGCAAATGGTAAGTCTGCAGAAATATTAATCACAACCGTATTATTGAGGCTGCTGGCACTTTTGTTAAATGCACGTACAGACATTGCACAAGTTGGTGTATCTACACTAGGAAATACGTTTAATATTTTACGTTTGCCAGCAAACGACTCTAACGTAACATTAGCTAATGCTTTATCGACTAATGTGAAATCGTGAGCTTTTTGACCTACAGTTGGCAAATTACCAAACACTTCAACTGGATTGCCTTTGAGCGTTACGTTACTTGACATGATGATTTTCCTCGAGAATAGTGATTGTTAGGTTTGATTAAATCAGTGGATTATCATAAAACAAAAACTACTTGTTTGATACAGGCTATTTTTAGTTTTACTGCCACATGTTTAGTATTTATTTAATATTAATAATAGGCACAGACTATAAACCTACACCTATTCATGTTTTTAAGCTATTCGCAATCAATAATGAAAGTTATCTAACTTAATAGATTCTCACTTAAATAACCAATGGTCATTGTTTGATTATGCAGCACGCTATCTGATGTGTTTGGTCTAGGTGCCAGCTCACCATATGAATAAAAGCCTGTTACGGTGGTTTGTGAACCTAAAATCTGCTGTACTAGTTTAATTTCGTCTGCTACTTGTGCTGCCATGACACCTTTGCGGCCTACACAGCTAACACATACAGCCAAACCAGTTTGATTGGTTTTATTTGCAGCTAAATTCTCTAATACCAAGTGTGCTGCTGCACCTGCACCTTCAACTAATCGATCATGGTTACTTTGGCACAGGCGTACGGTTTCACCTTCTTCTACGTTACCAGCAAAAGTGAGGCTGTTGTCGTTAGTGTTCACAGCAAGTAAGGTGCGAATTTTCTCTACATCACGCTTACCTTCTTCAATGATCGCTAAGGGAAACTTTAAACCTGTACCAGGTAAGCCTTTGGCGTACGCATCACCGATATAAAGCCTATAAAGCGGTAGTGCTGGTTTACTATCCATTTCATAGACCACGTTTTTCTCTGAGCGCGTTACTTTACGAGGTGGGCCATATGGTTTCCAGCCGCCTTGTGCGCCACTGGATGTGATTAAATTGTTGCCATATAAACCAACTGCAATGACTAAATTATCTGAAATAGCTTCATTAAATAATTGTAGTGTTTTGACGAAAGCACCGCCATCACCAGCTAGACCGCCAACGATTGGGATGTCACCTAATACACTCTGAAAACCAAGCAGTAATTCAGAACCGTTCACGTTTAAACCGTCAGAAAACACTAATACCGTACGCAGGCTATCTGCTTTTAATTGCTTGGCTAGGCCTGCTGCTGCTTCAAATGAGCTTTGCATGCTGGTCATTTTTGTGTGGCTAACGCGCTGTATGGTTTTTTCCCACAATATGGCGGTAATTTGTATACTTTCGTCGAATACGCCAGTCGGATTGATTTCACCAGAAGTAGTACAGCCTACAATTTGCGCTGCCGGATAACGAGTTTTAAGAAATCCAGCTAGTTTTCCATCACTAAATCGCTTAACAGAACCGAAAACCAGCACTAGATTGGCATTAGGTAGCGGTGAGGTAGATGACAGATCTTTTAGTGTCATTTTCTCGGTTACGGACTCTTGTTTGATTATCATAGCGATTTATTCCTCACCCAGCTGTTAAATATTATTTAAGTCATGGTCGACGGTAATTAAATGATTTCATCAAAAACTACAATCACGAATAATTGTTAACCAATTGTAAACTACATTAATGTATATTGTTACAAAACTATTGTAAGTAAGAAAAAAAATGTATCACTTATCATCATAATGCGGTTATAGTTCAGTCCTGTGATGATTCATTTAGATATGAAATAGAAATAATTAATTATAATAATGCAATACTGACTAGATTAATTTAGTAATGTTTTGAGGGGATTACTGAGTGGAGCAAGCCAATCTTACTGGTACCAAGGTTATGGTGATAGACGATAGTAATACTATTCGTCGCAGTGCTGAAATATTTCTCAAAGCTTCAGGCTGTGCAGTTATTCTTGCCGAGAATGGTTTTGACGCGCTGTCCAAAATATCCAGTGAACATCCTCAACTTATCTTCGTCGATATTATGATGCCTCGTTTAGACGGCTATCAGACCTGTGCACTTATCAAAAGAAATCCTCGTTATAAATCAACCCCAGTTATTATGCTTTCAAGCAAGGATGGTGTATTTGATAGGGCGCGTGGGCGTATGGTCGGTTCGGATCAATACTTAACTAAGCCTTTTACTCAAGAAACCTTGCTAGATGCAATTCGGACTTACGTTAATCCTAATACTTAAATCAAAATAGGTGATACCAACATGGCGATAAAAAAAATATTAGTAGTAGATGATTCAGCTACAGACCGCTTTTACTTAACTGAGATATTGCAAGGTGCGGGTTTTGAAGTATCAACTGCGGAAAATGGCGATGAGTGTTTAGTTAAAGTAAAAGAAAACATGCCAGATTTAGTTGTGATGGATGTCATTATGCCTGGCCTAAATGGTTTTCAAGCTACGCGGGCACTATCAAAAAATGCTGAAACCGCCCATATTCCAGTGATTATGTGCACAGGCAAGGAAGTCACTGATCGAGCATGGGCGCTGAAACAAGGTGCTAAGGAGTGTGTGATTAAACCAGCAAATGCCGCAGAGTTAATAAGTAAAATTAAAGCGTTAGAGTAAAAAAATTACTGGACTTTAAAATAGCTAAATTAAAATAATTAAATCATGGCTAAACAAAAACTAAACTTACAGATTTATCAGCAAGATATTCTTACACGCCTGAAAATGGTGGCCGAAGGTGGGCAAGCAGCTACTGTTTCGCGCTTGGGCGTGAGTGTTGCTGGCCGTAATTATTTGGTGTCGTTAACGGATGTAAGTGAAGTGCTGCCGATGCCAGAAATCACTAAAATACCGCTAACACGGCCTTGGTTTATGGGTGTTGCTAACGTACGTGGTAATCTTGCAGCAGTGACAGATCTGGCCAGCTTCTTAGGTCAGATTTCACCTCCCATCAGTAGTGAAAGCCGTGTTCTACTTGCGCATACACGTTTCGGCATTAATGCAGGTTTGTTAGTTGATCGTTTGGTTGGCTTACGTGATATAAATGCTATGCAGCTTACACATATAGCAGCTTCAGAAGCTGGTTGGCAACTCAATTTATATCAAGATGATAACGGGCAGGAGTGGCAAGAAATTGATATTGGATTGTTGATCAATGAAACAGAGTTTTTGCAGGTGGCAATTTAATATAGGTTATAAAGTTTAATGTTCGAGTGACGCATGCAGCGAAGTGCATTCTATAAAATGAGGTGATGAGTATGGCGATTAATTTTTCAGAGTTCAGTGCTAAGTTTAAGGCGCTATTTAAGCCAAAGGATTCTTCTACATCGGTTTGGACAAGAACCGACTCGTACCTTTCGTCATTTTTGTTAGTGTCCGCAATTATAGCTATCACATTCTTGACGTTAGATATTAGTCAGGTGAGACGTGACAACCAGTTTGCCCTCGCATCTTCAGATATGCAGGTGTTTATCCAGCAGTCCGTGCGTGATGCTGCGCTGTCTGTATCATTTGATGACAATTCGGCAATGCGAATGATGAATGCATCTGGCAGTATTAAAAGTAATCTGGACACAATGAAAAAACTCAATGCTAATAATGTATTGGGTGATAAAAGTGTGACTAAGTTACTCGATACAGTGGATTCATTGTGGATTGAACAGCAGTCAGGGCTTAAAGCGTTTACTGAGAACGCTGTCAAAAATGAGGATGCAATCAAAAAACTAATTTCAATGGCCGCGACTAGTGACAGTATTATTGGAGTAGCCCGTCAAGCTGCTGAAAAATATAAACAAGAAGGTAAAGCAAATTTATTGTTAGCCTTGGCATCTGCGTTTGCGATTGTTGCTTTGATTCTTTTGATTGTGGTGGCGGTACGTCAGATTAAACGTGCAAAACAAAGCTTTCTTGATGTGGAGAAAACTAACTTAAACAACCAGGAAGCAATTTTGCACTTGTTGGATGAAATGGGTGACTTGGCTGATGGCGACTTAACGGTTACGGCGCAGGTAAGTGAAAATATTACTGGAGCGATTGCTGATTCTATTAACTATACGATTGCCAGCTTGCGTGATTTGGTGTCTGAAATTATTAGAGCGACAAAACAGGTGACATCAGCAACCGAGCAAGCGCAGGTTACATCAGTCTCCTTGCTTTCAGCAGCGGAACAACAATCTTCACAAATTGTTGAAACAACCGATGCGGTAAGTAATATGACACGTTCAATTTTGCAAGTATCTAGCAATGCTGGGCAGGCGTCAGACGTTGCGCAGCGATCACTACAAGCAGCAACAGAGGGTTCACAAGCGGTGCAGAATACAATTTCAGGTATGAACGAAATTCGATCACAAATTCAAGAAACATCAAAACGTATTAAACGCTTGGGTGAAAGCTCACAAGAAATTAGTGAAATCGTGGAGTTGATTTCAGATATTACTGAACAAACCAATATTCTAGCGTTGAACGCAGCGATACAGGCAGCATCAGCGGGCGAAGCAGGTCGAGGTTTTACGGTGGTTGCGGAAGAGGTTCAGCGTTTGGCGGAACGCTCATCAGAGGCGACAAAACAAATTAGTGCGATTGTGAAGACAATTCAGACCGATACGAACAGTGCGGTGGTCGCGATGGAGAAAAGTACCGAGGGTGTGGTCGAAGGAGCGCGCTTGTCTGATGCGGCGGGTAAAGCACTGACTGAAATTGAAACGGTTTCGAATGACCTAGCGCGCTTGATTCGTTCTATTTCTAGTGCAACGGTAGCACAAACCGAAGTGGCGTCAGTGGTGACGCGCAACATGCAGCAAATTCAAAGTATTACCTCGCAAACAACGGATGGTACTAAATTGACAGCTGAATCTGTAGGACAGTTAAATCGACTAGCTGAAGAGCTGCGTGATTCAGTTGCTGGCTTCAAGTTAGCTTAATTTTAGTTTGTCATTTATGGATTGCTTTAATCATTGCTTAACATGGAGCATTAGCTAGTGTCAGAGGAATTCGACATAGGCCCACTCACTTGGGTAAAAGATGAAATAGATCAAGTGCTTACTACAGTGCTTGGCAATATTGAATCTGTAGCGGCCAATCCTAACGATCTGTCAGTATTGCGACTCTCACAAACACATTTGTATCAGGTGAGTGGTGCGCTTGATATGGTGGGTTTAGAAGGCTGTAAGCGCTTTTGTGCGGAGTTGGAAAAAATAACTTCTAAGCTGGATAAGCAATTGATTGCGCCTGCGCCTGAGCTGCTAGCAGATATAGCACATGCGCTAAATGCCCTAAAAAGTTATCTACAAGACCTGTTAAATGGTATGCCAGATACCCCAGTGCGCCTATTTTCTGCGTTAAACCCTCTCGTTGTTGCGCAAGGTGAAATTCTAGATGAAAGTGATTTATTCTTTCCTGATACTAGCCAGTTAGCACCCAAAGATTTGCAAAGTAAAAGCTTGGGTGATACGGATTATGTGAGTTTTATCATAGAACAGCGTGTTCATTATCAAAAATCATTACTAGCTTGGTTACAAAAGAAACAAGCTTCAGATTTAGATAGCATGCGTTTGGCTATTGAAAATGTCAGTCAAGTCCAAGAAACATCTGGTCAAAAAACTTTATGGTGGGTAGCAAGCGCATTTGCTGAATCGTTAAACGATGAAAAAATATCTGCGCATGCAGGCGCAAGGCGACTGTGTCGCAGGATAGACCAAGAGTTACGTAGCCTCAGTGAGGGGCAAACTAAACCTTATGGTCAGTTGCTAAAAGACATTTTGTACTATGTGGCAGTGAGCGATAGCACTTCCGCCAGTCTGGATAAAGTCCGAGCAGTGTTTGAACTCGATAACTTAATTCCTAATAAGTCTACAAGCAGTATTAGAGTTCTTACTAAAGAGCAACAGCAGGTAATCAGTGACTTAATTGCCGATGTCGATGGGTTAAAATTCACTTGGCAAGCGGTAGCAGAAGATGAAGCATCGGCTTTGCCTAATTTCTGTGAAAAAATGGTGGCAACTGCTGAGTCTAGCAAAAAACTAAGTAATACAGTGATTGCTGATTATTTTATTAGTATAAGTAAAGCTGCAACAGCAATCAGTATGCAGCACAGCAGCCAAGCTATTCATCAACAACAACTTGCACGAATTGAAATTGCTTCGGCACTTAATTTGGCTGAACTAACGCTGCATAACTATCAAAAATTTAACAATGAATCAAAACAAAAATTAGAAGCTGCATGCAAGCGCCTGCAAAGTTTAGCGGCAGGCGACGAACTCACTGATTTAGTGATGTCTGATCAGTTAGAAGGTGAAACCTTAGCTGCTATTGTGACGCAAATTAAAGAGGCATTAAAAGTTGTGGAAGAAGCGTTAGATTTATTCTTCCGTAATCCAAATGAGCAAGCGCCACTTACGCAAGTGGATAAACCTTTGCAACAAGTAGTTGTTGCGTTTGATATGCTAAATATGGCAACGCCTACAGCAATTGCTCAGGCTGGGTTTGGTTTAGTTAAACATTTTAGTGACGATGACTATGTTGCAAATCAGACGCAATTTGAGTTGTTGGCTGAGAGCTTGAGTATGCTTGGGCTTTATGTAGATGAACTACCTAAAGTACGCCCAGAGTCAGAAACTGCTTTGCTTGGCGCTTTGGATAGGCTGAATCAAGAGCGTGTAGCTCGTGGCATTGTGATGCCGACAGCCGCGATTGTTAACACAGTGGAACCTGCAGATATAAAACCTGATACTTTGGCTGATGCAATCACCGAAGTTGCTGTGCCAACACCAGCTTCAAAAGCATCAGCTACTCCATTAATAGATCCTGAACTGCTGGATATTTTCCTCACAGAATCTGAGGAAGTATTAGCCCAAAATGCACAAAATCTACAGACGTTACGTGTCAACAATACAGATATCAATGCGATGGCCGAACTCCGTCGTGGCTATCATACCCTTAAAGGCAGTGGCAGAACGGTTGGTTTAACTGATATTGGCAATGTGGCCGGCTCTGTTGAAACGATGCTCAATGCGGTTATCGATCAAAAAACCTATTTAAGGGCTGAGCAACTTGGCTTTTTAGAACAGACAACGGCTGCTTTTGCTGCTTGGGCTGTAGAGCTAAAAGATTCTGGCACCGCATCGGTTGATGTAGCTGAGTGGCAAGAAAAAGTAGCAAGTGTTGCTAAGCCCAAAATGAGTAGCCAGATAGAAGAAGTAGTTGTAGGCGGCACGCGTAAAATGAGCCGTGGTCTGTACAACGTATTTTTGCAAGAAGCTCAACAAAACTTGGCGATACTGCAAGAAGATGTACATAGTTTGAGTGAAAATAGTAATGCTAAAAATGCCAGACTTAAACCAACTGATATTTGTAAGCGCGCAGTGCATACCCTAGCAAGCAATGCACTCACTGCGGGCTTTAAGCCTATGGGTGAGCTGGGCCGTGCTCTAGAAAATTGGCTGGATACACTCAAAAGTGGCTGGAATAGTGAATCTGTTGTGTTGTACAGAAAATCAGTTAAATCGTTAACTGATATGTGGGAAAGAGCGGCTAAATTGCTGCATCCACGCGCAGCTCCTGCTTTAATTAAAGTATTAAAAAATGCGACTGGTTCGTATGCAATGAGCGAAGCGACGGAGCTTGCCGATGGCGCTGCTAGTTTAGCTGGTGTGGATATAAGTGAGGTTGATTTTGCCAATGCTGAAGTTATTGAGATTTCAGATATGGCTTCTGTCGATCCGGCTAGTCTGCAAGATGACGTTATAGTAAATACGGCCAATGAAGTATCAAGAGCTACACCTGCAAGTGCAGATAGAGAATTACTCAATATCTTTATTGAAGAAGCGCGTGAGTTAATTCCACAAATGGGTAACGAATTACGTGCTTGGCGTAGCAATCCTGCAGAGCAGGACTTAGCAGACGCATTGCAACGTACATTACATACGTTAAAAGGCAGCGCACGCATGGCTGGGCAAGTTGGCCTTGGTGACACCGTACATGATTTAGAAGATCAAGTGATTCGCGCACTTAAACGTAAAGTGGGTACAGATGATTTTGATGGCATGTTTGCTGCATTAGATAAGATTGGTAACTTGTTTGATTCTGCCATTCTGATAAATGTGGGTGAAACGCCTAAACAGATTAACGCTGACGTTCCGCAACCCACACGCTCCGCGGATCGTGGTGCACAATATCTACGTCTGCGTGCTGATGTTCTGGACAGGTTGATTAATGAAGCAGGTGAAATCAGTATTGCGCGTTCTCGAATGGATCGAGAAATGCAAGGCTTTAAAGGTTTCTCCCTTGATTTAACCGAGAGTGTATTTCGCTTACGTAATTACCTGCGTGAACTGGAATTAGAAGCAGATACGCAATTACAATCGCGCTTGAGCATTCTGCAAGAAGCTAACGAAACCTTTGACCCGCTGGAGTTTGACCGATTTACACGCTTACAAGAGTTAACCCGCATGATGGCGGAAAGCGTGAATGACGTGGCGACCATCCAGCATGGTTTGCTCATGAATCTGGATCAAACTGAATCTGCGTTACAACAACAAAGCCATATGAACCGCGAGCTGCAACAGGCCTTGATGAGTGTGCGTATGTTGCCATTCTCTTTGCTGACAGAGCGTTTGCATCGCATTGTGCGCCAAACTGCACGTGAACTTAATAAACGTGTTGAGATGGTCATCGACGGGGAAGGTGTAGAACTAGACCGCAGCGTGCTGGATAAAATTGGCGCACCTCTGGAACATTTACTGCGTAATGCAGTGGCGCATGGCATTGAAATGCCTGGTGAGCGTAAAAAGCTTGGCAAGGGTGAAGCTGGCACGATTACCCTAAAAGTACGTCAAGAAAACGATGAAATTATTTTAATCGTGAGTGATGATGGTGGTGGCATACCATTAGCACGTGTGAAGGAAAAGGCCATCAAAAATGGCTTGTTAGCTGAAGGTCAGGAAGTTAACGACCAGGCGCTCATAAGTATTATTTTTGAGCCAGGGTTTTCTACCGCAAGTGAAGTATCACAAATTGCAGGTCGTGGCGTAGGTTTGGATTCAGTGCGTAGCGATATTAGTGGTTTGGGTGGCCGTATAGATGTGGATAGTGTCTCTAATCAAACCACAGTATTTACCATTTATATTCCCGTGACGCTGTCTGTGGCACAGGTGTTACTGGTGCGTGCAGGTGCTGGGATATTTGCTTTGCCAGTCACTATGATTGAGCAAGCACAAAAAATTAAGCCACAAGAGTTACAAGCAGCTTACGAATCAGGCTCAATTATGTGGGCGAATAAACAATATTCACTGCATTATCTATCTAAGCTGATTGGCATGGCAGATGCTGTACCAGAGACGCATAACTACACCTCAATATTGCTACTCCGTAGTGGTAACTATCACACAGCTTTGCATGTAGATGAGATTCTAAGCAATCAAGAGGTGGTAATGAAGCCAATCGGTGCGCAGCTATCACGTGCACCAGGTATAGTGGGTGCTACTGTGACCGGGGACGGCCATATTGTGTTGATTATGAATCCAGTCCAGTTGGCCAACCGTGAAGTGTTATCAGTTGGTGCGGTAAAAGTACAAGCCACTGCGGTTGAAGCGGTGGTGAGCAAACAAACTGTGATGGTAGTGGATGATTCGCTCACCATGCGTAAAGTGCTGGGGCGTTTGCTGGAGCGTGAAGGCTTCGACGTTATTATCGCAAAAGACGGCATGGATGCCTTGCAATTGTTACAAGATATCACGCCAGATATTATTCTGACTGATATTGAAATGCCACGTATGGATGGCTTTGGTCTGGCGCGGAATATCCGTGATGATATCCGCACAAAACATACACCAGTCATTATGATTAGCTCACGTACTGCAGAGAAGCACCGTAACGTTGCGGCTGAACTGGGTGTTAACGCCTTTTTCGGTAAGCCTGTGCCAGATGATGAACTGGTTGCTAAAATCAATGAATTACTGGCATAAAGTGATCATTTAAGTCTTTAATAAAATAGTCATTAAGATAATGAAACCTTAGCCAGCAGATGCTGGATAAGGTTTTTTTATGAGAAAATCTAGTAAAAACCGCTGCAAGCTATAGCAGGGTTGCTATGCCATTCGTCAACTCAATTATTCGGTTTTTCTGTAGATTTTTTCACTGAACTCTTCCAGCAACTAAGGTAAAATCTACTTTATGTCGTCTTTACCTGTATTCATTCATCTGCGTTGCCACAGCGAGTATTCCGTTGTAGATGGTACTGTACGTATTGATGACTATGTTGCCGCAGCGGCAGCAGACAAAATGCCGAGCATTGCACTGACAGATCTAAGTAATTTATTTGGTGCCATTAAGTTTTACAAAGCGGCACGTGGTAAAGGGTTAAAACCGGTCATTGGCTGCGATATTTGGTTGGAAAATGAAAGCAATCGTGATCAGCCTTATCGCTTGTTGTTGCTATGCCAATCTCAGGCGGGTTACTTGCGTTTATGCCAACTGCTTACCCGTGCCTATTTAGAAAACCAATATCGTGGACGTGCTGAAATTAAACGACAATGGTTTAGCGAAGCGGCAACTGATGGGTTGATTGTTTTATCCGCTGCTTTAACCGGTGATATTGGCGTAGCATTAGCACAAGATAATCTGGCGATGGCTAAAAAATTAGCGCAACGCTGGGCGGTTTTGTTCCCTAATCGTTTTTATATTGAAGTGCAACGTAGTGTGTCTGAACAACAAGGCGCGCAACTCAAGTCTCAACAAGAGCAATATATCCAGCGTGCGCTCAATTTGGCCGCGGAGTTAGCATTGCCAGTGGTTGCAACACAGCCCATTCAATTTACAACGCCAGATGATTTTAAAGCACATGAAGCACGTACCTGTATTGCTGAAGGCTATGTCTTAGCCGATAGCCGTCGTCCGAAAAACTTTAGTGAAGAGCAATATTGTAAATCACAAGCGCAAATGCAAGCGTTGTTTGCCGATATTCCTGAAGCGTTAGCCAACAGTGTAGAAATCGCTAAGCGCTGTAATCTAGAGTTGAAACTGGGTAAGAATTATCTGCCTGACTTCCCTACACCTGACGGTTCAAGTTTGGATGAGTATTTAATTAATCAGTCGCGTGCCGGCCTGATGCAACGCATGGCATTGTTGTATCCCGATGCGGTCAAGCGCGATGCCAAATTGCCGGAATACGAAGCACGATTGACCTTTGAAAACAAAATTATCAATCAAATGGGCTTTGCTGGTTACTTCTTGATTGTAGCAGATTTTATTAATTGGGCTAAGAACAATGGCGTGCCTGTCGGGCCTGGGCGAGGCTCTGGGGCTGGTTCTTTAGTCGCCTACAGTTTAGGCATTACTGATTTAGACCCATTGCAATACAATTTGCTGTTTGAGCGATTTCTGAATCCAGAGCGTGTTTCTATGCCTGACTTTGACATCGATTTTTGTCAGGAAGGGCGAGATCGGGTGATTGATTACGTCAAAAATAAATATGGTTTAGGCTCAGTTTCACAAATTGCCACTTTCGGTACCATGGCGGCGAAAGCCGTGATTCGTGATGTTGGGCGTGTGCTCGATTTACCGTTTAACTTCGTTGATGGCATCGCTAAATTAATCCCATTGGAGTTGGGCATTACGCTATCCGCTGCGTTAGAAAAAGAGCCGCAACTGCAAGAGCGACGTGAAACTGAAGAAGAAGTTAATCAGCTGCTAGAACTGGCTTTACGCCTTGAGGGCTTGGTACGCAACGTCGGTATGCACGCAGGCGGTGTGCTGATTGCGCCAGGTAAGATATCGGATTTTTCACCGATTTATTGTCAGGCCAATGGTGATAGTTTAGTCAGCCAGTACGATAAGGATGATGTTGAAGCTGTCGGCTTGGTGAAGTTTGACTTTTTGGGCTTGCGTACTTTAACCATCCTCGATATGGCAATGGAAAATACCAATAAGCAACGCTCTGCTGAAGGTCTTGCACCGCTTGATTTTGCTACTTTGCCATTGGACGATAAAGCCACATATAACTTATTAAAATCATCTAACACGACGGCGGTATTTCAGCTTGAATCACGTGGTATGAAGGATATGCTGAAGCAGGCTAGGCCTGATTGTTTCGAAGATATTATTGCGCTGGTCGCGCTTTATCGCCCCGGTCCTATGGATTTGATTCCCGATTTCTGTCGTCGTAAACATGGGCAACAGCGTGTGGAGTATCCACACCCAGCAACTGAATCGATTTTAAAAGAAACTTATGGCATTGCCGTTTATCAGGAACAGGTGATGCAAATCGCGCAAGTCGTGGGTGGCTACAGCTTAGGTGGCGCGGATTTGCTACGTCGCGCCATGGGCAAAAAGAAGGCCGAGGAAATGGATGCGCAGCGTGCTACCTTTACCGAAGGTGCACAAAGAAATGGCCTAAATGAACGTCAGGCGAAAGAGCTTTTTGACCTGCTGGAAAAGTTTGCTGGCTATGGTTTTAATAAGTCACATGCGGCGGCTTATGCATTAGTGGCTTATCAAACCGCTTATCTTAAAACACATTACCCAGCGGCATTTCTGGCAGCTACCTTATCTGCTGATATGAATAACACGGACAGCGTGCATATCTTTTTTGACGATTGTGCGCCAAATAAAATTGAAGTATTGCCGCCAGATATTAATCAAAGTACATTCCGTTTTACACCACTTAATCAGCAGCAGATTTTATATGGCTTGGGCGCGGTAAAAGGCACGGGCTCAGCCGCGATTGATTTAATTCAAGCATCGCGTGATGAGCATGGCCCTTTTAAGGATTTATTTGATTTTTGCAGTCGCTTAGATTTACGCAAGGTAAATCGCCGCGTGATTGAATCGCTGATTCGAGCTGGAGCTTTTGATAAGATAGAGCCTAATCGTGCGTCTATGTTAGCAGGTGTTAGTTTGGCGATTGGTGCGGCTGAACAAACTAACCAGCACGCCGGACAAAATAGTTTATTTTGCGAAGTGACAGAAACCGCCCATGCATTGCCTAAAATGCAGCCGTGGTCAGATCAAGAACAGTTACAGCAAGAAAAAATCGCACTAGGGTTTTATCTTAGTGGACACCCTTATTTAAGTAGCCTTCCTGACATTGCGCAATTTGTACGTGGTAGCCTGGCCGATTTGATCCCACAAGAACAGCCGCGCTTGCTCGCTGGTGTCGTTATGGGCATCCGTATCCGTATGACAGCGCGCGGCAAAATGGCGATAGTGACCTTGGATGATGCGATTGCCCGAGTTGATATTGTCGTGGGTAGCGAGTTATTAAACCAGAATGCGCATTTACTTAAAGAAGACCAAGTGTTGGTTGTAGAAGGTCGCGTGAGTCACGATGAGTTTTCTGGTGGTATACGTGTTAATGCGCGTAAACTGTTTGATGTTGCAGCAGCGCGTAGCGTGCACGCCAGCATGTTGAAGATATACTGCAATGGGCAATCTAATGCAGTCAAGCTACGCGAGTTGCTAACCCCATATCGTAGAGCTATGAATGAGGCTGAATCTAGTGACCCAAAGTCAAATGCTGTTAAAAAAGCCTGTGCGGTAAAGATTGAATATCACAATAAAACTAGCCGTGTAGAAGTCATGCTAGGCGAGCAATGGCGTGTTGAGTTACATGATGATTTACTTAAAGGCTTAAGGGGTTGGTTAAGCTCTGAGAACGTAAAAATACTTTATAATTAGGGTTAGATATATTGCAAGTTTTTATAGGATTTCTGCATGAAAATAAGTTACTTAGATTTTGAACAGCCGATTGCTGAATTGGAAGCCAAAATTGATGCTTTGCAATCAACCCATGATGACCATGATTCAATTGATATCACCAAAGAGTTAACGCAACTGCAGGAAATAAATGACAAGATACTGCATGAGGTTTATGAAAAACTGACGGCTTGGCAAATTTCACAAGTGGCTCGTCATCCGCAACGGCCGTACACTTTAGATTATATTAAACATTTATTTACCGATTTTGAAGAGTTGCATGGTGATCGTGCTTATGCTGATGATCCTGCAATCGTAGGTGGTATGGCGCGCTTTGAAGGTAAGTCAGTGATGGTGATTGGTCACCAAAAAGGTCGTGACGTGAAAGAACGTCAGTATCGTAATTTTGGCATGCCACGTCCTGAAGGTTATCGTAAGGCTTTACGTTTATATCGTCTGGCTGAAAAGTTTGGCTTGCCGATTATTACGCTGATTGATACGCCAGGTGCCTATCCAGGTATTGGTGCGGAAGAGCGCGGCCAGTCTGAAGCTATTGCGAGAAACTTGTATGTGATGAGCGAGCTGAAAACGCCGATTATTGGTATTATTATCGGCGAAGGTGGTTCCGGTGGCGCTCTGGCGCTTGGTGTCGTGGATCAGTTACTCATGTTGCAATATTCAACTTATTCAGTGATTTCACCCGAAGGTTGTGCTTCCATTTTGTGGAAGAGTGCTGCAAAAGCACCAGAAGCAGCAGAAACACTGGCAATTACTGCGGATAAGCTAAAAGTTTTAGGTTTAATCGATATGATTGTGGCCGAACCGCTGGGTGGCGCACATCGTGCACCAGAAGCTTTAATGCAGACTTTACGTCGCACACTGAAAGACCAGCTTACCAAATTGCAGGCAAAACCAATGGATAAGCTTTTAGCCACTCGCTATGAGCGTTTAATGGGTTATGGCAAATTCAAAGAATCTGCAGCTAAATAGTTTGGATCTAAATAAATCAGTTGACGATTACTCCGTCAACTCATCGCCTCACAAGCCGCAGCGCAAAACATCTAAGCTCACCAAATTACGACTTGGCCTAAAGGGGCAAGTCGCTAACTTCTTAACAGTCACTTTTTCGCAAAAAGTTACACCAAAGAATTTGCTGCTAGCCTTTAGTGGCGGTTTAGATTCTACGGTGTTGTTGCATATATTAGCTAGCTTGCGTGGCGAGTTACAGTTTTCTTTAATTGCGATGCACGTGCATCATGGCTTGAGTGCTAATGCGGATGCTTGGGCAGATTTTTGTCGTCAAGTTTGCTGCCAATTTAATGTGCCGCTGCAAGTTGTTCATATCACCATTCCGACTGATAACGCGTTGGGTGTAGAAGCTGCCGCGCGGCAATTGCGCTACGATGCCTTATTAAATAACAATACCGCAGATTATGTTTGTCTGGCTCATCATCGAAATGATCAAGCCGAAACTTTATTACTGCAACTTTTCCGTGGTGCTGGTGTAAAGGGCTTGTCAGCTATGGCGGCAGTTGATTACCAACGACGCTTGATGCGCCCCTTACTGGATATTTCACGCACTGAATTAGAAACTTATGCATTGAAGCATAGTTTGACGTGGATAGAAGATGAGAGCAACCAAGACACTGCGTTTGACCGTAATTTTTTACGCCATGATATTCTGCCTAAGCTGCGTGAACGTTATCCAGCCATTACACAGACACTGAGCCGTTCTACTTCGCATATAGCAGAAACTTCATCTTTGCTAGATGAACTTGCGGCAATAGATGCACAAGTTTATGTCGAAGGTAAAAAATTAAATATTGCAGCATTACAAGTTTTATCTGCCAGTCGTGCGCGTAATTTGTTACGTTGGTGGCTAGCGAGCCTGCACCAAGCCATGCCCAGTACTGAACAGTTGGAGCAAATGCTGAGTCAATTAGGCTACGCCAAAACCGATGCACAGATTGAAATTGCATTAACGAGTGACGCTAATCACTCTGTCACTTTGCGGCGTTATCAGGGCTACGCTTGTTTAGTGACAGAACTTAAACAAAAGCCTAAAGACATTAATATATTGTGGCAAGGTGAAGCCGGACTGACTTTACCCGATGCTAGTCGGTTAATATTCAGCGAGAGCTTAGGTGCTGGCTTGGCACTTAAGCGTTTGGATGTCAGTAAATTAAGAGTGTCTTATCGTCAAGGCGGTGAGAGCTTTAAACCCGATGTGAATCGGCCAACGCGTACCTTGAAACATCTGTTGCAAGAAACCAATATGCCACCTTGGCAGCGCGACTGGTTGCCGCTTATCTATGCGGATGAAAAGCTGGCACTGGTGCCAGGTTTAGGTATTGACGCAGCTATGCAAGCGCGAGATGATGAAATGGGCTGGGTTGTTGAGTGGTTGAGAGATTAGCCTTAAACTTCGATGAAGAAGTTATTTAATTTCACTTTTTAAAACACCCCAAACATTATCTAGCACTGTAGGTTCTGCTTTTGCTACGGGATGCAGACCATCATCCTGATTCAACTCACGCTTACCTGCAACGCCATCAAGTAGAAATGGCACTAATGGTAATTTATATTGCTTAGCCAGTATTTCATAACTTTCTTTAAAATCACGTGTATATTTAAATCCATAATTTGGTGGAATTCTCATACCAATTAGTACGACTTTGGCTTTATATTGTTGTGATGTAGTAATCATGGTATTTAAGTTTTTACGCATTTCTGCGATAGGCAGGCCACGTAAACCATCATTAGCACCAAGCTCAATCAGTATGAATTTGGGTTGATGTTCTTTTAACGCTTTTTCTATGCGGCTAAGCCCACCGCTGGTGGTTTCACCGCTAATACTAGCGTTGACAACGGCATAGTTTAATTTATTCTGCTTAATGCGTTGTTGTAATAATGATACCCAGCCTTGCTCTTGAGTAATACCATAAGCGGCAGATAAGCTGTCACCATAAACTAGGATCACTGATTGTGCTGCACTGGCAGGCAAGACCATGAAGCTAATAAAAAGCGCACTGGCGCAAATGACCAATTGCTTGCAGACATCTTTTAAATGGCGACTGCGCCCCCACGTATTATTCAATGGAATGAATTTATTGAGCCTGATACTAGTCAGATTCAATGGAAAAAGTAATTTTATTAATAACATGACTCACCTTTGTATATAGATTCTTAAACATATCAAGGCGTTGCCTGATCAATCTCTGGATAAAATAATAACATGGCCGTAATTGAAGCGTTCAATATTACACATCAAGTAGGGGATAGCGCCAATAAAATCACTATTCTACAAAATTTAAACTTTACAGCTAAAGCTGGTGAGAAAATTGCCATCATAGGTAGTTCTGGTTCAGGTAAATCAACCTTACTGGGCTTGCTTGCTGGGCTGGATACGCCTACACAAGGCGAGGTTCTTATCGGAGAGAATGCTTTCAGCCGTTTGGATGAAGATGGTAGAGCGGCGGTGCGTGGCAAGCGTATGGGTTTTGTGTTTCAGTCATTTCAATTGTTACCAGCACTGACTGCGTTGGAAAACGTGATGATTCCTTTGCAGTTGGCGAATAGCCCACAAGCAGAAGCGCTGGCGCTGGACTCTCTGACAAAGGTCGGCTTAAGTCATAGAACACAGCATTATCCACGACAGCTTTCAGGCGGCGAACAGCAGCGGGTTGCTATCGCGCGCGCTTTTGCGCCGCAGCCAGCTATTTTGTTTGCGGATGAGCCTACAGGTAATCTGGATGTTGCGACTGGGCAAATCATTATCGATCTATTGTTTAAGCTAAACACTGATGCTGGTACAGCTTTAGTATTGGTTACGCATGATGCATTGTTAGCTGAACGTTGCCAGCGGCAGTTACAGTTGGTGAATGGTAATCTGCAGGAAAAAACAGCAGCACAGGTTGTTGGGTAATGTTAAAGCTAGCCGTGCAACAGTTTACCAGCCAGTGGCGCGCTGGCGACTTACGTGTACTCATGATGGCGTTAATATTGGCTGTGACAGCAATCACGGCTGTAGGGTTTTTCACTAACCGTGTTGAGTCTGCGCTGAGCCAGCAAGGTGGCATGCTGTTAGGTGGTGATCTGGTTGTGATTGCAGATCATGCGATACCTGCTGAATACTTAGCGGAAGCTAAATCTCGTCAGCTGCAGATTGCGACTACGCTTGAATTCCCGAGTATGGTGATTAAGGATGAACATAATCAGTTGGCCGAAATCAAGGCGCTGGGTGATGGTTTTCCGTTACGTGGCGATTTCACCATTGCAGACTTGACCAATACTAATAAAATAGTGGCTAGCAGCCCGCAAGCAGGCTCGGTTTGGATAGAGCCAAGATTAGCCAATTTACTGCATTTGAGCATTGGTGACCAACTTGAGCTGGGTGAGCGAAAACTAGTGGTGAGTGCCATTTTAAAGCGCGAGCCATCGCGTGGCGGTGATATGTTTAGTTTTGCGCCACGCTTGATGATGAACCTTGCCGATACGCAATCGACGGGCTTAATCGCATTTGGTAGCCGTATTAAATATCAGTTGCTGCTAGCAGGTGATCCCCGTGAAATTGATAGTTTTACTACTTGGCTTAAGCCGCAATTAAAGCCTGGTGAACGAGTAGAGGATGTGAAGACTGCACGGCCAGAGATTAAAAGTGCGCTGGAAAAATCCCAGGTATTTTTAGGCCTATCTGCTATGGTGAGCGTGGTGTTGTCCGTCGTGGCGATGTGGCTTGCTAGTCAGCCCTACGTGCAACGCAGTCAAGATACATATGCGCTGTTCCGCTGTTTTGGCGCCAGCAATCAGCGTATCGTCAATTTAATGATGTTACAAACGCTATTTTTAGCCTTGATTGGTGCTGTGGTTGGCTGTTTATTTGGCTTTGTGGCGCAGTATGGATTAGCCATTATTGCGGGTCAGTTATTTGTTGAAACGCTGCCAAACCCAAGTTATATGCTAATATTGACGGGTTTTGTTGTGAGCATCTTGGTCATGTTTGCCATCATGTTACCGTATTTAATCAGCGTTAAAAATATGTCCGCATTACGTGTATTACGGCGCGATTTGCATGGTAACTCACAAAGGGTGTGGTTAAAGTTTTTACCAGTATTAGTCGTGCTGATGGGCTTAATGTTGTGGCAAGCGCATGATGTAAAAATAGCTGGCGCCAGTATTACCGCTTTGGTTTTAATATGCGCCGTTGCTGGATTGTTAGCGGTGCTCATTGCGCGATTGCTGTATCGCTTTGCATTCGCTAATGGCAACACACAAAACACTACCATTAACTCTATCAAATTAGGTTTAGCCAACTTAAAAAGGCGATTAAGCTTATCAATTTCGCAGATTATTGGCTTTAGTCTGGGGCTAATGGTGTTGATGTTACTTGCCACTATTCGTGCTGATTTAATTGATAATTGGCAAGCTTCCTTACCCGCTGATGCACCGAATCGATTTATTATCAATATTCAACCTGACCAAGTAAATAGCGTAAATAACTTTTTCATGCAGGCTGGTATACAACATGTACAAATTCTACCTATGGTTCGTGGACGCTTAGTTGAGCTGAACGGTCAAAAATTTGATGCAAAAAACTTTAACGATGAGCGCGCTAAACGCTTGGCGGAGCGTGAGTTTAATTTATCATGGGCGGCTAATATGCAGACTGACAATCAGCTGATAGAAGGCCGTTGGTGGAATAAAGATGAATATGGCAAGCCATTGTTATCTTTAGAAAAAGAGCTGGCAAACACCTTAGGTATCAAGCTGGGTGATAAGCTCACCTACGATATTGCCGGTTCGCGCTTAACACTTACGGTTTCAAGTTTGCGTAAAGTGGAATGGGATACTATGCGCGCTAATTTTTTTGCGGTTACGCCACCTCAAGTATTAGATAATTTCCCCGCGAGTTATATGACCAGCTTTCATTTGCCAGCAGATACAACTGGTGCAAATGACCGTATGCTGAATGGCCTGATACAAAAATTCCCTAACTTGACCGTGATTGATGTGGCCGCCATATTGCAGCAAGTACAATCTATTATGAGCAAGATGAGTCAAGCGATTGCCTATGTATTTATTTTTAGCTTGTTAGCTGGCATTGCAGTGCTGTATGCGGCTCTTGTTGCTACCAGAGATGAGCGCGTTCGAGAAATCACTTTGTTACGTGTATTGGGCGCCTCGCGTAAGCAAGTGAGCTGGACAATCTTGGCTGAATTTTTATGTATAGGGTTTATTGCGGCAGTTGTGGCTGGCTTAGTTGCAACAGGGTTGAGTTTTTATATCAGCAAGTTTGTGTTGCATATACCTTATGTGTTTAATCCTACATTTACCCTTATTGGCGTGATGTTGGGTACATTCCTAGTACCATTGGCTTCTTGGTTAGTCGTCAGGAAATATCTGCAACAACCACCAAAACAGTTGTTAAACAGCATATAACTATTTTAGCGCATAAATTAACGCTATAGACTGATGGTAGTTGGTTATAATTAGCCCATATGGTGGTTGTATACAACCAATTTTAAGGGTTAAACTAATAGTTGCGCCATAAGAAATATTTTATGGATTGATTTTTATGGTTTTTTTAATATTTTCACATTTGGCATAAGATTTGCTCTTAATTCCTTTAATGTAATAAAACACTTAATTGGTAATATTAATGGGGATTTAAGTAATGCAAAGCACACCATCAAGTAAAAAATTTCAAATTAAAATTGTACTTTTAGCGGTTGCTTCGGTTTATGCCATACCACAAATGGCGATGGCAGAAAACAAAGCTGAAGCATTAGAAACTTCAAAAATTGAAGTGGTTGGCACCACTCCGCTGCCAAGTATCGGCACTCCTATTAATCAAGTACCATCAAATGTGCAAACAGGTTCTGCTAAATCTATAGATCAGCAACAATCTTTAGATTTATCTGAGTTTCTTGATAATAATATTGGCTCTGTTAATACAAGTAATACGGTGGCTAACCCGTATCAGGCTGATGTATCTTTCCGCGGATTTACTGCTTCTCCGCTATTAGGTACACCGCAGGGTTTGTCTGTTTTTGTGGATGGTGTTCGTGTCAATGAGCCATTTGGCGATATTGTAAATTGGGATTTAATTCCTGCCAATGCGATTGCTAATATCAATTTAATACCAGGCTCTAATCCATTGTTTGGCTTGAACACTTTAGGTGGTGCTTTAGCAGTACATACTAAAAGTGGTACTGAATTCCCTGGTGTTAAAGCCACCGTTTATGGTGGTTCTTGGGCGCGTCGTGCGTTTGAATTTGAAGCGGGCGGGGTTGATAAAGAAAGAAATCTGGATTATTTTGTGTCGGGTAATTTTTTTAAAGAAAACGGCTGGCGTGAGCACTCAAGTAGCGATGTCAAACAGATTTTTAGTAAGGTGGGTTGGCAAGATGAAACCAGCGATTTAGATTTATCGTTAGCTCTAGCGGATACGATGATGGAAGGTACGCAAGCTGTACCTTTGTCTATGCTTGATAAACCAGCAAAGGCTTATACTTACCCAGACTCAATCGGTAATGAGATGGTAATGCTTAACTTAAAGGGCAGCCATTTCTTAACTGATGACAAGCTCGTTGCAGGCAATGTGTACTATCGTAAAAATAAATCCACTGGTTTTAACAGTAATGCGAATTCTGTTGCTCCAGGTGACTCAAGTAATATATCTACCACAACCGACCAAGACGGTTTTGGCGCTGCGATACAATTTAGTCTGCTAGGTGATTTAGCTGCACATAAAAACCAATTTACTGTAGGTGCCAGTATTGATATGGGGCGCACTGATTTTATTAGTGATTCATTTGAGGCCAGCATCATGGGTCATGAAACAGTCACTGATAATCCATTGACTTCAAATGGCATCGTTAGATTGAAAGCCAAGAATGATTATTACGGCTTGTATGCCACGGATATTTTTTCTTGGACAGATAAGTTACACATGACGTTATCAGGTCGTTACAACGTGGCTAAAATTGATTTAAAAGGCTTTAGTGAAGATCCCAACCTGACACCTACTATTGGTGATCTGAATGGAAATCATCGTTATAGTCGTTTTAATCCAGCAATTGGTTTTAACTATAATCCTAGTAACGATTTAGGTTTTTATGCGGGCTATAATGAAGGTATGCGTGCAGCAACGCCTGTAGAGCTTTCATGTGCAGATGCAAGTCGTCCTTGCGCGCTACCTAACTCCTTTGCGGCAGATCCTGATTTACAAAAAGTGGTTGTCAAGACTTGGGAAGGTGGCGTACGCGGTAAGTTAGCGGAAAATATTAGCTGGAATATGGGGCTTTATACGGCTACAAATACGAATGATATTCAATTTATTGCCAGTAATTTAGCTACCACAGGTTACTTTCAAAATGTGGGTGAAACGCGTCGCCGTGGTATTGAACTTGGCTTAAATGGCAAATTTGAACGTTTAAACTTAGCGGCTAATTATGGTTTTGTTGATGCGACTTATCAGACAGACTTTACTGCTGGCGGAGCGTCAAACAGCACCGCAGATGCAAGGGGGCAGATTCAAGTAGCTAAAGGCAATCAAATTCCAGGAATTGCTCGCCATACCTTAAAGCTGCGAGCAGATTACGACCTGACCCCGACATGGAATTTAGGGGCAAACTTGGTGATGGCTTCTAACCAGTTTGCGCGAGGCGATGAAAATAATCAGGATGTAAACGGTAAAGTGCCAGGCTACGGCGTGGTTAATTTAGACACACACTACAGTATCAGCAAGAGTTGGAAAGCTTTTGCAAAAGTAAACAATTTGTTCGATAAAAAATATGCAACGTTCGGTATTCTAGGGGGCAATATTTTCAATGTGGATGGTGGTGGCAATCCAATTGCTGAACAGTTTCGTTCTCCTGCTGCACCACTTGCAGGCTGGGTGGGTTTAACCTATGAATTTGGAGTTACTAAAAACTCTACTGCGGATGTAGATTAATTCGGCTGGCTGATGCATCAAGCACTTTCTAATTTAAATGGTGATATGTTAAAACCTACTACTCTTTTGATCACAACTCAAGCTGAAAGTATAGCGAGTAAAATCAATACGCGTACCAAGATATTGATTGTCGAGGATGAACTGCTGTTTGCGCGCGCTGTGTCTAAGCGCCTGCAAAAAGCAGGCTACAATTGTGAGCACGCGGAAAATATCATGGATGGGCGGAATCTTGCTCGTCAGTTCTTGCCCGATTTGGTTTTGCTGGATATGCGCCTGCCTGATGGCAATGGCTTGGAATTACTGAGTGAATTCATTGCTAAAGGCGTCGCAGTCATTGTGATGACAGCGCATAGTGAAGTCAGTGATGCCGTTAATGCGATTAAGCTTGGTGCAATCGATTATTTGAAAAAACCGATTGATTTAGAAGAGCTTTTGCTCATTGTACAAAAAAGCGAAAATACAACCAAGATTAACCATAGTTTGGACTATTCACGTCAACGCAATAGCCACGCCACGCAGCATTCTAGTGAAGGGGCGGAGCTTTTGGGGAGCAGTGTATCTATGCAAAGCGTACGTACACAAATTGCCCGTATATCACAACTGGTATTGTTGGAAGATGCCATTCCGCCAACCGTACTTATTATGGGTGAAACGGGAACAGGCAAAGATGTCGCAGCGCGTTTACTGCATCTTTCATGCGCCAACAGTGACAAACCTTTTGTGCATGTAGATTGTGCCTCATTACCTGCAGAACTGATTGAGAGTGAATTGTTTGGACATGAGAAAGGTGCTTTCACCAGTGCTGTTGGTGCGCGGCCAGGTCTGATTGAAGCAGCGGAAGATGGTACGCTATTTTTAGATGAGTTAGGCGAATTACCACTTAGTCTACAAGCCAAGCTCTTGAACGTGCTTGAGCGACGTGTGGTTAGGCGTATTGGCTCCAATAAAGAGCGTGCAGTTAAGGCACGTATTATTGCCGCGACTAATCGTGATTTGCTGCAAATGACGCATGAAGGGCGTTTTCGTTCCGATTTATATTATCGCCTCAATGTGCTTAATATTCATATGGCGCCATTGCGTGAGCGCGGTAGCGATATGCTACTGCTCGCACAACATTTTGTTAAACAAACTGAGCGACGTTATGGTTTAGAGCCGCATGATTTTTCTGAAGATGCGGCACAGGCCATTTTGCAATATCCATGGCCAGGCAATGTGCGTGAGCTACGTCACCAGATTAGTCGCGCAGTGTTACTAAGCAGTTCGCACGAAATATCTGTCTGTGATTTAGCACTACCTGAAACTGCTGCCTTAAAATCTATGTTAACTAACAATGCTCAACAAAGCCAGCATCAGCAAACTCTGGATGAAGTGGAAAAAGCTATGCTAGTCAATACCTTGATCAGCACTAAATACAATGTTTCTGAGGCTGCACGCAAGCTTGGTATTACACGTATGACTATGCGTTACAGAATGGATAAGCACCATATTAGTTTGTAGTGTGGCTGTACCGCATTTCAGTTTCTTAAGAGCTAATTAGTCGCTACATGTTATTATTCCAGTTAAATTAATCTGGAGTTTTGCATGAATGCATCAGTTTCTATTGGTACCCCATTAAGCCCGTCAGCCACCCGTGTTATGTTGTTGGGTAGTGGTGAATTGGGTAAAGAAGTTATTATTGCGCTGCAACGGCTTGGGGTGGAAGTGATTGCAGTTGACCGCTATAAGAATGCACCTGGCCATCAAGTAGCGCATCGTGCGCATGTGATTGATATGACCAATCACGATGCGTTAATGGCATTGGTCAACCTGGAAAAACCACATTTAATCGTGCCGGAAATTGAAGCGCTTAATACGCAAACGCTTGCTGAAATAGAACAGCAAGGTATTGCGACGGTAATTCCTACGGTTAAAGCCGTGCAACTCACCATGAACCGTGAGGGCATTAGAAAATTAGCGGCAGAAGACTTGGGCTTGCCAACTTCACCTTATGCCTTTGCAAGAAGTGAGGCTGAGCTACAAGTAGCGATTGATGCAGGTATCGGCTACCCATGTTTTATTAAACCGACGATGTCATCGTCTGGCAAAGGTCAATCTCGCATTACCAATCAAACAGAAGTTGTGCCTGCATGGGATTATGCTGCTACTGGTGGTCGAGTGAATCAAGGTGTGGTGATTGTAGAAGGCCAGATTGACTTTGATTATGAAATTACCTTGCTGACTGTGCGTGCCAAAAATGCTCAGGGTGAAATTGAAACCTATTATTGTGAGCCGATAGGCCATATGCAAGAAAAGGGCGATTACATTGAAAGTTGGCAACCACAGGTGATGAACACGGTGGCCTTAACAGAATCTAAACGTATTGCTAAAGCGGTTACCGATAGCTTGGGCGGTTTGGGTTTATTTGGTGTTGAACTGTTTATTAAAGGCGAGAAAGCATGGTTCAGTGAAGTCAGCCCACGTCCGCATGATACAGGCATGGTAACAATGGCTAGCCAACGCTTTAGTGAGTTTGATTTGCATGCACGGGCTATTTTAGGCTTGCCTGT
>JAYVMU010000020.1:0-19242 GCA_043758775.1 Methylophilaceae bacterium
GAATTATTTAGCTGACCTAGAATTAATAGTTCACGACTATTTTGTATAGTTCATGACTATATTGTGCAGTTCACGACTATATTGTCACTGAATAAATGCCCTGCATGATGAAACTTTCCACCCCTAGCACTCTCTCATGTAGAGTGCTAAAATAGAATTTCTTGAAAAGGAGCTTCACCATTAACGCTTTAACTTTACCTACGATTAATTCATTAGACAGCTTTGATCAGTACATGCGTACGATTAAGACCTTTCCTGTTTTAACAGCGGAAGAAGAATATAGTCTAGCTACAAAACTTAGAAAAGACAACGACTTAGATGCCGCCAAGGGTTTGATTGTGTCGCACTTACGCTTGGTAGCTAGTATCGCTCGCGGTTATGCAGGCTATGGTTTACCACAATCCGATTTAATCCAAGAAGGCAATATTGGCTTGATGAAAGCGGTTAAGCGCTTTGATCCAGAACGTGGTGTGCGCTTAGTTTCATTTGCTATGCACTGGATTAAAGCAGAAATGCACGAATACATTGTGCGCAATTGGCGTTTAGTGAAAACGGCGACAACCAAAGCACAACGTAAGTTATTCTTTAACTTGCGTAGCATGAAAGAAGGCTTAGGCACTTTACAACCCGACGAAGTCGCACGTATCGCACGTGAGTTAAAAGTGAAACCTGAAGAAGTGCGTGAGATGGAATATCGCATGAACGGGCAAGAAATCGCCATGGACGCACAATCTGATGATGACCATGAAGATAGCTTTAGCCCAATTGCTTATCTACAAGATGAAAGCCCAGAGCCTTCTGAGTTTTTAGCGTCGCAACAAGCGGAAAAAATGCAAGCAGCCGGATTAGCCAATGCTTTAAGCAGCTTGGACGAGCGCAGCCGTCGAGTAGTTGAAGCACGTTGGTTAACAGAAACTAGTGGCGCTACTTTGCATGATCTAGCAGCAGAATTTGGTGTATCAGCTGAACGTATCCGTCAAATTGAACAAAAAGCCATGCAAAAAATGAAAGGCTTACTGACCGAGACTCATTGAGCCATGTAGGTTATATTGAATCTACCATAATAAAAAGCCAGATCTGAAATCTGGCTTTTTATTATGGTTTACGTTGGATTACTAAGCAGCTTTTTCTGTAACTTCAGCACTGCCTTCAAAAGCCAATGCATTGCCAATATGTTGTTGCAACACGTGCAAATCAGTCAATTGCACATGTATGCTCTTCTCAATACCTTCCAGCTCTACAATACGATCTTCTAAGGTGTCAGTCGCCTTGTAAATACGTTTGATACTTTCCAAACGACGGCGTAACTGCAGTTGATGCTCACGCACTTGTGATTCCATAGGCGCAATAATAGCTTTCAACCAGCTTTCCACATCCTGGTTGGCCACTTCATAGACATGAATCACACGACTAGCTAAAGTTTCAAAGAACTTGGAAGTCAGTGTCATTTTTTCGTTAGCTATCATATTAAAAGCCGTATTAAATTGCTCTTTATAAGCACGCTCTAATTTTGCTAACTCTTTTTGATAACGCAGAGTGGAAAATAATGGCGGCTCAGATTTACGTAAACCATGCTCTTTAGCAAATTTGTCATACATCACATCCATCATGTGTTTAATTTCATCAATTTGCGTATCTGACTGCGATAAACGATTTTTAAGTTCCAAGAAAAAGTTATCCATCGCATCACGCATAGTTTTAGTGAAGTTAGCAGCAATCATCGTTTCGCGTGTGCCATGCACTTGCGTTTTTAAAGCTTCCATGCCCAGCAAAGTAAATAGCTTGTTTGCTTGCTGCGAAAACACGCTACGTAAGGCTTGAAAGCGTTGCAAACCTTTTTCAAAGTTTTCTTTATCCAGTTTCACCTTGCTCATCATGTGTTCTACGACATCTTCATTTTTGCCACGTAGACCGCGCAACTCGTCGAGTTGCTCCTTAACGCCGCCAATACGTGATTCAAGAATCAGGCTGGTATTGGCAATTAAATCGCTGATTTCATTGTGCGTATTATCACGCACAATTTCTTTTTTAGAGGGAATCAACTCGTCTGATAAGGCTTTTTCTAGTTCTGGCAGACGGCTTTGAGCGAGCAACTCCTCATCGCCATTTACTTTAGCCAACAAACCTTTTTGTGCAGAAGTCGGGAAAATCTGATTAGGCTCTAAACCCAATAACTCGGCACTTGTTCTGATTTGCTTAGTGATTTCGCGCTCTATCTCCGCCTCATCCTTAAGCGCATCCCACAAGCCATCTATTTTGTTAAGTACTGCCAAGCGGCCTTTTTGCTTCCAACGTGTACCGCTAATGTATTGGCGCCATACGTCAATCTCAGATTTTGTTACACCAGTATCTGCCGCTAAGATAAATAACACTGCATGCGCATTAGGCAGCATATTTAAAGTAAGTTCAGGTTCGGTGCCAATCGCATTTAAGCCAGGTGTATCTAAAATAACCAAGCCCTGCTCCAGCAACGGGTGTGGGAAGTTAATCACGGCATAGCGCCAACATGGAATATCAATAGTGCCATCTTTGTTGATGCTCAAAGCATCATCACTGCTATTAGGATCATACAAGCCGTATTTCTCAGCTTCTTCCAGTTTTACACGCCTAGTGTTACTAACTTCTTTAAATGCGTTAATCATGCTGTCAGGCGAATCAACCTGAAACTTTACGATTTTCCATTCTTCAGGATAGCGTTTGTATTCCGAAGTTGTGACATCAGATGCACGTGTTTCTATAGGCAATAATTGTAATGAAGGCGGTTTAGATGGGTCGTACAACAACTCAGTCGGGCACATGGTGGTACGACCAGCACTAGATGGCAACAAACGCTGACCATAGCCCGCGAAAAATATAGCATTAATCAGCTCTGATTTACCGCGTGAGAACTCTGCTACAAAGGCTACATTTAGCTTATCTTCACGTAAACGTTCTAACAATTGGCCAATCCTTTGGTCAATTTGTGCATCATTTAACTCTTGTTCATTGAGCCAACTACGATAATCGCAAATACTATCAACCAGCGATTTGCGCCAATCGGAATACGCAGCAAACTGATGTGCTAACTTATTTTCCGCCATATTTCATCCTGAGCATAATTAATTGCATATTTTCGCAACAATAACTCTAACACGCCCTGCTTATTAGTCAAACAAATCAGTATGCTAAACAAGTTTGTACCAATAAATTCAGACAAGTGGTCAGTTTATGAAGACAATCGGTATTTTGTAACTACTGCGACTTAATATACGAGCTCTATTGATGCGATGTTCTGCTATCATTTCAATTCTTAATATTATCGTCTAGTTAGTAACTTTTATGAGTGGCTTAAGTCCCGATTCACCCCGCCCTATTGATATACGATTGCATCAGGCGTCTAAGCTATTAGAGATTAAATTTGATGATAATACCGAATGCATGCTGTCATGCGAGTTTCTGCGTGTTTACTCGCCCTCTGCAGAGGTGCGCGGTCACGGTGCAGGGCAAGAAGTACTACAAACAGGTAAAGAAGATGTCAATATTTCTGGTATCGAACCTGTAGGTAATTATGCCGTCAAACTGACATTTACGGATGGTCACAATACTGGGCTTTACTCATGGGATTATCTCTACGATCTGGCCCGTAATTACGAAGCGATGTGGCTAGAGTATTTAGGTAAGCTATCCGCTGCTGGTATAAAAAGAAGTACATAGCGAAAGAAACATCATGACCGATGATCAAAAAGAACAGCCAGGCAATACACACTTTGGCTTTAAGACTGTTGCCGAATCAGAAAAAGTCAAAAAAGTAGGTGAAGTTTTTCATTCAGTTGCGTCGAAATATGATCTGATGAACGATGTCATGTCAGTTGGCTTGCACCGTGGCTGGAAACGTTTTGCCGTCAGCGTCAGTGGCGTGAAAAAGGGTGACAAAGTGTTGGACATTGCTGGTGGTAGCGGTGACCTATCTAAGTTGTTCGCCAAAGCCGTAGGTTCAGCTGGCGAAGTGATCCTCACCGACATCAACGCCTCTATGCTAGCAGTTGGTCGCGACAGAATGATAGATGCGGGACTGAGTGTGCCTGCCATGCAGTGCGATGCTGAAAAGCTCCCCTTCCCCGATCAATATTTTGATTGCGTCATCGTGGCTTTTGGTTTACGCAATATGACACATAAAGATAAAGCCTTGGCGGAAATGCAACGCGTGCTTAAAGTAGGTGGCCGCCTACTGGTACTAGAATTCTCAAAAGTATGGGAACCACTCTCTAAAGCTTACGATATTTATTCATTCAAGCTACTACCATTCATGGGCAAATTATTCGCCAAAGACAGTGAAAGTTACCAATATCTAGCTGAATCCATCCGTATGCATCCAGACCAAGAAACCCTAAAACAAATGATGATAGACTCAGGATTAAGCAAAGTAGATTATTACAACTTAGCAGCTGGCGTAGTGGCATTACACAAAGGTTATAAAATTGCATAGCGCTATAGAATTCAAAAGGCCATAAATTAAGGGTTAGCAATCTCAATGTTTAAACAACTCACCACGCGATTATTACAGCACTTGCTCTCGCAAAATACGTGGGCATTTGTGGCTTTACAACCATTTTCTGGAAAGTCTGTGCAATTTAATATCGCGCCAGTTAGCACAACTTTGGTTGTTTTGGAAAACGGTAGCTTAGCGGTGGCCGGTGAAACAAATAATGCCGATGCCACCGTCCGCATCTCACCTAGCGTAGCTTTACGCTTACTAGCAAAAGATGACAGCGCTAAAATGCTCATTATCATTGAAGGTGATACAAACCTCGCAGCCGAATTAAGCAAAGTTCTGCAGAACGTATCATGGGATTATGAAGAAGATTTAAGTAAACTCACAGGTGATATTACGGCGCATAAACTTAGTCAATGGAGCCGTGACACAGTTGCAGGACTAAAAAAACAAAGTGTTAATGTCGCAGAAATGGTGAGTGAATATTGGCAAGAAGAAACACCTATGATTGCTAAAAAACGCCACTTAGAGCAATTTAATAGCGATATTGATACGTTGCGTTCAGGCGTGGAACGTGTCGAAAAAAGATTAAACAAACTAACCAAGAAAATTAGCACTAAGCATACTTCATAGCAAGTATACAGACCATAAAATGGCCCACAAATAACCTGCATAATAATATAAATCTACCTTAATAAACATGCGCTTTTTACGCCTAATTTACATCCTCTTCATCAGCTTCCGTTATGGCCTAGATGAATTTATTCTATCCAATATTAAACTTCGCCCAGTACTTGGCATTTTTAAACTCATTTTCTTTTGGCGCAACATCAACAGGCCCCGTGGTCAACGACTACGCTTAGCATTAGAACAGTTAGGTCCAATCTTTGTTAAGTTTGGTCAGATGCTGTCCACCCGTCGCGATTTAATTCCACCAGATATTGCCGACGAGTTAGCCAAACTTCAAGACCAAGTACCTCCGTTTAGCTTTGAAGAAGTTAAAGTCATTATACAAGCAGCGTTTAATCAGCCTATCACTCAAGTATTTTCGCAATTCGACACCACCGCGGTTGCCAGCGCATCGGTGGCTCAAGTACATTTTGCGCATCTACCTGACAACACGCCAGTCGCAGTCAAAGTACTGCGCCCTAATATTGATAAGATCATCGCCCGCGATCTATCCCTGCTTGATACCGCAGCGTGGTTACTGCAAAGCATATCCAGTGAAGGTAAACGTCTAAAACCACGTGAAATTGTAGAAGAGTTTGCGCGACATACTCATAGCGAGCTTGATTTAACGCTAGAGGCCGCTAATTGCAGTCAGCTTGGCCGTAATTTTTCTAAGCAACACGGCCGTGCCGAGCTGCTGATCCCAGAAGTATATTGGGATTTTTGCCGTAAACAAGTCATGGTCATGCAACGCATGGATGGAACACCGATTAGCCAAGTAGATGTCTTACGCAGTAAAGGTATCGATATCTCGAAACTCGCGCGTGAAGGTGTAGAAATATTTTTCACACAGGTATTTCGCGATGGTTTTTTTCATGCAGATATGCACCCAGGCAACATACAGGTTGCGGACGACGGGCGTTATATCGCCTTGGATTTTGGCATCATGGGCTCATTAGATGAAACTGATAAATATTATCTTGCACGTAACTTTTTAGCCTTTTTTAACCGCGATTATCGTGACGTTGCTGAAGCCCACATAGAGGCAGGGTGGGTGCCTAAAGACACCAATCGAGATGAGCTGGAAACCGCAGTACGGGCTATTTGCGAACCTATTTTTGATAAACCACTGAAAGATATATCTTTTGGTCGCACATTACTCAGTTTGTTTCTAATGTCACGCCGTTTTGGTGTAATTATTCAGCCACAGTTGATCATGTTGCAAAAAACACTACTAAATATTGAAGGTTTAGGTCGAGATTTAGACCCCAATTTAGACTTATGGCAGTCTGCGCGGCCATTTTTATCACGCTGGATGAGCGAACAAGTCGGGTGGCGCAGTGTCGTGAAAACGCTAAAAAAAGAGTTGCCGCACATCACGCAAATGCTACCGCAAATACCGCGCTTAGTGCATCAACAACTGACGCAACAGGTTGAGCAGCAACAAGAAATTCCGTTTAATTTAGCTATTCGAGAATTGGTTAAGGTGCAAAGAAGACAGAATCGCTGGCTGAAAATGATTGCAGTAGCGCTATTCACCTTTATATTAATCCAAATTGGCGGGGTTGCTTTTATTTGGCATAACCTGCACTAAAAGATGGGCTAGGAATAATTAAACTAAAGCTGGCAAATACTACAATAAAACGTAGACCTCTGCCCCAACCTCACCATTTTTATTGCGGTACCACACACTTTACATGGCTGACCAGTACGCGCATAGACAAAGTATTCTTGCTGAAAATATCCGGGATTACCATCAGTACCAAAGAAATTGCGTAAGCTGCTACCGCCTGCCGCCAGCGCGGCCTGCAGAGTCGTTTTAATTTCGACTGCCAGCCTCTCACAATGCGCCAGACTTAGCTTGTTAGCTGGCGTTTGTGGATTTATTTTGGCACGGAATAAAGACTCACTGGCATAAATGTTACCTACCCCCACAACCAAATGACTATCCATAATCACGTTTTTAATTGCCATGCTGCGCGTGCGAATATTGTGATGCAGATACGTACCATTAAATGCAGCTTCTAATGGTTCTGGGCCTAATACAGTAAGCAAGACATGAGCTTCAGGCTCTTCGCCTGCCCACAATACTGCACCAAAGCGGCGTGGATCGCGTAGTCGCAATACTTGGCCATTTTTAAAGTGTATATCAAAATGGTCGTGCTTTTGTGGCGATTCATCGGCTTCCAGCAATTGAATACGCCCTGACATACCTAGGTGCAGCAACAATGTACCTTGCTGTAAGTTGGCAGACTGAAATTTAGCTAATATGTACTTGGCACGACGGGTCAACTCAATCAGTGTGCATCCAGCAAGTGTTTGAGGTAAATGATTGGGAATCGGCCAACGCATGGACGCATTGCGAATAATTACATGATCAACTTGCTGATTGAGTAGTGGCAGCAAGCCTACACGCGTTGTTTCTACCTCTGGGAGTTCTGGCATAGTAAGCTGAGTAGCCGCCCAATTCGCGACTATTTGATATTAAGCGGTGGATTGAGCATAGTAAAACCCACGTCATTGGTGAAGTGGTACTGCAATCCTTCATCAGGGCGACCGAGAATAAACTCTGGCGACTCTTGAATCCTATCAAAATGTACTTTTTTACCGTCTTTTAATTTAACATCAAATGACACATATGCTGCTTTACGATTTGGCGTGTAAATCTCTACAGATTTTGCCTGTGCTTGCATCCAGCTAAAATCCAGCCATTCGTTGAGCTCATTCTGCGTAGGTTTAGCTTTGGCAACATTGGTTTTCCATTGCCCATCCACTAAATCCAAGTTCAAATGTACATCTTGCCATTGTTCCAGGTGAGAAAAATCAAACCCTACCACTTGCTCATTGGGTTTTAATGGTTTTTTATCAATCAATTCAATTGGCTGCACTTCACCTGCTTCAGAATAACTGCCCGGCAACAGATAAATAGAATCTTTATAAGCAACATATTGTTCCTCAGTGACTGGATTATAAGTGCCGAAAGTAAAAACTTCCGTTGCATCTTTACTCACCATCTTAATCCTTAACGCTGGGCTACTGAGTCCAAATTTATCCAGCGCTCCTGGCTCAGTACTAGAAAATTTCTCATTACTGGTAGCCGCTACTATAGACAAAATACGCAAGACAGATTGCTGATCAGCACGTAATTGATAAGGCTGTGTCATGCGCCACAAGCCGTCCATTTTGACAAAGCTGACAGGCGCTTTACTAGGAAACTCAATGCTTAATGCATTGAAATCAGCTAATTTAAGACTAGAAATCTCATAGGCTTTAGCGCCTTGCAACTTGGTTTGTGGGCGCTCATATAAAAATGTCACAAGGCTCGCCACTACAAGTAGTAGCAGTAAATTAACCAACCAGCGTTTTTTCATGGGTGTTTTTTCATCACAATATTGTCTATATTAAGCTTAGCCAGATCCAAAGCTATTAACCTTAAGCTTTTCTGCGCTTCCACCACAATATCAAGCCGGCAAGAAACACACCGATTGGGATAAAATACTGAAAGCTATGGAACACTGTCCATGCAATCACAAAGCCTTTGGTATCAGCGGGAATGTTAACGTTGATGTCTTTAAGTGGCATCGGTTGTATGGTAATCAGCCTATCATCACCCACCAACCAGTTAATCATATTCACACCTAAATCAATATTGCCGCCATTAGTAATGAAGGTGTTTGATAAAAAGTTACCATTACCAACCACCACTACACGTTGACCTTTTTTACCGTAAGTACGCTCCAAGGCCACGGCAATGTTGATTGGGCCACGTTTATCCACTTTGGCATCAAAAGTTACTTTTTGGCTCTTAACCCCTGGCAAGACTTTGTCAGACTCTAGCCAACCGTTAGGCGCAACGTCAATCAAATTACTCACTTGCCAGCCATTGTCATCGGTGCCTTTAGCAGTCACTTCATGCGCTTCTGGGAACAAGGTTTGTAACATGAAATTTTTGGTAATCGCATGTTCACCATAAGCAGTAGCAAATGCTACTTTTGCATCCGCTTTATAACTTGCGGAGCTTAAATCTATCACGATGCCTGGTGACACTTTTACACCTAAGTAATCCGCCACCATTTGCATACCATGCAAGTTATCATCATCTAGCAACCACAATAAATTGCCACCGGCTTCCAAGTAGGCTTTGATTTTTTTAACTTCTACTTCACTAATATCCACTTGCGGGCTAGCCACCACTAACATAGCGCCATTGCTAGGTACGTCTTGTGCAATCGTTAAGTTAGGGTTAGCAAATTTAAACCCTTTAAGCTCTAACTGTTTACCAAACTCGCCGATATCATAATTTTTCAGGCCGGTTAGATTGCGCTCACCATGACCATCTAGGTACATCACGGGTTGCGTATTAGTGCGTGATAAACGCACTAATAGATTAGTCATCTCTTGTTCAGCAAACGGCGGTGTAATGTGCTCTGAACGTTTATTGTATTCAACCACGACTTCACCATCCGTCTTGATACCTGCCTCCTGTACCAATTTTGGCTCTTCAGTCGGACTAATGAATTTAAGGTGAATATCAGGTTTAGTACGTTGATAGCGGGACACAAAATCTACCATGCCTTTACGGAAAGCCTCGCCGTTACTCACGTCATCTTTAGAAGCAAACACGGTGAACTCCACAGGGCCTTTCATCTGTTTAAGGATATTGATACTGCCTTGCGTCAGCGTATTGTGATTAGCCTGCGTGATATCTTTAGACCAATGATAAAGATTTGCTACATATCCTAGTAACACTACTAGCAATAACACCAATAATACAAAAAACCAGTTTTGTACCAGCATTTGAAAGCGTAATTTTGAATTAATTTTCATACAGTAATATCCAGTAACTCGATGTAACTCTTAATTTTGAAGGTTAAACTTTCCAAGTATTAACCACGAAGACGGTCAGAGTCTAATCTGCGTATAGCGAGTGTTAAAAAGAATCCAGTAAATAAGACGAAATAAACAATGTCTGCGGTATCTATTAAGCCACGTGAAAACGGTTGAAAATGATGCATGAGTGACAAATTAGCCAACATACTACTTGGGTCACCCGAAAATAAGCGATCCAGCATCATCAAGCCAAATAAAGCAATAAAACTCAAAATCGCAGCAACTACCGGTTGCTGAGTAAGGCTAGAAAAATAAAGACCTAATGCCGAAAAACTAGCCACCATCAACCATAAACCAATCGAGTTAGCGATGATGTAGCCAAAATCAATGTCCGCCCAGATATTCAGCGTGAACAACATCAAGGCGATATACACAATCAATATGGTTAAAAATGCGACTAATCCCAAAAATTTACCCATGACAATTTCAGTCAGCGATAATGGTGCACTAAACAAAAATGGCAGAGTTTGGTTACGACGTTCTTCCGCAATTAAACGCATGGAAAGCAAAGGCACCGCGAATAGCATAATGAAAGAAGCCATGCCATACACTGTTTGGCCAACAAAGCTGGTCACACCAGTGCGTTCTGCCGGGCGGATAGCGCCAGACATCACTTCAAAATAGTTATTTACGCCATGAAGGTATTGCGTACCAAAAGCAAAGGTCAGTAAAGCTAAAATAATCCATCCCATAGGTGAAGCAAATACACTTTTTAGTTCTTTTCTTGCTACATTTAAAATCATAACCCTGTTCCTTATTAAGCTGCAGCTTGGTCTTGGTATGTCAATTGTACAAATACATCTTCTAAGCTGGTTTGATCCGGCGCAATTTGGTACAAACCCCAACTATTTTGTACTGCCGCTTGCACAATACTTTGCATAATGGCTTGCGATGGCGTGTGTTCTTCAGAATAACGCACACGATACATACCACCTTCTAACAACTCAACCTCAGTCACACCCTCGATTGCCTCTAAGGCACCAGTTGCTGGCACATTTGCCAAACCTAACAAAAGCTTGTTGCCATTGCGATGTTTTTTTAGCACCTCAATGCCACCGTTAAATACCAGCTTGCCTTTATCAATAATCTGCACATGATCACACACCATTTCAACTTCTGGCAGAATATGTGTAGATAAAATAACACTGTGCTCGCCACCAATTTCACGAATCAGGGCACGAATATCACGGATTTGAATCGGGTCTAGGCCTACTGTTGGTTCATCAAGAATCACCACCATTGGGCGATGGATAATGGCCTGCGCAATACCGACACGCTGCTGATAGCCATTAGATAGATTTTCAATCAGACGCTTGCTCATATGGCCTAAGCCACAACGTTCTTTTGCCACTTCTACCGCTTTTTTAATATTGCCGCTGCTTACACGATGCAAGCGCGCGGCAATAATCAGATACTCGTCTACCGTCAACTCTTTATATAAAGGACGCATTTCTGGCAAATAACCAATAAGTGCTTTAGCTTCTTTAGGGTTTTCAATCATATCAATACCACAGATTTTGACTGAGCCAGCGCTAGGCGCCAGATTGCCTGTAATCATCTTCATGGTGGTCGATTTACCGGCGCCATTCGGCCCTAAGAAACCAAGCACTTCACCTTTATTTAAATTAAAGCTGACATTGCTAACTGCTTCACGACCGCCATACAGCCGCGTTAGCTCAACTGCTTCTACTGTTAAATTATTCATCATGGTTTTAAAACACCCAACTCGAAAGACAAAGGATTGTTGCTAAAATTTTTATGCACTATTAACTTACACAAAAATGCCTAGAGCTTAAGCTCTAAGCGTTTTGCACAAGCTAGTAGAATAATTTCATTCAAAAAGCTATAGTAATGCAGAAGTCGGATTATGGATGAACTTGCATCAACTGTCACGGACTAAGCAAACACATTGCAATATTAAGCGCACAAGTTAAACGAATAATAATGACCCGAAAATTTGCAAATGATTCAGGAAAAACTACTAAATGTATTTACTCGATAAAACAGAGTTAAAAAAACCTCAATTTAAAGTGAACAAACTCACTACAGCAATTGTTTGCCTAACTAGCTGGTTAACACTATCGATTTCAACTCCTGCTTACGCAGCTGATCCAGCTACTAAAGCAGCCACAGTAACACCAAAGGCCGAGCTTACACCTGAAGTTATTTATGATTATTTATTAGCTGAAATTGCCGCACAGCGTGGAGAATTTGACATAGCGAGCCATTTATTTTTAGGTTTAGCTAAATCCACACATAATGCAAGTCTAGCAGAGCGCGCAGTTAAGGCTGCTGCACTGGGCAATCAGGGCAAACTTGCACTTGATGCCAGCACTGTTTGGGCGGAGCTAGATCCCAATTCACTAGAAGCAGAGCAAGCATCCAGCCAGTTACTAATCGCAAGTGGTAATTTAAATGAAGCTAAACCACATTTGGCGAAACTTTTAGCCAAAGAAGATACTCGTGCCAGTGGATTTTTAGCGCTCAACTCTTTATTTACGCGCCAAGCAGATAAGAAGTTAGTACAGTCGGTTATTACTGATTTAGCCAAGCCTTATCCCAACTTGGCCGAGGCGCACTTTGCTATCGCACATGCTGCTTTAAATGCCAAAGATACTGAGGTCATGCAAGCCGAGTTGGATATGGCGGAAGAGCTACGTCCAGGATGGGAAATTCCCATTCTCATGCGGGCGCAAATACTACAAAAAGAATCTCCAGATCAGGCCATTACTGCTTACCGTGATTTTCTAAAGAAGTACCCTAAGGCCAATGATGTACGCATAGCGTTAGCCAAGTTATTAGTGAATCAAAAGCGCTTTGATGAAGCTAAGCCTGAACTAGTGCAGCTTGCTAAAGCCGCAAAAGATAATCCAGACATTCATGCGGTTTTAGGCTTATTGGCTATCGAATCTAAAGACTATCCAGCCGCCGAACAGTATTTTCAGCAATCATTAAAAAATGGCTTTAAAGATCCAGAGCAAATTTATATTTATTTAGGCAAATTGGCTGACCAACAAAAAAATGATACGCAGGCCCTTGCCTGGTTTGACAAAGTACAACCAGGCGAACATTTTTTAGAAGCAAAAATATCTGAAGCTAACGTCATCGCACGCACCCAAAATACAGATGCCGCCATTAAAATACTGGATGAAGTGGATGATTTAACTACTGAGCAACAAATTATTGTAATTGAAACGCAAGCGGGCTTGCTGTCTCAAGCCAAACGCAATCAAGAATCATTTGATTTACTCGATAAAGCCGTGCAAAACATAGCCAATACGCCTGACCTCATATTCGAATATGCCAGCGCAGCTGAGCGCATAGGTAAGTATGATTTAATGGAAACCGAGCTGAATAAAGTCATTGCGATGAAACCTGACTATGCGGCCGCCTATAATGCGCTGGGTTACTCGCTAGCTGATAGAAATGTTAAATTAGATTTGGCTAAAGAACTGATCGATAAAGCACTCGCACTTACGCCAGATGATCATTATATGATTGATAGCCTAGGATGGGTATATTATCGTTTAGGTAAGCTGGATTTGGCTGTAGAGCAATTGCGTCGTGCTTATAATATAGAAGCTGACCCTGAAATTGCTGCGCATTTAGGTGAAGTATTATGGCAACAAGGCAAACAAGAAGAAGCCAGAAAAATATGGCAATCTGCGCTAAAAGAAAATCCTGCTAATGAGGTTTTGCTCAGCACAACGAAAAAGTTTATTTCGTAGTATTGTCAACTTCAGTTTCATTGTTTAAGTAGTATTGAAAACATCGGTAATGCGATTTTTAACTAGCATTGGTCTATCAATCTTACTCACGGCCATTCTAGGCGGCTGTTCGACTGCACCACCAATCGTAAGCAACACACCTCAGCAGCAGCGACTTTATCAACAACATTTAAACAAAATAGCGTCTATTAAGCAGTTTTCGCTAAAAGGACGTATCGCCGTCAACACTAAAGGTAAAGGTTACTCGGGTGGTTTAACTTGGGTGCATAACCCAGAATCTGACAAGCTAGAAATGTTTTCGCCACTTGGCAGCAAAGTATCTGAAATTACGAAAAATAGTGTAGAAGTTGTGCTAATCTCTTCTGATGGCAAGCATTTTAATGCAATTGATGCAGAAACGCTTACGCAAAATACGCTAGGCTGGCGCTTACCATTATCGGGTTTAGTTGATTGGATAGTTGGTCATCCAGCCACTGCTGGAGGTCCAGCAACTGACATCACGCTGGATGAATTTGGCAGAATAATGACCTTAAAACAGGATGGCTGGGATATTGAATACGCGCAATACAATGACAATAATAGCTATTTTCTTCCCAGTAAAATTACCTTACGTAGCCCTAAGGTAAATTTGAAGCTTGTAGTAGAACAATGGAATGGCATTAATGCACAACAACCATTAAAGCCTAAAGCTGAATCCGCACCATAAAATGAATAAAAATCAGCTAAACCCAATTTACCTAAACCAAGGCTACCAAGCTTTTTTAGCGCCGGCAAAAATAAACTTATTTTTGCATATAGTAGGTAAGCGTGAAGATGGCTATCATTTACTACAAACGCTTTTCCAACTACTCGATTTTTATGACACGATTTACCTTAAAACAAATACCGATGGAGTAATTAGCAGAACGCAACATATAGAAAATATTAACCAAGCTGATGACTTATGCGTACGTGCTGCGAATGCTCTTAAAACACATACTGCACAACAACACGCAAACGCAGCGCTGGGTGTAGACATCGCCTATGAAAAACGCATCCCAATGGGTGGTGGCCTAGGTGGCGGCAGCTCAGATGCAGCCACAGTACTGATTGCGCTCAATCAATTATGGCAGCTCAATTTAAGTCGCCAAACATTGATGGGTATTGCACTTAAACTAGGGGCGGATGTCCCGGTATTTGTGTTTGGGCAAAACGCATGGGCAGAAGGCGTAGGAGAAATTTTACAGCCTACCAATCTACCCAGCACATATTATGTGGTAATAACACCGCAAATTCATGTATCAACTGCGCAAGTTTTTACACGTTTAAATGACAACAAGGCGTTGACAAAATATACGAATCCTAAGACAATAGCGGACTTTTCAAGGGATGCATTTTCGCAGGGCTTATACGGTGACTTTGTAAATGATCTTGAAAGTGTAGTTTGTAATAATTATCCAGAAGTAGCGGCAGCGTTAAATTGGCTTAAACAATTTGGCAAAGCACAAATGAGTGGATCTGGTGCTTCAATATTTGTTGCGGTAAATAGTGAAGCAGAAGCCCAACAAATATTGCAAAAAAAACCTATTAATACTGTAGGTTTTACAGCTAAAAGCTTAGAATACCACCCATTATTTGATATGGTTAATTAAGTAGGATCAATTGGGGAGTCGCCAAGTTGGTTAAGGCACTGGGTTTTGATCCCAGCATTCGAAGGTTCGAATCCTTCCTCCTCAGCCAAATTCATGCGTTATAATGATGCATACAGTTAAAGCGTGTAGATTAAATAATTTACACGCTTTAATTTTTTATAGTTTCAAATTTTTAATTTCTTACCAAATAGGAAAAGACCTTGTCTACTCATAGCGGCAATTTAATGGTGTTTACTGGCAATGCCAACCCTACACTAGCGCAAGAGGTGGCAAAACATTTGGGTATAGCCCTTGGGCGTGCTGATGTTGGACGTTTTTCTGATGGTGAAATTATGGTTGAGCTGTTAGAAAACGTGCGTGGCAAGGATGTATTTGTGTTGCAATCGACTAGCCAACCCACTAATGACAGCCTAATGGAAGTCATGGTAATGGTAGATGCTTTGCGTCGTTCATCTGCTGGTCGCATTACGGCTGCAATCCCCTATTTTGGTTATTCACGGCAGGATCGCCGCCCACGCTCAGCTCGCGTAGCAATTACCGCAAAAGTAGTAGCCAATATGCTGACAGGCGTAGGCGTAAATCGTTTACTGACAATGGACTTACATTCTGACCAAATCCAAGGCTTCTTTGAAATTCCGGTAGATAATATCTACGCCACACCGATTTTGTTAGCCGATTTAGCCAAACAAAATTATGGGGATTTGGTGATTGTTTCACCTGACGTTGGCGGTGTAGTTCGCGCCCGCGCTTGCGCTAAGCAATTAAACTCTGATTTAGCGATTATTGATAAACGTCGCCCTAAACCCAATGTGGCTAAAGTAATGAACATTATCGGTGATGTTGCAGGCCGTACCTGTGTGATTATGGATGACATGGTTGATACTGCTAACACGCTATGTGAAGCCGCGGCAGCGCTTAAAAAGAATGGCGCGATCAAAGTAGTCGCTTATGCAACTCACCCAGTGTTATCGGGCGCAGCGGCTGAGCGCATTATGAATTCCGAGTTAGATGAATTAGTCGTGACTGACACCATTGCATTAAACGCAATAAATGCTAACTGCAAAAAAATTCGCCAATTAAGTACGGCTGAACTCATGGCCGAAACGATTAGAAGAATTAGTATTGAAGATTCAGTATCTTCACTCTTTATGGACTAAGTTTTTAACCCTGTTATCTGGTCGCGGATGACAGTTCATTGTGTAGTAACTCTTGCAGCTTGAGAGCGTAGTAAATATTAGGAGCAACAATATGGAAATTTCAATTAAAGCAGCAAAAAGAGACGTCAAAGGTACGGGTGCGAGCCGCCGTCTACGTAGTGCTGGCAATGTGCCAGGCGTTGTATATGGTGGTGGTCAAGATGCACTTAGCCTAGACTTAAATCACAAAGAGCTATTCTTAGAGTTTCGTCATGAAGCATTTCACTCGTCTATCCTTAGTCTAGTAATTGATGGCAAAAAAGAATCCGTTTTATTACGAGATTACCAAATGCACCCTGTGCGTAACACCATTCAGCACATTGATTTTCAACGTGTTAGTGCTACAGAAAAAATTCACGTTAAAGTACCTTTCCACTATATCAATGCAGACATCGCGCCTGGCGTTAAAACGGGTGGCGGGATCGTAGCGCACATCTTTACTGAAGCAGACGTAAGCTGCTTGGCCAAAGATTTGCCAGAGTTTATTGAAGTAGACTTGGCCAAACTTGAAATGGGTCAATCAGTTCATTTATCAGAAATCAAACTACCAAAAGGTGTTGAATTTGTTCAACTAGCTCACGACAATGACGCAGCAGTTGCATCTATCGCTAAAACACGTGGTGGTATTTCAGATGATGCAGAAGCAACTACAGAAGAACCTGCAGCCGAGTAATTAACGGTTTTGCTGACATAACCGCGCGTTCTATTGCAAAGTAGGACGCGCGTTTTTATTTAAGCATTCAAAAAATATTATAAATAATGAACGGCATCAAATTATTCGTAGGCTTGGGAAATCCAGGCGAAAAATATGAAAATACGCGCCATAACGCTGGGTTTTGGTGGGTAGATCAGGTCTGTGCATTTACTAGTAGCAAACTCGCACTTGAACCCAAGTTTTTTGGTGCTGTAGCAAAATTAAGCCCCACAGCAGATACGTGGCTGATTAAACCGACTACGTTTATGAACGCCAGTGGCAAAGCAGTGGCAGCGCTAGCCAATTATTACAAAATTTTACCTGAACAAATTTTAGCCATCCATGATGAGTTAGATTTACCTGCAGGTAGCGTTAAGCTAAAAAATGGTGGTGGTCATGGCGGCCATAACGGCTTAAAAGATATTGCAGCTGCATTAGGCACGGCTGATTTCTGGCGCTTACGCCTAGGTATTGGTCATCCAGGCGACCGTAACGAAGTGATTAACTTTGTTCTTAAAGCACCACTTAAAGACGAATTGATGGCTATCAACAGTTGTATTGATGATAGCGTCAATGTGCTGCCCTTATTGCAATCAGGTGACTTTGAAGCCGCCATGTTAAAATTGCATACTAAAAAATAAATAGCAAAATGAATTGGAAGACAAAATGAAGTGTGGCATCGTAGGTTTACCCAATGTAGGCAAGTCAACGCTATTCAACGCAATTACCAAAGCAGGTATTGCGGCGGAAAATTATCCTTTCTGCACGATTGAGCCTAACGTTGGTATCGTTGAAGTACCTGATACACGCATGCAACCATTGATCGACATTGTTAAGCCACAAAAGGTGCAACCCGCGATTGTCGAGTTTGTTGATATTGCTGGCTTAGTGGCTGGCGCATCAAAAGGTGAAGGTCTTGGTAATAAATTTCTAGCGAATATCCGTGAAACTGATGCTATTGCGCACGTAGTTCGCTGCTTTGAAGATGGTAATGTCATTCATGTCGCCAATAAAATTGATCCAATGTCAGATATTGAAGTCATTAATACCGAGCTAGCCTTAGCAGACATGGAAACTGTAGAAAAAACCATGCAACGCGAAGGCAAAAAGGCGAAGTCTGGCGACAAAGATGCCATCGCACTCATGGCAGTATTAACCAAAGTAGACAAACACTTAGACCAAGGACTGCAAGTGCGTACTTTGGGCTTAGATACAGACGAGCTTAATCTACTAAAACCACTATGCCTGATTACGGTAAAGCCTGTGATGTACTTGGCTAATGTTGATGAAAGTGGTTTTGAAAGCAACCCACTGCTGGGCAGCGTGATATCACGCGCAAAACAAGAGAACTCACCTGTCGTTGCGATTTGCGCAAAGATTGAATCTGAAATTGCCGAGTTAGATGACGAAGATAAAATATTGTTTTTATCTGAATTAGGCTTAGATGAGCCGGGCTTAGACCGCGTAATTCGCGCAACATACGATTTGCTAGGCCTGCAAACTTATTTCACCGCTGGTGTGCAAGAAGTACGCGCCTGGACTGTTAAAAAAGGTGCTACAGCACCACAAGCAGCTGGCGTAATTCATACCGATTTTGAACGTGGCTTTATCCGCGCAGAAGTGATTGCTTATGCAGAATACGTTAAAAACAAGGGCGAACAAGGCAGTAAGGAAGCCGGAAAAATGCGCTTAGAAGGCAAAGAATATATTGTTCAGGATGGTGATGTGATGCACTTTAGATTTAATGTTTAGCTACGAGGGATTCAATGTTTAAGTCTAACCATTAATCAGTCTTAAATTATCAAGGAAAACTCAAGTATTTTTTGACAACAGGGCGTTAAAACACTAGAATTGCGCCCTTACTGAAATTAAGTAGCAGATTTAAGGTGATGTAGCTCAGCTGGTTAGAGCACAGGATTCATAATCCTGGGGTCGAGGGTTCAAGTCCCTCTTTCACCACCAA
>JAYVMU010000021.1:0-23998 GCA_043758775.1 Methylophilaceae bacterium
ATGTTTACGCTAGGATAGGCGCTTACCCCATAGGAAAAATTGACAATATCATGGTGCGTGATTGTTTGCTGATCATGCAAAAACGTGGTTCGTTAGAGATCATGGAAAAAACACGAGGCTGGATTAAGCAAGTATTCGATTTTGCATTAGCCGATCTCCTTATTACTGAAAACCCAATACCAGTAACAGATTTACGCCTCAGTAAGCACGTGGGCAAGAAGTATCCAAGTCTTAAATCTACAAACGATGCAGGCAAGCTATTACGTAATCTTAATGATTATGCTGGAAGCTTTGAAGTTTCAACTTGCGTGTATCTCACGCTTAACTTTGCACAAAGACCTAGTGAGTTAAGGTGTGCTAAATGGGTGGACTTTGATTTAGATAATGCTGTTTGGACAATCCCACTAGAACAATCTAAGACGCGAAAACATATGTCTAAGCCACAGTCCGTGATGCTATCTAGGCAAGCGATAGGCGCATTAATGGAACTCAAGCAATATACAGGGCACGGTGATTATGTTTTTCCGGGTCGTTTAAATACAAAGCCAATATCTGAAGCCACGATTCGCAAAGCTTTTAGACAGGTTTTTACCGACTACCACATTGTGCCACATGGCTGCCGTCACTTTTTTAGCACACAGGCCAACGAAAGTGGTTTATTTAGAAGTGACGTTATTGAAGCCGCTTTATCTCATGGCGATAAAGATAAAATTAGAGCGATTTACAACGAGGCTACATACGATAGCGAGCGCAAAAAGTTAGCACAGTGGTGGAGCGACGAACTCGATCTCATGAGAGATGGTGCAAAGGTTTTACCTTTCAAAACTTCCAACTAGCTAAATATAAAGGGGTGAAAAGTCATCTATTTTTAATCGCTGAAAATTTTAAAAGGTTCAGAATAACTTCACTTAGTTCTTTTTGGGGTGTGGCGAATTGGAAAAAATTAAATTAATGAGACTGCAGGAAGTGCTTGATGAAACGCAAATGGGAAAAACAAAACTTTATCGACTTGTTAGTCAGGGGCGTTTCCCGCGGCAGATCAAGCATGGGGATGGGAGCGTGGTTTGGGCGCGGGTGAAAGTAGATGAATGGGTTGATTGTTTGATTAAAGGTGAAAAGTATCATGAATTTGAGTGAATTATAAAAGTTGATGAAGTGAAAAAATGTTTAATGAGAAGTTGGGCTCTGGCGAAAATTTTTAGATGGGAATATTTGGCAGCGATGAAAAAATGAATTTTGGAGGATACAAAAAATGAAGGACAACTTTCAAAAGACATTTCGCTTTAGTTCGCTACTAGCAAGTCGCTCCACCTAGTTGTAAAGCATGTACTCTTGTTTTCTTGTTTCATTTTCCAAGGTCGCTTAAAACCTTCGCTGGCGAGCTTGATTGAGTCTTTACCCATTTTTCTATTAATACTATCCATTACGGTCATCAGTTTGTTAGATTTGAGTGGCGTTGCTATGTTTGCAAACAAATCCGTCTGAAGTCCTTCTGCAGGGACTAGCTCGCTTAGCATCACACCCGCCTTTTGGTAATTAAAGTTAGGCTTATAAAGCCGTCTTAAACCCCATAGACTTTGTATAGATTAACTGTAAGCTCCCCGCCCAGCAGCCTCTAGGCATCTTCCTTAAATCTCGTAAAATAGGTGTCCACCCCCCCCTGTTTTATGACTGACTTTCCCCCAGTGATTTTAAACCGGCGCTTAAACAGCTAATGCTGTTGTCAATAAGGTATTGGGCGGATGCTTACGATTAACTTGGACAAAAGTAGATTTAAGTCAATAAAAAAGCGGCTTCTCGGAAAGTCGCTTTGTATATGGTAAGGCGTGTGGGGATCGAACCCACGACAAAAGGATTAAATTTATTGTAACCTATTGTTTTTAATAACTATTAGCGTTCTGCAATGTCCCGTGTGGTTCCTTTACAACCACATTGTTTTGATGGTATAAGTGTTGGTATTTCCAGTTTCAATAAACATTGATACCAACAATGCTAAATGACATCAAAATTAAGGCTGCGAAACCTGCCGAAAAAGATTACAAGCTCACTGATGAAAAAGGCTTGTATTTATTCATTAAGACCACGGGTTCTAAGCTTTGGCGTGCTGCATATCGGTTTGATGGTAAGCAAAAAACACTTTCCCTTGGTACATACCCTGTAGTTACACTCGCTGACGCTCGCGCAAAGCATTTGGAAGCACGCAAACTGCTAGATCGTGGTGTTGACCCATCTGAAGTTAAAAAGATGGCTAAAAATGCGCGTATTGAAGCATTAACCAATTCATTTGAAGCGATCGCGCGTGAATGGGTGCTTGTGGCCAAGCAAGGTAAAGTGGCAAGCTATCAGCACAATACCATGCGCCGCCTTGAAATTCACCTGCTGCCATGGCTAGGTAAAAAGCCAATTGATGCAATTACGCCTATGGAGGTTTTAGCTTGCATCAAACGCATTTGTGATGGCAATAAAATTGAGACTGGTCACAAAGTGCTGAATATCGCCAGCCAGGTTTTTAGATATGCCAAGCAACATGGTAAATGCCAAAACAATCCTGCCAGTGATTTATCTAGCGCTTTGCCTCAGCCGCAAGTTAAACACATGGCGAGCTTAATCGATCCTAAGCAAGTTGCTGAATTATTACGCGCGATTGATGGTTTTACAGGCACCTTTGTTGTCAGGCAAGCTTTGCGGTTAGCACCTTTGGTGTTTGTTCGCCCAGGCGATAACAAGCCCATTTATAAAGTAGATTTATTATTGACTAACATTAAATTTATTTTAAGTTGATTTTCAAAGGGTATGTGCATGCTAGAGTATGAGCTAGTAAATTCACAAATTTTAGGGGGGTGTATGGAAAATCAACGAACTAATCTCGAGCTTGATGCGGCGGTGAATAGAGCATTGGCAGCAATGCTGCTTGATGGAGTTGAGGCAGGCTTAAAGCTGATGAAGGATGAGCAAGTTCCTCCTGACGTTATGGCTCGGTTAACTTTGGGGTCAGAATTGCGTCGTAAAACTGATTGGAAGCATTAACAGTAGACTAAATAAACAAATCACTTATTCTCGGTGAGGTTAATTTTTATTAAAAGTAGCTGAAAGTGGCTAAAATAAAGACAGATCGCCACCTTGAGCGGGTTTTATTTTGCTATAATGCTTTCGCTGTTTTATTTTTGAAACACTGCTAGTGGAATTAAATACGTACAAAAACAATGTTTGATTTATCTAGGTGTAACACTGATAAAGGATTGAAGGCGATGTTCGAGTCTCTCCGTCGTTAGTTTCAAGTAGTCTCCGTCACCATAAAATAAGAAAGTTAATTTTGTTGACTATTTGTTAACAAAATTAACTTTAAAGAACATGAGTTATAGTAAAATAACTTGATGTAAGCGGTTTTCTTGCTGCTGAAGCGGAAGCAGTGTTGTAATAGTCACGATATAAGATTCATGCTTTGGCTGGTTGTGAATGGCCTAATAAAAGATTTAGAAATAATATTTAGCCCAATCTTGGTTTGGGCATTTAGGAATATGTTGTGCTAGGAAACTATTTTCCGATTTTACTGTTTATCATCGTCGGTTTGGCGGTCGGCGTTGCACCATTGCTGTTAGGCAAGCTACTTTCTCCTCACAAGCCAGACGTCGAAAAAAATTCTCCTTACGAGTGTGGTTTTGAAGCCTTTGAAGATGCGCGCATGAAGTTTGATGTGCGCTATTATCTTGTCGCTATTCTATTCATCTTATTTGACCTCGAAATTGCTTTTTTCTTTCCATGGGCGGTTGTGTTGCGTGACATTGGACTTTTCGGTTTTGTTGCCATGATGGTGTTTCTTGGTATTTTGGTCGTCGGTTTCATTTATGAGTGGAAAAAAGGCGCACTAGAATGGGAGTAGCACGATGAGCATTGAAGGCGTCTTAGAAAAAGGCTTTGTTACCACTACGCTTGATACGGTAATTAATTACACGCGGACCGGTTCTCTTTGGCCAATGACCTTTGGTTTGGCTTGCTGTGCAGTGGAGATGATGCATGCAGGTGCTTCGCGTTACGACCTTGACCGTTTTGGTATTGTGTTTCGCCCAAGTCCGCGTCAGTCAGATGTCATGATTGTTGCTGGCACGCTAGTGAATAAAATGGCACCGGCGTTACGTAAAGTGTATGACCAGATGGCTGAGCCACGCTGGGTTATCTCAATGGGCTCATGTGCCAATGGCGGTGGCTATTATCATTACTCTTATGCGGTGGTGCGTGGGTGTGACCGTATTGTACCGGTGGATGTGTATGTGCCAGGTTGTCCGCCTACAGCGGAAGCTTTGCTTTATGGCATCATTCAGCTGCAAAATAAAATTAAACGCACCAATACGATTGCGCGATAAGTATGGCGACACGTTTAGAAATCTTGATTGAAAATCTTTCGCTAGTGCTTGGCGACAAAATTACCAACTCCGTCACCCATGTCGGTGAAATCACCATTGCATGTAAAGTAGCCAATTTATTAGAGGTTTGCCAAATATTGCGTGACCATGCAGTCTTCAAGTTTGAACAATTGATTGATTTATGTGGCGTGGATTACGCTGAGTATGGGCAAGATGCCAATGCGTTTGAACCAGTATGGCAAGGCTTGCGTTATGCGACGGTGTATCACTTCTTATCAATCAGCCTCAATCATCGATTGCGTCTCAAAGTATTTTCTGAGGATGATGAATTTCCTGTTATGCCTACTTTGGTTGGCTTGTGGCCGGTAGCTAATTGGTTTGAACGTGAAGCATTTGATTTGTATGGAATTATGTATGAAGGTCACCCGGATTTACGTCGTTTACTGACTGACTATGGTTTTGTTGGCCACCCATTCCGCAAGGATTTTCCAATGATAGGGAATGTAGAGATGCGCTATGACCCAGAGCAGCGGCGTGTGATTTATCAGCCTGTAACCATTGAACCAAGAAATAATGTGCCGCGCGTGATTCGCGATGAGGGCTTCCACAATGGCTGAGATTCGTAATTACACCATGAACTTTGGTCCGCAGCATCCAGCCGCACATGGCGTGTTGCGACTGGTGCTGGAGTTGGATGGCGAAGTCATTCAGCGCGCAGATCCACATATTGGCTTGTTGCATCGCGCAACAGAAAAACTCGCTGAGAATCGTACCTATCTGCAATCTGTGCCGTATATGGACAGGCTTGATTACGTGTCGATGATGTCTAATGAACATGCCTATGTCATGGCGATTGAAAAGCTCATGGGCATTGATGTGCCGATTCGTGCGCAATATATTCGTGTGATGTTTGACGAGATTACGCGTATCTTGAACCATCTGTTATGGCTAGGTGCGCATGCGCTAGACGTCGGCGCCATGACTGTGTTCTTGTATGCTTTCCGCGAACGCGAAGATTTGTTCGATGTGTACGAGGCGGTTTCAGGTGCACGTATGCATGCGGCTTATTATCGCCCTGGTGGTGTGTATCGTGACTTACCTTTGCAGATGCCGCAACACTTAACCACCAAGTTCCGTAGTGCTGATGAAATCAAAAAGCTGAATGAAAATCGACAAGGCTCTTTGCTGGATTTTATTGAGGACTTTACTAATCGTTTTCCAAAATATGTGGATGAATACGAAACGCTGCTGACGGACAACCGTATTTGGAAGCAACGTACGGTCGGTGTGGGCGTTGTGTCACCAGAGCGCGCTTTAGCGTTAGGTATGACTGGGCCGATGCTACGTGGCTCAGGTTTTGCCTGGGATTTGCGTAGAAAACAACCATATGAAGTTTACGATAAGTTGGATTTTGACATCCCAGTTGGAGTCAATGGTGACTGTTATGACCGTTATTTGGTGCGTATGGAAGAATTCCGTCAATCCAACCACATCATCAAGCAATGTATTGCTTGGCTGAAACAAAATCCAGGACCGGTGATTACTGATAACTATAAAGTTGCGCCGCCGCCACGTACAGGTATGAAGCATGATATGGAAGATTTAATTCACCATTTCAAGCTGTTTACCGAGGGTTTTCATGTGCCAGCGGGCGAGGCTTATGCAGCAGTTGAACATCCCAAAGGTGAGTTTGGCATCTATATGATTTCAGATGGTGCTAATAAGCCGTATCGTTTGAAAATTCGTGCGCCAGGCTTCCCGCATTTAGCAGCATTAGACGAAATGACCAGAGGCCACATGATTGCTGACCTAGTGGCAATCATAGGCACGCAAGACATCGTATTTGGTGAGATTGATAGATAATGTTATCCCAAGAATCCATAGATAAAATTGAGTATGAACTCACTAAATACCCTGCTGATAAACGTTTAGCAGCAGTGATGTCGGCTTTACGCATCGTGCAAACTGAGCGCGGCTGGCTGTCTAAAGAGAGTCTCAGTGAAGTGGCGCAATATCTGGGCGTGCCTGATATAGCAGTTTTAGAAGTGGCGACTTTCTACAATATGTATGATTTACAACCTGTGGGAAAATACAAAATCACGATTTGCACCAATATTTCTTGCATGCTGCGTGATTCAGATAGCATTGTGGATCATCTGCAAAGTAAGCTAGGTGTTGGCTTTAATGAAGTGACTGCTGATGGGAAGTTTTGCCTCAAAGAGGGCGAATGTATGGGCGCTTGCGGTGGCGCACCGTTGCTGACTGTGAACAACCATACGATGCACGAGTTTTTAACACCAGCCAAAGTCGATGCAGTTTTACAGGAGCTGAAATAATGGCTGCTGATCAACCTTCACTGCCCGTCATGACTGATTTAACCGGTCAAACATTACTGACCTTGCGCACATTAACAGAAAAAAATCCTGCTTCATTAGCCAGTTATATCAAGCAAGGTGGTTATGCACAATTAAAGCGTGTGGTAACTGAGAAAGTCAAAGCGACGGAAATTATCACCGAAGTTAAAGTGTCTAACTTGCGTGGTCGTGGGGGTGCTGGTTTCCCTACAGGGCTCAAGTGGAGCTTTATGCCACGCTATTTTGATGGTGTAAAATATCTGGTGTGTAACACCGATGAAGGTGAGCCAGGTACGTTTAAAGATAGAGATATTATTCGCTACAATCCGCATCAACTCATTGAAGGCATGGCGATTGCGGCTTATACCTTGGGTGCGCGCGTTGGCTACAATTATATTCATGGTGAAATCTGGCAAGACTACGAAATTTTTGAAGCCGCACTTCATGAAGCTAAAGCCGCTGGTTATTTAGGCGAAAATTTATTCGGCACCAATTTCGATTTTGATTTATATGCAGTACATGGCTATGGCGCTTATATATGTGGTGAAGAAACGGCACTGATTGAATCGATTGAGGGTAAAAAAGGCCAGCCACGCTTTAAGCCGCCATTTCCTGCTAGTTATGGTGTATTTGGCAAGCCTACCAATGTCAATAATACGGAATCTTATGCTTCTATTCCATGGATATTGCAGCATGGTGGCGCGGCGTTTGCCGAGTTGGGCGTGCCTAATTCAGGTGGTACAAAATTATTTTCTGTCTCTGGCCATGTCGTCAATCCTGGTAATTATGAAGTTAAAATGGGGATGCCATTTACTGAGCTATTGGCTATGACAGGCGGTATTTGGAAAGAGCGTGGGTTAAAGGCGGTAATTCCAGGTGGCCCTTCAACCGCAGTTATGCCAGCCTCCGCAATTCTAAAAGCCACCATGGATTATGACGGCTTATCCAAAGCTGGTTCTAGCCTAGGCGCTGGTTCGATGATTGTAATGGATGATAGTACTTGCATGGTAAAAGCACTGCAACGCTTATCGTATTTTTTCTATGAAGAGTCTTGTGGGCAATGTACACCATGCCGTGAAGGTACTGGCTGGATGTATCGTGTGATTAAGCGCATCGTTGATGGTCAGGGCCGTACAGAAGATTTAGATTTATTGACTGATGTGAGTAACAATATTTCAGGCCGAACAATTTGCGCGCTAGGTGAAGCCGCGGCAACGCCCGTCTTGAGTTTCATTAAACATTTCCGCCCAGAGTTTGAATATTATATTCAACATGGCAAAAGCATGGTTGAGAGCAAATAGATGCTGAACATTGAGATTGATGGCAAGCCATTAGAAGTCGAACACGGCAGCACAATTATTGACGCGGCTGATAAAGTTGGTATTGATATTCCACGTTTTTGTTATCACAAAAAATTATCAGTAGCGGCTAACTGCCGTATGTGTTTGGTGCAGGTGGAGAAGTTTAATAAGCCATTACCAGCTTGTGCCACACCAGTGGCTGATGGTATGAAGATTTTTACGCGCTCAAAATCGGCGGTAGAAGCACAAAAAGGTGTGATGGAATTTTTACTGATTAATCACCCGTTAGATTGTCCTATTTGCGATCAAGGTGGTGAATGTGATTTGCAAGACATCGCGGTTGCTTATGGGGCGAGTGGTTCACGCTATACTGAAGAAAAGCGTGTCGTGCTTAATAAAAATATCGGCCCGTTAATCAGTACCGACATGACACGTTGTATTCAATGCACGCGTTGTGTGCGCTTCTTAAAAGAAGTCGGCGGTATGATGGAGTTGGGCCTGGTTGGTCGTGGCGAGCATGTGGAGATTACGGCATATGTAGATAAATCTGTCAATTCCGAATTGTCTGGCAACATTATTGATCTATGCCCTGTTGGTGCGCTCACTTCCAAGCCTTTTCGTTATTCCGCACGTAGCTGGGAGCTTATACGTCGTCCATCTATTGCGCCACATGACAGCCATGGGTCGCATATTGAAGTACATGTAAAAGATGGTAAAGTTATGCGTGTATTGCCACGTGAAAAAGAAAGTATCAACGAATGCTGGCTGTCAGACCGTGATCGCTTTTCTTACGAAGGCTTGAACAGTCCAGACCGTTTAAAAGTACCGATGATTAAACACAACGGTATCTGGCAAGAAACTGACTGGAAAACTGCTTTGGAATTTGCTGCAGGGCAATTAAAAGATATCACCAATCACTACGGTGGCGAGGCGTTGGGTGTATTAGTTTCCCCTAATAGCACTATGGAAGAAGGTTATTTAGCTAAACAATTAGCGACCGGTTTAGGTTGTGACAATATTGACTACCGTCTGCGCCAAACCGATTTCAGATTGGATGGAAAACGCGTTGGTACGCCTTGGATGGGTTGCAATATCAGCGAAATGCAAGAGCTAGACCGCATTTTGATTGTTGGTTCAAACTTGCGTAATGAGCATCCATTGCTCACGCACCGCATCAGAAAGGCTGTGGCTAATGGTGCTGAGTTATCCGTCATCAGTTCGTTGGATAATGATCCATTGATGGAAATCGCACATAAAGTGATTGTTAGTCCCAACGATATAGTAAATGTATTAGCGCAAGTGCTCAAAGCTATGTCTGGATTGCAGCGCCTATCATTATGTCTGCCACAATCATTAAATAATTTGCTAAATGAAATTAAAGTGCGCCCAAATACTCAGGCTATGGCGGAAAGCTTGGCTGGCCTTGGTAAAGACGTTGCTTTAATCTCACCTAAAATTGGCATTTTCCTAGGCAATATTGCACTTAACAACCCACGCTTTACTGAAATGTATAGTCTGGCTGAGGCGATTGGTGGTATTTGTGGTGCAAAAGGTGGTATTTTGCCTTCAGCAGCTAATAGTACGGGCCAGCACTTAATTGGTGTTAAGCCATCAGCACAAGGTCTGCATGCGCGTGCGATGTTGGAAGCGCCGCGTAAAGCTTACCTGCTTGTCAATATTGAACCAGCGCTTGATTGTCAAAATGCGGCGTTAGCCACCGAGGCAATGAAACAGGCAGAGTGTGTAGTAGCGCTGACTTGTTATAAATCCGATACTTTGGAAGATGCAGATGTCTTACTGCCTATCGCACCTTTTACTGAAACATCAGGCACGTTAATGAGTATGGAAGGGCGCGTACAAAGCTTTACTGCCGCGACCAAGCCATTAGGCGAGTGTCGCCCAGCATGGAAAGTATTGCGTGTTTTGGCGAATACTTTAGGTTTAGAAGGTTTCGAGTTTGATAGTAGTGAGCAAGTAAAAGATGCGATTTTTGCTGGTGAGAAGCCGTCAGCTGTTGTGTGGCGAAGTCTGAACAACAATCTAACAGAGTTAGTTGAGATTCAGGTGAACATTAAATCAGATGGCTTACAGCGGATTGGAGAGGTGCCACAATATAAATCAGATCCGATTGTCCGTCGCTCTCCCTCTTTACAAAAAACCAAGTACAACATTAAACCAATGGCACGTATGCACGCGCAGCAATTAGTTAAGTTGGGCCTAGTTGAGGGCGATACAGTACTGGTTAAACAAGGTCAAGGTAGTGCCCGGCTTACTGTACGTTTAGATAATCATGTGGCGATTGGCTGTGTTCGCGTAGCCGCAGCATCAGAGGGTACCTTAACTTTGGGTGATATGATGGGCGATATTACGCTTGAAAAAATAGAGCCTGCCAGTTCTGATGGCAAGCAAACCATGGTGATGGAGGAACGCGGCTAAGGTCGTGGGATTAAGTTAATCTATGGAAAGTATGATGCATTTTCTCTCTAATATATTTGGCAGTTACTGGCCAGCAGTTCAATTAACTAGTTGGACCTTGATTAAAATCGTGGCGATTGTTTTACCATTAATGGGCGCCGTGGCTTATCTTACATTAGCAGAACGTAAAGTGATTGGCTATATGCAAGTACGTATTGGTCCCAATCGTGTTGGTTATTTCGGGCTTTTGCAGCCAATTGCTGATGGCTTAAAACTGCTATTCAAAGAGATTATTTTACCATCTGCCTCTAATAAAGCTTTATTTTTGCTCGGACCAGTACTGGCAATTGCACCTGCTTTTGCGGCTTGGGCGGTGATTCCATTTAATTTGAATTTGGTGTTAGCCGATATTGATGCGGGCTTGCTGTATTTGCTGGCAATGACTTCAGTTGCGGTATATGGCGTTATTATTGCAGGTTGGGCCTCTAATTCTAAATACGCATTTTTAGGCAGCATGCGTTCTGCGGCACAAATCGTGTCATACGAAATTGCCATGGGTTTTGCTTTGGTTGGTGTGGTAATGTGCGCTAACTCTTTAAATTTAGGAAAAATAGTCCTAGGTCAAGCTGGTGGCTTCTGGCACTGGTATTTCTTACCACTGTTTCCACTGTTTGTAGTTTATTTTATCAGTGCCGTTGCGGAAACCAATCGTGCGCCATTTGACGTAGCTGAAGGTGAGTCTGAAATTGTTGCGGGCTTCCATGTGGAATATTCTGGCATGGCATTTGCGATCTTCTTTTTAGCTGAGTACGCAAATATTATCCTAGTTTGTATGTTGGCTGCGCTGATGTTTTTGGGAGGGTGGCTATCACCATTTCCATTCTTACCAGATAGCTTTTTATGGTTATTGGCTAAAGTCGGCTTTTTACTATTCTTATTTCTATGGTTTCGTGCGACTTTCCCGCGTTATCGCTATGACCAAATAATGCGCTTGGGCTGGAAAGTATTTATTCCGATTACCATTGTCTGGATTGTATTTTTAGGCGGTATGATGCAAACGCCATTGGCATACTTGTTTCACTAAAGCTATAGATTAAAACACTGTTGAATAAACAAAATGCTAAATAAGATTAAAACAACGCTAGCCAGCTTAATGCTGATTGATTTGCTCAAAGGAATGGTCCTGACAGGCCGTTATTTCTTTGCGCGTAAAATCACCATTCAATACCCTGAAGAGCGTACGCCGCAGTCTGGTCGCTTTAGAGGTTTGCATGCACTAAGACGTTATCCGAACGGGGAGGAGCGTTGTATCGCTTGTAAGTTATGTGAAGCAGTATGCCCTGCATTGGCGATTACGATTGAGTCAGAACAACGTGAAGATAATACGCGGCGCACTACGCGCTATGACATTGATTTAACCAAGTGTATTTTTTGCGGCATGTGTGAAGAGTCTTGCCCAGTAGATTCAATTGTTGAAACCCGTATTTTTGATTACCACGGTGAAAAACGTGGGGATTTGCTTTATACCAAAGAAATGCTATTAGCTGTAGGTGACAAGTACGAGCAACAGATTGCCGAAGATCGTGCGCAAGATAAGAACTTTAGATAACTTAATCTTTGAACAAATCTACAGCTTTTAACCATAAATTTTAATTAAAATAAATAAAACGCATAAACAATGATATTTACTGATTTTGTTTTTTACATACTAGCCAGCATCCTGCTACTAGCAGGCTTGCGTGTGATTACCGCGCGTAATCCAGTGCATGCTGCGTTAAATCTGGTGTTGGCATTCTTTACCGCCGCTGGTATCTGGGTGTTGTTACAGGCAGAGTTCTTAGCAATTGTCTTAGTCGTTGTTTATGTCGGTGCAGTCATGGTGCTGTTTTTGTTTGTCGTGATGATGCTGGATATCAATTTAGATAAGCTGCGCGAAGGCTTCTGGAACTATCTGCCCATGGCTGGTTTTATAGGCGTATTGATGGCTGCAGAAATGGTCATGATTTTGAGTAGTAAGCACTTTACCGTGATAGGTGCCGTAACGCACCCTGCAAATTATAGTAATACTGCTGAAATTGGGCATGTAATGTATACGCAATACCTGTTACCGTTTGAATTGGCATCAGTGATATTGCTTGTAGCCATTATTGCTGCGATTGTATTGACGTTACGCCAGAGAAAAGAATCCAAATCAATAGATCCATCACTGGCAGTGAATGTGAAACGTGCAGATCGTATGCGTATCGTTAAAATGGCATCTGAAACAGAGCATGCTGCAGATACATCTACAGAAGCAGACAAAACAAAGGGTGATCAATAATGGGCGTTACTGTAGGTTTGTCACATTATCTGATTCTTGGCGCATTACTTTTTGCAATCAGCGTGGTTGGTATTTTTTTAAATCGTAAAAACGTGATTATTTTATTGATGGCAATTGAGCTCATGCTACTCGCGGTTAATCTCAATTTTATTGCCTTTTCGCACTACTTAAATGATATTGCAGGTCAAGTCTTTGTATTCTTTATTTTAACGGTTGCAGCAGCCGAGTCTGCTATCGGCCTGGCAATTTTAGTGGTGTTGTTCCGCAATTTACGCACTATTAACGTAGACGATTTGGATAGCCTGAAAGGCTAAGTATTTAAAAATGACCATGCAACAAATTTATTTAGCTATCCCTCTACTCCCGTTAATTGCAGCAATAGTCGTTGGTTTATTCGGCAAAAAATTACCACGCGCAAGTGCACATTGGCTGACTATTTTAGGCGTGGGCGCATCATTTGTTTTGTCAACGATTGTGCTTAATGATGCGATTAAAGGCACCGTATTCAATGGCACGGTTTATACTTGGCTCACTTCGGGCAACGTGAGTTTTGAGGTAGGTTTCTTGGTGGATAAGTTGTCTGCCATGATGATGGTGGTGGTGACATTCGTCTCGCTGATGGTGCACATTTACACAATCGGCTATATGCATGAAGACCCAGGCTATATGCGGTTCTTTAGCTATATTTCTTTATTTACTTTCTCCATGTTGATGCTAGTCATGGCCAACAACTTCATGCAATTGTTTTTCGGCTGGGAAGCAGTGGGCTTGGTGTCTTACTTACTGATTGGTTTTTGGTATACGCGTCCCACGGCAGTTTATGCCAATCTAAAAGCATTTTTAGTCAATCGTGTTGGTGATTTTGGCTTTTTGCTCGGTATTGCTATGGTGTTGTTTTTTATGGGTAGCTTAGATTATGCAACTGTATTCAAAGCAGCCCCTGCATTGGCCGATGTAAAAATAGTATTAATTCCAGGTATGCAATGGTCGTTGATGACGGTCACCTGTATTTTACTGTTTATTGGTGCCATGGGTAAGTCCGCGCAAGTGCCGTTGCACGTCTGGTTGCCAGATTCTATGGAAGGTCCCACGCCAATCTCTGCATTGATACACGCAGCCACCATGGTAACAGCGGGTATTTTCATGGTAGCGCGTATGTCACCTTTATTTGAGTTATCCAATACCGCATTGTCATTTGTCATGATTATCGGCAGCATCACCGCTTTATTTATGGGCTTCTTAGGCATCATTCAAAACGATATCAAACGTATCGTGGCTTATTCAACCTTGTCGCAATTAGGTTATATGACTGTGGCACTGGGTGCCTCGGCCTACTCCGTGGCAATTTTTCATTTAATGACGCATGCCTTTTTTAAAGCGCTATTATTCTTAGGTGCGGGCTCGGTGATTATGGGTATGCATCATGATCAAGATATCCGTAATATGGGTAATTTGAAAAAATACATGCCTGTGACCTGGATTACCTCGTTGATCGGCTCTTTAGCGCTCATTGGCACACCGTTTTTCTCCGGCTTTTATTCTAAAGACTCGATTATTGAAGCTGCCGCCGCATCTAATCTTACCGGGAGTAGTTTTGCTTACTTTGCCGTACTAGCCGGCGTGTTTGTCACGGCATTCTATTCATTCAGATTGTATTTCTTGGTATTTCACGGACAAGAAAAATGGCGTATTGCTAAACACGACCATGGCTATGACGAGCATGCACACGATGAAACACACCATGGCTTAAGTCCGGCAGATGACCCGCACGAACCCGGCTGGGTGGTGAAATTACCATTAATCTTGTTAGCCATCCCATCGGTAGTCATTGGCTATATAGCAATTCAACCTATGTTGTTTGGCGATTTTTTCAACAATGTGATTTTTGTCAATCATGAAGCCCATCCAGCGATGGAAGATTTAGCGCATCATTTCAATACCGTGTTACATACACCTGCAGGCATGGCGTTACATGGTTTGTTGACACTGCCTTTCTTGCTGGCTACTTCAGGTGTGGTTTTGGCTTGGTACTTTTATATGAAGCGTCCCGATATTCCAGCCACTATTCAACAACGTTTTGCTTTGGTTAATAAAATACTGGAAAACAAATACGGTTTTGATAGCTTTAATGAAAAAGTATTTGCTGGTGGTGCACGCTTAATCGGTAACAAGTTATGGCAAATCGGTGATGTGCAACTGATTGATGGCGCTATGGTCAATGGCACGGCACGTTTAGTCGGTCGTATTTCAAGTGCCATTCGCCAACTGCAATCAGGGCTAATTTATCACTATGCGTTCGCCATGATTATTGGTGTGTTTTTACTCTTAACCTTTTTCATGAAAACATAACAATAAAAGTCCTATGTTAAGCCATATTTTAAGTTTATCTATTTGGGTACCAGTTGTTGCAGGCATTGCCGTGCTTATCTTCGGTAGCGATAAAAACCCTAATTTTACTCGCTGGTTAGCCCTATTTGGCAGTTTGCTGGGATTCGCTGTTACCATTCCACTCTACACACATTTTAATTTTGCCGATGGCGGTTTTCAGTTTCAAGAAGGCTGGCGTTGGATACCTGCATTTAATATCAATTATCATCTGGGTGTAGACGGGATTGCTGTACCGTTGATATTACTCACCAGCTTTACTACGGTGATTGTGGTGATTGCCGCATGGGAGGTAATTACATCACGTATTGCACAATATATGGCGGCATTTTTGATTATGTCTGGCCTCATGATAGGCGTATTTAGTGCGTTAGATGGCATTTTGTTTTACGTGTTTTGGGAGTCCATGCTCATTCCAATGTTCTTGGTCATCGGTATTTGGGGCGGCGCTAATCGGGTATATGCCACGATTAAGTTTTTTCTTTATACCTTACTGGGTTCTTTGTTGATGCTGGTTGCGTTTATCTACTTGTATTACAAAAGTGGTGGTAGTTTTGAGCTGACCGACTTCTACGCTTTACCTCTTGCAATGAAGCCACAGCTATTGATTTTTATGGCGTTCTTTATGGCTTTTGCGGTAAAAATTCCCATGTGGCCAGTGCATACCTGGTTGCCTGATGCGCACGTAGAGGCACCAACTGGTGGTTCTGTAGTGCTGGCAGCTGTTATGTTAAAACTTGGTGGTTATGGCTTCTTACGTTTTGCCATGCCAATTGCGCCTGATGCCGCGTATGCGCTTGCACCAATGATGATTACTTTGTCATTAATCGCAATTGTCTATATTGCGCTGGTAGCATTGGTACAGCAAGACATGAAAAAGCTAATCGCCTATTCATCTATCTCGCATATGGGTTTTGTCACGCTAGGCTTTTTTATATTCAATCAATTAGGCCTAGAAGGCGCAATCATACAGATGATTTCGCATGGCTTTATTTCAGCAGCGATGTTCCTCTGTGTGGGGGTGTTATATGACCGTATGCATAGTCGTAAAATTGCCGATTACGGTGGTGTAGCCAATACTATGCCTACGTTTACAGCATTTGCTGTGTTATTTTCTATGGCAAACAGTGGCTTGCCAGGAACGTCAGGTTTTGTTGGCGAATTTATGGTGATCTTGGGTGCATTACAAGTTAACTTCTGGTTTGCATTTTTGGCTGCGACTCTCTTGATATTTGGTGCGGCTTATACTCTGTGGATGATTAAGCGCTTGTATTATGGTGAAGTGGCTAATAGCCATGTAGCGGCACTTAAAGACATTAATAAACGCGAATTTCTGATACTTGGCACACTGGCATTGATGGTATTAGGTTTTGGTGTATATCCAGCCCCCATTACTGAAATGACGCATGCTACAGCTGTGCAATTTTTAAACCAAATACACACTAAATTACCTGATTTAACTACAGCAATTACAACCGTTAGCATTCATTAAGCGCGGACAATACTCAATAAAAGCATAAACATACAGCACATGGAAAATATTCAATACGACCTTATCACCGCATTGCCCGAGATTATTATATTGGGTATGGCGATGTTTATTTTGATTTTGGATTTATTCCTAAAAGAAAAAACACGCTTTCTAATTTATGGCTTAGCACAGTCGACCTTGCTCGTTGCTGCCTATGTGACGGTAAGCACGCACACTGCCGCTGTCGGTTACGGCTTTAGTGATATGTTTGTGGATGATGCCCTAAGCGATGTCCTCAAATTGTTAATGTACCTCGCAACCTCGCTCATACTGATTTATACGCGTAGTTATATTCAATTACGTGGCATGTTTAGAGGTGAGTTTTATGCGCTAGTGCTATTTGCCTTGCTAGGCATGATGATTATGGCCTCTGGGCAAAGCATGCTGACCATATACATGGGTTTAGAGCTTTTATCGTTATGTGTTTATTCTTTGGTAGCATTGGACCGTGATAATGCAAAAGCTACTGAAGCGGCCATGAAGTATTTTGTACTGGGCGCGTTAGCATCGGGCATGCTGTTGTATGGTATGTCGATGATATATGGTGCGACTGGTAGCCTTAATTTAACTCAAATTGCTAATGCACTAATGGATGGCGGCCTGATTCAAAGCACTGGTAGCCACCCAGTATTGATACTTGGTTTGGTATTTATTGTCTCTGGCTTAGCATTCAAACTCGGTGCGGTGCCATTTCAAATGTGGGTGCCAGATGTCTATGAAGGCGCACCTACCGCCATTACCTTATTCATCGGTTCGGTAACCAAATTATCTGCGTTTGCTATTGTTATTCGCTTGCTGGCACAAGGACTGCAACCGTTAGCGCTGGACTGGCAAGGTATGTTGTTGATTATGGCCGTGCTTTCCATGGTGATTGGTAATATCACGGCCATTGCACAAATCAACCTAAAACGGATGTTGGCCTATTCCACAATTTCTCATGTAGGCTTTTTGTTATTTGGCTTCATGAGCGCAAGTTTAAACGGCTATGCCTCTGCCATGTTCTATATTGTGGCTTATGTCATTATGTCGCTTGCTAGTTTCGGTATGATTTTATTGCTATCGCGACAGGGTTTTGAGGCAGATAAATTAGATGATTTCAAAGGACTCAATCAACGTAGCCCATGGCATGCATTTTTAATGCTAATTATTATGTTCAGTATGGCTGGTATACCACCGACTTTGGGTTTTTATGCCAAATTCACCGTGTTACAAGCCGCGCTACAGGCTGGGTTTCTCTGGTTTGTAGTATTTGCCGTGTTAATGGCGGTGATTGGTGCGTTTTATTATTTGCGTATCGTCAAGCTTATGTATTTTGATGAGCCGCTAGACCATACACCAATCAAGCCAGCAACCGATATGAACTTAGTATTAGGCATTAATGCAATGGCGTTATTGGTATTAGGTTTAATGCCGCAATCATTGATGACATTGTGTGCCTACGCAATTACGCATTCTATACAATAGAAGTTTGCAAGAAGGCATTTTATGACACAAATTATCGTTTTATTGATAGCTTTTTTTATGGCGAATCTGCCGTGGTTTTCAGAAAAATTATTTTTTGTTTATCCATTAAAAAATAAGCATTTAGGCTGGCGCTTGCTAGAGCTTGTCACTTTATATTTTATTGTAGGCGCAATCGCCTTATATGCAGAAAATAACACGATGGGCCAGTTGGCATCGCAGCAATGGGAGTTTTATGCGGTGACAGTTTGTCTTTTTTTAGTGTTCACTTTCCCTGGCTTTGTCTATCGAATGCTATGGAAGAAATAGTATTAAACTTAAAAAACTAAATCCTAAACTAATGATAGTTAGATAAGGGGTTAACATGCGCTTAGATGATGAACGTGAAAGTAGCAATGTTGAAGATCGTCGTGGAGATGGCGGTGGTTTTATTGGAGGTAAAAGCATAGGTATTGGCACCATTGCTTTAGCTCTGGTGGCTATGTATTTCGGTGTAGATCCTTCAGTAATACTCAATCTTGGACAAGGCTTACAACAATCAGCACCTGCTGCTGCAAAACCAATTCCACAAGATGACCCCATGGCAAAATTTGTTGCCAAAATATTAGCTTCTACAGAAGATACCTGGGGAGACATTTTCCAGCAGTCAGGTAAACAATATACAGCACCTAAACTCGTATTATTCAGCGGTTCAACACCCACATCATGTGGCACAGGTCAGGCCGCCATGGGACCGTTTTACTGCCCTGGGGACCAAAAGGTATATATCGATTTAGCGTTTTACCAAGAACTGAAAGACCGCTTTCATGCTCCAGGTGACTTTGCGCAAGCTTACGTCATTGCACATGAAATAGGTCATCACGTACAAAATCTGCTAGGTACTTCAGCTAAAGTACAAAAAGCCCGTGAGAGTGCTAGGAGTGATGCGGAATCTAACGCTTATTCCGTGCGCTTAGAGTTGCAAGCCGATTGTTATGCTGGAGTATGGGCAAAACATGCCGATGCTAAAAATCACATCTTAGAGCAAGGTGATGTGGAAGAGGCCCTCACTGCCGCCTCAGCCATTGGTGACGATGCCTTACAAAAACAAGCACAAGGCTATGCCGTGCCAGATAGCTTTACTCATGGCACATCACAGCAGCGTATACATTGGTTTAATCAGGGTTTAAACACCGGCAATCCGGCACAGTGTGATACTTTTACCGGCAGCGTATAAGCGCTGCCTATGCTAATGACTAAAGATAAGTTTGATGATGTACATTTGATTGAGACTTGCCTGTCGTCAGAAGTAATTGCACAAGGTGGGTTACTTACGGTTAAACGCGATCAAGTGCGCTTACCCAGTGGTGCTAACAGCCAGCGTGAATATGTCGTGCATCCAGGTGCGGTGCTAGTCGTACCCATTTTAGACAATGGCAACATTCTCTTAGAACGTCAATTTCGTTATCCGTTAAATAAAGTGTTTATTGAGTTGCCAGCAGGTAAAATTGATGCAGGTGAAAGCCCACTCACTACTGGTCAGCGTGAATTGCTCGAAGAAACCGGCTGTAGCGCTAGTGATTGGATCTATCTTGGTCTACAGCATCCTTGTATAGGTTACTCAAATGAGGTGATTCATAGTTATTTAGCACGTGGCCTGATGGTAGGCGATCACCAACGAGATGCAGATGAAGCTATAGAGCTGTTTGAGATGAGTTTAGACGAGTGCATGGGCGCTATACAAAATGGTGAAATTACCGATGGTAAAACTATCATCGCACTTTTCTTGGCTGAAAAACTCTTAAAAAATTGCCAGAACAAATAAATAATAAAATGAATGCTAAGGTTTTGATTGTCGGTTGTGGCGATTTGGGTACACAAATCGCGCTTCACCTGAAGTTACAAGAGTACGAAGTGACTGGCGTGCGGTTAAGTAATAAGCTGCTACCAGCCGGCATACAAACGCTGCAGGTCGATGTTATGCAGCCTGGTGCTGTAAGCAAACTGGCGCAAATTAAGCCTGATTATTTGATTTATTGTGTGGCCGCTTCTGCAAAAACTAGTGCAGATGTTGATGAAAATTACCGTCTGCATTATGTAGAAGGCTTACGTCATATACTTGCGACTCAGCAAACAAATAGCAACTTAAAACATGTGTTTTTTATATCCAGCACCAGAGTTTATGGACAACAAGCAGAAGAAGCTTTAAATGAATCAATCATTGCTAAACCTGCTGACGCTGCTGGTGAACGCTTATTAGAAGCAGAAAATTTACTTAAACATTTACTCTGTGCAACGACGACACTCAGGCTGTCAGGTATTTATGGCCCAGGTCGCACACGGTTGCTTAGGCTCGCAGAACAGCCTGACTTGTGGCCTGCACAAAATAGCTGGACTAACCGTATACATCGCGATGATGCAGCAGCGTTTATTGTGTTTTTGGTTAATCAGCGACAACAACAAAAATCCATAGCAGATTGCTATATCGTCACAGATAGCCAACCGTCGACACAATATGAAACGCTAAAATGGATAGCCAAGCAAAAAAACATCATGATTGATGCGGTCACGCCGTCAATATCAGGTGGTAAGCGTTTGAGTAACAAACGCATGTTGCAAACTGGTTTCATATTACGTTACCCTGATTACCAAGCGGGTTATGCTATTTTATTGGCAGAATAGCTTTTTCATGTAGGGCTAACCTCATTTCCATTCACGTGAAAATGACGATTAAAGTAAAAAAATGAAACCCAATAAAAAAATAACACTAAGTCTAGTTTTTTTAACACTGACCTTACTCGCAGGTACAGCAAAAGCTGGATTTTCTGATTGGCTAGCAGACTTTGAGCAGGAAGCCATCAATAATGGCATCTCTCAAACGACACTGGATAAAGCCTTCAACAACATTAGCCCTCTGCCGCAAGTTATTCAACTAGACCACAGCCAGCCCGAGTTTATTTACCCTTTCTCTACATATATTAGTCAGCGCGTTACACCACAAAAAATAGCCGCTGGCCAAAAGTTGCTGGTGCAATATCAAACTTTATTCGATGCCATTGAGAAAGAGTATGGCATTCCAAGATCGTTATTAGTCGCATTTTGGGGCATGGAAACTAACTATGGGCGCAATAAAGGCAATATCAATATACCCGCAGCTTTGGCTACGCTAGCGCAGGATAGTAGACGCCAAGACTTTTTCCGTGCCCAATTGATGGACGCAATGCGTATTCTAGAGGCGGGTAATGTAACGGCCAGCGCCATGCGTGGGTCATGGGCAGGTGCTATGGGCCATATGCAGTTTATGCCGAGTACTTTTATGCGCTATGGCGTGGATGCAGATAACGATGGTCGCATAGATGTGTGGCAATCGGTACCAGACGCGATGGTTTCAGCAGCAAATTATCTTGCAAGCATCGGCTGGATTACAAATGAGCCTGCAGCGATTGAAGTGCAGTTGCCTAGTAACTTTGCTTGGCAAAATGCGCAATTAACCTTACGCAAACCAGTTGCTGAATGGGTTGAATTAGGTGTTAAAACAGTCAATGATGCACCGTTTCCTATGGTAACTAACAATACTGCAATTTTGCTACCTCAAGGCTGGCAAGGACCGGCATTTATGGTGTTCAGTAATTTTGATGTGATTATGGATTGGAATCGCTCGGTTAATTATGCCTTGTCGGTGGCTAATCTGGCCGACCGCTATGGCGGCAGTATACCGATAGTCGGTGGCCAATATGCTGAAACCGGCGCGTTAAGTTTTAACCAGATGATGATCTTACAAACCAGTTTGAATGAGCATGGGTTTGATGCGGGAAATTCAGATGGTTTTCCTGGTTTAAAAACGCAGGCTGCGATACGCTTGTATCAAGCATCTGTTGGCTTGCCGGCTGACGGCTATGCCAGCCTCAGTTTGCTGATGAGGTTGCAGGGTATTGACAAATAGTAAGTGATTGAATTAATCGTGTGCTAGCTGTGTTTTTGAAAATAAGTGATATGGTATTAGTGGGAATTTAATCTTTGATAGGCCCTTAATAGATTGAAGTCAAAAAAGATGATAAATATTAGAGAAAAAATTGCAACCGATAGTGATACCTACAAAACTCTATTGGAATCTACCAAGGCAATTCCTTGGAAAATAAACTGGAATAGTATGCAGTTTGCTTATATCGGGCCACAGATAGAAAGTCTGCTCGGCTGGACTCCTGCAAGTTGGGTAAGCGTAGATGACTGGGTAGCCAGAATGCACCCAGATGACAGAGAGTGGGTGGTTAATTTTTGCGTGTCTCAATCAAAGGCAGGCGTAGATCATGAAGCCGATTATCGTGCACTGACTAAAGATGGCGGTTATGTGTGGATCCGTGATGTAGTGCATGTAGTACGCAACGAAAACGGCGAAGTTGATTCATTGATAGGATTTATGTTCGACATCAGTGAGCGCAAAAGAACTGAAGAAAAGCTGACTAGCCTGCAAAAAGAACTAGAAGAACTTTCTTTCAAAGACGGCTTGACGGGTGTTTTTAACCGACGTATGTTTGATGCCAATATTGGAGTGGAATGGGCGAATGCTCAACGTAGCAACCAACCACTTGCGCTCATCATGATTGATATTGATTATTTTAAGTAATATAACGACCGCTATGGGCATATTCAAGGTGATTATTGTTTAAAACTAGTAGGGAAAATCTTGAGCTCAGCGGCTTCTCGCCCACGTGATTTTTTTGCTCGATATGGTGGTGAAGAGTTTGTTATGGTGCTACCTGATACCGATGAAAGATCTGCTGAAATGATTGCTGAGCGATGCCGAAGCTTAGTTTTTATAGAACAAATTCCGCATGAGGAATCTCAGCTTTGCCCAGTGTTAACCATTAGTCTTGGAGTTGGTAGCATTATTCCATCTCAGCAAGATAAAGCGATAGACTTTATTGATAAGGTAGACAAGTCCTTATATCAAGCAAAACAAAAAAGCAGAAACTGCATTGTTACAAGCTTGTAAAACATTTTCTTTCGCTGACTAAGGTTAGCTGCACTTTTTTATATTTTCGGATATTTTCTCATTAAATATGTACTATCTATGGCTAGTAATATTGCTTTAGTAGTTAAGGAGGTTATGGATGTCAAATATAACGCTCAATATCCATAACCAAGCTCAAGCCGCTATGCTCAAAGAATTAGATAGTGCTAAATATGTTTTATCTACATCCAAGTACAATGCAACTGCGTTTTCAATACCTATTACTGCTGGTGGACCTAACCTAGTTATTGCGCAGCCAGATCTTTTTAATAGCCGTTCTATAGCAGTTGTCGTCACTGTTATGAACTTTTCAATCTGATGCTTTTGACCGTACGCCATCATCTCTTTAATACATTCAAGCGTTAAGTTAGCAAAGCCAAAACTAGAACTCTCTTCGGTTTCTATGGCGAATCTACTTAATTCCCAAATGTTTTTACTTTCTGGTGCCTCCAGGCCATGTAACAGTTCTGGAAAAGAGTCCTTAAGCATATACGGGCCCTCTGTTGGCAATACTCTCCAACATCCTCTAATTTGCCCAGTTTTTTCTTTAACTAGCATGTAAATCGGGTTGATTGCGTCGTAGCCATCTATTTCCATGCCGCTTAAAACTGGTACCTCCCATCCCATCCTGTCTTTAAAAACACGGGCTCTAAGCATGTGCATAGCCCATAGATCTTCACTTTTGAAATATTTTCTTTGTGCAATTTTTACTTTTAACATCATTTCAATACTCCCCTTTAAATTAAATTACCCAAGAGGCATAAAGAATTATGCATATTGCATCAGTAGTGTCCGGCAATTTTCACAAAACGAGTATATAACAGCTTGATCTAAAATAAAAAATAGTCTGTTTAGGGGTGTCACCGACTTGAACATGAGT
>JAYVMU010000022.1:0-2286 GCA_043758775.1 Methylophilaceae bacterium
CCTGTTGTTAGATACGGTTACTATAATACACAGCCGTATTATTACGATGATGATTATGATGAGCATGGACACGGACATGCTTATGGCCACTATAAGCATCATCATCACGAAGATGAAGATGATGATGATGATGATTAATTCAAACTTCTTCAGTGACTTTGGCCTGCAAAATCTAAGATTCACATCAAGATTAAGCAGGCCATTTTTGTGTATAAATCCAATCTGACTAGATCGTCGCATTTAACACTTGTAAGGTTAGTGTAAACAACAAACAGTATGATTCAGCTTTGTTAATTCCTTATACGTTAACTTTAACTCGGTACATTATGTTAATTAGGAGAATTTATAGTATGAAGAACATCCCCATTATTTTGGCATTACTTTTAGCCGTCAGCGGCACAGCAATCGCTGGAGACAGCAATCTTAAAACAGCAGTGGGTGGTGGTTTAGGTGCAGCTGCAGGTACCGCAGTTGGTGGCATACTCGGTGGTAAAACTGGTGAGCTCATTGGCGGCGGCGTTGGTGGTGCTGTTGGTGGTGCGGTAACCACTAAAGGTGAAGGTAGGACTGGCGCTGTTTTAGGAGGTGCTGCGGGTGGTGTCACAGGCGCAGCCGTTGGACATCAAGTAGGTGGTAAAAATGGCGCTATTATTGGTGCTGGTGTAGGTGGCGCGGGTGGCGCCGTCGTGGGCAAGGTGATTGCCGAGCCGGGCGCTAGAGAGAGACGCAGTGGCTATTATGATAATGGCTACTACGATGAAGAGGAGCATGACCATAAACATGGCAATGGGCATGCTTATGGTCACTATAAGCACCATCATCATGGCGATGATGATGAGCAATAAACAAGGCTAGCTTCACTATAGTCTGGCACTTGAAAATAATGATGCGCTGTAATATTGCAGTAAGCTTAAAGGAATAAAGTAGTTTTGTCGGTGTAAAGGTAATAAGTAAGTAATCGATTTATTTAGAAGTTAATGTAGTCAATATTGGTAGCAATTTTTGGAGAACTAAACATGAACAAGACTCAAATATCAGTTTCATTAGCAGCATTATTTTTAGGTGCATCAAGCTTGGTTTTTGCGGCAGATACAGCCACTACTAAAGAACCACTGACTCAATCTACGACCAGTGTTGAAAAGAACTTAACACGTGATTCTGATAGCAAAGGCCTCAATAATGCATCAACCCGTCTTGAAACTAATCAAGATAAAATTGAAGCAAGAAAAGCAGCCAGAGCTGCAAAACTAGAAAAAGCAAAACATACTGAAAAATTAGAGAAAGCTAAGAAAGCTGAAAAAACAGAAGATGCCGAAAAAGCCGAAAAATCTACCAAGATTGAAAAAGCTGAGAAAGTAGAGAAAGCAGAGCGTCCAGAAAAGGTCGAACGCGTAGAGAAAGCAGAGCGTCCAGAAAAGGTCGAACGCGTAGAGAAAGTTGAACGTCCAGAAAAAGTTGAACGTCCAGAAAAAGTTAAATAATTTGGTTAGGCCATTATTCACTTATAATGGCCTGTAGATTTAACAATTAAGGGAATGTAATGAATATAACTTTGCGCAATACACTAGCTATGGCAATTGGTATCACTGGTTTGGCAACTCAACTGGCTTTTGCCGCAGACGCTGGAGTATTCAGTGTCACATCAGGGGTCGATTACAGCTCGGGTAAATATGGCAGTCAAGATAGAACAGACATCACCTCCGTTCCTGTCATTGGTAAATACGAGGTAGATAGCTGGGTATTTAAGTTAACAGTGCCTTATGTCACTATTACTGGACCAGGTAACGTTTCTCCTGGTATTGGTAAATTCAAGAACACCACAACCACGCAAAGATCAACAGAGTCAGGTCTTGGTGACATCGTCGCAGCGGCCACCTACAATATGTATAACGGTAGCAATGGTGGTCCAGCCATTGATGTGACAGGTAAAGTGAAGTTTGGTACTGCAGATGACAAAAAAGGCCTAGGTACTGGTGAGAATGATTACATGGGTCAAGTTGATCTTTACCAGTCATTTGGTGATTTCACTGCCTTAGGAACACTAGGGTATCGCGTGTATGGAGACACTAGTGCGGCCCCATTGGATAATGTGTTCTACGGTTCAGTCGGTGGCACTTATAAGATTGCGCCTGGCACTAGTGCTGGTGTTATCTATGATTACCGCCCTGCTATTACTAGTGACGGCTCAGCTGTAAGTGAAGCTACAGCATTTGTGAATCATAAAATCAATGATCATTGGAAAGCACAAGCCTATTTAGTGAAAGGCTTTGCTGACGGCAGCCCTGA
>JAYVMU010000023.1:0-43454 GCA_043758775.1 Methylophilaceae bacterium
GAAAGTCAGTCATAAAATAGGTGTACACTTAATTTAGGTGGACACCTATCTTACGAGATTTAGGGAGTAAGGCTAGATGGTGCTGGGCAGGTGCTTACCTAATGTCTATATCTGTGGGCCTATTGGCTTTATGAAAAAGCAAAGAAATGATTTGTTAAAAGCTGGTATACCTGCACATAGGATTTATCGCGAGGTTTTTGGACCAGATTTATTAGATCATATTTTGTAAGTTGAGCTTAAGATAATGGACTTCTCCTAGATTAAACAACTATTTGAGAAGTCCATTCTATTTTGATTAGTACTTATTTGATAATCTTAGCTAACTCAGCATGGATTAACTTTCTAACAAATGCCCTAATTTTAATTGTTTAGTTTGCAGATATTGAAGGTTTGTCGCATTGGGCTTGATGATGATGGGAACTAAGCTGTTGACTGAGATACCTAGTTTTCTTAGTGATTTAAGTTTATCAGGATTATTTGTCATTAGTTTAATGGAGCTTACTTGTAAATCTTGAAGAATTTCTGATGCAGTTTCGAACGATCTTTTATCGATTGGCAAACCTAAAGCAACATTTGCTTCTACAGTGTCAAGTCCTTTGTCTTGTAAGGCATACGCTCTGATTTTATTGGCTAAGCCAATACCTCTGCCTTCATGATTGCGCAGGTAAATAATAATCCCAACTCCTGCTTTAGCAATGAGCTGCTGTGCAAGCTTGAGCTGCTCACCGCAATCGCAACGTTTAGAAGAGAAAATATCCCCTGTCAGGCACTCGGAATGTACTCTGGTCAGTACATTCTCTTGTAAATTCACCTTGCCCATCACTAATGCTACATGTTCAGTAGAGGTACTAAGATCCTCATAGATATGAATTACATAATCACCAAATTCGGTTGGCAGACTGGATGAAGAAATTTTGACTAGATTGCTCATTTATATATTTTACCTAAGTGCATTAATTGCACCCATTAATTAACTTTTCTCAAACTATATTGCGACCAAGAACCAAGTAGCTTTGCTGTTGGTACTTGGTTCTTATGGCAATAATTATACGCTGCGCGGACTATTGTATCCATCTAGATGGAGGTATAAATTTTTTGTCCTTGTAGCAACAGCTGGAAGTGCATCATTAATATTCTATTAGACTTAACCCCGCATAAGGCCTTTATGAGCTTATGACTTCAAATATTTTGCTTGGAATGTTTAGCTAAGATTTTGTCAGGTGATTAGTTAATCTGCTATAAACAACAGGTGTCAACATACTGTAAACTAGCAGTGAAACACCTGATAAGTCTCTTGTTGTTCAAGAATCATTAATCTGCGAGAAAAATCTAACTGTAACAAAAATGCGGTTATATAGCCCATGCAACTTTTTATGTATACATTCAGCATTTAAAACTCAAATTTACAGTATGATTTTATCAAATTGGTCAGCCAATGTTTAATTGGATAACAGCTAGAAATAAAAAAGATTTACGATTATGAATTGCTTGGCAACATTCCCCCCTCTTGTTTTAGATAAAGACTACGCTTTCAGCGTTGGCTGGTGTAGTGTTAATTGATGCGTGATGTAGTATCACTTTTGCAAAGAGATAGCGTTTCTGTAACAACGCTTATGCAACAAACACAGCATTGGAAAAGCCGTGCGTTGGGTGTGCTTTGTTTTACAGTAAATGAAGATGAAAGCAAGCAGATTGCAGTTGGTACCGAGATACCTAGCATTAACGTACCTATGCAACGGCTTGATGCCTCTGATTCGATTTGCGAAATTTGGCATGGCAGTGGAGATATTAAACAGGGTTGGCATGATGCTGTTTATTATCGGCATAATGATGATGTGCTGTTTGGTGTTGTTACGTTACCTGAAATGAGGTATGTAGCTGGCCCCAGTAAAACCTCGTTGCAACAAGCTACCGAATCAGCCTATCGTCAAATATTTTCGCTGATTAATAGCTTGCGTTACCCTTATCTGTATCGTTGCTGGAATTACCTGGCGGATATTAATGGACTAGATAATTCTGAACATAGTGGCCTAGATAACGGACAGCTAGACCGTTATAGCCAGTTTAATCTAGGACGGCAGGATGCTTTCTTAGCACATGGGCGTGACGTGACAGGTAATGTGCCTGCCGCATGTGCGCTTGGTTTTACCCAAGGGCCTTTAACGATTGCATTTTTAGCTGGGCGAGTTGCTTCTGTTTCTATTGAAAATCCACGCCAAATCAGTGCTTATCAGTATCCAAAGCGATATGGGCCACGTAGCCCAACCTTTGCACGCGCTAGTTTAGTGCGCTTAAGCCAACGTGAGTTGTTGTTTATCTCAGGTACGGCCAGTATTGTGGGTCACGCTACGCTACACCCCACAGATGTTGCCGTACAGACTCAGGAAACCATGGCGAATATTGAGGCTGTGCTGACTGAAGCTAATCGTGTGGCACATCAGCCTAAGTTTTGTTTGACTGATCTGTGTTACAGAGTTTATGTGCGTCATGCAGCAGATTGGGAAAAGGTGCAGGCTGAAGTTATCCAATATATAGGCAGCATCCCTAATGCTGTATATCTACAGGCGGACGTATGCAGGCAAGATCTGCTGCTTGAAATTGAAGCAACTGCAGAATATTCGCTGGTGCCTTTGCCTGAAACTGAGAGCTGATAATGCGCATCGCATTACGCCTGCTACTTAATATTTACGACCATCTAGTGCTGTATTTAGGTTTAATCTGGCTGGGGTTGATATGTTTGGCGTGGACGCCAATCGCATTCCTAATTTACCCATTAATGCCGTTGCGGCTAGGACGCAAACTGGGGCGTTACATGACCATGGTAGGTTTTCGTCTTTACCTTGCCAGTTTGGCAGCCTCCAGACGTTGTAGTTTTGATTTAAAAGCACTCGATGTATTGCGTAATGAGCCGTCACTTATTATTGCACCTAATCACCCTTGCCTGTTGGATGCTCCGATGATTATTTCACGTTTACCTAATGTGGCTTGTGTGCTGAAATCCGAACTGATGAATAATGTATTTCTTGGTGCAGGTGCCAGGCTTGCAAGGTATATTCCTAATGACCCATTCCGCCGTATGGTGCAGCTGGCAATGGATGATTTTCACTGTGGTAGCCACCTGCTATTATTTCCTGAAGGAACACGTACCATAAGCGATCCAGTAAATCCATTTAAGGGCAGCGTCGGTTTAATCGCGTATCATGCGCAGGTATCTGTGCAAACTGTGCTCATAGAGGCGGACTCGAAATATTTGAGTAAAGGCTGGCCATTATTTCGTAAACCTACATTGCCAATCCATTACCGAGTGCGTCTAGGGCGTCGGTTTGATCCACCGCAAAATACGCAGCGGTTTATGGAAGAACTAGAACATTACTTTGCGCATGAACTAGCGTAAGGCTCAGCTTTTCAATTGGACAATGCTTTACTTACATAGATGGAATGTCTGTGAAAATTAATATTTCACGCTATTCATTTTCACAGGCTGTATTTCACAATGAGTATTAATAAAAACTTATGATGACCACTTCAACTACGCATCTTGTTCTCATCCCCAGCTATAACCCTGGCAGTAAAGTGTACGAAACTGTGCGTGCTGCACGTCAATGCTGGAACCCTGTGTGGGTGGTCGTGGATGGTAGTAATGATGGTAGTTCGGAAAATTTATTAACTATGGCCGAGCAAGATGCTGGTCTGCGGGTGATCGTGTTGCCAGAAAATCAAGGCAAAGGTGCAGCGGTATTACATGGTCTAGAGCAAGCAGCAGCAGCGGGATATAGCCACGTATTAACCATGGATTCTGATGGGCAGCACCCGCCAGCATGTATTGCACCCTTTATGGCAGAATCAATGGCTAACCCAGCCGCCATGATATTAGGCCGGCCTATATTCGATGCGAAAGCTCCAGCGTTACGCGTTAATGGCCGTAAGTTATCTAACTGGTGGGCTAATGTGGAAACGCTGTGGGCAGGCATTGGCGATTCCTTATTCGGTTTTCGTGTATATCCGATTGCGCCATTACGCGAGGTGATGCATGGTCAGCGCCAGATGCGTCACTTTGATTTTGATCCAGAAGCTGCAGTACGCCTGTGCTGGCATGGTGTACGTCCAATCAATTTACCCGCTCCCGTGCAATATTACACAGTAGAGGAGGGTGGCGTATCGCATTTTCGCTACCTACGTGACAACGTGCTATTGACCTGGATGCATACACGTCTATTTTTTGGCTTTATTTTACGTTTACCAATTTTATGGTTAAGGCGTTGTACTGCGAAGAGGCTGGTTGAGTAATTGTCTCTTAGGTAATGATAGGTAAGCCGTAACCCCACCAAGTATTAAACCCGCTATTGCATCTATTGCTACATGTTGGCGAGTGGCGATAGTGGAATAGATAATACCGATGCACCATAGCCAATTGAAAGCTTTTATCCACGATGGCGTACAAAAGCGACTTAATAAGTGGTTTAGCCAGATGCCTGAAAAAATAGCGGTAGTGACATGCAGAGAAGGACAGGCATTGCCTGCCGCATCCATATTTTTAAGAAAAGCCATATCAGGATAGTGCGCCCAGTCAATATCAGCCAGGGGTGCAGCTGTTGGCCAGAAATAAAAAATAATCAGCCCGGTCATGCACGTCAACGTCATTACTAAGCCATAGTAATAAAGCTCATGTCGCGTTGCAAAAAAGGCTGGAGGAAGTGCCACATAGAGCCATAATGATAAATATAGTGGCAATGCTGAAGGTTGAAAACCAATGAGCTTATCCAGCCAAATGGTAGGCATCAGTGTGATGGGATAGGCAGTGTGCTTGAGTAAATAGAAGTAAGCACCCAAAAACAAACTGATAAATAATGTAGTGCCAATGCTTTTTAGAGCTAATTGTTTAGGCATTACCTGTGCAATCTTTTGGTACCACAGTGCTTGTTGATTATTGTTGGTCAATGGGTTAATCTCCGAGGCTTATGTAAGAGCATGGCGTAAAGTTACTAAGTGTAATTGCTTGGCTTTTGCGTACGTCAGTACGTTGGGCAGTACTTCAAGAATCACAGGTACTCCATCTGATGAACGCGCCGCATTACCATCGTGCAATAGCAAAATAGCACCTGCATTTAAATTGTGTAATAATTTATCTGATATTTTTTTAGGATCAGTTACTTGAGTATCAAATCCACGAACTGACCAGCTAGCAAGTGTTAGTCCAAGCTGAATAAGCACTGGAGCAAGCAACGGGTTGCGTAGACCTGCTGGCGCCCGAAAAAAAACCGGGGTTTGACCAGTAATGGCGCTAATTGTAGTTTGTGCTGCTTGTATTTCGCGTCTAAAACCATTCGGACCTAGCAATGAAAAATATAGCGGATGACGTTGACTGTGGTTTTCTATGGTGTGGCCACGTCGTATAATCTCTCGACATAAATTGGGGTGAAGTGCGGCTTTATCACCAATGCAGAAAAAAGTAGCTTTCACAGCGTGCTTATCTAGTATATCCAGTACTTGTGGGGTGACGATAGGATCTGGACCATCGTCAATGGTCAAAGCAATTTCATTTCTAGCAGTAGCGGCAGCAGGTAAGCGTGACCAGTTCTGCCCTAGCCAGGTACTACGTGGCCACAGACCAATCGCACTCAATATCAGGTGATTGACTACGACAGCAGTCACTGCCCAAGTCCACTGTGCAGGAGCAATAATCATGACACACAAGGCGACTAAATGGGTTGCAATCGATGCCCGTATTAGCAATGTATACTTCCAATGCGAATGATACTGTGAATTATGCATTAGTTTTTTGGGCAAATATTGCCGAGTAAATTAAGGTCAGAATAACACCGGGTGCTACGGTAACCCCCATCGCTTGCAATATAGACACATTGGAAAATGCAAGCAGGCCAAATCCTGCAACGGTCGTTAAGTTTGCAAACAGCATGGAAGCCAGGGTTTGCGGTGAGATGGGCACGTTAGAGTCTGGCCGATTAAAGAACAGTGCATAATTAGAACCAATGGCTACTACCAATAATAGTCCAACCAAATGCAGAATAATCAGTTGCTGGTCCAATATGGCTAAGCCCGCAGTCACTGTGATGACAGCAGCCACCAGCGGTGCAATGATTCGTGCAACACGCTGCGGTGATTGATATACAAGGAGTAATAACAAGACAATAGCCAATAATCCGCCAATTGATAGCACGATAGCCTCATGCAAATAGCCTGAGTACAAATGATCGGACTCTGCTTTCATATCGACAAATACAGCATTGGATAAATGGCTTACGCTTAATGCTGCACGAATACGACTGGCATTGATATCACCACCTTGAGGTGCAGTTAGTGGCAGCAAGGCATTCCAATGTTTATCTTGCCCGATGAGCAAGGCATCAAGCGCCATCGCCATAGAGGTATGTTCAAGGTCTGACGTTTGAAGTAACGGTTGATGGCGGACGGCTTCGATCTCTGCAAGAAACGGCGTAAGTCGTTGTGCATTGATTGGTAAATCCACAACCGCTTGTGCTAAACGTGTTTGCATTTCAGCAGGTGGAGGAATGCTTGCTTGCCGTGCATGTTGCGTCGCGATGCTTGGTAGATAACGACTGGGGCTTTCGAACCCTGCAAGCTCACCTTGATCAACCTGTGTTTGCAGCATAGTCGAAACTTGTTCTGAAGCCTGCAATACCGATTCTCGACTATTTCCCGATACTAGCACTAAATAGCGCACATCTGGTGCGCCCATGTCGGCGCGTAATTTGGCATCGAGGACAATGTCGGTTTGTGATACAGGGCTTAAGGAGGCAATATTACCGCTCCACAAATTAGATTTGTGGTTGACCAAGATGACACAGCAAACTAGCAGCAATATCACGGTTGGCCAGCGCAGCGCAGCAGCACGTTGCACCAGAGAAGATAACTTGATGCCGACGCTCGCTACATTATGCACATGGAATTTGGCCGGTAGCAAATGTGGCAAAACAAAGCGAGTGACAGCGGCGGCGACTAATAGTCCAACTGTAGAGTACAGACCAAGCTGCGCCAGTCCAGGAAAGTCTGAAAATAGAAGTGAAGCAAAGCCGCATATTGAAGTTAGCACGCCGAGGCGGACGGTAGGCCAGAAGCGTTTAACCCAGTCTTTCTGGTTGGTACCGCTTTGTTTGGATTGGACAAACAGGTAGATTGAATAATCTACTGCCTCGCCAATAAGCGCTGTACCAAAGCCTAATGTGATGCCATGCACTGTACCAAAGCCTAAACTAACTGCTGCGACACCCGCTAGGGCGCCACTGATGACAGGCAAAAATCCTAACACTAAGGCTGTAGCCGAACGATAAACCAGTAATAAGAGCGTAGCAATCAGCAGAATGCTGATGATAGACAGGCGACTCACTTGGTTTTTAATAGTATCACGCGCCGTTACTGAGAATACTCCAGGGCCAGTCATGATTAATTTGGCTTGATTGTTAATGTTTGCTTGAGCAAACTCTTTCTGAATGATCGCCATGGCAGCTTGTTGGGCATCAGTGTCTGAGCCTGAAGCGCGAGTCTGAAGTAGCAGCAAGGCACGCTTGCCATCAGTGGATGCCCAGGTGCCGTCTACCAGATGTGGTTGGCTACTATTATTCAGTTGGTCGAGTAATTGCGCCATTTCACCCGTTGGGTCATACGCCAATATGGATTTAAATAATAGGCCAGCAGGGGATGCCAGTAGGTCGATACTATCGCTGATTGCAGCGTGTAAGCCCTCTACACTGAAATGCGCAGGATTAACGGCTGGGCTTAATAGATAACGGTGATTGAACAAAAAAGCGCGATCGCGTTCGGTATTAACTGGCTCCCCATTGTTCACCGTGACAAAGTGAGCGTCCGTGCGCAGATGTTGAGCGATTTCTTTAGAAAGTTGCGCGCGAGTGGATGCATCTGCGCCTTCAATGCCCACCAAAATGAGACGTGAGGCTAGACCATCACGTATTTGATCCATGAGTAAGCGTTGTTCTGGTGTTGGATTGCGTGGTAAAAATGCTGATAAATCCGTGGTAAATATAGAGCGGCTGATAATGACGCCACATATCAGCAAAAACGCCAGCCATAGGGTTATTGCGGCGAGCCCAGCATGGCGCGTACTCATCATGGTGTATCTAATTGCTCAATAGTCATCAAGGAACTGTCACCATCAGCTTGAATGATTTCTATACCATGTACTTGGTCATGCATGCCTGTCATATTAATGCGCTTCAAGATGGCCTGCATCTTTTTGTCCAAAGGCAATAACTGTAAAGTCCATGAGGCTTCTGAGCCGTCTAGGCTGAGTTGATAATTACGTTGTAACGCTTTCATATCGCCTGATAAAGTGCCGCGCACACTGCCGATAAAAGCGGCTAGCTCCGGGTAGCTTTGTAGTTGTAAGTGATATTTTTTAGTGCCGCGTTGTATCAGTAGCTCATTGCCATTGACTATCATCGACTCAGGCTTAGGTTTAAGCGTACGTTTTTCTAAATAGTCAGGTGCTTTATAAAATAGTTCGCCAGAAGATTCCGCTGGTTTGTCGAGTATGGCGATAGATTTTATTTCAGTAAAACTGGCGTGTTCATGATGACCTTGTGCCAAATCAAGCATGAGCTGCTCTATTGACCATTCAGGGGCCGTGCTGTTTGATGCAGCGTGACTCATTAGAGGGAATAGTAATAGGGCGAAAATGATGTGCTGCATAGCACGCAATAATAGTACGTTGTAAGGTTTTATGTTCATGGTTTTGTCGATGCTTTAGAAGAGTCTGATTGCCAGAAATCGAAGAAATTAAACCAGTTGTAGGGAGCGATACGGCAATATTTCTCAATTAGAGATGCATAGCGAGTGATTGCAGTTTCTACGGCGGCATCGCGTTGACCTGTGGCAATTGAAGAAAAATCTGCCAGCTCTTCAAAATGAATGGCATAACGGTTGCCGCCTAAATAAAGGCCGGTCATGAATACAATTGGCCGACGCAGCAAGGCTGCCATGCGAAACGGCCCGATTGGCAAATGCGCTTCCTTACCTAATAGTTGTACAGGGTACAGCGGGTCTTTACCTGGCGTACGATCGGCCAGCATGCCTACTGCACCGCCTTCATTCAGGTATTGACGTACATGCAACATGGAATCTACGTTGCCTAGGCTGATGATGTCTAAAGTCGCATTAGGATTAATGGCTGCAAGCATCGCATTGATTTTTTTTGCATTATCCTGATGCATGACCATCGCAACGCATAAAGCAGTTTTTTCACGACCAAGTGCACGAATCACCTCAAAGCTGCCTAAATGCGCACCCATGAGGAATAAGCCATCGCCATTGGCAATTAGTTTGTTGATGATGTCTAAGCCATGTACTTCAACATCGAACAAATCAAAGCAGCGGTTAACTAGATAAATACGGTCGTGAATTGTGGAGGCGAATGTAAAAAAGTGCTGATATAAATCTCGTATACGCACAGGGCGATCTAAAACGAGTGCTAAATAAGCTTTAGAGGCGCGTCGACTAGCCGGCGAAAACAATAGAAAATAACCCGCAATGAGATGCAGTACCACACGTCCGACACGCCGTCCTAAATATAATGAAATCCAGGACATGATATGCAACATCAGCATGTTGCTGCGCTCAGCGGTGCGCGCCCAAGAAGCTTGATCAGCTATCTTGTGTGTCATGGTGAAGGCTTTAGCACGACAGAGCCCGTAGCAACTTTGCGTGTGTCTGTTGAAATATCGAAATGTAGTGTGCCATTTACGGAGGTTTTGTGCTCAATGACTAGTACATCACCAGGTTTGACCGGACTTAAAAATTTAACTGAGTTAATTTTACAAAACGCCAATGTCATGTCGTTAGCATCGGTAATGGCCTGGAGTGCGACATCCAGCAGCACGACGCCAGGCAAGATAGGCATGTCTGGAAAATGTCCAGCAAAGGCTGGATGATTTACTGGCACAGTCCAATGCGTGATGTGATGCATCATGCGCCTCGCGTATTGCGCATTTGGTTAAATAGGGTTTGCAGTGCAGCATATGGTAGCTTACCGGTATTGTTCCGTGGTAAAGCGTCTACAAACATGAGCGGGCGCGGTAGGAAAATCGGCTCAATCTGCTCGCGTAAGGCTTCTAGCAGTTGCGTCTGGCTTACATTAGGAGCAACGACAAACGCTGCTAATCGTGTGGCACGTGTTTGGCTGGTTTCATCTGGCATGTAAAAAACGCCATCTAGGACACCAGGAATGGTATTAAGCAGGTGGTTAAGACTAGCCAATGAGTGGCGTTTCCCGGCAATATTAACCATATCGGCCAGACGTCCATGTAGTAAAAAATGCCGGTCTGTTAAGGGTTCAATGATATCGCTCATGATAGTTTTTGTTGCAATATGACCACCACTGGCATACACGTGGTCAGCTTCAACCGTCAAAGCGATTTCTGGTAGCAACTGCCATGCTAATGACTGTGCTGGGCGTCTGGTTGCAATTAATCCTGTTTCTGTACAGCCATAAATTTCCATTAATGGCGCATTGCAATGTTGCTCAATTTCCAGCGCGAGTGTTTGTGATAAAGGCGCTGTGGCTGATATGACACAGGCTAATTCTGGTATGGTGAGCTCGGCATCTAGCAGTGCGCGCAGATGTACAGGAGAAGATATAAGCACGCGTGGAGTAGCAGCGTTTGCGAGAGCCTGGCAAATATCGGCAGGATAAAACGGCTGTGTGGTACTCAGCGCATGGCCATTCTGCCAGGCCATTAATACCGTGGATTCAAAGCCGTACATGTGCTGAGGTGGTACCGTACCAATCAGGGTGAAATGTTTAGAGCTGTCTGTCAAGCCTAAGCTTAATGCTTCCGCTTGTACGCTACTTACTAATGCACCCCAACTTTTGTTGTGAGGTAAGGGTGCGCCTGTAGATCCAGAAGTAAAGACCACAGCCACACACTGGCTGCTAGGAATTTGTGGGATAGCTAACACCGTAGTTGATTCAGCAGGATTAGTTGGATAACGTAACTGTGGCAGGTCGACTGAGCATGTATCACTATCGCTTAAACAAAATATATCAGGTGCAAATGCTTTAAGCTGACGGATCATCATTGGCGTAAGCGAGGGTGGCAATATGCTAATTTTTCCTGTCACCATTGCCGCGGCGACTCCCACACTAAAATGATAGCGATCGGAACATACATTCAGAATATGACCGCTTGAAGGTAGTAGGGCAGCTAGCTGTTCAACATCCGCTAAAAACTGATTGCGTGTGATGGCATAATCACCATACCAAGCAATAATGCTGCCTGGGGAGGCGTGCGTTATAAGTGGCAGTGAAGCCATGCTTAAACAATGCCGCCATTAATCGAGATAATTTGCCCGGTGATGTAAGCTGCTTTGGCTGAAGCTAAAAAGCTAATCAGATCGGCTACTTCTTGTGGCGTGCCGGTACGCTTCATTGGCACCATACGCGTAATATGTTCGGCGCTGAAAGTATTGCTACTCATGGCGGTTTCTATAATGCCAGGTGCAACGGCGTTAACCGTAATGCCGCGGCTGGCGACTTCTTGGGCGAGTGATTTGGTGGCGGAATTGATAGCACCTTTGGCGGCCGCATAGTTGACTTGACCACGGTTACCCGTCAGTGCCGAAATTGATGAGACATTGATGATGCGACCCCAGCGGGTACGTATCATGGGCATCATCAGAGTATGTGTGACGTTGTAAAAACCATTCACAGAAACATCCATCACGCGTTGCCACTGGTCTAAGCTCATGCCTGGGAATACCGCATCATCATGAATACCCGCATTATTCACTAGTACTTGAATCGGTGTTTTTTCGGTGAGCAGCGTCAGTGCCTGCACGACGGCAGCATGGTCGGTCACGTCAAATGCTAAAGTCTCGGCACTACCACCATTGGCAATGATTGCGTCTGCTATGCTATTAGCATTGCTGATATTGCTGTGTGCGTGAATAAGAACGTGGTAGCCATCGGCGGCGAGTTGGCGACAGATCGCAGCGCCAATGCCACCACTACCACCGGTGACCAGTGCGTGTTTCATGTGGAAATTCCTAATGGTGTGTCTGCATTGAACATCACGGTGGCGCGTCCATCCAGCAATGTTTCTCCCGTTGCAAACAGTGTAAATTGATATAGTGAGTTGTTCTCGCTACTCTGAACACAGATGGCTTCTATGTCGAGGTCGGCAGCAATCTCATCAAGGCGCAGTTTATACAGTGTTGCACCACGCACGCTGACTAAAAATCCTGTGCGTGGCTGAGAAATAGCTAGCCTTTCACTATCAGGTGCAACTATTGCGCTATCTGCATAAGCAAGCAAAGCACCATGAACGGCCATTGCCTGTGCCGCATATTCAATACCGCAAGCAGCATTAAGCTGACCGTTTAAACGTAATGGATTATTGGGTAAACGATGGCTATTGGCATTGCAGCGTATAAGCTTGGTATCCCAGTGCGTCACATGATCGAGCAAGCACATGCTGCCTTGATGCGGTATATGCGCCATTATCCAAGTCTGATCAAGCTTGATATTATCTAGCATAGCTAATATCCACCGCAATTCGTATATGGTCAAAATAATCCAGAACCACACGCTGAGACTGGCTGTGTGCTGGCTGTTCTTGCCGCATCATTGAGAGTGCTATGAGTAATGGCAGGCTGCGTGCCGCTGGTATAGTCAGTCGCAAAGCATCCAGCTCGGCATTGTCTAGTATATGTGCTGCTTCACTGGTCAGGCTTAGCGCAATCTTGGCGAGTGAATGTTGATTGGCTTTTGGCGCTAATACTAAAGATGTACTAAATGCATCAGCAATAGGGCGCGCCTGGTGTAGTGGCGCAGGATAAGGCGCATCACTGGCAATGAGTAATGTGGTTACATTCTCTGTTACCACTTGGCAGAGGGCCTCCAGCAGGCCTGCACCAAAGCTCGCATCAAATGCGCATAGCGCAGAAATGGGTGACATTGCGCCAGTCGCTATTCCCCAGTAACCTGTCGCTGCATTGTGTACCGAATTATGAAAACGGGTAGGGGATATCAGCCTATCGTCTGAAGCCAGTGCTTGACAGATTTCGTGGCAGTTTTGACCATCGCCACCAGATGATGTATAGACACAAGGAATAAGGGTGGCGTCCAGTTCGGCAGTCGCAACTGCCTCCAGCCCTGTTGCCAGTGTGAGTCTGACCAGTGTGCCGCTACGACGGCGTTCTGCGGCAGGTAACGTAGTGGGTAATGGCAGTACCGTAGCTTGTTTTTTATAAGCTTGCTTGCCCATCAGTATGCTTAGACTGCTCGGCCAATCGCTTAAACCTGGTCCAAGCAAGCCTACGCCATTGATGTAGGCAGTGAGTACTTGCGAGGTCAATTGGGGCGCCCCAATATTAAGCTGCAGTTAGTTCCGCCAAAACCAAAGGAGTTGCTCATTACCCGGGAAATTGATTGTGTGCTGTTCTGTAACTGATAATTGACGTGAATCGATGGGTCCAGTTGCGTGGTATTAAGCCCCGCAGGGATTAGGTCATTTTGTAGTGCCAAGGCGCAAATAATAGCTTCCATACTGCCCGCAGCGCCTAAAGTGTGGCCAGTAGCACCTTTGGTTGAGCTACAAGGTGTAATGCTGCCAAATACTGCATTGACTGCTTTACCTTCGGCAATATCATTACTTTGGGTTGATGTACCATGCAGGTTAATGTAATCGATATCTTCTGGCTGGAGTTTGGCCATATCCAGCGCCGCCTGCATCGCCAGACGCGCACCTAAGCCTTCCGGGTGCGGAGATGACATGTGATAGGCATCACTAGACTCACCTATGCCTAATAGCAAAATTGCATCGTCAGCTAATGCTCCATCCGCTTTCTCTAGCAGTACAAATGCACCCGCTTCACCAATCGAAATTCCGTCACGATTTACATCATATGGACGACAAGCTTGTGTAGAGGTCAGGTCGAGCGAATTGAAGCCATATAACGTTGTCAGGCATAAGGAATCCACGCCACCTACGATGGCTGCATCAATTAATCCGGCAGCTATCATGCGCCGTGCAGAGGCAAATACCTTGGCGCTGGAAGAGCATGCAGATGAAACTACAACCACTGGACCAGTGATATCAAAATAGCGTCGGGTAAAGTCGGCCACAGAAAATGTATTGTGGGTAGTGCTGTAATGAAAGTCGGCTGGCAGCGCACCGGTCATGGGGTCTAGTCGTCGATAAGCTAGTTCGGTTTGTAAAATGCCAGCAGTGCTGGTGCCTATAAACACGCCTATGCGCTGATGGCCATACTTTGCCACCGCCTTACGTACAGCTTGGGCAAAGTCATCTTGTTCCAGTGCCAGTTGTGCCAGTCGATTATTGCGGCAGTCAAATTCATGTAGATGTGCGGGTAATTGTATATCATCCACATCAGCTACTTCGCCGATGAAAGTAGCTAGTTCTACCGTTTCAAATGTGCATTTTGCTAGCCCAGAGCGACCATGGCGCAAAGATTCAAGCGTAGAAGCTTTACCACGGCCGATGCAGCTTGTTGCAGTAAAATGGGAGAGTAACAGGGGCTTCAATGCAATATTCCGTAGTGTATCTGGTGAACTCAATTTAAAGGTTGAATGTTAAATTTGAATGAATTATAGCAGAACATTTATGACATCATTTAGCTGATGCAAGTGTATTGTATGCTACTGCTTTATTGTAATTCGTATAGAGAGGTTGTCGAGTGGCTTGCTAGTTTTTAAGCATATACTGATATACTGAAAATATAAAACTTAATGACGTTACTAATCAGCCATAGCATGATGCCAAACACTACTACAGATTTTTACAATGAAGTTGCCGAATTAATTATTACCTGTTTAAACCTTGAAGTCACAGCCACCGATATAGGTTTAGATGACCCATTATATGGTGAAGGTCTTGGTTTAGACTCAATTGATGTGCTAGAAATAGCCTTGGTTATTTCTAAACGTTACGGCTTGCAGTTACGGGCTGACGGCGATAATAATGAGCATATATTTAAATCGCTACGTAATCTGGCTGACTACATAACAGCAAATCGCACCACTTAAGATGCTGCTTGTCCCCAGACTTAAATGGGCAGGGATGATACTTGTTGTAACTGGCTATGCCGTCATCGCAAATTACACCAATCAGTCCACCCAGCACGATGTATTAGGCGTTTTGGTGGCAATTGCCCCCATCGTTTTGGCTATTATCTTTTCAATGTGGCAATCCCGGCTCTGGGCCTTCTGGCAGCGCGCAGGTCTATGTGCATTAGTCATTATCGGGTGCGTCGTGTTATCACTGATCTGGCCTCAATTAAAACGGCATTACGACTGGATTTATTGGCTAGAACATGAAAGTCTGCAATTAATTCTGTTCTTCACTTTCGCCCGTACTCTAACTGGAAAAAGTGTGCCGCTTTGTACACAATTTGCGCAAACTATGCATGGAGAGCTTACCTCAGCACATGAGAGATATGCTAGAAAAGCGACTGTAGCATGGGCATTGTTTTTCGGCATCATCATCATGATATCAAGTACCTTATTTTTTATGTATCCCATTGGTGTATGGTCAATTTTTGCTAATTTTATTTATTTACCACTGGTGATTTTGATGTTTATAGTGGAGTTCGTTGTACGAAAACATTTGTTGCCTGATGCTGCAGGCACTAGATTCATGGACGCAATAAATGCCTTCCAAAACAGGGCTAAAAGCTAACGAAGTTTACTAACAGTATTGATTTAGCTAATTTTCAAAATCGAACACGCTAAAGTCAAACGTAAATAATATTTAAAATAATTTCATTACTTATTGATTTATATAAGAAATTTATATATTTATTAATTTTCTGATATATTGCACAGGTGTTTTCAATTCTGCAAACTATGTCGCCACTTATCCATGCACACAGATGGGTGGTGCAAACTCAAGACAAAATTCCAACTTTAAGAAGTAACCTGGAAATTTCAGATACAGTTGGTGCGAATAAAGCGGTGGTTGAAGATATAGAGATTGTGTTGAATTACAAAATTCGCCAATACTTAATTACGCTATATTTTAATTCCAGCCATTGAGTCGCAAATGATTTAAAGTGGAATACATCATTTTTTGTTAATCACATTCAACAGGTTTTTAATGCAATTATTAGTATCATTAAGGGGACTATTTTGACATTACATATTCACCGCGAGTTACACAATTCCGACCGAGTCGGCTGGCTTCGTGCCGCTGTTCTTGGTGCTAATGATGGCACCATATCAGTAGCCAGCCTTCTTGTTGGTGTCGCCGCAGGCGGCCTGACCCATAGCAATATTCTACTCATGGGTGTTGCCGGCGTCGCAGCTGGTGCCATGTCTATGGCGGCTGGTGAGTATGTATCTGTGCAATCTCAAGCTGATACAGAAAATGCAGATATAGATAAGGAAAAACATGAGTTGCTTCACGAACCAGAGCGTGAACTGGCAGAACTGACAGGCATTTATGTTAGCAGAGGGCTTGATGAACCTTTAGCTAGACTGGTGGCGGAAAAACTGACGGCTACGGATGCACTAGGTACACACGCACGAGAAGAACTGGGCATTACCGAGTCCTTTCGTGCGCGCCCAATTCAAGCTGCGGTAGTTTCTGCATGTTCGTTTACAGTTGGGGCGGTTATTCCTTTAATAACGGCTTTGATAGCGCCATCCGCTTGGGTTGCTGAAGCTGTAGCAGTGATGGCTATACTTACTTTAAGTATTCTTGGCGGTACAGCCGCTTATGCCGGCGGCGCTTCTATTGTCAAAGGTGCTTTGCGTGTTACCTTTTGGGGCGCATTAGCTATGGGCATTACAGCGCTGGTCGGTAAAGCCTTTGGCACAGCCATTTAATTCTACTCGCTTCTAGTTAAGTTGTATTATTTGACTGTCACTTGCTAATTCTCAGCTAATTCTTAATTGCTATCTTGTGCCTTAAGTAAATACTCATATAACTTTAAGGGATGATTAGTATGAATAAGAACGTAGGCCTTGGCGCTGATAGCCATATATCTCCAGTTGTTCCATCCGCCATCAAATCTATGCAACGGGATGGCGGACAAATGAAAACACAAAGCAACAAACAAATATTACAGATGCTAAATAAAGTACCGGAAGTCACAATCTACTTCTGGATCATCAAAATAATGGCGACCACAGTGGGTGAAACAGCGGCTGACTATTTGTCGGTTAATTTGAGTTTGGGATTGACCATCACTTCGTACGTGATGAGTGCCTTACTATTCATTGTGTTATTGGTACAAGTGCGTGCAAAACAATATGTGCCCAGTGTCTATTGGATTGCAGTAGTTTTAATCAGCATCGTGGGAACGCTGATTACTGATAATCTTGTGGACCATTTTGGTGTCAGCCTAGTGACAACGACAATTGCTTTTAGTGTAGCTTTGCTTGCGACTTTTAGCGCTTGGTTTATGAGTGAAAAAACATTATCCATACACACGATTACTACTCGTAAACGCGAGTTATTCTACTGGGCGGCGATTCTATTCACCTTTGCTTTGGGTACTGCCGCTGGCGACCTAGCGGCTGAAGGCTTGAAGCTGGGCTACGCAATATCGGCACTGATATTTGCTAGTATTATTGCACTGATTACTCTTAGCCATTATATTTTCAGAGTGAATGCCATCTTGGCTTTCTGGCTCGCTTATATTCTGACACGTCCGTTCGGTGCTTCATTTGGTGACTGGCTTGCACAGCCCAGAAGCAATGGCGGCATGAATTTAGGTACAGTAGTGACCAGCGAAATATTTTTAGGCATTATTGTACTGCTGGTGACTTATTTAACGATGACGAAAAAGAACAAAATGGAGCGCGTATGAACACCACACTAGAAAAGAGCCTAAGCAAGGTCCCAGAAGTCACGTTAATTTTCTGGATTATTAAAATCGCCGCGACTACGCTAGGCGAGACTGGTGGCGATGCAGTTTCAATGTCGATGAAGCTGGGCTATCTGGTCGGTACGGCGATTTTTGCACTACTTTTCATTGCGTTTATTATTGCGCAGATTAAAGCGGAAAAATTCCATCCATTTTTATACTGGGCAACTATTATTGCTTCCACTACCGTGGGCACGACATTGGCCGACTATGCTGACCGCTCTTTAGGTATAGGTTATGCTGGTGGTTCATCGCTACTGCTCGCGCTTTTGATGGCATCATTATTTATTTGGTATCGTTCACTGGGCTCAATATCAGTCAATACTGTGAGTACGCCTAAGGCCGAGATGTTTTACTGGGTGACGATTATGTTTTCGCAAACGCTGGGTACTGCGCTTGGCGACTGGACGGCCAGTACCATGGGTATGGGTTATGTCGGTGGTGCAATTGTGTTTAGCGCGTTACTTGCCCTCGTTTTAGCCGCATACTATTGGACTAAAATTTCACACACGCTACTTTTCTGGGCGGCATTTATTCTTACACGACCTTTAGGCGCGGTGGTGGGTGATTTTCTAGATAAACCGCTGGATGCGGGTGGCCTCGCTTTAAGCCGTTATAATGCCTCGGCGGCACTATTCATCTTTATTGTGGCCTGTGTGCTGGTTTTTCCGCAAAAGGCCGCTGTTAAAGCTCATTGATGGGATCTGGTGTTTGCAAAGTTAGGTAAACAGCCGAACCACGATGCAAAAAAAATAGTCACAGTGGGGTGCAATTACGGGTAGATTAGAGAGCGTTAAAACCGCCCTAAAGACTCGGTAATAAGTGCACGACGTTCAACATGACTAAAGGTTTAATATGCAAAGTAATACAGAAAACTCAAATCTATCTCATCACATCCTACCTAATTCGTCCATGATGATAGGCGTATGTATGACGGTGATCAGTATCACCAAAGTAATAGGGCTACACACTAAAGGGCATTCCATTGCCGAAGTGTTTGCATTTGATGCGCTGATTTTTTTGATTAGTGTATTGTTTTCATATTTTTCGATACGCAATCAGTTTCGCTCTATTTCGTCTGATGCAATGGAGAAAATTGCAGACATGGCTTTTATAGTTGGAATTACACTAATGACGGTAGCAGGCTTTTTGCTTACTTATGAGTTAATCTAATGTCTTTAATCTCTTATTGTTAACGAGTTGTAACCATGCGTATTCTACTGGTTGAAGATGATTCTATGATTGCTGAGGCGGTGATGGTCGCGCTCAAAGATGCGGCTTATGCGGTGGATTGGGTGCGAGATGGTGCAACGGCTAATAGTGTGCTCGAACAAGGTGAGCACCAAGCTGTATTGCTTGATCTTGGTTTGCCTAAACGCGATGGGCTTGAGGTACTGCGGCGCTTACGTTTAGCGAAAAATGCCGTGCCAGTGATTGTGATTACCGCCCGCGATGGCGTACAAGAGCGTATCGCTGGACTGGATTTAGGGGCGGACGATTATCTGGTCAAGCCTTTTGATGTTAATGAGCTACTGGCGCGTATGCGCGCAATTGTTAGGCGGCAGGGCAGTCAGGCATCCCCCATTCTTACCAATGGCAAAGTTAGTCTTAATCCTGTAACCCATGAAGCACAGTGTGGGGATGTCATTGAAATTTTAAGTGCGCGTGAGTTTGCCCTATTACATGCGCTGTTATTGCGTGCAGGCGCTATTCTCACTCGATCTGAACTTGAAGAATCCATTTACGGTTGGAATGAGGAAGTGGAAAGCAATGCAATAGATTTTTTGATTCATGGTGTGCGTAAAAAACTCGGCGCGAATGTTATCAAAAACGTGCGTGGAGCTGGCTGGATGGTAGAAAAGCTCTCATGAAAAGATCGCTACAACATCAATTATCTCTTATGCTGGGCAGCGCCATTGTGCTTGGCGGATTAATTGCCGCCATTGCCTCTTTTACGCTCGCCTATTCTGAAGCCAAAGAGTTACAAGATGATACGTTGCGACAGATCGCGGTGCTGGCCATCGGTCGCGCTCATGTTTCCACAACCTCCAATATAAACGCTAGTGAAGGCAAGCTCAGCGATCCAGAGTCTCGTTTCATGGTCATTCATCTACCCAAGGATCAACGGCCCAATTGGCTGGCAACTGATTTGCCAGCAGGTTTTCATACACTGACCGTAGGAGCAGACCACCTTCGAGTTTTTGTACGTGAGAGTCAGCATGGCTCACGTACCGTTGTTGCACAGCCGACTGATGCGCGCGATGAGATTGCGGTCCACAGTGCGTTTCGCACCTTAATTCCCTTACTTCTCTTGCTACCTTTATTGGCTTGGCTGATTGCCTTTATTGTGCGCCGTGAACTTGCACCAATAACGCAGTTATCACGAGGTTTAGATGAACAGCAAGCGGAGCGGCTGCAGCCACTCAATGACCAGAATATCCCACAAGAGATCACACCTTTCATTCATTCCATCAACCGTTTGCTCGCAAGAGTAAATCAGCTCATGGGTGAACAGCGGCGTTTCATTGCCGATGCGGCTCATGAGTTACGAAGCCCCTTGACTGCTTTATCAGTACAAGCGCAGAACATTGAGAAAGCAACCTCGTTAAACGCCATGCGCGCGCGCGTTTCGCCCTTGCGTGAAGGTATTGAGCGTGCAAGACAGTTAACGGAACAACTTTTGAGTTTAGCAAAAAGCCAGGTAACCACTTTCACTGCTGTACCAGTAGATGTTTCAAATCTAGCTCGAGAGTTGATAGCCGAGTATCTTCCCTTGGCAGAGTCTTTGAGCATCGATTTTGGGCTGGAAGATACTGGTCATATTATCATTCAAGGTGAGCCACAAACATTAAACTTGGTGCTTAAAAATGCGTTAGTCAATGCTTTACGCTTCACACCAAAGTTTGGCATAGTCACTATACGGCTTTACGTGGAAGGTGAAGATAATGTCATCGAGGTGGTCGATTCCGGCCCCGGTATTCCCGCTGCTGAACGAGAGCGTGTATTTCATCCGTTCTATCGGATTGAAGGCGCGGGCGGAGAGGGTAGTGGCCTAGGGCTCGCAATCGCCCGTGATGCGGCGGCTAAACTAGGTGGTTCAATCAGTCTGCACGACCGTAGTGAAGGTACAGGGTTAGTATTTTGTTATCGGCAGCGGCGCACTCCATAATTAACACTTTCATTACTAGTTAAGCCAAGGTAACTAAGGTTATTTAATTTTGACTAATATCTACTCGCTAATTTAAAGCTAATTTTCATTTGATATCTTAATAACTATGCGAATTACGCATTTATTAAGGAATGATGAAATGAAAAAATTTGTTATGTTAATCGGAGCATTGAGCTTTACTGCCGTTACTCTCTCTGCGCATGCCTACACGGGTGAGAAATTGGCTAAAGAAGCTAAAGTGACATTGTCGGAGGCGCGCACCATAGCGCTTAATGCGCATCCGGGCAAGATTGTAGACGAAGAACTTGAAAAAGAAAAAGGTGGATCTGGTTTACGCTACTCTTTCGATATCCGTCATGACAAAGTCACTCAAGAAGTAGGTGTGGATGCGCAGACTGGTAAGGTATTAGAAAATAAAGCTGAGGGCGCTCACCCTGACTAACTCAATTTAGCGTTGTGCAATGACATGCTCTTATCTCTGTGTATCAAAATATCAGTTGAGCATGTCTTTCTACAACAAATTGCATTCTCTTGTAAATAGTTGATATGGAGTAATATATGATGAACATTAAAAAAAGCGGATTAGTACTTTTATTAATCTTAGGTAGCGTAGGCTCAGCTTATGCGCATGATTCTTTCGGGTTTAATATCAATCTGGGCAACCCTTATTACTATTATCCTAGCCAGCCAGTTTACTATAGTCCACCACCGGTTTATGTTGCTGCACCACGCCCTGTGTATCATCATCAAGTAGTCTATAGTTACGGTGATGCACAGCCTTATTACCAGGATGATGAACGATATTATAGGCATGAGCATGAGCATGATGGATATGAGCATGAGCATGAGCATGAACATGAGCATCGGCATCATCGGGATGAGAATGAAGGTGAGTAGTAACTTGAAACGTATGGGTAGCTTTTGATAAGGCTACCCGTCATTATTTCCTTATTTTTTCTGAAAACTGCTAGCTTGTGCCATGCTCACCGCGTCATCTACACTTAGTCCAATAAAGGATAACGCCGTTAAATTAGGCATGACCTGATTTAGGATTTGGTGCACGGGATGCTTGAGTCTAGCTAAAACAAGTTGTTTCTTTTCCTGGGCGATGAATCTAAAAAAATCAAGCAGTGCTTCCAATGTGGAGCTATCTAAATCTGAGGTTTCTTCCAAGCTAATAATAATGGTATGGATAGTAGGCCCTGCCGAGACAATGGTTTGCTGAACTTGGCTTAATATGCGATCAGCATTGGCAAAGAAAAGCGGCTCGTCTGGTCGCAAGATAATAATACCTTCAATTGCTTTGGCTTCTGGGTGTACTTCCATGTCAACGAAATTATGACTTTCTCCCAATCTACCTAATGACGAGACTTTTGATTCTGAGAGTCGGCTCAGCAGCATCATCAGACTGATGCTGATGGCTAATAATAGGCCATCCAGCACACCCAATAATAAGACTCCAGTAATGGCTGCAATAACCACGATACGGTCTCGACGCCAAACGAAATAAGTGGAGAGTGTTTTATAGTTCAATGCCTGACTTACTGCGTGGATGACGATGGCGGCAAGTACAGGTTCTGGGGTTAAGGCAATGTAGGGGAGTAATGTCAGCACAATGGCTAAAACTACTAGCGCAGCAGCTCCACCAGCGAGGCGTGTTTTAGCCCCAGCAGCTTCATTGACCGCTGTGACTGAATACCCAGCCCCCACTGGCATCCCATGGAGTAATCCAGAAATTAGATTAGCAACACCCAATGTCAAAATATCTTTATTTGGAGAAGTTGAGTCACCATGTTTCATAGCAAATGTACGAATAGAGCTATAAGACTCTAGGTACAAAACTATGGCTACTGCAAACCCTAGCTCTGCTAAATGTAACCACTCGGCTTTAGTCAGTATTGGCATAGCGAGATGGCTGATTTGTAGTTGGATAGGCCCTACTACGTGTACACCATAAGATGGTAGATGCAACCATTGGCTTGCAATAATGCCCAGCCCTATAACAATCATACCTCCTGGTACGTAACGCAAACGCTCCAACAAAAATAGCAAAAATAGCGAAGCCGTACTGACTGCAATGCTCACTAAATTCCAGTTCGAACTTTGGCTGAGTAATGAGTAGCCAAGCTCAAGAATATCGCTATTATGAATGTGCGATGAAATGCCGACGATGCTGACGCACTGCTGGAATATAATGACAATGGTGATACCAAAAGCAAAGCCACGTAATACTGGTTTTGCGATAAAATCAGTGATGCTTCCTAGGCGCGCCAATCCAGCTAAAATAAAAAAAATACCTGTGAAAACGACAATGCTAGCAGACAGTATTAGCTTGCTAGCAGTGTCCCCGCCTGTCATTGATAGTGTAGCAGCCGCTAGGACGACAGCCGAAGATGAAGTGGCAGAAACAATGGCAAATCGACTGGTGCCTAATAAGCCATAACAAACCAAACCAGCAAATAATGCAATGACACCAGCCTGTGGGGCTAAATTTGCAATAGATGCATAAGCTACTGCTTGTGGAAGTAGCAGGCTAGCGACAGAGATGCCTGCAATGGCATCTTGCCAGCGCGAGCTAATCTTTGAAGGCTCTTGGTCTACTTGGGTATCAGGCATGGGTATCTTGTTTTTGGGCTAGCCAATTATTCGCTCAAATTTTGTCATGAATTTATTTTATGACAAAACTAAAGCTAGCACTAGATTGGTTTTACAAAAGGCGTGTTGTTTGTGAATTTATCATGAGCCATCCAGCAATTGGTGCACAGATGCTTTTTAATATATCGGTGAAAGCCAGCGTTTATTCATGCCTGCCTGCGCATGCTCACATAAGCCTTAATCGAAGCAATAACTAGAGGCACTGTGCCGAAGATGATAAAAATTACATCGCCAGGCATTCTCAGCCATTCAATCATACGTGAACGATCACTGCCAATATATTCAATGCTGCGTGCGTGCCAGTATCCGTGCTCAAGCACGTCCCATACTTGCAGGACTCCACCAGGAAATAGGCTCATCAAGACCATCAGCATTAACCCAACATTGGTGCCCCAGAACGCTACTTTGACATATTTTTCAATGCCAGCCCAATTTTGGTCATTGCTGGTTTGACGTAATACAAATACCATCAATGCAATCGCTAGCATACCAAACACGCCCATTAGCGCTGCATGCGCGTGATTAGGTGTAAGCATGGTGCCGACCTCGTAATAACTGACAATTGGCAGATTAACTAGAAAGCCAAAAATTCCAGCGCCAAGGAAATTCCAAAAGCCAACCGCCATCAGAAAATAAAAAGTCCACTTGTGAGGAATTGCTATTGCCTTATTGCATATATCGCAATTGCCGCGCGTAGTTTTGACAAAGTCCCAAGCATCGAGGGTTAACAGGGTGAGGGGTACGACTTCAAGTACGGAAAACAATGCCGATAAGGCCATATTCACGTTAGTCTGCCCGATGAAATACCAATGATGGCCAGTACCCATCAGGCCGCCAAGAAAATACAGAATTGCATCAAGGTAAATGACGCGTAGCGCAACGTTGCGGCGCGTCAATCCTAATTGGTAGAACGTTAACGCCACCACAGTGGTTGCAAAGAACTCAAAGAAGCCTTCGACCCACAAATGGATGATCCAGAAACGCCATGTGTCTACTATGGTATAGTTGGTTTTGGCGCCAAAAAATAGTGCTGGGATATAAAATACTGGAATAGCGAGTGCAGCAACTAGAAACATTTTTACGACTGGAGCCGAGGCTGGCTCGGTTAAACTACGCGGCCTTACTAGCGCCCATATCAGACCAAACCAAGCGAACAATCCCGCTATTAACAGGTATTGCCACAAACGGCCAAGTTCCAGATACTCCCAACCCTGATCACCTAGCCAGAACCACCAGTGTCCTAGTAATTGGGATATTCCAAGCCATTCTCCCAGTAAGCTGCCGCCAATGACTAGTGCAAAAGCGGCGAACAATACATGAACTGCGCCTGCAAGCCAACGTGGCTCATCGCTACGGAGCGAACGACCAAGAAATAGTGCCGCTGCGACATAGGCAGTGGCAATCCAGAAGATTGCCAACTGTAAATGCCATGTGCGAACTAGATTACTAGGGAAAACTCGCGTTAAATCGAAGCCGTAGAAACTAACCGGGTCTGCGCGATAGTGTGCGACAGCGCCGCCTACTAAGGATTGTGCTAGCAACAGCAGTGCTACGACTACAAAAAATTTGACGAGAGCATTTTGACCAGCACTTGATTGTCCTGGAATTAGATGTGGGTGAACATGATGACCACGCGTGAACCAGCCAAGGAAATCGAACTTACCAAAAGCAAGGAGGACACTTGCAATTCCTGCCAGTAGTACCATGACGCTCAACGCACTCCAAAGCAGGGCGCTTGAAGTCGGTAAATTACCCACGCTGGGGTCGTAGGGGAAATTGTTGGTATAGGAGTATGTCAGCCCTGGCCGGTCTGCAACCGATGCCCAAGCTGCCCAAGTGACAAATGCAGTGAATTGGTGGATCTCAGTTGAGTTGGTGATGAGGTCAGTCTTTAAACCACCGTTTTGTATTGGGTTGTGAAAATAATCTCGCCAATAGACATTTTCTTGTTTGAAATACTGGCTTTGTGCTGAAGTAAAGTTTAGGTTATTAGTCGCGGCGTCATAGCGATTAGTTTTTAAGATAACTGCTGTCTCTGCATAAACACTTGCCAGTTGTGTGGGTGAAAGATTGGCTACAGGCTTTTGGTATTCTTGCTGTGCGAGAGTATTCGCGGTTACGGTACCCATACGATGCAGGGCAGCCGCCGAATAGTCTGGGCCAAGATAGGCACCGTGTCCCCAGATGCTACCATTTGCCATCAATCCATATTTTAGAAAAATAGATTGGCCGTTGCCGATATCTTCTCCAGAAAATAGAGTATTACCATGCTCGTCGAGCACGATGTGCGGAATAGGAGGAGCATTGCGATATGACAGCATCGTCACCATGATCAGCCCCGAAAAGCCGAGTATCATAATAATGATAATGGACCGTATCCACCAAGGTGAGAGTGGATCATCATCAGTTATTGGTTGCGTAGCAATGCTCATATTTTCTCTCTGGTAAATGTATTGTGCTATCAAGTTGGCCTGTAGGCTCAGCCCATTGAACTCAATCAATATTGGATTGGTAGTCTAAATCGATGGCATCAATCTGCGCTGGATAGGTGATTTGCGTATCATTCACTTGGGCGAACGGAGTAAGCAAATGCGGCTTGCGTCCATGACTGTTAATAATATCCTCAACGTCAATACCTCGAACAAGAAGTGCATCAGCAATCATCGAACGATGACAACGCCATGGCACGGCTTCGGCACACATTAATACGCAGCGCTCAGTCCTTGCTAGCTGCACCACCGATTCCACGTTGTCAGCAAACTCTGCAGTCTGCATATAGTCAGCATATCCTCGAAATGAAGCATTGTGCCAGCCAGTGTTGATAGAAGAAGCATGCGCATGACGCAGACCGCCTAACCCAGTAATGTGACTGTAAGCAATGCCCACCGTGGCCAATGAAATGGGGAGTATATCTCGATTGAACTGTGGATTATGCAGTGATCTTGGCACAGTTCTTACGTCAAGCACGTGGTTTATTTTGTTTTCGCAAAGTAAGTCGATGAACGACTCTATCGTGCGATTGGAGTGTCCAATCGTACATACCAGAGGCTGGTCCATTTGCGTTAACTCACTTTTAACGCGAGACATTCCCTATGCGCCATGTAACAAAATAGTGACAAGCACTGAGGAATCCTCGACCGCCTTTAATGCGTGAAGCTCATTGCCTGCTAAGCATTTTAGACTGCCCTCATACATCACTTCGCTCAATCCGTTAATCGTAAACTCGATGCTGCCCTCAATGCATTGCACGGTGATCTCACCGGCAACTTTGTGTGGAGGAAACCCTTTTCCAGCGAGTAAAACCATACGAAATACTTCCAGATGTTCTGTTTTGTACAGAGTCTTAGTGCATTCATGCTGGAGGTTATTCCTGAAAGGGCGGATGTCAATCGACTCGCCAGAAAGTGCATGATGAAGCGCCATAATAGTTCTTTCAATAAATTATTAGGTATCGTAAATATTGCAAATAGGACTGAAGAAAATGAGAACTGAATGATTCCAATCAATTGCAATTGAGTTAACGAAACTACATTGGTAACAGCTTATCTCTAATTTTCCGCTTTGTATAACAAAACTAATTTTCAGCATAGCCATGATTAATAACGAATGCTTTTTAATTAATATAAAAATGTTTGGTAAGCACAAGTTCGAACAGTGGCATGCTTTCAAACATTATTTAGTCAGATGACTTCTTGTTTTAAATCGACGACAACTTTTAATGAGTTTTTTTCATTCTAGTTATGGCCATGTGATATGCCAATTTAGAGATGCTAAGTAAAAAGATAGTGGTAAAGTAAAGAATATAGTTTTAATATTTCTTGTGTACCAATATGTTAGCGTGTTAATTGGAGGTGTTTAAAATTCACACACTATTCGCACTTAATAGGTATTTACCTTCGTTTATTAATTTTGTAAATTGGTGTTTATTATGTCTATTGCATCATTTGAAGAAACCTTTCTAACCACATGCCCAAGAGATTGTTATGATAGTTGTGGCATTCTGGTTACTAAAAGAAATGGAGCCATACTTCAGGTGCGTGGAGACCCAAACCATGAAGTTAGCCAGGGAAAACTGTGTAAAAAGTGCTCAATCGCTTACAACCACGAATGGATAGACAAGAAATCTCGTTTGAGTCAGCCATTACGTAGAGTTGGCCCTAAAGGTACAGGTCAATATGAGCCTATCTCTTGGGACGCTGCATGTGCGGAAATTGCCGCACGACTTCAATCTATCATTGTTACTGACGGGCCACAAGCCATTTACAATGCTCACTATACGGGCACTATTTCATTGCTCGCTTTTATGTTTCCTATGCGTTTCTTTAACAAACTGGGCGCAACTGAAGTCAATCCAGATACGATCTGCAACATGGCGGGGCATGTTGCACTTGGTTACATGTATGGAAGTTCTTTAAATGGTTTTGATCCACGAATGGTCGATGCAGCAAAATGTATCATTGTCTGGGGTACTAACCCATCGGCCTCAGGTCCGCATGTGCATGAACATTGGCTTCAAAAAGCCAATGCAAAAGTTGTAGTAATAGACCCGATATATACGGAAACTGCAAAATCGGCAGATATTTACCTCCAGCCATTCCCTGGCAGCGATGCCGCTTTAGCTTATTCTATGCTGCATGTGATGCATCGTCAGGGCTTGGTCAATCATGAGTTTATTTCAAAATACACTGTAGGTTGGGATGAAATCGAACCCTTGCTAGCAGAATGCACCCCGGCATGGGGAGAGAGTGTCACTGGAGTGCCAGCGGCACTTATTGAAGAGGTGGCTATGCTTTATGCCTCTGGGCCCTCTCTGCTTTGGCTAGGCCAAGCTTTGCAACGCCAGCCCACTGGTGGCAACGTCATGCGAGCATGTGCGCTTTTGCCAGCAGTGACAGGTAATATTGCGAAGCCTGGTGCAGGTTTTCTTTATTTAAACTGGGATCTGCCATTACGTGGTATCGATGACGCTTATATAACAGCCCCGTATCTAAACTCAAGTAAAACGGCGACTATCAGCCATATGGATCTGGCATCACATCTTGAAGACCCCGCAAAAAGTAAAGCACTCTTTGCTTGGAACATCAACATTGCCGCATCAAATCCAGAACAGTCTCGCCTGAAAGCAGCGTTATTGCGCGATAATCTTTTTACGGTGGTACTGGATTTATTCCCAACAGATACTACGGCCTACGCCGATATCATTCTGCCGGCGGCAAGTTTTCTGGAGTTTGATGATCTGGTAGCGGGATATTTCCATTTAACACTTTCAGCCCAGGTTAAGGTAATAGATCCTGTTGGGTCTTCATTGCCCAATCCAGAAATATTTCGACGTTTGGCCAAAGCCATGGATTATCAAGAGCCAGAATTATATGAACCTGATGCGGAAATTCTGGAATACTTAGTGAAACGTGCTGATATTGGCGAGAGTTTTGAGTCTTTATCTCAAAAAGGAACGACACCCATTCCGTCCATGCCTAGGATTCAGTTTGGCGACTTCAAATTTGGCACACCTTCAGGGCGCATAGAGATTGCCTCATCTTTGGCTGAAGCCAACGGACATCCGCGTATACCTTTGCCCATTGCTGACCTCAGACCAAAGTCGGGCTATCTACGTATGTTGTCGCCAGCTTCTTCTTGGGCTTTAAATAGCAGTTTTGGTAATGTTGCTAAAATAATGAAACAATCAAAACAGGCATCTATATTCATGCATCCAATGGACGCCGCGGATTGTCTAGTGTCTGCTGGAGAAGAAGTGCGGGTCTCGAATGATGTTGGTCAATTGCGATTAAACGTTGTTATAGAAGAGACATTGCCACGCGGAGTGGTGGTGGTGCACAAAGGGCGTTGGCCAAAAGCAGAACCAGAAAAAGCAAATGTTAACGTGCTTAATCCAGGGCGAAAATCGGATATGGGGGAGAGTACTACTGTGCATGGCATTGAGGTGAGGGTGGCACCTCTCTAAAAATTTCTTAGCCAACTTACCAGCAGTCTATCAAATTTTATATCTGAATTTTGACGGCTACACTCAATCAGTGTCTTAACTAACCTTCACCCAAACTTAGTGAAGGCAAGCATAGAGAAGGTTAGTTTTTTAAATGACTTTATAATTTACTATGTGTCCCATCACACATAGGTTGAGTAGCTGTTTGCTTACATCCGCAGAAGTACACGGTTTTAGTTTCGGTGGCTATATATTCAACTGGTGTAAATGCTGAGCCTGAGTGTGAGCCATCGCAAAATGGCTGGCTTTTGCTTAGGCCACAGGCGCACCAGTAATAACTGTTACCCGATTCAACATCCACAGTATAGGGGGCTTTTTGTGCAATATGGGCTTTCATATAACTCTCCTTAGTTAAAAACTGTTTCTTATCTGCTTCAACAGATGTATCTGTAGTGACTCTATCATTAAATATAGGGCCTATGCTTGCTCGTATTGAAATTAGTTCGTTTAGAGACTGTAGTTGTATTTGCTCCGCAGGCATCTTTCTTCAATATAGAGTGTGGCATATACACAAATCGGGTAACGATAAATATGACTTATATTGACAACACCTATTGTAGATACCACCTGTCAACTAGCCCTAATTATTCCGTCGTGCTTGGGCTCCAGAAGGCTTGCGTGATAAAAGGCGAAGCTGCAATTTGCTGAACCAGTAAATCCAGTTTTTCGCTATCCACTGAAGTCGCTGCCAGCGTCGCCTCAATCTCAACTTCATGCTCGCCAAATGCATGTATTTCCAGGTCGCGCGCAGGGTAATCATGCTGCTCCAGTGCATCTTCCAGCATATTCAATACTTCTTTCTGCCGGTTGCGACTGGCAATCACATAGACTGTATTGGTCACCTCAGCCGAGGCTAGATCAAGCGGTTTGCGGTTGATACTGTTCACAATTGGCCTGAGCAAGGTATTTGCTGCCAGTACGAACAGCGTGCCGAGCAGCGCCTCAAGTATCAGATCTGCACCAGCGCAGGCCCCTACCGCAGCCGAGCCCCAGAGAGTGGCAGCGGTATTCAGGCCCTGCACATTGCCTCCTTCGCGCATGATGACACCAGCGCCAAGAAAGCCGATGCCGGAGACCACGTAGGCTACCACATGTACCGCTCCTGAATGGCCATCTAGTCGGTTGGCCATATCCACAAAAATAGCCGCGCCTACCGCCACCAGTACATTGGTGCGAAGACCAGCAGTGCGCTGGCGATACTGCCGTTCAAGACCAATCAGGCCGCCAAAGACAAAAGCGGCCGTGAGACTGACTGAGGTATCCAGCAAAGAGGCCAGATTGATGTTGTTAATTGCTTCCATTGCAATCTCCTTATTGCCAGCCAAAGCGGCGAATATAAATGCCCTTCATGGCTTGCGTTAGCACTACATAACCAAACAGTATGATAGGCAGGAACATGAAGTATAGTGGTGGCAAGGCCTGCAGTTTAAAGTGATGTGCAAGTGGCCCCATCGGGATAGAAATGCCTATTGCCATCACCAGACCAGTCATCAGTAGCAACGACATAGCTGGACGGCTCTGGATGAATGGCGTCTTCGGTGTGCGAATCATGTGTACAATCAGCGTTTGTGTCAGCAGGCCGACGATAAACCAGCCAGATTGAAACAGCGTTTGCTTTTCTGGCGTATTGGCGCCAAAAATAAACCACATCATGGCAAATGTGATAATGTCGAACACTGAGCTAAGCGGCCCGAAGAACAGCATAAAGCGGCCAATATTCTCAGGCTGCCAGCGCTGTGGCTGTTTGAGCAGGTCTTCATCTACATGATCAAACGGAATAACAATCTGTGAGATGTCATACAGCAGGTTCTGCACCAGTAAATGCATAGGCAGCATAGGCAAAAATGGAATAAAGGCGCTGGCCACCAATACCGAGAACACATTGCCGAAATTGGAGCTGGCGGTCATTTTGATGTATTTGAGCATATTGGCAAAGGTACGGCGTCCTTCCAGCAAGCCTTCTTCCAAGACCATCAGGCTTTTTTCCAGCAGAATAATATCCGCAGCTTCCTTGGCGATATCGACTGCGGTATCCACGGAAATGCCAATATCTGCCGTACGTAGTGCGGGCGCGTCGTTGATGCCATCGCCTATAAAACCTACAACATGGCCATTGGCTTTAAGCGTGCGCACGATACGCTCTTTTTGCGCAGGCGAAAGTTTGGCAAAGACATTGACCTGTTCTACTACCAGCGCCAGTTCTGTATCAGCCATGTGTTCAATATCGGCACCAAGCATCAGGCCTTGTTGCGCCAGGCCGACCTCGCGGCAAACCTTGGCTGTCACCAGTTCGTTATCTCCAGTCAATACCTTGACTGATACACCATGGCTCGCCAATGCCTTGAGCGCAGGAGCAGTGCTTTCTTTAGGCGGATCGAGAAAGGCCACGTAGCCAATTAGTGTCAGCTCCTGCTCATCGGCCACACTGTAATTATCATGACCTAGCGGCAGTACTTTCGCAGCTACTGCCACTACGCGTAAACCTTCTTCATTGAGGTCGGCAGTAATCTGGCGAATACGAGCTAGCAACTCATCGTGAAGCGGTACAGCCTGGGGGAATGGACTTTCAGCCTGATCGCTTTCCTGATGCACGCGATTGCAGACAGCAAGTACTTCTTCTACCGCGCCCTTGCAGATCAACAGGTGATGTGTCTCATGCTCGGCAACAATCACAGACATACGACGTCGATTAAAATCAAACGGGATCTCGTCCACCTTACGATAAGCGGTCGCCACCTCAAGTTCACTATGCACTTCAACATGGGTGAGCACGGCCACATCCAGCAGGTTTTTAAGGCCAGTCTGGTAATAGCTGTTGAGATAGGCCATCTCCAGCACTTTGTCAGATTCTTTGCCCCATACATTCATATGGCGTGCCAAAAAAATCTTGTCTTGCGTCAATGTGTCAGTCTTGTCCGTGCATAACACATCCATCGCACCAAAGTTTTGAATGGCATCGAGCCGTTTGACGATGACTTTTTTACGTGACAGAGTGACAGCGCCTTTGGCTAGTGTAGAGGTCACAATCATCGGTAACATTTCAGGTGTCAGACCAACTGCCACAGATAGGGCAAACAGCAAAGCTTCCATCCAGTCACCTTTGGTGAAGCCATTGATGAGTAGCACCAAAGGTGTCATCACTAACATAAAGCGAATGAGCAGCCAGCTGACTCTATTAATCCCAGCCTGGAATGACGTTGGTGCACGATCGATAGCCGTTACACGTTGAGCCAGCGCACCAAAATAAGTCTGTTTACCAGTAGTGACGACAACAGCTGTGGCTGCGCCAGAGACCACGTTAGTACCCATGAATAGGATATTTTCCAGCTCTAGTGGATTGTTTATGGTCGTATCATGCAGAGTAGGGAATTTTTCTACCGGGATGGATTCACCAGTCATGGCGGCCTGCGATACAAACAAATCTTTGGCCGTCAGTAGCCGACAATCCGCAGGAATCATATCACCTGCAGATAGCACAATAACATCGCCAGGCGCCAATTGTTTGATAGGTAGCTCGATACGTTTGGCAGGTTTGATATGCACATGCGCATTAAAGAATTTTTTAAAGATAGGTGCTGCATCGTTAGTTATATCGCGTCGAATAACCGTCGCCGTATTGCTGACCATAGCCTTGAGTGCATCGGCAGCTCGATTGGATTTACCTTCTTGCCAGAACCGCAACAGTGTAGATAGAGCCACCATGGATGAAATCACGGCGGTCGCTTTCACGTCACTAGTTAAATAGGAGATGCTTGCAAGCAATGTTAGCAACAGATTGAATGGGTTTTTATAGCAGTACCACAGATGCCGCCACCAAGGCAGCGGTTTTTCGCTATCGATTTCATTCAAACCTATGCGCTCACGTAAATCTTCAGCCTGGCTTTCAGTCAGGCCATCGGCATGAGTTTTAAGTGAGTTGAGCAGGGCATCTGCATCGCTGTAAGCAGCGCTCATTAAGCTTTGTGCCAAGGTGGCAGGGGCTTCTCGGCTGACACTGGTATGAGCTAACGTTTCCAGCATAGCCAGGCGACGAAAGTGGCGTGCGATATGACGGGTGCGCAGAAAACCTGCGAAAAATTCTTTTAATAAGGTGAAGCTCATTTTGTTTCTCCAGGGCCGCCATCGTGATGACCTTTTAGCCAGGTTATCTCGGTGGCGATCGTAATCTAGGGTTATCAGTCATGTTTTGTATATAAACTCATTAAGATTAACCTTCACGGCAGAAACGGCACTGATAACAAGCGCAATCCAATGGAAAACCAGCGCTCTTCTAAACTGCTATCAAAACGGCTGCCATAAGTGGTATCAATTTGTACACGGTTAGGCACGAGCCAATGCCGTACGCCAAGTTGATAAAACGGATTGCCCTGATTTTGACCATAAGCCTCGGCAATCAGCCAGTTGTTTTGCGTCATTTGGGTTTCTGTGCCAACGCCCCATGTAGCCCGGTTTTCTTTAGCAGTCTTATCATGCAACCAGCCAATATTGGTGTGTAATACGAATCTGTCATCCCGAAACGAGAAACTGGCAGGTAGGTAGGCGTAAACATCACCCACCAGATTTCGGTCGGTTTGAATAGCAGGATGTCTGACATTGCCCATTACTAGCCCCCACGCCCAGCCGTTTGGCTCCAGCGTCTTGAACAGGGTTTTCCCCTGAAACACTATATCGGTGGTCTTGGTGCCTGCATCATCGTTACCACTAGCACCGCCTAAGGTAAGTTCAAGGTTTCCTGTAAAATTACAGGCAGGTAGTGCCCAATATTCGGTACTGTTTTGATTCTTTTTTAGCCAACTTTCTAATTGGCAGGATTTGGCATCAACAATACGCGCATCATCTGTAATCATCGGGCGAGCGGCATGCGCCATTGATACTGAAAATCCTGATGTAAGTAGGGCTCCATAAGCTAAATAAGCAGCACGTGGAAAAAATATCTGCCAACTACGGCCTAGAGGTTTGAAGCTAATAAAATGCATGGCGCTCTCCTTCATGGTGAAATGAGGCAAAGGCTTCTGGCAGGCTCAGGTTGACTTGCAGACGCTGATTACTCAGTGCGTAGCAAAGTCAAAAACTTGACGTTGTAGTCAAATTTATTCGTAGATATCTTTCTGTAAATCAGACTGAGCTGAACAGATACATATCCTCAAGTATTTTTTAGAAGCTTTAGAGAACCAGTGTTATCTGGAACATTGATACAGCTTCCCGCTCTTGGCGAGAAGCTGCAAGGAATTTTGCGCGCTATTTCACCAATAAGCCGCCAGTTACTAGAACCGGTCTACTACTATCACTCGAACAAGTGCCCACAGAGGGTCTCCGCTATTATAAAAACGGGGCGGATTATAGCCCTGAATGTCGTGTCAGACAAGTGAATTTTTTGTACCCATAAACAGCTTTAGAGGCATGGATTCGCTCATCTGTGGACTTGAAAATAGTTTGAGACTCTCAAGCTTTATCAGCTGGTAACGGCTCATTATGTTAGATATATAGCCTGTCGAAACAGGAACGGAGAGATAGTAATGAAGGGGGTTATCAGCAATACAGATGAATTTAAGGTTGAGGCACTTAAAATGAGCTAGACCTAGGCGTTAAATCTAACCGATATTGAGGTTGTTCGGTAGTGCCGGTGCACGCGATTTAGGTGTCTCTACACTAGTAGCAGGTAACGGACCATGCAGAGCAGCAGATAAATACGGTGCGTGAGTTTTATGTAAAAAGACCATGCATTAGCTTGTACTAGCTAGTCAATTAATGACTCAAAGCTAAGATAATGTAAATTCAAAGTTACAGCCTTTCAGATTTGCCCAAAGTTTTAAAAACTTTAGTGTATTTGATTGATTTCTGTCAGTGAGATAATCAAAGATTATTGGGCCATTTGATAAAATCGTTGGGTGTTTTTTTAATCATTGTATTGATGAGCTTCATTGCCACGGTAGCGTCATTAATTAAACCAAGTAACTGCTGCACAGCGCAAAGATTTTTGATGTATTGTTTAAGTTCTTTAGTGGGGTAAATTTCATACAAAAATGAAGAAATGTAACGAATTCTTTTGGCTGAAATTCGAATCTGGTGCCATTCCTTAAGATCATTTTGAGAAATAAGTAAGTCATTTTTCATTAACTTATTGTGATAAGCCCCCATTCTCTTTTTAGCAAGCCGAGAAAATTTATTTTGCTGATGTTTGCCATCATCGACCGAACTGACCCATTGATTAAGATTTAACATCAACTGAGAATATTGCCTGGATTGAATTGCCTTACTGGTTTTCAATTTCAACTCTAAAGATAGCGATACAAATAACTTTTTGAAATGTATTAACTCATGCTCATTGGGGTGTTTTTTTAATCAATCTATTGAGCGTATTGTTAATGAATACATCACAATCACGAGAACGTCCTAAGGGAAGTAAGATCCGATTAATCTTAGCAATTAGATTAACTGGACAAGGGTAGATCTGATGGAAAAAATGAATGAAAGATTTAAGTCGGCGAAATCCAATACGCATTTCGTGCAGGCTTGTTGAGGATCCTTTGAGACACCATCTTCACAAGCTTTGATTTGTTTCAAACAATCATCAATCATCCATTCAAACACTTGAGGAATCTTACTAGACTTTGATAACATCAAACCCCCTGCTTTATTCTTAAGAGCTACTCTTTCGCATTCAACTAGTGCGCAAACTAGCCATTTTCTAGATACGAGGCGTCATATGTCAAAATAATGTCCGGGTCCGCAGGACAATTCGTTCATCCTTATCGGAGTAGTCCATTAGCATATTATAATGGTCTAGTGGAGCAGGGCACCAGTTAAGGACTGTTATTAACTAGCTAATGAGGTGTCAATGGGTAGACCTGCAAGTTAGCCTCCATGACTGACCGTAATAGGCGGTGAGTTCAACTGATCGATGCAACACAAGCCTTAAATCTCTCTGCCGGGGTTTCGTAACATAATAATCAGTTTAAGAATAAAGGTTCATGATGCTATGATGGTTTTAGAAGAACAGCGTGGAAAGCATCCCAAAGCTTGCTTTACTTATTTAGGCTAACCCGTACGCCGAAGTCATTGCAGGCATGGTATAGAGCTTTAGCGATAGCAGGATTTTCGTTTCCATGACTTGAGGCACACTTGGGCTTCTTGGCATCGCCAGCCCGGTACCAGTTGTGATGAACTTAAAGTCTTGTGAGGCTGGGAAACTAGATCGATGGTAGATCGTTATGCAAAATTTGCAACTGAGAATCTGGCATGTGCTGCCTCAAAAATTGAACTCAGTCGAGAGGGAAGAATATGATTAGTCTGTCACGTTCCGAAAATGAAAAAGGCCAGCGCCTAAACGCTAGCCTTTAGATACTGGCTCACCAATTCAGACAAGTATGGTAACTGGAAAATATTAGTTCTGATTGCATAATGGGGTGCCCAAGATGGTGAAGCTGGACACTGGATATTGGAAATAGTACTGCTGTGATTGGCCCGCTAATTCTGAGAAATTAAACTAATTTTTCCGAGTTACATGCTTAGTGCATCTAATTCAACCTCTTCTTGGGTTATTTCTAATGGCATTTCGGATGCCCGATCAAAATCAAACCTCCAATTTAAGCGAGTTGAAAATAACTTGTTTACATTACAAAAGTTGTCAATTCGATTTACTATGCTTTTCTTATCATCGTTTAGTTCTCATATTGGGCCTGATACTCGGCTTTAATCTCAGGTACCAGCTCGCAAGGGCTTATCTTAGAAATAGCTATGATGCGGTTCATACGTTTAATACTTTTACCAAGTATGAGGTTAAAGACATTTATTACTATAGGTAATAAAAACTGGTTAAGCAATTAAAGCTTAACCCTTTGATTATTAATTAAGTATGTGCGTCCATAATGATAAACTGAGCCCTGGGGGCGGAGTTAATGCTCTGAAGACAAGTGCTATTGAAATAATCCTGTTTACATCGCTATGTTAGAGTGTAACTTAAACAATTAATTGTATTTGATTTTCAAATATACTTTTAAATACTCTATTTGTTTTTTTAAGCCGCATAATTCTACTGGAAAATCAGTCTCTATTTAAATCTACTATTATCATGGGTTCTTGTAGCTCGCAGAGTGCGTATTACTGACTTGCCACTAATCCGCTCAGCTCATCCAGATCACTGTGCATGCAGATACTCCGCAACACTCTCAATATCACTGTCTGATAATCCCTTGACGATTTCATGCATTGCGGTGGCAGCAGGTCTTTCATCTCCATAAAACACCCGTAACTGCCTGACCAGATAAGCCCTGTTTTGACCACCCAATCTTGGTGTCAATTCTTTCCCCTCCCCTTTCTCGCCGTGACAAGCCATGCAAGGAGGAACGCTTTTATCAGAATTGCCATTTAAGAATATATTTCTACCAGTCTCGTATTGTATCTTGTCTGATACCTTACCTTTATGCGCAGGGGCTGACGACTCATAAAAACTGGCAAGCTGAGCAATTTCCTCATCACTTAATCTGGACGAAATTCCCCACATAAAACGACGAGCATTCTCGTCTTTTCTTGTCTTGTCTCTAAACGCTTTCATTTGAGAAATCAGATATGGCGCAGGCTCGCCTGCCAGTTGGGGAAAGAGCTCTGAACTGGTAGTACCAGATGGTCCATGACAAACAGAGCAAAGTTGACGATCCATCTTTGCGCCTTCATCTGAAGCAAAAGCTGAGGTAAACATCACAAGCCCGGCGGCCACAAAAGAATTCAACAGATAATGATTCATGTGCGTTTCTCCGATTAACCTAAAAAGCAAACCAAGTGCTAAGGAACAGGATATTTCTATCTTTAGGTTTCAAACCCAAATTATCCATCTGGCGCGACCCATCCCATTTTGTATAACCTGTGTACTGAAGTGATACACGCGCAAATGTCCAAGGGTTGTAATCCATTTGCACGATATAGCCCTGATTATCTGGTTTGGTGATCGAGTTGTTACCAGTCGAGAACGCGACACTATCATTGCTGCCCTGCGTATTAAAATAGGCGAATGAGGTACCATATTTACGGTCGTACAAATAACTGACCTTTGCTTTGAAGGTGTTAAGTTGATCGTGAGCATTTAAACAAGCCCCAACCGTAGGATCACAGGCAGGATCAAAACTCGCCTTATAATTTTGCTTTTCATGAATAAGCGTTGTTTGTACACTAACAATGTTGGGATCTGATAGATATTGATATTGCGCATCAATTGCCGCGTCTGTGTATCGATTGGTTGGCCCCTGCGGATTAGCTGGGTCAGGAAAAATATCTACCTGCATCCCGTAAGTGCCCAGCATTAGAGAATGGCTGCCCCAGTCCTGATTCCAGGCCAATCGCCAATAAGGATTGTTGCGCCCATTGATCCGGGTCACCCCATTCGAAGACCAGGGCTGCCCCTCGCTCAATATCCGAAAAAACTTATTCGCATTTCCGTAAAATGACAATTCACCATAAAAATGCCGGTCATACCAGAAATAAGCACCAAGACCAGCCACCTGTTGGCTTAATCCGCCATCAATCATCGTCGCAAATGCCGGGTTTGAATGAGGTAAATTAGGGCCATTAAATGGATATCCCCACGCTGGCGTTGTATTCCATACATCTTGTACAGTGGGATTATTGTTCAAGTTGAACCCAAACACCAAACTCTTCCCCAAAAGATCATGATTGCCAACAACACGAAGATCAGTATTATCCAATTGACTATGGTGTCTGATAGAGCCATCAGCACTCTGTTCAGAATTGTTACTGTACGTCCACTGAACAAACATCCCGGCGTAATCCGTGAGTTTCCCGGCAGCAAAAATACTCAGCATGTCGAATTGCGGATCATTAGGGCGCATAGTAAGTTGCGCGCCAGTACTGTCATGATTCCTCGCAGGACTCGTCACTGAAAACTGCATCATTGCCGCCAGTGGTGATAATTGACGCTCCCCCAATGTATATCCATTAAGTTTGAATTCACGTCCAAAAGGGGTCAACTCTGGAAAACTGGTATGACAAGCTGCACAATCCATTCCTGTTTGTCTGGCAAACGATGGTACAGCAAGTACCGAGAACGGAACTAAACCCCAAAATAATGTGGAGCATAACAATAATACTTTGATGTGTGGATGCATGTGACCACCTAATTGAATCGTACTAAATAATTTTAAAAGTTATTAGTCTCTGTGCATTTGAAAATCTGCACCCCGATCTTCCACTAGTTACAGATTCATCTTAATCTTTAAATTTTAGTTTAAGTTGATATATATCAATCGAATGATAAGTTACTTCTTCTAAATTCGTTTTAATTAGCTAATAAAAACTGATATTTATCTAAAATAGCTAATGAATAGGTCTCCATTGAAGTGTTGCAGTTATTTTTTCAAGTGCTGCTTTTACTTCTTCGCGACGACCTTGGTCGGCATCTTCTCTCCCTTGTCTTGCCGGAGTAAGTAGCGCTCTTTCAAGAAATGCTTTTGCTTTGCTATATTCGTTTTGCTCAGACAAAAAATCTCCATAGAAAAATTCGAATCAATCCCTTCTGGGTTGATTTTGATAGCTTTGTCTAAATATTCGTGGGCTCTCTTTTTATCTCCGAATCCGATTGGTCACCTAGCGATGTATTCACTTAAAAGCTTAGCGTTAACCTCAGCAATTTCGACTTTAAGTTTCATAGTTGAAGCGCACTCATAAGATTTATATTTGCTTGTACCAAAAACAAAAATCATTAAAGCGATTAAAGCAAAACCCAACTACCAAGAAATTATCCCAAGCCATTTAATCATTATTTAAACTTCTTTTAAACCCGTTTATGTAACACGGGGGGCTATAAATACATGAACCAAACTATAGATTAAAAATTAGAATAATCAAAGCATGGCTTTGAAAATTACTTGACATTCATTTAAATTACATATAATTTACATGTAAGTTAATCAACTTATGGATAAATTATATGAAAACAGCTCACCTTCACGATATTTGGTCTAGTCCTGATAATTCACGACTGGTCTCTAAACAATTCTCTTTTCGCTTACCAGTCCACATTGCAGCCAAAATAGCCGCTTTGTGTGATATGTACCCACAAAAAAATAGAACTCAGATAGTTGCAGATTTATTGACAGCGGCACTAGATAATTTAGAACTCAATCTTCCAATTGAAAAGGGGCAGGGTGATACTGAGGAAGATGAATATTACGGTAGACAACATGCGGAGATGGAAGGTTATAAATTTGCACCAAGTTTTCAAATGGCAGGTAAGCGGGCAGAATTTAGAAGTCTGGCAAATAAGTACTATCGTGAACATGAATTAGAGCTAGGCAATGACTCACCACAGGCTCTCTATCCTGTCCTTTGGTTAGCAGAAGAAGACTTTAAAAAATAATGGCTTTTAAATTCCTAATCTCAGGTTTTGATACTATCGAGTGCGCTTATTACTTAATCGCAACTGATGGCTATAAACTAGATTTTATCGAGTTGGCAGCACAAAAAGAATCAATGGTACGTGCGAAAGTCACCAAACCAAAACCGATTCAAATTGGATCAGAAGAATTCCTGATTGCATCACACGGCACATCAAGCGGTTATCGTGCCGTTGAGGTGGACATAGAAGGCGCAAAGGGTAAGAAAAAGAAACGCATTGAAATTGACCCGATTGAATCAGTCATTGTGCAGCGCATTTATGATTGGTACCTGCACGGTAATGAGCAGGGCTCAATGGGTGCCAAAGAGATCGCAACCTATCTGAATAACAAAAATACACCGATGCGTATGCAACAATGGAATCGGAGCAGGGTGCATGAAGTGCTATCAAGCCGTACCTACATTGGCGAGTATTACTTCAATAAAACCGACAATAAGAATAAGCGCATTAAACCTGAATCGGAATGGATCAAGATTGAGATACCAGCGATTATAGAGGCGAGCACGTATGAGGAGGCACGCAGCCGCCGCGCGGCGCGCGCTCCCGCAGTAGTGCCGCCTCGTTTAGTCAATTCCCCAACGCTGCTAACTGGATTATTGAAATGCGGCATTTGTGGTGCTGGTTTAACGACGGCAACGGGCAAAGGTGGTAAATATCGTTATTACAAGTGCAATACGCGCATAGGCAAAGGCAACAATCTATGCACTACGCCTGCGTTTCCTATGCAGAAAATGGATGACATTGTGCTGACCACTCTTGCAGACAAGGTTTTTACGGCAGATCGCGTTCAAGTGATGATGCAAGAGATGCGTAAAAAGCAGCAAGATTCACAGAAAGACCAAACCGCAAAACTTAAACCACTACAAAAAGAGCTCGACACATTAAAACAAAACTCTGAAAGACTGTTTGAAGCGGTTGAGAAAGGTTATCTACCTATGGATGAAACCTTGCAGCATCGCTCGCATAAACTACAGTCCAGACGCCAAGAAATACTGTTAGAGATTGCTGGTTTAAAACGTCAGCGTGATTTACCTACTGATTTACTTAAACCGCAGCATATCCATGCGTTCTCAACGGCATTACGATCAAAGCTTTTAGATCGTGAATCTAGGTTCGGTAAAGAATATTTAAAGCTGCTGGTGAACGAAATTAGAATTAACGGTGATGAAGCGCAAATATCAGGCAGTTATGCAGTTTTAGCTGGTGCAATTGCAGAAACAAAAAAAGGCACTTTGAGGGTGCCCACTTTTGCATCTAATTGGCTCCTCGACCTGGGCTCGAACCAGGGACACACGGATTAACAGTCCGAACAATATGCTATTTCTGCCTGTTGATTGACGTAGACGAAAACAGCTAAATACTTGAAATATATCAGTGTAGGCAATAATCCGCAGGTAACCAGTATTGCGCTTTGTTGATGTATATTGCTATAATCTGCCTACATATTGCCTACATGGAAATTAACGATTATGGCTAAGGAAAGTTTTACCGCCGGACGGGTTGAAGCCTTCGAGTGTGAATCGGGTAAGCTGCAATCTTTTTACTGGGATGCCAAAACGCCAGGCTTGGGATTGCGAGTTACCCAGACCGGCACAAAGGCATACATATTTGAAGGCAGGTTAAACGGCAAAAGCCTGCGCATAACAATTGGCGACACCCGCTCATGGACGCTTGGGAAAGCGCAACAGGAAGCCCGCCGCCTGATGGTGATGGTGGACGGCAACCAAGACCCGCGACAAGTGCGAGACGATGCCACCGCCGAACGTGAAGCCAAGAAAACAGAATCTAATCGCAAGGTGATGACGCTTGCTGATGCGTGGCCGGTTTATCTGGAAGCGCGTAAACCGAAATGGAGCGAACGCCATTACCGCGACCATGTGAACCTGTCCGCCGCCGGTGGACGGGAAAGGAAGCGCAGCGATGCGTTAACCGTTGACGCACCACTGGCCGCACTGATGCCGTTGAAGCTGTCCGACCTGACCCCTGACCGGCTGGCCGCATGGCTGGATAAAGAATCCGCAACCAGACCGACCAACGCAGCATTGAGTTATCGACTGCTAAGAGCCTTTATCCGCTGGGCTGATGGCGTGCCAGAATTTGCCGGTCTGATAAAAGCTGAATCGTACAATTCGCAAAAGGTCAGGGAAGCCGTACCTCGGAACCATGCCAAAGAAGGCGACAGCTTGCAGCGTGAACAATTGCCGTTATGGTTTGATGCTGTGCGCAAGATACACAATCCGGTTATAAGCGCATACCTGCAAGGACTGTTACTGACTGGCGCAAGACGTGAAGAACTGGCAGGGCTGAAATGGGCGGATGTAGATTTTCAATGGCGCAGCATG
>JAYVMU010000024.1:0-8841 GCA_043758775.1 Methylophilaceae bacterium
AAATCGGTCACGATAACCCGTTTTAGCTGGTCACGATAGACCATAATCAGCGGTCACGTTAGACCGTTTTGACTGGTCACGATGGGCCATAATACCCAAGATTTTTAAGTTTTAGTGAAATTGATGTTGGTGGTCGGCATTCAGTGTGGGCTAATCATATTGAAGAGTTTCCTGTGGATGATATTTTTATATCCAATTATTTTATTTGACTAATAAAATAATTGCACGCAATATAATTGTGGTAAACTTTTATTTATGAAATCACAAAACAGTCCTCAGAGCTTAGGGTTAAGGATGCAAAGTTTAAAAAACAAACTGCCGCTTAATGTGGATCAACAAATGTGTTTTGCTCTTTATTCTGCATCACACAGCATGACGAAAGTCTATAGGCCGCTGCTCAACGCACTCAACCTCACGTATCCACAATACTTAGTATTACTGGTGCTTTGGCATCAAGATAGCGTCACAGTTAACACGCTGAGTGAGCGATTATTTTTAGACTCTGGCACATTAACGCCGTTATTGAAGCGTCTTGAAAAAAATGGTTATTTATCGCGTCACAGAGACGCTGAGGACGAGCGACGTGTGTTTGTGAAATTAACAAAATTAGGCGAACAACTGCATGAAAAATCTCAACATGTGCCTTTAAAAGTAGCTTGTAGCACAGGTTGCTCGCCATCTGAAATACACACGCTCAACGACCAGTTGATAGCGCTTAGAGTTTCGCTCATCAACCATATTAAACTTTAGTTTCATTTTTTTCTCTATTTAAGGAACGACTATGGATTTACAAACTTACGGCTCTAAACCACTAGATTTTAACATTTCAGAATATACGCCAACAGCTGCAACAGCTGGTTTTACGCGTAGAGCATTTATGATGACATCACTTGCAGTGGGTTTTGCAATTGCATCACAACCTTTACTAGCGCAAGCAATAACCACTGATATGCATGGCATTGAAGCTGGCGAAGTAAAAGTGCTAGTGGCGGACGGTACCATTCCCGCTTACCAAGCAATGCCCTCTGCCGGCAAAAATTTTCCAGTTATTCTGGTCATTCAAGAAATTTTTGGTGTGCATGAACATATTAAAGACATGTGCCGTCGTTACGCAAAAATGGGATATCTGGCTATTGCACCTGAGCTTTTTGCACGTCAAGGTGATGTTTCAAAAATGACCGATATTGGTGAAATTTTAAGCAAAGTAGTGAGTAAAGTGCCTGATGAGCAAGTATTTTCAGACTTAAATGCAACAGTCGATTTTGTAAAATCAAACAAAAAAAGCAATACTGAAAAGTTAGGTTTAGTGGGTTATTGCTGGGGCGGTCGCACTGTATGGCTTTATGCAGAACACAACCCAAACGTTAAAGCTGGCGTAGCGTACTACGGCTTACTTAATGGGATGAAATCTGAAATTAAAGCGAATGACCCAGTGGATATTGCACACAACTTAAAAGTACCAGTGCTAGGTTTGTATGCTAGCACCGATACATTTATTAAACCTGAAGTTATTGAACAAATGCAGGCTGAATTAGAAAAATCTGGCAGTAAGTCTGAGATTGTCGTGTTTCCAAACGTAAATCATGGTTTTAACGCAGATTACCGCCCTAGCTACAATAAAACCGCGGCGGATTATGCGCAAAAACTAGCCAACGATTGGCTAAAAAATCATGGTGTGTAAGCCAAGTAAAATAGCTCAATGTCATTTCAACTTTAACATTTAGGATTCAACATGAATAAATTTTCATCTAAAGCATTATTGGGCATAAGTCTGCTCACTTTAAGTGTGGGCAATGTTTATGCCGATACTGCTGCAGTTACTGCTACGACTGCAAAACCTGTGGTTGAGCAAATTGTCGATACACTCACTACATTATCAAGTGGCCCACACGCGGGATTTCGCGCCAATCACGCCAAGGGTATTGTCGTTGATGGTGAGTTCACTGCTGCTACAACAGCTTCATCCATTACTAAGGCATCTTACTTACAAGGTAAAGTCACAACACCAGTGACCGTACGTTTTTCTGATGCAACGGGTGTGCCTAATATTCCTGATGCAGATGGCAATGCTTTTCCAAAAGGTATGGCTATACGTTTTAATTTACCTAAAGATGTAGTAACAGATATGGTGGTCATTTCAGTCAATGGTTTCCCAGCAGCCAAACCAGAAGACTTTTTAGGTTTACTCAATGCAGTGGCAGCCACTAAGCCAGATTCACCAAAGCCCAGCCCTGTTGAGCAATTTTTAGAGAGCCATCCTGCAGCTAAAAAGTTTGTTAGCACACCAAAACCAGCACCAGTAAGCTTTGCCACACAACCATTTTTTGGCGTCAATGCGTTTAAATTCACTAACGCTAAAGGTGAAACGCACTATGGTCGCTATTTAATCAAACCATTAGCAGGTGCTAAATACTTAACTAAAGAAGAGACGGCAAAAGCCGCACCAAACTATTTGATGGAAGAGTTACCAACGCGACTAAAAACTAGCACTGTAAAATATAGTATTGCCTTACAAATCGCCAAAAAAGGTGATGTCACCAATGATGCAACGGTAAGTTGGCCTGCAGATAGAGAAGAAGTCAATTTAGGAACGCTGACACTAAAAGCCATGAATGCGGATGGGGTAAAGTTTGAAAAAGGCACGATGTATAACCCATTAACCTTGGTAGATGGTATTGAGCCATCTGATGATCCAATTTTACTGGCTCGTCCGGCAGCTTACGCAGTGAGCTTTGGTCGCAGAGTGGGCAAATAACCGTGAGCAAACACTGCTAGCTAAGCACTAAAAATGGGGTTGCAGATGATGTGTGACCTCTTTTTTATACTGAATTAGTGCGCATTTTTTTATTTTAAAATCAACAAAAAAGGATAAATCATGACAGAAAAATTACGTTTATTCACTTCACCTTCGGCGTTCCCAAACCCACAGCGCTTACGTTTGTTTATATATGAAAAAGGCATCGCCGAACATATTGAAGAAGTCATTTATGACATGGCGCCCGGCGGGCAACAACGTCAATGGCCTCACCTTAAAATGAACCCGTGGGGCGAAACACCAACATTAGCATTAGCTGACGGCACATTCTTATCAGAATCTACAGGTATTGCGCGCTATCTAGACCACAGTTTTGCAGGTCGCAAAGTCATGGGAGATACGGCATTAGCACAGGGCCAAGATGACATGTGGGATAGCCGCATATTCACACACATTTTGTACCGAATTGTGACCATGTTTCACGTCATGCACCAAGGCTTAGGACTAAAAATTGAGCTTACAAATAATCCACAATGGGGCGAACATTGCCGCAAAGAAGCGCTTGCACACGCTAATTTAATTAACCAACATTTAGCGGACGGCCGCGAGTGGTTACTTGGCGGCAACGCGCCAACTTTTGCAGACATTACTCTATGTACCGCTATTGCATTCTCAAAATTTCCAACCAATCAAACCCCACTTGATGAGCGTTTTGAGCATTTGGATTATTTTTGGCAACGTTGGCAAGAACGCGATAGTTTTAAACTATCCTACGCAGATGGTAACAGTGGATTGGCTGAGTTGGTGCATCTTAAAAAATATTGATCTATATTACCATCTGCTGCGCTCGTGTTGGCGATGTTTTCCATACAGATCAAATCCTTGCGTGGTGCATTTTTGCACTCACCCCTAAGAGATATGGTGTATTTTTGCACTAAAATTAACTAACTAAAGAGATCATCTGAAAAATATCAATTTTTCAGATGGTTATGCGTTCTATAACAATTTATTTAATACTTATCCAACCAAGTTCCAGTACCCCTTTACCTGTTTTTTCACATTCACGGCATGTCCTCTTAAAACTAGATTCAGTTTTAAATTGGTTTAGTGAATCTCCGCATTCTACGCAGATGCCTCTGGAGGATTTTCTTGCATTATGTAGAACTCGCCATATGAGTTACTAGCAAGTCTACGACTTTAATGTGGCTAGAAAGAAATAACTTAACACTCTTGCTTTACTTGTTCACGACTATATTAAAAATTATACTTTTCTAACTATTTGATTTATATGAGCCAGTTGTTAACGACAATTTTGTCTGTGAACAGCATTTGTTCTAAACAATTAAAGTTGTTAAATCAAACTTAATTAAAAATTATGGCATATTGAAATCAATAATTCCTAGTTTAGTTTCTAAATTGTCAAAAGTCTAGTTAATAAACTAAGCAATTTAAGTTGTTTACTGATATTTCGTTGTTTAGAAACTGCTCTATGTGATTAAACTTATTAAATGAATTCTACGCAACAATATTTACTAAAATTAACTATCCAATAGTTCATTATTATTGAAATATTGTACTTTGTCAATGCTAATGATAGAATAATGTCCATGGTTCAATTTGTTCACCCATCTAAAAGCGATATGAGCCTTGCCGGCGTGCTAATGGCGTTATCTGATCCTATGCGCGTTGCAATCATCAAAAGCCTTTTGCAAGTTGAAGGATGTAGGTCTTGCTCTGAAGCTATGCCATGCCCAGACATGGCTAAGTCGACACTCTCTTACCATTTTCGTACATTAAGAGAAGCGGGGCTTATTACCACTTATAAAAAAGGCGTCGAAAATAGAAATGTTGTGAGACTAGATGAAGTCAATGAAAGATTTCCTGGACTACTTAAGCTAATTTTAGAGTTGGCTCTTTAAGCTTCTATGTCTTCATTTAGTTGTGCTGTTCGCACACATAAGCGTTTTCTTCACAGGGAGACATGTGCAGGCCTTGCCCCTCGAGGACCCTTGGCATGCCTGTTGATAAAGAAATGAAGAAGGCCAACAACGATGATCCGTGGTGCCATGCCTGCGACCAAGGGGGCCCATTCTCGCTTACGCTTGCTGAGACTGATATTGCACCACCTGCACTTCGGGCCCATTTCTGTCATTCACTTAAAGTATACTCCAGTCAAATATGTGAGCTTAATCAAGTACAAAAACAGAACTTTCATTCGTTGCATAATAATTGATTTCGCCTTACTGCAAAATAAAGTCTAGCTCAGGTTGCTGCTATCAAGCCCATAGCTGAGCTCTTTATAAATATGAATAGATTATTACTTCAACCTAACAACAACCTTACCTTTTGCACGTCCTGTTTCCACGTATTCCATCGCTTCTTTGGTTGACTCAAATGGAAACACCCTGTCAACAACTGGACGTATAACCTCAGAATCGATAAGGTTCGTTATCTGTTGTAGTTGCACGCCATTTGCCTTTATAAAAACAAATGAATAATGCACTTTACGGCACTGTGCTTTTTTCCTGACTTTATAACTTAATAGGCGCATGACTATTTTAGAAACCAAGACAATCCAGCTTCTTTGGCAAAGACAGGGTCAGGCGGACCTGAAATCGAGATAAGCCTGCCGCCAGGTTTAAGCACTTTCAACGATTTAAAGAGTGTATCTGCGCCTAGCATATTCAACACTACATCCTAATCACTCAGGATTTTTTCAAAGTCATCCTTTTTGTAATCAATCACAATATTAGCACCAAGACTTTTTACCAGCTCAATATTGGCTGAACTTGCCGTGGTGGCTACTGTAGCGCCCAAATGTTTTGCTAATTGAATTGCAAATATGCCTACGCCGCCAGAGCCTGCGTGGATAAGCACTTTTGTCCTTTTTTGATATTTGCTTTTTCGACAAGGACTTGCCATGCAGTTAAGGCCGCCAGTGGAACAGAGACTGCCTCTTCCATAGTGAGGTTTTTAGGTTTTATCGCAGCATCATTTTCATTCACCGCAATAAATTCTGCAAAAGTACCTATTCGATGGTCTGCAGGCCTTGCATACACCTCGTCACCTACCTTAAATCGCTTAACATTCGCACCAGCTTCAACAACAGTGCCCGCCATATCGTGACCTAAAATCAGTGGTAGCGGATAGGGCAATAGCAGCTTGAACTCACCATCTCTGATTTTGGAATCGAGAGGGTTTACACGTGCAGCATGAATTTGGACTAAAACGTCATTAGTCCCCATTGCTGGTGTTGGTATATCGCTGATGCGGCCTTCAACCTTTTTTCCATAGTGATTGATGATAAATGCTTTCATGATTTTTCCTATTTATTTAGTAACTGCTTTTTCTTTGTTTGCATACCAAAGAGTCATCGCTATTGCAATTTCAATGAATACTGCTGTCAATATATCAATGCGAGCGTGACCAGTTACAAACTCTATAACACCCAGTGCTGCGAGGGTTAAACAAGCGACGCCAAATCCTGCTACTAAGGCTGAACGAACATGAGATGGTTGTGCATTTCTTGTATAGAAAAGCATGACACTAACCCTTGCATAGGTTGCGGCGCCACATCGGCTGAGCATACCCACTGGATATGAGTATTCGACACCAGAGTCAATGCAGGGATACCAGCCCTGCCTGCTGAGCATACCCACTGGATATGAGTATTCGACACCCCAATTGATAGCAATATATTGGGAGCAAATATCCAAATAAGTGCTATAGCAAATAATATTAGCGCATTGATAGTTGCTACTATTCAGTTAATTTTCATCTGTGTGAGTTTCCAATTTGGGTTCAGAGCTTACAGAGCGCTCATCAATATTTTGCCGATTGCAAGCTGACTCTTAATATAACCGCTATGCTTAGGTAAATTATCCAAAGTATCCTTCACATGTTTGTCGTAAAATAGATGCCTTTGCGGCATAGGCAACAACGCTTGAGTAATCAAAATTACTTGCTGGAATGAACGCCCATTTTAAGGCCGCAAAACCACCAAACTCCACCACCGGTTTCTTACATTGAAGACATAGTCCGCGATCAATGTTAGGTGGTGGACGATATTTCTTGAATGAAATTTGATCTGCATTCGTTAACTTGATGTGCTTTGCGCGAACGATCGTCATGTCAGCGTATGGCTTGCCAGTAAATGCTTGGCAAATCGTACAGTGACAAATGAACCGTGCTGTGGGAACTATCGTTACGTCGAAGCTGCAAGTGCCACACTCGCATGAGCCATGCAATTGGGGTGTTGTGTAAGATTTCATACGAGGCTCCCTATACGTCGAGCCGCAAGTCTTTTCGAAGTCCAGCGTCCAATATGAATGCAGGCGCAAATCTACGAAGAAATTTCAGGCGGCATGCAAGGCTACCAGCTGTGTATTTGAGTTTCGGGTGAGCAGCATTAGCGGCTTTCAGTACGATGTCGGCCACAACGCTAGGTTCGTCTCCTCCCTCGACCACTTCCTTGACCCTTATATTTAACGCTACACGAATTTTGCGGTATTCATCAAGCTTCGCGTCGGGCTCTAGTAAGTTTGAATCGAAACCTGTTTTTGTATACGCCGGTTGAATGGTCGAGACGCGGATGCCTCTCGTACGTAGCTCATGGTCGAGCGATTCTGAGTAACCTTCGATCGCATGCTTAGTTGCGGCATAGAGCGCCATGTAAGGTGCTGGCAAGAATCCCAACACAGAACTGATGTTCAGAATACGGCCGCTTCCTTGTTTGCGCATATGAGGCACGGTAGCATTGGTCATTCGCAACATGCCATAGAAGTTGGTATCGAAAATGGATTTGGCTTGCTCAATTGTGCTCTCCTCAGCTTCAGCTGGGGCGACACCAAAGCCAGCGTTATTCACGAGCAGATCAATGCGACCCTCCCTGCGTATCAGCTCTTCTACAGCAGCTTCGACTGATTTATTACTTGTTACATCTAAGGCTAACATCTCGAACGATTGCCGGCCAGCTTGTACTCCTCGTCTACTGGTGCCGTAGACCTTATAGCCAGCCTTCGCGAGCCGCTCTGCCGTTGCTTTGCCTATGCCTGATGAGGCGCCCGTAACTAATGCAATTTTATTTTTCATCATGTCTTTCCTTTCAACTCTTATGGGATTAATAACCTGTTAGGTGTATTAATATTGTTTAAAGTAGTCATTTAGTATGATGTATATCATACTACTAACCCAATTAAAATGCCCAATCAGGCATTTCTATAACGATTTAACTAAGTAAATTTATTATATTACATTAATCATATAATAATATTTAGAAAGATGCAATAATTTATATGATGATTGTAATATAATAATGTTTATTATTGGTAATAAGTATCAGCGATAGGAAAATTTATGCGTTACAACAATGAACATAAACAGCGTACCCATCAAAAATTAATAGAAGAAGCCTCAGCCGCAATACGTCAGCATGGACCAGACAACATTAGCGTTGCAGCACTAATGGCTAAAGTAGGTTTAACTCATGGTGGCTTTTATGCGCACTTTAAATCTAAAGATGACCTTGTTGCAGAGGCTATCACCTACATGCTTGAGGAGCGCGTAGAAGCATTCGAGAAAAGTTTGGAAGGAACAGATACATCTGTTGCACTTGCAAACTATATTGACTTATATTTAAGCCCAATACATCGTGATATGCGAGACAAAGGATGCGCAATAGTAGCGCTTAATGGTGATGTTGCACGCATGTCTAACGATACAAAAGCACGTTTTGAGTTAGGCATACAAAGAACGATAGACTTGTTATCAACTATTCTAATAAAGCTAAACAAGCCACAACCAGAGTCGCTGGCTACTTCGGTACTTACTGAAATGGCTGGAGCAGTAGCTATTGCAAGAGCGGTGTCAAATTCAGAATTATCAGAACGGCTACTAAACAATACCCGCAATAGCGTAAAAGCACGGATTGGTCTAAGTGTATAAACTAAAGTTGTTAGTACAAATGGCTGGCGTTTGAGATACTTTAAATCAGTAGTGTCCGGCAATTTTCACAAAACGAGTATATAACAGCTTGATCTAAAATAAAAAATAGTCTGTTTAGGGGTGTCACCGACTTGAACATGAGT
>JAYVMU010000025.1:0-17693 GCA_043758775.1 Methylophilaceae bacterium
AAAAATACCAATCTTGCTATCCTGAAGCAGTTCTTAGAGAAAAATTACTAACTAACGTAAATAAACAGCAGAAAAAAGTCATTATATTAGGTTTACCAAAAGTGCACCTATTTTTCTACCACGTTAGAAGGCAGCGGTGAGAGCTGGGGCTTACTTAAAACCCACGATCTCAGAGTCATTTTTAACGATCCGCACAAACACATTGAAAAGCCTTGGCAGTTATGACTGCCGATTTTAGGCTTATGTACTTGTGATAAAATCACATACAAAGATGAAGCGCCTTTCAGAAAAATCTAGCACTTCGAAGAACAAGTCTTCGGACAGATGGGTATTCACCCACTTAGCTGAGCTTTCACCCGCTTATTTCGGGATGGTAATGGCGACAGGGATCGTATCACTCGCAGCCCACCAGTTGGGTATGCTGTCAATATCAGGAGTCTTATTTCAGATTAATATCGTCGCCTACTCAGTGCTGTGGTTTTTGACTATACTGCGTTTGGTTAAATACCCGCAGCAATTTTTCGACGATATGTCAAATCATCTTCGCGGCCCCGGGTTCTTTACTACTGTGGCTGCTACGTGCATTCTTGGTGGGCAGTTCGTGCTGCTAGCAGACAACTATCGTACAGGTACGACGCTCTGGATGACAGCGCTACTACTTTGGATCGGGCTGACCTACACGATATTTATAGGATTGACCGTCAAAGAGTATAAGCCGACCCTTGATAAGGGAATCAGTGGTGCTTGGCTACTCGCAGTCGTGGCGACCCAATCGATCGCAGTTCTAAGTGCGTTACTTGCCCCCCATTTAGATCAACCTATAAAACAAGAAATGAACTTTCTTGCGCTGTCAATGTGGCTGTGGGGTGGTATGTTGTACATCTGGATGATGTCGCTCATCTTCTACCGTTACACTTTTTTTCCACTGTCTCCAGAAGATTTTTCACCACCATACTGGATCAACATGGGCGCAATGGCGATTTCGACTTTAGCGGGGTCGCTACTCATCATCAACGTACCTGATGCTCCCTTTCTGATTTCGATGTTACCATTCATTAAAGGATTTACGGTATTGTACTGGGTAACCGGCACTTGGTGGATTTCCATGCTAGTGGTACTTGCTGTTTGGCGCCATTTGTATAAAAAATTCCCAATAAAATACGATCCTCTTTACTGGGGTGCGATTTTTCCACTTGGTATGTATGCGGTTAGCACTAAGCAAATGAGTGAAGCGCTAAGATTGAATTTTCTTAGCTTACTGCCACCTATCTTTTTCTATATCGCGCTTGTCGCATGGGCCGCAGCATTTTCCGGACTAATCCTAGATCTAATTCGTCGATTTTGTGCATCTAGGTTATAGTGGTCTGTAGGCTTACACTCGACATAATGGATCATATTATTTTTGTTTCTATCGTAACGGGTTTTACCAAGTCGATGCATGAAGAGCTAAGAAGCTCAAATTCAAAGTGTTAGATTGAGTCATTTTCTATTTAAAAAGATGATTAACTGATAGAGTTAATAAGGTTGCAATTAACAAAGAGTAGGCGTATAAATTAACTATAGCTTGGATTTACATATACATCACTAGGAGTAAATATCGATACTTTAAGTTTGAACAGCTTATATAAAGTAAGAACTTAACGAGCAATGCCTCGTATCAATCGATAGCCCACATATCGATAAAGAGCGTCACTTAATTGTGACGTTTCTATTTATCTGATTCTCAATATCTAGACATTACAATCCAAACACAAAAAAACCTCACAGCAATGTGTATTTTTTATCCTCTAGTTAAATCAAACGATTGATTTAACTAGAGGCGTATTGTAATATCGCGTCATGTTTAAATGTTTATCCAAAAAAAGCACCCGCAGTGATGGTGAACAATCGCGTAAACGCTTATTAAATTGCGCAGTCAAGCTATTTGCCGAACAAGGTTATGCTAAAACCTCCACACGTGAAATTGCGCAGGCCGCATTAGTCAACATCTCAGCAATTGCCTACTACTTTGGCGACAAAGCTGGGCTCTATCGTGCCGTGTTTAGCGAAACTTTTAGCTCGCCTCGCCAAGATATAGCACTGTTAAATGATGCAAAACTTAGCTTGGAAGAAGCATTTAACGGCTTATTTAACGGCTTTATAGAGCCGTTTAAGCAGGGCGAATTAGTAAAACTCCGTACAAAATTACATATGCGCGAAATGCTGGAGCCTGCAGGTTTATGGCAGAAAGAAATTGACAATAGCATTAAACCCCATCTACTAGCCCTCAACGAACTGCTATGCCGCCATTTAAAGCTTGTTGAGACTGATGATGATGTGCGTCGTTTATCGATTAGCATCGTGGCGATGGGAGTTTATATGTTTGTTGGGCAAGATGTGATGGATAAAATTTCGCCGCAACTCATTAATAGCCATGAAGCGCTAGACACCATGAAATCAAGATTGACGATGTTTGCATTAAGCATGGTGAGAGCGGAAGAAGCAAGAAGAGTACAAGCAAAAAAATAGAAAGAATATTGATGCTTAATCACAAGCAAGAAACTATGCTAAAGCCTATAAAAAAAACCTTGATTATTTTGCTTGGTACTGCCCTGCAGTCAAGCTGCGCATTTATGGATTACCTTAAACCTACACAACGAGTAGAAAATGAAATTAAAGCGGCTGCGCCTCCTGCACAATGGATAGCTCCATTACCGCACCAGGGCTCACTTAAAGAACTAAATCAGTTCTGGGCACAATATCAAGATCCACTATTACTGAGCCTTATTAGCGCGGCCGAAAAAGAGTCAGTAGATTTAGCCAGTGCAAAAACCCGTATTATGCAAGCGCGTGCGGCACGAGTCAGTGCAAACGCGGCTTTATTGCCGTCTTTAGATGGCAAATTCTCAGTGTCGCGTGCGGTACAGCAACCAGAGCTTAAATTCAAAAATAATCAGCCAAGCTTCGCTGGGTTAGACCAAAGTTTCGGAATCCCCAATGGCGCAACCAACACTGAACAAATCGGCTTAGAAGCCTCTTGGGAACTAGATTTATTTGGTAAAAATGCAACCGTACTAGATGCAAGCCGGGCTAATTTGCTAGGTGCAGAATCTAGCTGGCATGAGGCGCGGGTATCGCTGGCAGCCGAGGTTGCAACGTCCTATTTTGACTATCGCTTTTGCAATCAACTACTCGATATTAGCAAAGCCGATGCTGCCTCACGCCACGAAACAGCTCATATTACGGATATTTCAGTTAAAGCTGGTTTTACCGATGAAGGATCAGGTCATCTAGTCCATGCCAGTGATGCCAGCGCACAGCAACAAGTTTTATTGCAGCAAGCAAGCTGTGAGTTAACCATGAAAGAACTGGTCGCGCTCACCAATATTGCTGAGGCTGATTTACAACAAAAAATGCAGCAAAGTACCTCACCAAAACTTGATAAAAAAGCCACAGCAGACTTGTTTTCTATTACCGAAGTCCCTGCGGACGTGATTGCCCAACGACCAGACGTTTACATAGCAGAGCAGACAGTAATTGCTGCCGCTGCTGACTTACAAAATAACAAATTACAACGCTACCCCTCCATTTCACTGAATGGGTCTATCGGCTTGATGCGCTTATCAAATAGTAGCTACACAGCGAATGGTGAGATATGGTCGCTAGGGCCGATTTCTATCACGCTACCCATTTTTGATGGTGGTAAACGCAAGGCTAATGTAGAAACTAGTGAAGTGAAGCTAGACGAAACGTTTGCTAATTATCGCAGTAAGGTAAGAACCGCCGTAAAAGAAGTCGAGCAAGCATTAGTCAATTTAGACAGCACCGCAAAACGTGTGCAAACTGCACAAGATGCTGCAACCAGCTACAAAGCAGCATTTGCCAGTACCCAAATTAAATATAAATCAGGTTTTGCCAATATTATTGACCTGGAAGAAACGCGCCGTAGCAGTTTACAAGCCGATAGCAATATTGTGAATTTAACTAAAGAACGCAACAACGCCTGGATTGCGCTGTATCGTGCCGCTGGCGGTGGTTGGACTAAAGCAGAGGCGGATAAGCCGCTTGCCATTAAATCTACCAATTAGATACTTCTAAAATATTAAGTTATAAAAATACCAATCGAAAGTATGCCATATGCAAATTAAAAAACCACATTTGGGCAATAAAGTATGGCTAGTTTTAGTCGTATTATTAGTTGCAGTATTTTTTGCTTGGAAACACTTTTCTAAACCAGCCTCGCTACCAATAGATAATGTTGCTACTCAATCAGCATCGAGCACCCAAGGTGAGGCTAATGCGGCATTAACAGTACGAACAGTCAAGCTTGCCATGACTAAAATGGACGATACGATTGAAGCCAACGGCAATATTCAGCCATGGCAAGAAGCTATCATCGGTGCTGAAGTCAGCGGTTTATTACTGAAAGAAGTCCTAGTCAATGTAGGCGACGAAGTTAAAAAAGGTCAAACAATAGCTAGATTTTCAAACGCTACTATTGAAGCGGAAATTGCGCAATCTACTGCTGCATTGGCCGAAGCCAAAGCGAACTATATAGAAGCTAATGGCAATGCAGAACGGGCACGGGGTATTAAAGATATGGGCGCATTAAGCCGCCAACAAATTGATCAGTTTTTAAGTGCCGAGGCCGTAGCAAAAGCGCGTGTCGAATCAGCTGAAGCCAATTTAGATGTACAAAAAATCAAACTTAACCAAACCGCTGTTATCGCCCCTGATTCTGGCATTATCTCTTCACGTACTGCCACAGTGGGCGCTGTAGCGAATCAGGGCCAAGAATTATTTCGCCTGATTCGACAAAGCCGCTTAGAGTGGCGTGCAGAAATCACTTCTACTGATATTGCACAAATCAAACCTGACCAGGCAGTGGCCATCACCTTGCCCGATGGCAAGATCATTAATGGTAAAGTACGCACAGTCTCACCTACCATTAACCAGCAAACACGTAATGGTTTGGTCTATGTTGATTTACCTTTGGCTACGGCAAAAGCTGGCATGTATGCACGCGGCAGTTTCCACTTAGGCGAAAGTCAAGCGTTCACCCTGCCCGCTAACGCCATTGTGTTGCGCGAAGGCTTTGCTTATGTGATGCAAGTAGGCGCTAATAGTCGCATCAAACAAATTAAAGTGCATTTAGGCCGCCGTAATGCAGACCGCGTAGAAGTAGCAGGCTTAAAAGATGAATTGCAGGGTTTAGATGCAAATTTTGTAGCCGCAGGTGGTGCATTCTTGGCGAATGGCGATCTAGTACGTGTAGTCACTAATGCCTCAATCGAAAAAGCAGAGTAGAGGGCCATGATGAACGTTTCAGCCTGGTCAATTAAGAACCCCATTCCCGCCATCATCTTGTTTATTATGCTGTCGCTTGCGGGTTTAGCTAGTTTTAGCTCAATGAAAATTCAAAATTTTCCTGATCTAGACTTGCCTACCGTGACCATTAGCGCAGCGCTACCTGGCGCATCACCTACACAGCTAGAATCTGAAGTTGCCCGTAAAATTGAGAACTCGCTCACTACTTTACAGGGCTTGAAACACACCTACACCAAGATTCAAGATGGTGTCGTCACTATCACTGCGGAATTTAATCTAGAGAAGCCAACGCAAGAAGCCGTAGATGATGTGCGCTCGGCTATTTCACAAATCCGTGCCGACCTACCCTCAGACTTACGCGATCCAGTCGTAAGTAAGCTGAATGTTGCTGGCTCGCCCATGCTGGCGTTCACCATTCACTCTGAGCAAATGGATGACGAGGCATTATCCTGGTATGTAGATGACGCATTATCAAAAAGATTACTCGGCGTTAAAGGTGTTGCTACGGTCAAACGTGTGGGTGGGGTTAATCGCCAAATTTGGATTGAATTAGATACTGCCAAATTACAATCATTAAATGCCACTGCCGGTGATATTTCCCGCCAGCTGCGTAATATACAAATGGAAACTGCAGGTGGCACAACCAAGCTCGGCGGCAGTGAGCAACCGATTAGAACCATTGCCACAGTCAAATCTGCCGATGAGCTAGGCCAACTGCAAATCGTACTCGGTAGCGGCGAAAAAATTCGTTTAGATCAGATTGCCCATGTCATAGACACGGTTGCAGAACCTACATCACTCGCCATGCTTAATGGTAAAAATGTAGTGGGCTTTGAAATTACGCGCAGCAAAGGCGCCAGTGAAGTGGAAGTGGGTGCGGATGTCAGGCAAGCACTGAGAGACTTAGCACTCGCCAGACCAGATGTTAAAATCACCGAAGCGTTTGATTTCGTAACACCGGTGCAACAAGAATTTGATGCCTCTATGACCTTGCTTTACGAAGGAGCAATTTTAGCCGTACTGGTTGTTTGGCTGTTTTTGCGTGATTTACGTGCCACGTTTATCTCGGCAGTTGCCATTCCGCTGTCGGTGATTCCGACTTTTATTGGCATGCAGTATTTTGGTTTTACCATCAATATCGTCACCCTGCTAGCCTTGTCTTTAGTCATCGGTATTCTGGTCGATGATGCGATTGTAGAAGTGGAAAATATCGTACGGCATCTGCGTATGGGTAAAACACCGTATCAAGCAGCGATGGAAGCCGCAGATGAAATTGGACTAGCTGTGATTGCCACGACTTTCACGCTTATTGCAGTCTTTCTGCCGACCGCCTTTATGAGTGGCATTCCTGGCAAGTTCTTTAAGCAATTCGGTTGGACAGCGGCAATCGCAGTGTTTGCCTCGCTACTGGTTGCACGTGCATTGACGCCGATGATGGCAGCTTACTTGATGAAGCCGATTGTAGACAAAACTCATAAAGATAGTCTTGTGATGCGCTGGTATCTCAAGGCTAGTAGCTGGTGTATTAAGCACCGTTTTTTTACATCAGTTGCTGCGGGTGTTTTTTTTGTTGGTTCACTGATGTTGATTCCACTGTTACCCAAAGGCTTTATTCCAGCAGATGATAGTTCGCAAACACAAGTACGGCTGGAGTTGGCGCCTGGTGCGACGCTCAACCAAACACGAGAGTTAGCCGAGATGGCACGTAAAATGATTGCCAAAGTTCCTCACGTAAAAAGCATCTATACCACAATAGGCGGCGGTGCCGCAGGTACAGATCCTTTTGTTGGTTCAGGTGCTGCCGAAACACGCAAAGCTACACTGACTATTTTGCTGGATGCTCGCGGTCATCGGCCAAAAAAACAAATCATTGAAGCCGACATTAGAATCGCCATACAGAACTTGCCTGGAACGCGCGCCACGGTTGGTTTAGGCGGCTCTGGCGAAAAATATATCCTAGTATTATCTAGTGAAGATGCACAAGCCCTGCAAACCGCTGCCGCGTCAGTTGAAAAAGACTTACGCACCATTAAAGGTTTGGGTAATATATCTTCCAGCGCCTCGTTAGTGCGCGCCGAAGTAGTCGCAAAGCCTGATTTTGCCGCAGCTGCAGACTTAGGCGTCACCACTGCCAGCATTGCAGACACCTTGAGAATCGCTACTGTGGGCGATTATGACCAATTACTGACCAAGCTTAATTTATCACAACGACAAATACCCATCGTAGTAAAACTCAATACCAGCGCACGCAAAGACTTAACTGACTTGGAAAGATTAGCTGTACCTGGAGCACGTGGGCCCGTCATGCTGAGCCAAGTTGCTAAACTTGAAATCGCTGGTGGCCCAGCGCAAATTGACCGCTACGACCGATCCAAAACCGTACAATTTAACATTGAACTAGCAAAAAGATCACTGGGAGATGTCACAGCTGAAGTGGCTAAACTACCTAGCATTAGAAATCTACCAACTGGCGTGACGCAAAAAGAACAAGGTGATGCTGAAGTCATGACGGAGCTCTTCGCCAGCTTTGGTTTAGCCATGCTCACAGGCGTATTGTGCATATTTTTTGTTCTGGTGCTGTTATTTAAAGACTTTTTACAGCCTGTGACTATTTTAGCTGCTCTACCACTGTCTCTAGGCGGTGCGTTTTTAGGTTTGCTTATTGCAAACCAAAGCTTATCGATGCCATCCATGATAGGCTTGGTGATGCTCATGGGTATTGCCACTAAAAACTCAATTTTATTAGTAGAATATGCCATCGTCGCTAGACGTGTCCACGGTATGAACCGTCTGGAAGCCATTATGGATGCCTGCCATAAACGCGCACGACCAATTGTGATGACGACTATCGCCATGAGTGCAGGCATGTTGCCAATTGCAATGGCATGGGGTTCTGGTGATGTTTCATTCAGAAGCCCAATGGCTGCGGCAGTGATTGGTGGCCTGCTCACATCGACATTACTCAGTTTATTAGTCATCCCAGTGGTATTTACATATGTGGATGACTTTTCACAATTCTGCGGAAAAATGTGGCAAAAATTATCGGGTACAAAACCAATCTAAGCATTTGCTAGTAAATGCAACTGAAAACTAGCGTAATGCATTTCTGCGCTCTATTTTAGATAACTTCAGCTCAAGTTTAAGTTAGCCTAACCCCACTTTCAATACACTTAAACCGCGTAACTAGCCTCGCCTATGCCAGCTGGGATATGATTTATAGACTTTACCGTGCTAATATTCGGCCTGTTACAATTGGCACTAATAAACTAAAAAAGCAAATTATTAACCCTAATTAAATTATTAAAAACTATCATGACTGTAACAACAAATAACGTGGATGTTCTACTGGTTGGTGGCGGCATCATGAGCGCTACACTAGGAATATTGCTACACCAATTAGACCCCGCCTTAAACATTACTATGGTTGAGATGTTATCAGACGTGGCAATGGAAAGCTCCGATGCGCTGAACAACGCAGGTACGGGCCATGCTGGCTATTGTGAGCTCAATTACACGCCAAAATTGGCTGATGGCTCCATTAACACTAAACGTGCTTTAGAAATCAATGCCGCATTTGAAGTTTCACTTCAATACTGGTCTTATTTAGTAGAGTCAGGCGCACTTCCTCCGCCTGACACTTTTATCAAAAAAACACCACATTTAAGCCTTGTTTGGGGCGCGCAAGATATCGCCTTTTTAAAGCAGCGTTATGCGCTACTTAAGTCACATCATTTGTTTGAGTCTATGCAATATTCTGAAAATTTTGCGCAATTACAAGCTTGGATGCCACTGATTATGTCCAACAGAAGTAAAACAGACACATTAGCTGCCACCTATGTGGATCATGGCTCAGATGTCAATTTTGGCGCTCTGACACGGCATCTGGTAGCTTACTTAAAAACACAAGCAAACTTTACTTTACTAAATGATACCCAGGTAAAGAAACTCAATAAAAATAAAGAGTATCCCAAAGATAATCGCTGGCAGGTTAACGTATTCAACAAAGCCTCCAGACAAACAAAAATCATTCACGCAAAATTTGTATTTTTAGGCGCCGGTGGTGGCGCATTGCCTTTATTACAAAAATCAGGCATCCCAGAAAGTTCTGGTTATGGTGGTTTTCCAGTCAGCGGTCAGTGGCTAATTTGCAATAACCAGGAAGTCATTAAGCAACATACAACTAAGGTGTATGGAAAAGCTGCTGTTAATGCACCACCTATGTCTGTGCCTCATTTGGATAACCGTACAATCAACGGTAAAACCACATTATTGTTTGGGCCATTTGCAGGCTTTACTACTAAATTTTTAAAACAAGGCTCCATACTTGACTTAGCCAAATCGATTAAAAAGAGCAACTTCAAAGCCTTGCTGGGTGTAGGCCGACATAACATGAATTTAACTAAATACTTGGTTGGTGAAGTCTTTCAAACACATGAGCAACGCATGAACACCTTACGTAATTTTTTACCACAGGCAGATTCTAAAGACTGGTCTCTTGAAAGCGCAGGGCAGCGCGTGCAAATCATTAAAAACTGTGATGCACGATGGGGTAAGCTGGAATTTGGTACTGAAATAGTAGCTACGGAAGATGGTACGCTAGCGGCCTTACTAGGTGCTTCACCTGGTGCCTCTACCAGCGTGCAAGCCATGTTGAATGTAATCGAACGATGTTTCCCCAGTAAAGTTAATACTCAGAAGTGGCAACAAAAACTCAAGGAGCTTGTACCATCATATGGCGAGTCGCTCATTGAAAATGCAGAGTTGCTTCAGTCTATAAGGCAGCACACTAAGCAAACACTTAAGTTAGATTAGATACCTCAATGAGCAACCTATTCCATGTAAAAGATTACAAGTGACTCAATCTACTTTTTACATTTCTTAACAAATTAGTCATAGAAACAATATAAAATTACACCTAGTTTAAATATATAAACACTTTTGCTAACGTAAGCAGGTTATAAGCTAAGTGAAATATATTACTTACCAATTAGTATTCTTTAAATCTGGAAAAGTTTTGTATAAAAAAAGCCACTTTATTCAATTTTTAATGATAAGTACCCTGCTTATCAGTGCTAGCAGCTTTGCAGTTGAACAATCTCTTGACCATCTTTCACTAAAACAATCCATCCAGCTATTTGAACTGAACAACAGAGAAGTGTTGCTCGCCAAACGAAATGTTGATGGCGCTGAAGCAGATATTCTAACTGCTGGTCAAATGCCGAATCCAGTTTTATCTATAGGTGCCTCTAACCTAAACCTTAATACAAGCAAGGGTAATCCAAGTACTGAGAACAATAACAACCTCACAAGTAGAAACATACAATCTGTTTTGCAAGTAAGTCAGTTATTTGAGCGCGGAGATAAGCGAAATCTTCGAATAGCTGCGGCCAACAAAGCATTTAGCGCCTCTCAATTTGATTTTAAAGACACGCTAAGACAACAACAACTTACGTTAAAAAATGCTTATTATGATTTATTGCTTGCTCAAGAAACTGAAAAAATTCAACAAATTAATGTTGAGCTTTATGCAAAATCTTTAAATGCTGCTGAGTTAAGGCTAAAAGCCGGTGATGTTGCCTCATCAGATGTTGCACGCATTAAAGTAGATGCATTACGTTCACAAAATGATTTGCGTCAGTCATTAGCAAATCGACAAAAGGCGCAATCAAACTTGGCCTATCTGATAGGTAAAGAGAATAATGCAAATGAGATTGTCGTCACGGACACTTGGCCTAGTGTGAATGTTGACATCGTGAATCAAGTAGATAAAGCCGATTTTAATAATCGACCAGACATTTTAGCGGCAGAGATTAGAACCAAGCAAGCGGATGATATGCGAAGTTTGGCTAATTCTCTCAAATCAAGAGATATCACGGTTGATTTAGCCTATCAGCATTTTCCAGGTCAGGAGCCTGGCGTTGGAGTTAACACTATTGGTGCAACCGTTAGTTTCCCTCTTTTTACTAATTATGAATATCAAGGCGAAATTGGCCGAGCGGAAACTAATTATTATCTAGCTCAAGATTCAAAGGAGCAAATCAAGGCGCTCGCTATTGGTGAAAGGAACAGAGCAGAGTCAGATTTAACCTCTGCTATTGATAGAGCTAAAAGATACGATGAACAGACGTTGCATGAGGCACAAAAAGTCGCGGATGCTGCTGAATTTGCGTACCAGCATGGTGCGATTGATGTAACAGACTTGCTAGATGCTCGTCGCACATTACGCTCTACTCAGCTGGATGCCGCAACTAGCCACGCTGACTATGCAAAATCACTTGCCGCATGGCATGCTGCCACTCAGATTGAGAAAAACTAATGACTCGCCCCTTAATTTACGTATTAGCAATTATCTCTATTACTTTGTCCAACAATACCTATGCACTGGAAAATAGCAATAAACATGATGTTAAACAAGCCGTAGATAACAATACATCAAAAAATCGTAATGAAATCATTATCGTACCGAACTCGCCTCAGTTTGTTAACTTAAAAATTGAGTCGGTAAAAGAGATATTTGCCCCAAGCACTGACCCATTAAATGGCAAAATTACCTTTGATGAAAACTTTACCAGCCGAATTGGCACACCAATTGATGGCCGGGTGACAAAAATTAATGTACAAATTGGCGATGTTGTAAAAGCAGGTCAAATATTGATGTTGATTGATGCACCAGACTTGGGCAATGCACTATCGGATGCGCGCAAAGCACAATCAGATTTACAGCTAAAAAAGCAAGCTAAAGAGCGTAATCAAATGCTGTTTGATGGCGGAGTCATCGCCAAAAAAGAATTAGAAAACAGTGATGCTGATTTTGCACAGGCAGAAGCTGAAATGGCAAGAACCAATAGTAAATTAAAGAACCTAGGCTCATCAAATAAGATGATAGGCGAAAACTATGCGGTACGCTCGCCTATCAATGGCGTAATAGTGGATCGTCAAGCTAACCCCGGTAGTTTGCTTAGAGCCGATGCACCCAACCCAATCTTTATCATCACTAACCCTGATCACTTATGGGCAAGCATTGATTTACCCGAGCGTGATTTAGGCAAGGTGAGTAAAAATCAAAACATTTCTGTTGAGGTGGATGCTTACCCTAACGAAATTTTTAATGGCCGGATTCAGTCCATTGGGCAGATGGTAGACCCAACCACACGTAGAATCCAAGTACGCTGCGTGGTAAATAGCAAAGGTAAATTAAAACCAGAGATGTACGCTAGAATTACTCCACTTAACCCTGGTAAAGACAAAGTACTTAGATTACCTAATTCGGCACTCATTACTGATGGCCTTTATACCTATGTGTTTGTAGAAACATCAACAGGCCATCTGATTAAAACAAAAGTAAATTTAAGTTCACAGCAACTTGATTTTTCTCTAGTTAAAGATGGGCTCAAAGCAGGCGATCGCATAGTGACTTCTGGAGCAATTTTACTTAACTCAGAACTTGCTGCAGATCATTAACACAGCGCTTACATATTCTTAATAGTGCCCTCTTTACTTTAGGTTACACCTATGCTTGAAAAACTTATTAGCTTTTCACTTCAGCAACGTATTTTTATACTGATTGGTACTGCGATAGTGATTATCGCGGGTTGGGTAGCAGTTGAAAATCTGCCAATTGAGGCATTTCCTGATGTAGAAGATGTACACGTAGAAATCATCACTCAAGCACTAGGGTTAGCGCCTGAAGAGGTAGAGCGTGTAGTCACCCTGCCTATTGAACGAGGCATGAGTGGTGTACCTCATTTGACGCAGATGCGCTCAGTATCTATTACAGGTCTATCAGATATCACGCTGACTTTTTCAGAAAAAACAGATGATTACTTTGCCAGACAACAAGTGCTTGAACACTTACAAAGTGTAACACTACCAGCCAACCTTCAACCAAGCTTAGCACCGTTAACTACTGCTATTGGTGAAATTTATCGCTATAAACTAGACGCGCCTAAAGATATGCCGCAACGAGATATTAGAGCAATACAAGACTGGATTATCTCACCTTCTCTACGTACAGTACCAGGCGTAGCCGATGTTACTAGCTTTGGTGGTGCGGTAAAAGAATATCAAGTTAGACTTAATCCCTATTTACTCAAAAAATTTGATGTCAGTATAGATCAGGTCAATAGCGCTCTTTCTAAAAATAGTACTAACGTAGGTGGCGGAACGATGCACCGTGGTGATGAATCTTTAGTGATTCGTAGCATCGGGTTATTCAAAAGCATCGATGATATTGGACAAACAGTCGTTGTGTCACGCAATGGAAAACCAATACTAGTGAGTGATTTAGGCCACGCTGAAATTGGTGATAAGACACGCCAAGGTATCGTTTCATTCAATAAAGAAGATGATGTGATTATTGGCATTGTGCTAATGACTAAAGCACAAAACCCCGCCAAAGTTATTCAAGCATTGCGTACTAAAATCAATGCAATCAATGCCACGCTACCGGCTGGAGTAAAAATTCATCCACTGTATGACCGCACTACACTCATCAACCATACGGTTGACACTGTGACTGAAAATCTAATCGTTGGCGCATTATTAGTTGTAGCTATTTTAATTATCTTTTTACGTAATTGGCGCGCAGCACTGATTGTGGCAGCCATCATTCCACTCTCACTACTTTTTGCTTTTATAGTAATGGATATATGTGGTGTATCCGCAAACCTTATCTCGCTTGGCGCAGTTGACTTCGGTATTATTATAGACAGTGCGGTCGTGCTTGTTGAAGCTTTAATGGTCAGGCTTGCTTTAAATCATGTCGATAAAATCCCTCACCACACTGGTTATGGCTGGCGAATTCATACGCTTAAACAAACAGCCATAGAAATGGGCAGACCCATTCTATTTTCCAAGCTTATTATCATCTTAGCTTTTTTACCCATTTTCACCTTTCAGCGCGTAGAAGGTAAGATATTTTCACCGATGGCTTTTACGTTAAGTTTTGCTTTAATAGGGGCAATTTCACTGACTTTAACGCTTGTACCCGCCCTGCTTTCTTATACGATGCGTAAAGAAAATATGGCAGAAAAGCACTCTACTTGGATGTATAATCTGCAAACTTGGTATAAAAACATACTGTATAAATCTATCTCATTTAGACTGCCTATAGTAATCGCTTCGGTGTTGTTACTTATCGCTGCTTTATTACTTGCGCCAAGGCTAGGCTCCGAATTTTTACCTAAATTAGATGAGGGCAATATTTGGCTTACTCTAAATCTGCCACCATCTAGTAGTTTAGAAAACACTAAAGTGATAGAACGCAGAGTTAGAGCTATCTTAATGAGTTATAAAGAAGTAGATATGGTGGTTAGCCAAGTAGGCAGGCCTGACGACGGAACAGACCCTAAGGGCCCAAATAATGTTGAGATTTTAGTCAATCTTAAGCCACATAACTTATGGAGCTTTAAAAATAAAGAGGCTTTAATTGAAAGCATGTCAAAAAGGATACATGAAATACCTGGCGTACCTACCAACTTTTCTCAAGTGATACAAGATAACGTAGAAGAAGCTTTATCTGGTGTAAAAGGTGAAATTGCCATCAAAATATTTGGCCCTGATTTAAGCATATTAGAGTCTAAAGCAAATCAAGTTGTTACTGTGCTCAATGGTATTCAAGGAGCAGCAGATGTTGAGGCGATTCGTATTTCAGGCAATTCCGAGTTAGATATAAACTTACAAAAAGATAAACTAGCTCGCTACGGTCTTAATGTTGATGATGTTAATACTACGATACAAACTGCGCTGAGTGGTGCGGTAGTGAATACATTCTACGATGGTGATAAGCGTTTTGACGTGACCCTACGATTAGATCGGGAATATAGAGATTCATTTGATGACATCGCTCAGCTGCCTATCGCTTTACCTAATGATGCTGGTACGATTCCTTTAGGTGAACTAGCAAATATTGAAGTTAAACAAGGTGCTTCTCGCATAAGTCGTGAAGGTGTATCACGTATCGTATCCATCAAAGCAAACTTGATAAACCGCGACCAAGGCAGTTTTGTTAAAGAAGCAATGGAAAAAGTAAAAACACAGGTTAACTTACCCCCTGGATATACCATGACTTGGGGAGGTCAGTTTGAGAATCAACAACGTGCAACAAAACGCTTAGAAGTTATTGTACCGTTATCACTTTTACTGATTTTTGTCGTATTATTTTCGGCGTTTAAATCAATTAAAAATTCACTGCTAGTATTATTGATGATCCCATTTGCTTTAATCGGCGGTTTAGCTGGCTTAGGTCTAGCGGGGCTTCATTTATCGATATCTGCCGCTGTAGGCTTTATTGCACTAGCTGGAATCTCAGTACAAAATGGCGTGATTATGATGGAACAAATAAAACATCTGATACAAGACGGTAAAGAGCTTGCTACAGCAGTTATTGAAGGTGCCGTAGCCAGATTAAGACCTATATTGATGACGGCATTAATGGCAGGAATTGGTTTATTGCCGGCAGCGTTATCACATGGCATAGGATCTGAAACTCAACGCCCTTTCGCTGTGGTTATTGTGAGCGGCTTAATTTCTGCGACTTTCTTTACACTACTTTTAATTCCACTGCTTTATACTTACTTCTCAGATGAGTCATCTAAAAACGAGGCTATTTGACATCCTCTCTCGCCTAAAGGCAGGGGATTCCTACTGTGCTATACGCTCACCTGTATAGTCACTTCGGCGGGTTCTTGTTTCACTGAGTGACCTGACTGCATCATCTCTCCACAAGCTAACACGGCATGCCCTGCCGCTAATATATTACGTGCGGCATTTAAGTCCGCATTCATGCTGTGACCACAACTCACGCAGGTAAATTTCGCTTGCGTGGTGCGGTTCTCTTTTGCTACATGCCCACAACAGCTACACCTTTGGCTGGTGTATTGTGGCGGTACTGCTAACACTTCACCGCCACACCACGCTTGCTTGTATTCAAGCTGCCGTCTGAATTCAAACCAGCCTTGATCTAGAATGGATTTGTTTAGTCCGCTCTTGGCTTTGACATTGCGTCCGCGTTTTTCGCTTGTACCTGCCGCTGACTTGCTCATGTTGCTGACCTGTAAATCCTCTATGACTATCATGGCGTGGTTTTGGCTAATGACGGTTGAGGTTTTATGCAAGTAATCGCGGCGGATGTTGGCGATGGTGCTGTGAATTTTTGTGATTTTTGCTTTGGTCTTCTTCCAGTTGTTGCTGAATTTTACTTTACGCGACATCGCACGTTGATAACGCGCTAGTCTAGTTTGTTTGGTTCTAAAGCTATTCACAGGCGCAAAAATTTCACCCGTTGAGAGTGCGGCGAATTTTGTAATACCCACATCTACGCCTACGGCAGATGTGGCGCTGTGGGCAGGCGCTTCTACTTCACGTTCGGTTTGAATCGCGACACTCCACTTGCCGTTACTTTGGCTAACGGTGACATTCTTAACAACACCTAGAACCTCACGACTATTGCGATAGCGTACCCAGCCAAGCTTAGGCAGAAATATACGGTGATTACCTTGTTCTAACTTGCAACCTTGCGGGTATCTGAAGCTGTCGTGTTGCCCACGTTTTTTGAACTTTGGGAAGTCAGCCCGTTTGGCAAAGAAGTTTCGGTAACTGGTTTCAAGGTTTTTGAGTGCTTGCTGTAGTGTTTGGCTGGGAGATTCTTTTAACCAAGCGGTTGCTTGGTCTAACTTCCAATCTGGTAGTTGATTAGCTAATTGGGTATAGCTGAATTTGAAGGACTTATCAGCAGTGTATTGCTCAATTTGCCATGCCAAGGCTTTGTTGTAGACGAACCGACAAGCCCCTACAACTCGACGCATGGCACGGACTTGCTCACCATTGGGCATGAGTTCAAACTTGTAGGCTTGCAAGCGTTTCATGGTTTTATTATACTAGGTCTATGAAACAAAACAATGATATTAGGCACGGTAGGCACTGTGTATTTAACATGCACGTACATTTGGTCTTTGTGACTAAATATAGACGAGAGGTGTTTACTAAAACCATATTAGACGAGTTGCGTCCTATATTTGCAACGGTGTGCAAAGACTTCGAAGCAGCGTTAGTAGAGTTTGATGGTGAGGATGACCATGTACATCTTTTGGTGAATTATCCACCTAAAGTGGCTATTTCAACGCTGGTGAACAGCTTAAAGGGTGTGTCAAGCCGCATGATACGCAAAAAGAACTATCTAAGTATTACCAAAAAGCTGTGGGGTGGCGCGTTGTGGTCGCCGAGCTATTTCGCTGGCAGTTGTGGAGGCGCACCCATTGCGATTATTCGGCAATATATTGAGCAACAACAAACACCCCATTGAACGGCTTCTCCGTTCGCGCTTACATCCTCGCCCTGAAGGACGAGGTTTTACGCGCTAACTGATAAACTATATAACATAGAAATTG
>JAYVMU010000026.1:0-93540 GCA_043758775.1 Methylophilaceae bacterium
ATTTCAAAAAGTGTTGCATTTTTAAAGTTTTTAGCTTTAAACATGGCTTCCAAAACCGCTTGTATAATCCCTCGCGCATAGCTATTCCACTGATTCTCAGTGCTGTTGGTGCCGTCTGGTATCATGGCATTTGCCAAATTAGCGCAATCTTCAATACTTCTTACCTCGTTCATAATTGACCAGCCAACTGTCCGCGCGTCATATGGGTTAACAAGAAGATCTCCATCAGCGGCATGTTTTGTAATAAAGTCGCCTGATTCATCAAATATAATTGCTCGCTCGTTCCTTGCTCGCACCGCTTCTATCACCTCATGTACAGCCTGAGATTTACCTGATTTAGGGCTACCGGCCATTAAAATATTGGTGGTTTCGTCGGCCTTAGTGATTGGCACGCCCCCAATCGTTGTTACTATTCGCCCCGTTTTTCTTTCAATTTCATTTTTCTTTTTAAGTAGCATTTTATGATCGCGCGCATCCTGCAGAACGGCTCCTCTAATGTGTTGCTCGCTCCCACTACCTTGACTATTTCCTGAATGTAGAATACTCATTACAATATAAATAATTGCAACGCCCAAAGGGGCAACCAATAGCCCTGGCACGCCAAAATCTCCCCATGCGACAAAAGTTGCTGGCAGCACAAAAACAAAGCTTAACCATAACTCTTGAGACATGTTTTTAAGCGCTTCAAACTGGCTGGATGTGTACCATGCGAACCCTACAAAGACGCTATAACTTATTACCAAAAAAATTTGTTCAGTCATTTTTCTTCCTTTTTAATATCAAAACTAATTTCAAAATCAGCAATCCGGCCATTTTCAAGCTGCTGAATGGGGATAATTTGATACTTGATCCCGCGCCTTTTTAAATCAGCTGTTACCTTTTTTACAACTTGCAAATTCGCCAATCTTTTAATCATGTCATCATCATTCATTTTCTTTTCCCTCGTTTGCGCGTTGCGCATTAATGAACTGCGTTTTTGCATAGCGCTGAAATACTCGAGCAAGCGCTATCTGAATGGGATCACCCATCTTTATTTTTTCTTGTAGCATTTTTTCTGCTGCAATCAATTTATCTTTAAATGTCAATTTCATCTCCGCCTCCATTTCCGCCACTTGATCTGTCTTTAATCAAAGTTATTAGATAAATAATACTTATTGTTCCAACTACGAACGGCGCGACAAATATGAAAAGAATGATGTGATACTTACCATCCATCGAGTAGCCAAATCGGCCACTGAGCCACCGCCAAGCAAAGTAATACGCTCCAACCATTCCCAGGAAACTGAAAACTAGTTGTGTCAGTAATGTTGATTTGTCCATTTAATTGCCTTCCCATTTGTTAAGTTGATTTTGTTGAATTTCGACTTCTTCACTATTCTTTTTCAAAAAATAAAAAACTACGCTGTTCAAAAATAAAGTTAAAACTGGTACGTACACAAAAAACTGGTTAATTAGTTTTACTACCGTTTTCCTTTCCAGCATGGCCGCCGCCAGCTGAGCAGCGTTATAACTTTGTCCAGCTATCAACACATTTGGCTTGTTGCCCAATAATTGGATTGGTGAATAACTTGCAAACTTTGCCTCCAAGAAAATATGCAGATCACTGGCTTGGCTTTGGTCGATAAAGTTATCAAGCCCCCACCAGGCCAGCCCCGTAATTACCACCCAGCTCATTATGAAAATGCGGCTTTTGAATGTTAAGTTGGTGGCTGTTTGTTGATCAATCATGAGCTATCCTTTCAAAAAAATGATAAAAGTGGCTACCACCACGAAGCTAAAAACTACTTTTAAACAGGTATTGGCCACTGTTGTTAAGTTTCTTTCTTTCATCTAGTTCTCCTTTTTAAAAATTGAATAAAACTACCAAGTTAATTAGCGCTATCAGTTTGCTGATTGGTGAAACCTGCGCGCTTTAGCGCGTTGGTGGCGCCAACCGGCATAACTGCCGATCAGCTGTAAACCGTCCTGACTGTCAAGCCCCTTGCCCGTAGGGTGCGGTTTATGACGGATTTTTTTGATGTTTCTATCAAAAAAAATGGCTTAAATAGCAGGGCTTTACTGTTGGAAAGGTTTGTAGTTACAGCGACTAAAAGAGGATAAGCATGCGTGCACGCACGCATTCCTTTAAGATTTCCCTCTTGCAGGGAGTGCAGAGGGGCGGCAAAGCCCCTTTGCTGACATATTTTTAAATAGATAAACTCAATTTGTTGCACCCATGAAACAAAACGACTGGGGTTGCACCCATGAAACAAAAAGACTGGTGTTTCACCCATGAAACAGTTAACTTTCATGTTTCATGGGTGAAACACCTGATTTGTTGAGAGCATTAAGGATAGCGCCAAACGTTTTCTCAGTTTTTTTCTGTAATGGTGCGGGCGCAGTAGGTAATTTTTCAATTGCAATTTCGTTTTTGAAAGTCCCTGTTGATTGATCGTAAACGAAACCAGTGGCTGGAATTATTTCAACGTGTGCAAACAGCTCAGCTGAAGTCTTACCAAATTTGAGCGCCTCTTTAATATTCTTTAACTTATCCTTAAGTTTGGCTGGGACGTAATCAATTACGATTGTGCAAATTAACATTTCGCCAAAACGAATCGACAGGCGCTCCCGAGCGATGTAAGTTTGACCTTTTTTCTGTGAATGATTTTTAACTATTCGCAACATTTTATGCTCTTGCAAAACGTCAACAGCGCGTTTTACCGTGGCAGCTGACATCCCAACATCCATGCCAAGCCTGCGCATACCAGGAAAAGCTGTGCCGGTATTAAAATCTGCATATACTTTGATCGCATGCCAAACGGCGAAGGCGTTGGCGCCTATCTCAGCAACAAAACCTGAAATAAAAAGATCTCGTTGTGATGTTGTGAAAGTTGAGTCGATTGTTCCAAATAGACTCATGATGAAATACCAAGCTTAGCTATTTGTTCGGCCTTGGTAGGCCTTCCAAGCCGTTTTTCAATAACAGGCTGATTAGCAGTAAGCCACCAGCTAATTACAAGTTCTCGAGGCGTGCCAAGTCGATTGTTCCCAGGCACAGGCAACATTGGAGGTAATAGATTAAGTTTGGGGTTTTGTTTTTGACGCCAATGCCGTTGATAGACGGTCTTGACTTTTATACCTAGCTTATATGCTAAGTCTTCAGGTGTAACAAAATCGGGCAAATCTGCCAGATAGTTTTCGATTGTTGCCATAAAAAATCCTTATGGCCTGCATTTTATGTGCTGCTAGAAATGTGGGCTAGCCAATGCCAGGCAAAGTTTTATTCATTATTCATCTCCTTTTCTTTAGTTAATGCCGTTTCAAAGATATTTTGAGTCGACTGTGGTTGCATAAAAATCATTTTTAAAAATTCCTCCAAGTGTTTGCGGAGCCTAAATTGGCACACCGCGTTGTTATATCTAATACTATACCCTTCTATTGTAAATGCAAGTACTTATTTTAATTGAATATAATGTCTTATCAAGACTTTGAGAGAATTTTTTGTTTGGCACACTGGTGGCACAGTGAAGGGGTAGAACTCGGTAGATATTGGTAGATATTGGTAGAACAAGAGATAGCAATAATATTGCTATATTATTGCTAAATATGTGATTTTATTGGGAATTTACTACTAAAAAGGTGGAGGCGCGAGCCGGAGTCGAACCGGCCTAAACGGCTTTGCAGGCCGCGGCATAACCGCTTTGCTATCGCGCCATTTAAAGCTAGTACCAAACCAGTAGCTTAAACCATCTATTACATTTATTGCTTATTAACTAGCTATTCTAAGATAAGCCAATATAACTAAATTAGCATTAATTTAAAACTATAACGGGGAGTTCAGCATTCGCTAAAATCCCCGTTTTTTATACTGGAGCGGGAGACGAGTCTCGAACTCGCGACCTCAACCTTGGCAAGGTTGCGCTCTACCAACTGAGCTACTCCCGCTTAAAGAAGTCAGCATTTTAGCGATTTCTGACGCGAAGTCAAGACTAAAATGCACTATTACTGTTTTAAACTACAACTCTCAACAAACGCTGTCATCTGTTAAGAGTCGTGCATTTTAGCGAGATTTCATGATGTGTCAAGCGTAAAAACTCTTAGCTACTTCTTGCTTATTTGCGGCCAAGCTGCCCTTAAATAATAAGCCATTGATAGCAATGTTAAAAACGCGGCTAAGGCAATTAAATATTGTCCAATTAGTTTGGTATTGATTAAGCCAATGTTATCCCAATACAGTAAAAACAGGATAGCAAGCATTTGTGCAGCGGTTTTAATCTTGCCGATTAGTGCCACACCTACACTACTGCGTTGACCAGTTCCAGCCATCCATTCGCGCAACGCACTAATGGCAATCTCTCGGCCAATGATAATCAGTGCAATAACTGCACCTACGCGCCCAAACTCAACTAACACCAGCAACGCGGCTGCCACCATAAGTTTGTCAGCCACAGGGTCTAGAAATGCGCCGAAACTGGAAGTTTGATTGAGCCTGCGTGCCAAATAGCCATCCAGCCAATCAGTAAAGGCGGCAACAGCAAATATACTGGTAGCGGTAAAGTTAACCCAATGTGCAGGAATGGCATTAGGTGGTAAGTAAAATATACCGACGAACACAGGAATGAGTACAATACGCAGCCAAGTTAGCATGGTTGGAATGTTACACAGCATTAATGTAGCTCCTGATAAATTTTTTCTGCCAGACTTTGGCTGATGCCTTCAACTTGGGCAATTTCATCCATACTAGCATTTTTTACGCCATCCAGCCCACCAAAGCGTGTAAGTAGCGCTTTACGGCGTTTTGCGCCTATGCCCGCAATATCTTCTAAACTTGAGTGCATGCGCGCCTTGCCACGTCGTGCACGATGGCCCGTAATAGCAAAGCGATGCGCTTCATCACGAATTTGTTGCAGCAAATGTAAACCACGATTATCTTTTTCTAAATTAAGCATTTCACCTGTGTCAGAAAAAATCATGGTTTCTAAACCAGGGCGACGCTCTTCACCTTTGGCAATGCCTATCAGCAGAATATCCGCCAAACCTACTTCTTGCATGACCTCAATTGCGACGCCAAGCTGACCTTTGCCGCCATCAATAAAGATTAAATCCGGACGCTTACCCTCGCCTGCCGCCACTTTTCTATAGCGCCGCGTCAGCACATCACGCATAGCGGCATAATCGTCACCTGGCGTGATGCCCGTGATGTTGTAACGGCGATATTCGCTATTTTGCATATCGCCACGGTCAAACACCACGCAGCTACCCACGGTGGCTTCGCCCATGGTGTGGCTGATATCAAAACATTCAATACGCTCAATATTGTCGGCCAAATTAAGTGCTTCTCGTAATGCCAGTAAACGCGCCTCTTGATTCGCCGTCTGCGCGGCACGCTGCGTAAGCGCTAATTCGGCATTAGTCTGAGCCATTTTTAGCCAGACTTTTTTATCGCCAATTGCATTCGTATTAATACGCACTTTACGCCCTGCTTGCTCGGTGAATACTTCTTCAAACACAGTCGTATCAATGCCTAAGTCTACATTGCCAACACCCAACACAATCAACGGCGGCGTGTTTTGTGCCATGTAATGTTGCGACAAAAAGGCTTCAACAGTATCGCTCAATTCCGCGTTATCGGCATTTTTAGGAAAATAACTTTTATCACCCAAATGGCGACCGCCACGTATCATGACCAAGTTAATGCAATGCTGGCTTTCAAACTGCGCGCAGGCAATCACATCGGCATCGGATACATTAAAATCACTCACAAACTGTTTAGCCTGCACTTGACGCAAGGCTTGCATGCGATCACGAAACACCACCGCTTGCTCATATTGTTGATGCTCGGCAGCGTAATTCATTTTTTCACCCAGCTCATCCATTACTTCAGTGGTTTTACCCTGCAAAAACATGGCGGCGTGATGCACATCATGCTGATAATCCTCTGCAGAAATAAAGCCGACACAAGGCGCAGTACAACGCTGAATCTGATACTGCAAGCAGGGTCGCGAGCGATTGGCAAACACGGTATTTTCGCAAGTACGCAAACGAAATACCTTTTGCATGAGCTGTATGCTTTCACGCACCGCTAACGAATTGGGAAAAGGCCCGAAATACTGGCTACCTTTATGTTGTGCGCCGCGATGGAAAGCTAAGCGTGAGAATTTATCATTGGTCAGCGTGATGTAAGGATAGGATTTATCGTCGCGAAACAACACGTTATAACGCGGCAGCAGACCTTTAATCAGGTTATTTTCGAGCAATAAAGCCTCAGCCTCGCTACGCGTGACGGTAGTTTCTATCCGCACAATATGACTCACCATCATGCGCGTGCGCGGGCTGGGAAGATTTTTATTAAAATACGATGAAACGCGCTTTTTAATATCCTTAGCCTTACCCACATATATAACCTCATCGGTAGCATTTATCATGCGATAAACGCCAGGCAAATTAGGCAAATTTTTTAGAATGGGCTTTGGATCAAACATGATGCTTTAAATTATGATTAAACTTCCGATTACATTTTAGCGCTGTTCGCGCTGACAGCTATTCATTCAGCAACTATTCATCTAATAACTTGCCCGCAATCGCCCAATCTTCATAATCCACTTCTTCAAAGGTAATGTAGGTGTAGCTTGCGGGCTTATTAGCAACCCGCTGTAAGGTTTCAGTAATTTCTTTAGCGATTTTAGCTTTTTGCTCACGTGTAACGCTGCCAGCAAGTTTAATGTTAACGTATGGCATATAACCTCCTAAAATTAAAAAACTTCCTCTTTAATTGTAGCGAATACCGCGTGAAACATGGGTTCTGTCAGTCTACGCGTTTGAGTATTGTAGCGACTACAATGATAACTATCATACAAAATTTGACCATTAGGCAACACATGGCGTGCGGCATGGGAAAATTTATAATTGCTTAGCTTTAAGCCATAGGTTTTCAACACAGCCGAATGTGGGACATTACCCAAAGCTAAAATAACACTATTATTTTGTAAACCCGCCAATTCTGCGGCTAAAAAATGGTTACAGGTAGCAATTTCAATCGGCAATACTTTATTCTCTGGTGGTAAACATTTCACCGCATTGGTAATATGGCAGTTAATGAGTTTTAAATCATCGTCAGCTGATAGTGATTGCGGCAAGCTGGCAAAACCATATTTGTACAGTGTTTCATACAATAAAATACCGGCATGATCACCGGTAAAAGGTCGGCCAGTTTGATTAGCACCATGCATGCCGGGCGCTAATCCCACAATTAACAGCTTGGCATTTACATCACCAAACGGCGCTACTGGCTTGCAGTAGTAGCTTGGATATTTTGATTTAACGTCATCTAAGAAACTAGCTAATCGTGGGCATTGCCTGCAATTACTATCAAACATTAAGTTAGATTCTAAATGACTGTTATACATTGCATAGTCCAACCACGTTAATGATGGTGATGATCTTGATCAGAATGGGAATGGTCGTGATTATGCTCGCCAGCATGATGATCATGCTCATGGTGACCATGATTTGCACGAGCCTGATGATTGTGTCCGCCGCAATCATCGGTTTCAACCTGCACAATGCTGTGGTCAATATCAAACTCGTGCTCGAGCATTTCATTGAGTTCATGCACGATTTTTTGGCTTGTACTTACCATTTGCTCGACAACCGTAATGTGACAGCTAGCGGCTATCAAGCCTGATGATACTGTCCATACGTGCAAATCATGCACACTTAACACGCCTGGCACATCACAAATCGCCTGTTCAACTTTTGCTAGATTCATGCCTACTGGCGCGGCCTCCAGCAAGATTTGTACAGATTCATGCAAGATTCCCCACGAGCTCCACAATACAAGCAAAGCAAAAATAATCGACACAATCGGGTCAGCAATATATGCGCCTGTTAGCATAATAATCACACCTGCAATGACCACGCCTAATGAAGCAGCAGCGTCGCCCAGCATGTGCATGTAAGCGCTTTTGATATTTAAATCATTTTTTGCAGCGGCATGTAACCACCAGGCAATACCAGAATTCAATAATATGGCAGCCAGCGCCACCCAAATCATCGGACCGCTCTGCACATGCTCTGGCGCACGCAATCGAGCAATGGCCTCATAGAAAATAACACCTGCCATCACCACCAAACCACCAGCGTTAACTAACGCCGCCAGAATTCCTGCACGATGGTAACCAAAAGTACGCTTACTATCCGCTGGTTTTTTAGCAACCCAAATCGCATATGCAGATAATGCCAACGCCAAGGCATCCGCCAAATTATGTCCCGCATCTGACATCAACGCCAAGCTATTGGCACGATAGCCAATGATTGCTTCAACTAGGCAAAACGCGAGTGTAATGCCAAAGGCAATCCGCATTTTGTTGCCTGAAATATCTCCACCGTGATGATGCGAACCCGACATGACGCCTTTCTTTCTTAAAATCTATTAAGATTTAAGTTAATTTGCTATGAGTTAAATTGCTCTATGTACATATACTGCAAAAAGTTAAACTAGATTTTAACTTATAATCTAGTTTGCACACATTTAAGTTACTCTCTATTTTGTCTATTATTTCCATCTATCCATATGCTTAGTTACCGCCACGCTTTCCACGCGGGCAACCATGCCGACGTACTTAAACACTTTGTACTTGCCCAAGTATTGAGTTATTTTAACCAAAAAGATAAACCCTATTGGTATATTGATACGCATGCTGGTGCCGGCATGTATGCGCTGGATGCAGGCTATGCATTATATAATGCAGAATTTGCAACTGGCATTGCGCCGCTTATGGCGGCCAGCAGTCTGCCGCCAGCACTCACTGAATTTAGCCAATTAATTCAAAGCATCAATATTGGAAATAAGCTAAATCTATACCCTGGTTCACCTGCTATCGCAGAACAGCTCATCCGTGCTGATGACAAAATGCGCTTATTCGAATTGCATCCAAGTGACTGCAAGTTGTTGCTAGAAAACTTTAGCGGTCAAGGCCGTACCGTCAAAATTGAAATGCAAGATGGTTTTACGAGTATTAAAGCAATTTTACCGCCGCCCACCAAACGCGCAGCAGTGTTGATAGACCCACCGTATGAAGAAAAACACGATTACCAACGCGTGGTCACGTGCATTAAAGAAAGTCTGCAGCGTTTTGCTACTGGCACTTATATGGTGTGGTATCCACTATTACAGCGCAATGAACCGCTAGACATGGTAGATAAATTAAAGAAATTAAACTTTCCAAACTGGCTAGATGTCACACTCACGGTGCAGCGACCATCAGTAGAAGGTTTCGGTATGTTTGGCAGTGGCTTATTTATTATTAATCCACCGTGGACGCTGCCAAACATACTGGATGACAATCTACCCACATTAGTTGATTTACTGGGGCAAGATGATGGCGCTGATTACCAGCTCACAAATCAAATTAGTTAATAAACAAACCTTCAGTTAAGACCATGCAACCTCATTTGTGTCACTAACAATCACAATAATCCAGTGTGAATTAAGCACTAACAACTAGGAAAAAGTATGCAAGATAAAGTAGTCAAAAATAGCGGCACTTACCAATCAACAAATATGATGGGCAATGTTTTATTTGGTAGCCGCTGGCTACAACTGCCGCTTTATCTGGGTTTAATTGTGGCGCAAGGCGTATATGTATTTCATTTTGCAGTCGAACTATTGCACCTAATACAAAAAGCGCCTGATTTACATGAAGCAGATATCATGTTGATTGTATTGGGTTTAATTGACGTCGTGATGATTTCAAACTTACTGATTATGGTGATTGTCGGCGGTTACGAGACTTTTGTATCGCGCCTTAATCTGGAAGGCCACCCGGATGAACCCGATTGGCTATCGCACGTTAATGCCAATTTGCTCAAGGTAAAACTGGCTACCGCGATTATCGGCATTTCGTCGATCCACTTACTCAAAACCTTTATCAATGCAGAAAACTTAACCGACAAAGTCTTGATGTGGCAAACCATTATTCATATGGCATTTGTCTTATCGGCTATATCAATCGCCTACATTGACAAATTAATGTCACATACTCCAGTTAATCAAGTTGAGTAAATTGATTAATTAAAAGAGTTACTAAATATCCACCAGTTTGCGACTAATCTGTGTATTGGTCGCATCCGTCACAATGGTAAAGTCATCCACACTCACGGTGTGCGCTTCCTCAGTTTCCACAATAACACGCCACTCGCCCGCTGCCAGATTTTGCTTAAACGTATAACCCCTAAAGCCAGCCTGTCGCCCGCCATTCAAAACAAAACTGATACGGGAAGCGGTCACCCAGGCTTTACCTTGCTTATATTGCCAGCGATGATATAAGCGCGTGTGCAAGCCCTGTGGTGCGAATATTGCCGTTACGCAATACACGCGCTCACCTGCCGCAATATGCACATCGTTAGAAAATAATCGCCACGGCTGCCACCAAGGATAATCATCCACATTAATGCGGTAATCACCGGTAGTTTTGGTCAATGCTGTACCAACTTTGGCATCCAACTTCACCAATGGCACAGGTGGAATCACATCACAAAAATACGCCGTCATCAGCACACCCGCCACTAGCCACGTGGGAATTATAGAGGCAGAGAATTTACTACGATGCTGGCTAGCTTGCATCACATCGCCGTTAATGGAGCGTGCTGCAGACTTTGTTTGATGCGCTTTTATATAAAAGTAATGCGTCAATCCTGCGCCAGATAATGTACTAATAACAAACCAAACCCAGTGAATACTGCCAAGCAAACTTGGCAATAAAAAATTCAACAGTAAAATTGCACAGAAACCGAACATCGTCCAGGAGATGGTGCTCTTTTTATAATGATGCTCTAAAAACTCGTTACCCACCAAAATCGCGGCGAGTAACAACGACCAAATCAACGCATAAACATAACTAGAGCTTTTAAAATATAAAATAAATAACGCACTTAACAAACTACCAAACAGAAATTGCAGTAGAAAATAAGGTACCGCGCCGCGCCAGTTTTTAGGCAAAATGCGTAACATCCAACCTTCACTCAAATGCAAATGAAGTTGCTCGTGAGACTTCTCTGCATGATGTGCCAACCACCATAAAATGAGCGCAGCGGCTAATAAATAGCTAGTTAGAATAATCAAATCGCTCTGCTGCACTTGACGGCCAATGGTGAAAGCATCCCAAGCAAAACCGCCTAAAAAGAAGATGGCAGGAAAGTATTTACGAAAAGGAAAAGTAGTTAAGAACATTTTGATTAGATTGAATAGCTGCGCAAATAAACTCAAGCTGGACAGGTTGTGAGATTAACACAAGGCAAAGTTTACTTTGTTATAGATAGACCTATCACTAAGGTGATTAGCATGATAGCCCATAGAATCGCATATTCTAACCCAACCCATAATAAAAAAGCCGCTGATGCGACTTTTTCAACTCATACTCTACTCAGAAACAATCAAACAACTTCTGCTATTGGAATCACTTTTTTCAGTTTATCCATAGAACCTTTATATTCTGTCATTTGATCAAAATTAAGGTATTTATAAATCTCAACCGTGTTGCTCAATTTATCGCCCACCGTCTCCATATACTCCGCATGCGTTGGAATTCGGCCAAGTTTGGCACAAACCGCTGCTAACTCTGCCGAGCCCAAATAAACGCGCGCATCTTTACCCATGCGGTTATCAAAGTTGCGGGTACTGGTTGAGAATACCGTAGCTTTATCTGCTACTCGTGCTTGGTTACCCATACATAAGCTACAGCCTGGCACTTCGGTGCGTGCACCAGCCACGCCAAATACTGAATACACGCCCTCATCACGCAATTGGCTTTCATCCATACGCGTTGGTGGTGCAATCCATAATCTGGTTGGTAGTGCACCAGAGCCTTCTAGCACTTTTGCCGCGGCGCGGTAATGACCGATATTGGTCATGCAACTACCAATAAATACCTCGTCAACTTTATCCCCTTCAACTTGTGAAAGCGGTTTAATATCATCCGGGTCGTTCGGGCAAGCCAGCAATGGTTCGGTGATGGCATTTAAGTCAATTTCAATGATATGTGCATATTCGGCATCGGCATCGGGTTGTAATAACTCTGGCTTAGCTAACCATGCTTGCATAGCAGCAATACGGCGTTGCAAAGTACGCGCATCTTCATAACCATCATCAATCATGTTCTGCATCAATACAATATTTGAGCTTAAAAACTCAATCACGGGCGCTGTATCAAGATGCACCGTACAACCATTGGCAGAGCGTTCGGCTGAGGCATCCGCAAACTCAAACGCCTGCTCCACTTTAAGGTTAGGCAAGCCTTCAATTTCCAAAATCCGACCGTTAAATACGTTCTTTTTACCTTGTTTGCCGGTCGTCAATTCACCCACTTGAATCGCCGCATATGGAATCGCGTTCACTAAATCGCGCAAGGTAATACCGGGTTGCATTTCACCTTTAAAGCGCACTAATACTGATTCTGGCATATCCAGCGGCATCGCCCCCATCGCCGCAGCAAACGCGACCAAACCTGAACCAGCGGGGAAAGAAATACCAATGGGAAAGCGTGTATGTGAGTCTCCGCCAGTACCTACAGTATCTGGCAGAATAAGACGATTCAGCCATGAGTGAATCACACCATCACCCGGACGTAAACTGACACCACCACGACTGCTCATAAACTCTGGCAAGCTATGTTGCAGCTTGATATCGACTGGTTTTGGGTAAGCCGCAGTATGGCAGAAACTTTGCATCACCAAATCGCTACTGAAACCCAAACAAGCTAACTCTTTCAACTCATCACGCGTCATGCCGCCAGTCGTGTCTTGGCTACCAACTGTAGTCGCTTTAGGCTCACAATAGGCACCTGGGCGTACACCTGTGCCTTCTGGTAAACCACAGGCTCTCCCTACCATTTTTTGCGCAAGCGTGTAGCCTTTGCCGGTATCTTTCGGTGCGATTGGTTTAATAAATAAATCAGATGCTGATAAGCTTAGCTCGTTGCGTGCTTTAGTGGTTAAGCCACGACCAATAATCAATGGAATACGGCCACCAGCACGCACTTCATCCGGCATAGTGAGTGGCGCTAAATCAAATGTAGTAATGGTTTCACCCGCTGCATTGACCACTTTTCCCTCGAAAGGAAATAACGTAATCACATCACCTGTTTGCATTTTTGAAACTTCACACTGGATAGGTAACGCGCCTGAATCCTCAGCCGTATTAAAGAAAATAGGCGCGATTTTTCCGCCCAAAATCACACCACCAGTGCGTTTATTGGGGATATTAGGAATGTCATCGCCCATGAACCATTGCAGTGAGTTAATCGCTGATTTACGTGATGAACCCGTACCCACCACATCGCCCACATAAGCTAGAGGCAGGCCTTTAGCTTTAAGTGTGTCAATTAACTTTAAACCTTCTGGCATTTTGTTAATCAACATGGCTTTAGCATGCAAAGGAATATCCGGGCGGCTCCATGCGTCTTGTGCTGGGCTTAAATCATCGGTATTGGTTTCGCCATCTACTTTAAAAACAATCAGTTTGATTTCTTTAGCTAGCACAGGTTTATTGGTAAACCATTCCGCATTCGCCCATGATTGCATGAGTTTTTTAGCAGGCTCATTACCGCTCTTAGCTAACTCAGCCACATCATGAAATGCATCGAACATCAAAATAGTATTAGATAACACCGCCGCAGCACTGGCTGCCATATTAGTGCTTAGCAAGCTGACTAAAGCTTGCACGTTGTAGCCACCCAACATAGTACCTAGCAGTTCCACGGCTGTTTGTGGTGTGATTAAAGGTGATGTAGCTGACCCTTTGGCTACATCGGCTAAAAAAGCAGCTTTTACGTATGCCGCTTGATCAACCCCTGCTGGGGTACGATTTTCTAGCAAATCGACCAACATTGGTGCATCGGTTGCAGTAGGATTTTTAAGCAACTCTACCAATGAGGCAACTTGCTCAGCATTGAGTGGTAACGGTGGAAGGCCAAGCGCAGTGCGCTCTGCAACGTGTTGATGATAAGCAGCTAACATAATAAAAACCTTTAAATTAAAACTTTTATGACAACTATTGAAGAATAGAAATGATTATACAGTGGCTAAACCACGCTTAAAAACCTATAAATAACATATCCTGAATTTAGGCACGTTGCTGATCTGCCCAAAAATACCCCTCGCCCTTAACATAAGGCGTTAAATCCAGTCAGATTTAATACAAAGTATTTAATATAACGCTTTAGCAAACGGTGTAGTGCAGGATTTACCTTTAGCGGTAGACACCAAGAAATCCAACTCTTCTTTTTCGTAACCTTTACCGTGCATTTTTTCCAAGTAGGCACGCACTTCCATCGCATCGGCGAAGCCATTTTTATCTGTGTCCATCAATGCAATATTTTCTTCTACCGTTAAGTAATCTCGCACTACCACTGTCGATGACAGGCTTTCTGCCTGTACTAAATCAGGCAAGAAAAAAAGCGACAGTAACAAAATAAATAATATGGAATGGAGTTTCATCACACTATTTTTTAACATACTGGCCTCAATCAAATCAGATTGTTTAAGTTTTGATTTTGCGCCTAATCAGCATTCATGTCTGTAATTACCATCACACATTTCATCATCAAACCCTATATGACTTTGACCGCTATATTTGCCAGATGCTCTTGCGCGATACTTTGTTGTCCAATCTTTCCTTTCCACAACGCTGGCCCTGCCTGATGTACTGAAACTCCCGCAGAATCAACTGCCACTGTTACTGGCATATCGTGTACTTCAAACTCATAGATGGCTTCCATACCCAAATCTTCGAACGCCAGCACTTTAGATGACTTAATCGCTTTACTTACCAAATAAGCGGCACCACCTACAGCGGTAAGATACACTGAGCCATATTGTTTAATTTTTGCAATCGTGTCATCGCCGCGCTCTGCCTTACCTATCATGCCGAGCAAGCCTGTTTTACTGAGCATCAACTCAGTGAATTTATCCATGCGCGTTGCCGTGGTTGGACCAGCAGGGCCAACGGCTTCATCACGCACCGGATCAACCGGGCCAACGTAATAAATAAAACGATTCCTAAAATCGACTGGCAGCGGCTTACCTTCCGCGATATAAGTGGCAATGCGTTTATGCGCAGCATCACGCCCTGTGAGCAATTTACCGCTCAACAATAAAGTTTGCCCCGGCTGCCATGCGTGAATATCAGCCTTGCTAATCATATCTAAATTCACACGTAAGGAATTTGCATTGGGCGTCCAATGCACACCTGTTTGATCTAAATTCGCCCAATCCGCTAAATCAGGCGGCGTTAATATGGCAGGGCCTGAGCCATCCAGTGCAAAATGCACATGCCGTGTGGCAGCGCAGTTGGGTATTATCGCCACTGGCAATGAAGCAGCATGGGTAGGATAATCCAATATCTTCACATCAAGCACCGTCGTTAAACCGCCTAAGCCTTGCGCGCCGATACCTAATGCGTTTACTTTCTCATAAATCTCTAAGCGTAATTCTTCTAGCCTGTTTTGTGGACCGCGTGCTTTCAGTTCATGCATATCAATTGGCTGCATGAGTGACTCTTTCGCCAGTATCATGGCTTTTTCCGCGCTGCCACCTATGCCGATGCCTAACATTCCAGGCGGGCACCAGCCTGCACCCATGGTCGGTACGGTTTCCAGTATCCAATCGACGATACTGTCATTTGGATTAAGCATTTCCAGCTTGGCTTTATTCTCGGAACCGCCGCCTTTTTCCGCTAGCGTTACTTCAACCTTATCACCGGCCACCATCGAAATATGAATCACCGCAGGCGTGTTATCTTTTGTATTTTTACGTAAGCCAGCAGGGTCGCTTACTATTGAAGCGCGTAGTTTATTATCAGGATACAAATAGGCGCGATGCACGCCTTCATTGACCATTTCATCAACGGTCAACTTGCTGTCAAAATGCACATTCATACCAATTTTGACGAACACAATGACGATGCCTGTGTCTTGACAAATGGGGCGTTTACCCTCGGCACATAGTCGTGAGTTGGTGAGGATTTGCGCAATCGCATCTTTAGCCGCTGGTGATTGCTCCAGCGTATAAGCTGCGCCTAGCGCCTTAATATAATCAGCAGGGTGATAATAAGAAATGTATTGCAGCGCATCAGCGACGGATGCAATAAAATCTTCTTGTTTAATAACGGTCATTGAAAAATCTATCTCGAGCTTTTAGCAGTCGCAATGTTAGGGCTTATATCTTTACGTAAGATTTTACCATTTTTGGTACGTGGAAAATCGTTGGCAAGATACACGGTTTTAGGTGCTTTATAGGCGGCCAGATGCTGTTTACCAAAGTTGAGCAGCTCATCGGCTGTGACTGCAGCATTCGGCTTCAAAATCACATAAGTCACCACTAGCACTTTGTCTTTCTCCAACTCCTCACCTATGGCTGCGCAATCTGCCACATCTGGATGACCTTTGTATACACGCTCGATTTCATAAGGTGATACACGATAGCCAAAACTTTTAATGATGTCGTCCTTACGGCCTAGAAACCAGATATAGCCATCTTCATCATAGCGTGCATAATCACCGGTAAAAAACCAGTTATCATGCTTGTACTTCAAAGTTTCTTCATCCAAGTTCCAATATTTCAGGAACAAACCCGGGTCAGAATCTGGCACGCAAATCATGCCCTCTTCACCTATTGCCACTTCTTCCAAGGTTTCTGGATTAAGCAATTTGATGTTATGCCCAGGCTGGGGGAAACCGGCAGAGCCAGCACGGATAGGCCTATATTGACTTTGCGATAAGTAATAAGAAAATTCAGACATACCCACCGCTTCATAAATATCGACACCAAAGCGCGCACGCCATTGGCTTAATACCTCATCCGACAAATGCTCACCCGCGCTCATGCAATGGCGCAAACTCGGCACATCAATTGCCAAGGTATGGGTTTTTTGAATGATTTGGCGATAAATAGTGGGCACACCAACAAAAATAGTCGCTTGATGCTTGGCAATTAAGTTCGTCCAGGTATGTGCATCATTTTTACCTTCGTGCACAATTACAGTTTTGCCTAAGTACAATGGATCCATCAAACCAGAACCTAACACATAGGTCCAGTTGAACTTACCGGAATGCATGATGCGGTCTTGGCCATCTTTACTAAAATTAAACCAGTATTCACTCGCCGGCGTACGACCAATGAGCGATCGATGTGCGTGCAATACGCCTTTGGGGTAACTCGTGGTACCTGATGTATAGACTAAATAAGCCGAGTCATCGGCTTTGGTTTTATGTGGTGGCTCATAACTGCTGATTGTTTTTAGCGCTGAGGCCAAATCAATCACGTTCAGATTAGGCTCTTGGCTAACCTCACCCAATCCTGTTAAAAATACATGCGTAAGCGCTACTAATTCATTTTGTTGCAGATGACTTTTCATCAATGCCCAAGCTGCTTTATCCGTCACCAGCACTTTCGCTCCAGAGTCTTTTGCCAGATAAGCCACTTCTTCAGCAGTCAGCAGTGTCGAGGTAGGCACGGCAACTGCGCCACGTTTCATCGTGCCGAGAAAAGCAATGGGATAATCTAAACTATTGGGTAAACGAATGAGTACACGCTCACCCAGCGCAACCTTGATATTGCGCAACAATTGAGCAAAAAGATTGGTTTGCAGTGATAATTCGGCAAAAGTAATTTGTGAAGTACCTAAGGCATCATCTTCGACAATCATCGCTAAAGTCTTTGCCGCCTGATCATTCAAATGTGAGCCTAAATTTCTATCGCTGCATGCCACACCGATATTAAAATATTCGGGCACATTCCACTGCCAATTTTCAAACGCTTTAAATTTCATCATCACACCCTAAAAATTTAATACTTTGTAATCCAAACACAACCTACTTAACATGAAGAAATAGGCAGAAATAATTCTTACAGCAACACACCATATGGCCAGTTTTGACGGACCACTTGCGCGGGCAACTGTTCCAACACATGTACGGCAAACTCCATATCTTCTTTTTTTAAGGCACACAAAGCATGCGCACGTAACAAAGTTTGCAGGGCTTTACCAAACATCGGTGGATCTAACATCTCACCCTCAAATTTAATCGCGCCACCTAATAGTGCATCCGCTTCAATAGCAGCTTTTAGGATACGTACTTTTTGCCCCACCTCCGTAGGTGAAGGCGTGTAAGCGGTTTTACATAAATGAATATGCCCAGGATGAATCACCTGCTTACCTGTAAGCCCCATGGCGGCTTCGGTACAGGCGTGTTTATAAACGATGCGTGATTCATGGTCGCCATGTAAATCCAACCAGCGACGTACATCGTGCGGTTCCACAAATCTCTCTGGCATACTGCTCGCGCCTATCAATGTTTCCACACCACCAATCACGCCTTTACCTGCAATACGCGCTTCAAACATCAAAGTATTCATGTAAAACTGCAGCTCTTCTATCCAGTTTTCTGGTGTAATGTGTATGCCCATCGCTTTAGAAAAATCATGAATGCCAAATACCACGTGTTTTACCGTGCTGTATTGCATTAAATCTGGTGCGATTTTGAGTGATTTTGGATGCTCAATAATCGGCTGTATGGTGATGTTAGGGTTGATATTTAACAATAAACTGGATAAATCACGCACCTCAGCCGCGCCATAAGCTTCGCCCGCCTTGGCCAACATCACGGCATCGATGCAATCACCCATATCGCTCACTAGCTGCATATCGAGCTCGTATTCCTCGGTACGGAAAGAGTTTGCACGAATCGCAATAGTGACCTGCTTGTTGTTGTCTTGGCAGAAACGGCGTAACAAGGGCAGTTCTAGCCGCAGCAAATCACGACTCATTTCTTTTTGGCGGCAGCCATCTTCCAAATCAAAAACCAGTGTATGCGCATTGGTATTATGCGCATGCTTTTTCATGCGCAACGCTGCAGCTTCCATATCCTCATAAATACCGGTTGATGGCGTGTATTTAATCGGTGGGTAATACAACTGAATACCAGGCCAACGGTCACCAAGCGCACTAGACACAATGTTGGCACTGCCACTAGTAACTTGAGCAGATTTAGTTTTGTGCTGAAAGTTTTCTCGGTTTATATCATTCATAAATGGCCCTTTTCTTTAATTCAACTGTTCCGTATCAGTGCTTCTTAACTTTGCCAGCAGGCTGTGTAAATCATGGTTATCCGTGACGTCCTTACGGGTTGAGACCAAATCCCAAAAATCGTTATCTGGATAGTCGAGTAAAGTGTCCAATTGCTGTAGCTCAGCTTCTGACAAACTTGCAAAATGACTATGAATAAACTTCTGCAACACAATATCCAGCTCTAACATGCCCCGTCTACAGCGCCAAGTCAGCCGTTTTTTCTCAATTTCAGACATAAGGTGTGTCATAAAAATAAAATAATCAAATTAAAGCTATCATTTAAACAAGCTTTTAATACTGAATACTTTACGTTTCGCATTTGTACTATCAGCCACTGGCGAATATTGCTTCACACCGTCATTGGCATTTTTGATTTTTAAGTCTTTAATCGCCGCAATAGCCGCATTAGGATTAAGTTTTTTCGGGCACACCTCCACGCAGTTCATAATGTTATGGCAACGATATAAACGATATGGGTCTTCCAAATTTTCCAAACGTTCTTCTGTCGCCTGATCGCGGCTGTCTGAAATAAAACGATAGGCTTGCAATAAACCAGCCGGGCCGATAAATTTATCCGGATTCCACCAGAATGATGGGCAGGAAGTGGTACATGCACCACATAAAATACACTCATATAAGCCATCCAGTTTTTTACGATCTGCCGGTGACTGTAAACGCTCAGTTTCTGGTGGCGGGTCATTATTGATTAAGTAAGGCTTAATCGAATTGTAGTGCTCAAAAAACTGCGTCATATCCACGACTAAATCGCGTATCACTGGCAAACCAGGCATAGGGCGCAAAATAATAGGCTCAGTCAGGTCTGACAATTTGGTGATACAAGCCAAGCCATTTTTACCATTAATATTCATGGCATCGCTACCGCACACACCTTCACGGCAAGATTTACGCATACTTAAAGTATCATCGACACCTTTTATACGAATCAGTGCATCCAACAACATCTGGTCACTTTCTTGCAATTGCAAGTCATAATCTTGCATATAAGGCTTGCTATCAGCATCTGGATTAAATCTGTAAATAGAAAAACGCATACTATTGTCCTAGTAAGTTCTAGCTTTAAGTGGAAACGATTCCACTGTTTGTGGTTGCATACGCACCGGTTTATAACTTAGCTTATTTCGCTCACCATTAACTTCTCGATAAAACAGTGAGTGTTTCAGCCAGTTCACATCATCCCGTGTACTAAAGTCTTCACGCGCATGCGCACCCCGGCTTTCGGTGCGTGCCTCAGCTGCATGCATCGTAGCAACGGCCACTTCTACCAGATTATCAAATTCCAACGCTTCAACTCGAGCGGTGTTAAATACTTTGCTTTTATCTTTAATCTCAATATGTTGCGCACGTTGAGCAATTTCGTTAATTTTAATCACACCTGACTTTAATAAATCTGGGAAACGAAACACACCGCAATCGGTTTGCATGGTTTTACGTAAATCATCGCCCACTTTGGTCAGTGATTCACCATGTTGCTGATTCTCTAATCGATTCACGCGTGATTCTGTTTGCTCGGCTGCATCTTTAGGCAAAGGCTTATGTGTAGAGCCTTGCTTCACTTGCTCGACCATTTTATCGCCCGCCGCGCGACCAAATACCACTAGATCCAGCAATGAATTTGAGCCCAGACGATTAGCACCATGCACGGAAACGCAGGCACATTCACCCACTGCATACAAACCTTGTACAACCTTTTCGTCACCATTAGCATCTGGCATCACTACTTGACCATCCAAATTGGTCGGAATGCCACCCATCATGTAATGGGCTGTCGGCACAACCGGAATTGGGTCTTTAATGGGATCTACATTGGCAAAGGTTTTAGCAATCTCACGGATGCCAGGCAAACGTGAGCTGATGATGTCTTCACCCAAATGATCTAGTTTCAAATACACCGCATCTCTATCCATACCTACACCACGGCCAGCCTTTATTTCGGTCGCAATCGCACGTGAAACCACATCGCGGCTAGCTAAATCCAGCGCATTGGGTGCATAGCGCTGCATAAAACGCTCACCTTCAGAGTTCACCAAATAACCGCCCTCACCACGCACACCTTCAGTAATTAACACGCCAGCATGCAATACGCCAGTTGGATGGAACTGCCAGAATTCCATATCCTGTAACGGGATACCAGCACGCGCTGCCATGCCTAAGCCGTCACCGGTATTGATGAAGGCGTTGGTACTCGCCTGAAAAATCCGACCTGCGCCACCAGTTGCTAGCAGCGTGGTTTTAGCTTGCATCATATGCAATTGACCCGTTTCAATTTCCAATGCAATCACGCCTAGAATATCGCCGTCTGCATCTTTGATTAAATCCAGCGCTAACCATTCAACAAAAAACTTGGTATTAGATTGCACATTACGTTGATACAGTGTGTGCAACATGGCATGGCCTGTTCTGTCCGCCACCGCGCAGGTTCTAGAAATGGCTTTTTCACCAAAATTTTGCGTCATACCGCCGAAAGGACGTTGGAAAATCTTGCCATTTTCCAAACGATCAAACGGCATACCAAAATGCTCAAGCTCATAAATCGCCGCCGCGGCATTTTTGCACATGAACTCTATGGCGTCTTGGTCACCCAAATAATCTGAACCTTTGATGGTGTCATACATATGCCATAGCCATTTGTCATCGGCCACATTACCCAACGCCGCAGCGACGCCACCTTGCGCTGCCACGGTATGCGAACGCGTAGGAAACACTTTAGACAGCACGGCCACTTTTAAACCTGCATTTGCCAGCTGCAAAGAGGCACGCAACCCTGCACCACCGCCGCCGATGATGATGGCATCAAATTGTTGAACTGATTTTTCTACTTGTAACATACGCTTAAATTTTCCATAAAATCACACAAACCCACGCAAAATACAGCCATAGCGATAGATTGACTAAATGATGCAGTACGCGTCGTAACGCCAAATTAAATATGTAATCTTTGAGTACATCCTGCACGCCTAACCACGCATGTACAAACAAACTCATAAAAAAAACTAAACTAGCTAATCGCATCCACCACGGCTGCATAAAACTCAACCAATCAAGATAACTGCCTGGTTGTTTAAATGCTAATAGCAGCACGAACAACAACACATAAATCGCCATAATTAATGCGGTAAGACGTTGCGTTAACCACAAACGCATACCTGGATACTTATTGCTGAGTAATTGAATCAACATACTTAAAATCCAATCACACTACCAAATGGTCACTGTAAAAATAACCACAGCGATTGCACCTAACCACAGCACAACGCGACCAGAAAAACGTGCTTTTTGCAGACTGGTCATCCAATGCACATCCATAGCGAGATGGCGCACTCCTGCAAAAAAATGATGAAAAAAAGCCCATGCCAACCCAATGAGCATGAGCTTTATAAAAAGGGAGTGCAATATATTAACCAGATACTGATAAGTATCAGCTGATTTTAAAGATAACTGCAAACTTAGCAGCAATAGTGGTAATACCAGAAACATCAGTGCGCCGCCGACACGATGCAATATAGACACCAATGCATTGATTGGCAGACGGATGCTCATTAAGTTTAGATTCTTAGGGCGATTTTTTTGCATGATTTTATCTAGTCTTAATTTGCCTTTAAAGCAGCAGCAGCAACTGCGCCCGCGACACGCTCGCACAAACGTTCATCAAACGGCTTAGGGATAAAATAATCGCGCCCAAAACTTAAACTAGTCAAGTTATAAGCTTTAAGTGTTGTTTCTGGCACTGGTTCACGTGCCAGTGCTGCAAGCGCGTTAGCTGCCGCTATTTTCATTTCATCAGTGATTTGTTTGGCGCGGGCATCTAATGCGCCACGGAATAAATAAGGAAAACACAGCGCGTTGTTCACTTGATTAGGAAAATCAGAGCGGCCTGTCGCCATGAGCAAATCACTGCGTACGGCATGAGCTAGTGTAGGTAGTATTTCTGGGTCTGGATTCGCCAAAGCAAATACAATCGGATTAGCTGCCATGAGCTTAATGAGGTCAGGTGATAGCGTATTAGCGGCAGAAACACCAATAAACACATCGGCTTCCGGCATTACATCAGCCAGTTGTTTATTTGCACTTGGTGCAACGGCCAAATCGCGATTATTGTCATGCAAGTCATCTCGGCTGGTATCTAACACACCTGTTTTATCCACCATGGTGATGTTTTTTGCACCCATGAGTTTAAGTAGCTTGGCGCAAGAACAACCGGCGGCCCCCGCACCTAAAAATACGATTTTGGCGGTACCAATTTTCTTGCCCTGTAGCTCTATAGCGTTTAACAAGGCAGCACTTACAATTACCGCTGTACCATGCTGGTCATCGTGAAATACTGGAATATCCAGACGTTCACGCAGTTCTTTTTCAATTCTGAAACAATGTGGTGCGGCAATATCTTCCAGATTAATACCACCAAACGTAGGCGCAATATTCACCACTGTTTCAATAAACGCCTCTATGCTTGGTGCATTAACTTCAATATCAAATACATCGATACCGGCAAAACGTTTAAATAAAACCGCTTTACCTTCCATGACTGGCTTGCTGGCTAACGCGCCCATATCACCTAAACCCAATACTGCGGTGCCATCCGTTATCACGGCGACTAAATTGCCTTTGTTGGTATATTTATAAGCATTGGCTGGATCACGATTAATTTCACGTACTGGCTCAGCTACGCCAGGTGTATAAGCCAGCGATAAATCATCTTGGGTAGCACATGGTTTTGATGATTCCACCGACAGCTTTCCTGGTTTAGGAAACTCGTGATAATGAAGTGCGCGCGTTTTCAAACTATCCATAATTCAAACCTTTGCTTTTATTTTTTTAAAACCACAGATGTTTCTAAAACCATTAACTGCCAGAATAAACAGCGCGAACAGTACGACCAGTGCGGCAAACGTCATCTGAAAAATCCAATGCTGGCTTTCAAAACTCTTCAGCATTTTTATTCCAACTCATTCATATAGTGGTAATTATCAGTAACGCATAAACCCAATCTCCACTCCATAGGCTTGTCGCCATAAGTGTAAGAAACACGCTCAATACTCAACAGTGGAAAACCGACAGTTAACCCTAGTGCATTCGCCACTTCATCTTCTGCCACCACGGCTTTTAAACGTTCTTCGGCACGTATCATCCTGATACCAAACTGAGATTCATACATGCTGTACATAGAACCGTGATTTTCCTCAACACGATTCGCATTAATTCCTTTAAACGGCGTAGCGGGTAAAATGATATGGTCATATATCAAAGGTCTAGCCGAGAATGAAAGCAAGCGCTTCACTTCAATAAGTGGCGCACCTACTTTGAGATCCAATATACTTGCAAAATGCTTATTAGCCTTGCTGCGAGTACAAGTTAAGAGCTCATTCTCCAGCACTTCCTTTTGCCCATCTGCGGAAGTTAAACGCAAAAAACGTAGCTTGATATTTTCTTCTCTATGCGTCGCAACAAAAGTACCTTTGCCTTGGCGGCGAATTAAAATATTCTCGGTCGCCAACTCATCAATCGCTTTACGCACCGTACCTTGGCTCACCTTATAACGGCCAGCCAAATCAATCTCGCTTGGAATCATATCGCCCGGTCGCCACTCGCCGCCAATTAAACTTTGCGTGAGCAAAACTTTAATTTGATCATATAAAGGTTTAAAACTTGCTGATCCATATTGCTTATCCATTATTGCTTGTCCTTATATTCCTTTTTGGCATTACTTTCACCAGTGCATTTTTGTGTCTGTATTGTTATTTTTTAGCGCCACTAAATGAATTGTTTTTAATGAAAATTAAAAACATGAGTATTTATACCATGCGTTATTTTAATAGTCTAGTGTTTTATATCTTATATAAGACATAAGATATTTGTTGACATATCAAGAATGCAGTCTATATAATCAAAACCAGCGCATTAAATGTAATAAAACTTAGCTGCAATACATACTCAAGCAATCTAAACAATTAGATACACTAACTAAACTGTAAAACTAACTATGGACAACTACTTTCGCCCGCGCCGATCTATGCTATATGTACCAGGTTGTAACACGCACTATTTAGAACGTGCGCGCACCTTGCTTGCGGATTCAGTCATCCTTGATTTAGGCGACCCAATATTGATTGAGTGCAAAGAAGCGTCACGCGACAATATTGTGAAGTACGTAACAGAAGGCGGATACGGTTCACGTGAAGTGGTGGTACGTGTGAATGACCTAGATTCACTTTGGGGCCATGACGATATTAAAGCAGTCGCTAATATTGGTGCGGATGCCATTTTGTTTCCTAATATAGAATCACGCGAAGATGTACTTAAAGCGCTCTCTTTACTGGATGCTGCTGCTGGCAGCCATATGCAAATTATGGTGATGATAGAAAGCCCGATTGCTGTACTTAACGCAAAAGAAATTGCCAGTGCGTCAGACCGTATTGCGTGTATGGTGATGGCAACTTCAGATTTAATTTCACAATTACATGCACGGGTAACACATGAACGTTCAGCTATTTTAACGGCACTATCATTGGTTATTCTTGCTGCACGCGCTTATGGCCGCTGTGTGGTGGATGGCATTACCAGTGACTTTAAAAATATGTATTCATTTGAATATGCTTGCAGACTGGGGCGCGACATGGGTTTTGATGGTAAATCACTAGTGCACCCAGCTCAATTACCTTACAGCAACGATGCTTACACACCTAAAGCGACAGAGGTCGCCCATGCGCGCGAGATTATTCATGCTTTAAAAGCTGCCAATGAAGCTGGCCGCGGCACTGTGGTCGTGAATGATAAGCTGGTAGAACACCATCATGTCAGAGCCGCTGAACGTTTACTGAAACTGAGCGAAATGATTGCAAAACTGGAAGAAAGCAGCGTATAAAAACCATGTCAGATAGTCACTCAAAAATAAGCACTTCAAAAATAAATGCGGGCAATCACTTCGAAGACTTTCGTCTTGGGAAAGTAATTCATCACGCCACGCCACGCACAATTGGTGAAGGTGAGTGTGCGCTATATATTGCTTTGACCGGCTCCAGACATATATTACATAGCGCTCAGCCTGTTGCACAATCCCTCGGTTATAAAGACCGCCCAATAGATGATTTACTGGCGTTTCATATTGCTTTTGGCAAAACTGTACCCGATATATCAGTGAATGCCGTCGCCAACTTAGGCTATGCCGATGTCCGATTTTTGCACCCCATTTACATAGGCGATACGCTCAGCACAAGCTCAATCGTGATTGGCCTAAAAGAAAACTCTAATGGCAAATCAGGCATTGTGTATGTGCGCTCTACCAGCATCAATCAGTTATATCAGCCCATTTTTTCCTGGATACGCTGGGTAATGGTACACAAACATAATTTGAATGCACCTGCTCCCGAAACTATCATCCCTGAATTACCTGCATTTGTATCCGCAGATCAATTAGTCATACCAGCACATCTGGATACTAGGAAATTTGACACCTCACTCACTGGCGGCGCTTATTTATGGGATGACTATTTCATTGGCGAACGCATTAATCATCCTGCGGGCATGACTATTAGCGATACAGACCACACACTTGTCACCAAACTTTATCAAAATAACGCACGCCTGCATTTTGATGATTTGATGATGCAGCAAACACCGTTCAAACGGCGCCTGATGTATGGTGGCCATGTGATTTCAGTGTGTCGTGCACTGTCGTATGATGGCTTAGAAAACGCTTTAGTCATCGCAGCCATTAATGCCGGCACGCACTGCAACCCAAGCTTTGGCGATGACACCATCTACACATGGACCGAAGTGCTGGACAAATGGACTATAGCGGATAGACATGATATTGGCGCGCTGCGCTTGCGCATGGTCGGCGTTAAAAATATGCGGCCTGCACAAATCAGTGATATTAAAACTAGCGGGGTTTATCACACCAATGTAGTGCTAGACCTTGATTACACTGTGTTAATGCCTAAAAGAACTTAAAGCTAGGACTTAAAGTTAGTAAAGCTTAAAGAAATTTAAAAGTTAAAGGAATTAAATAGTGATGAGTTTAAACAATGTGACTTTAAATAAAATGCATCCTAATGACGCTTTATTCGGTGGTGAAAAGCCATTTCCACTCATCTCGGCCTGCGAACATTTTGCTGGCAGTGAAAAACTCATACTCAAAGCATTGAGCTTACAAGACAGCATAGGTGCAGTGTTTGACATCACCTGCGACTGCGAAGATGGCGCAGCTTCTGGTCAAGAGCATGACCACGCGCAGATGATAGTACGTGTGTTAAACAGCGACGCCAATAAACACCGTATGGCTGGTGCACGCATTCACGATTACACACATCCCGCCTGGAAGTTGGATATCGACATCTTGGTTGCTGGTGCAGGCAAAATTTTAAGCTACATCACCATCCCTAAATGCACCACACTGAATCAAGCTAGCGAAATGATTGCTTATATTCAGCAAGTCGCAAAATCCAATCATATCAATCGCGAAATCCCGATTCATATTTTAATCGAAACCCATGGTGCATTGAATCAAGTGCATGAAATCGCCACACTGCCTTGGTTACAAGTCTTAGACTTCGGATTAATGGATTTTGTCAGCGCCCATCACGGCGCCATTCCAGCGAGCGCGATGCGCAGCCCTGGGCAATTTGAGCACAAACTATTGGCCCGTGCCAAAGCTGAAGTTGTGTCAGCCGCATTGGCCAATGGCGTAGTGCCAGCACACAACGTCACCTTAGATCTGAAGAATGTAGAAACCACCTATTCCGATGCATTCCGTGCGCGTAATGAGTTCGGTTTTATGCGTATGTGGAGCATTTATCCCACGCAGATTCAGGCGATTGTCGACGCGATGAAACCTAATTTTGATGAAGTCTCAGATGCAGCCAATATTTTACTTGCCGCTCAAGCTGCTGACTGGGGTCCGATTCAATACGCTGGTGAATTGCATGACCGTGCAACTTATCGCTATTTCTGGGAGATTCTGCAAAAAGCCAAATTGACCAATATGCCTATACCTAATGCAGCATTGCAAGCATTCTTTTAGTTAATTAAGTAGCTTTTATTATTAAGGTTTTGTCATGACTATAACTTCCGCAGGCGCAAGATTTCGCCAGGCACTGATACTTGAAAAGCCATTGCAAATTATCGGCGCAATCAACGCCTACCATGCATTACTAGCCACACAAACTGGCTATAAAGCTATCTACCTTTCTGGTGGAGGTGTGGCGGCTGGCTCTTTAGGTGTGCCTGATCTTGGCATCTCAGCCCTTGAAGATGTATTGGTTGACGTACGTAGAATAACCGATGTGACTGAAACGCCATTATTAGTCGATATTGATACCGGCTTTGGCGGCGCATTCAACATTGCACGTAGCGTTAAAGCAATCAGCAAAGCCGGTGCCGCGGCAGTACACATTGAAGACCAAGTTCAAGCTAAACGCTGCGGCCACCGCCCGAACAAAGCGATTGTCAGCCTCACAGAAATGGTCGACCGCATTAAAGCGGCCGTAGACGCAAAAACTGATCCAGATTTTGTCATCATGGCTCGCACCGATGCCTTAGCCGTTGAAGGTTTGCAATCAGCCATTGACCGTGCCTGCGCTTGTGTTGAGGCTGGTGCCGATATGATATTCCCTGAAGCTGTCACCGAACTTGGTATGTACAAACAATTTGCAGATGCAGTGAAAGCGCCAGTACTCGCTAACATCACTGAATTTGGCTCTACGCCATTATTCACTGTAGGTGACTTACTTAAAGCCGATGTGAGCATGATTTTATATCCACTTTCCGCGTTCAGAGCAATGAATCAAGCCGCGCTAAAGGTTTATGAAGGTGTGCGCAAAGATGGTACACAACAGAATGTGCTGGATTTGATGCAAACGCGTGCCGAGCTTTACGAGCACTTAAACTATCACTCTTATGAACAAAAATTAGATGCGCTATTTAAGACGGAGAAGTAGCATATGAATACATCAACTTTGGATTTGCAAGAATCCACGCCTAAAAAGAAAAAAGGCGTGGCGCTTGCTGGCGTTGCAGCAGGCACTACTGCCATCTGTACGGTTGGGCATACTGGTAACGACCTGCATTACCGCGGCTACGACATTATCGAGCTGGCAAAGTCTGTAACATTTGAAGAAGTCGCGTATTTATTGATTCATGGCGAGTTGCCCAACCAGAAGCAACTCACGGCGTATCACCAAAAGTTAAAAACGCTACGCGGTTTGCCAGCCGCACTAAAAACCGTATTAGAGCAGATTCCTGCCAGCGCACACCCCATGGATGTGATGCGTACTGGCTGCTCTATGCTTGGCACAGTGGAGCCAGAAAGCGCAGACCGCAATATCGATGCAGCAAAAGTATTGGGCGATAGATTGATTGCCTGCTTTGGCTCTATTTTGCTGTATTGGTATCATTTTAGCCACAACAACAAACGTGTTGAAGTCGAAACCGATGACGACTCAATTGCCGCACACTTCCTGCATCTTTTGCATGGCAAAGCGCCATCTGCTTTACATATCAGAGCAATGAATACCTCACTCGTACTGTACGCAGAGCACGAATTTAATGCATCCACTTTTACTGCGCGCGTTGTAGCGGGCACTTTATCCGATATGTACTCCTGCATTACTGGCGCGATTGGCGCATTGCGCGGCCCTAAACACGGCGGCGCCAATGAAGCTGCAATGGGAATTATTGCGCGCTATAAAAATGCGGATGATGCAGAAACTGACATCATGCAACGCATGGCACGCAAAGAAATCATCATTGGTTTCGGTCATCCGGTCTACACAATTGCTGATCCACGAAATGAGTCAATAAAGGAAGTTAGCCGCACATTATGTGAAGATAGCGGCAATATGACGTTATTTGAGGTTTCTTCCCGCATCGAAGAAACCATGTGGCGCGAGAAAAAAATGTTCCCCAACTTGGATTGGTATAGCGCTTCTAGTTACCACATGATGGGCATCCCCACTGGCATGTTTACGCCTATTTTCGTGATTTCACGTACTACTGGCTGGGTAGCGCACGTGATTGAACAACGCATTGATAACAAAATCATCCGCCCAAATGCTGAATATATCGGTCCAGAAAATCGCCCTTATATTCCATTACAAAATCGCTAATACAATATAAATTATTAGGTAAATTTTTAGAAAGCTGTCTCATGTCTGCTCACATCTCTAACGTCCGCCCTGCTCCCGATCAAGTCATTGTCGATATTGCCAATTACGTCGCAGATTTTGAGATTAAAAGCGATGAAGCCTTTGATACTGCCCGCAACTGTTTAATGGATACCTTAGGCTGCGGCTTTGAGGCGCTGGATTATCCAGCTTGCACCAAGTTACTCGGCCCAGTCATCCCCGGCACAGTGGTGCCAAATGGCGCAAAAGTGCCAGGTACAAGCTATCAACTGGATCCTATCCTAGCCGCCTTCAATATTGGTGCGATGATACGCTGGCTGGACTTTAATGACACTTGGCTAGCTGCAGAATGGGGACACCCATCCGATAACCTAGGCGGTATTTTAGCGTCTGCGGATTATATCTCCCGCAAAAATGTGACTGAGGGCAAAGCTCCGCTAACAATTAAAGATGTACTTACTGCCATGATCAAAGCCCATGAGATTCAAGGTGTGCTGGCGCTAGAAAATAGCTTTAACCGCGTAGGGTTGGACCATGTGATTCTAGTGAAGATTGCTTCTACTGCTGTGGTGACTAAGCTATTAGGTGGCAATAAGGAAGATATCATCAACGCGGTTTCTAATGCTTTTGTAGATGGTCAAAGCCTGCGTACTTATCGCCACAGCCCAAATACCGGTTCACGTAAATCATGGGCAGCCGGTGACGCCACCAGCCGCGCCGTACGATTAGCATGGATGACCATGCAAGGTGAAATGGGCTACCCATCAGCACTTACTGCAAAAACTTGGGGGTTTTACGATGTGCTATTTAAAGGTAAGGCATTTAAATTCCAACGTCCTTACGGCAGTTATGTCATGGAGCAAGTACTATTTAAAATCTCATTCCCCGCAGAATTCCATGCACAAACTGCCGTGGAATGCGCCTTGCAATTGCATAGCAGCGTAGGCAGCAAACTGCAAACTTTAGAACAAATTGCCGAGATTGATAAAATTGTCATTACCACGCATGAATCTGCCATTCGCATCATCGACAAAACTGGCCCACTTGCTAACCCAGCGGACCGCGACCATTGCATACAATACATGGCGGCAATTGGTTTGCTAAAAGGCAATTTAACCGCGCAAGATTACGAAGATGCTGTAGCCAGTGACCCGCGTATCGATGCGATTCGCGACAAAATGGTATGCGTAGAAAAAGCTGAATATACGCGTGATTATTTAGACCCGGAAAAACGCTCTATTGCCAACGCGATTCAAATTTTCTTTAAAGATGGAACATCATCAGAGAATATCGCTGTGGAATACCCCATTGGGCATCGCCGCCGCCGCGGTGAAGGTATCCCAGAGCTGGTTAAAAAATTTAAAGTCAATTTAACACGTAAGTTTGATGTAAAAAAACAAGCCGATATTTTGGCATTATGCCTAGACCAGAAAACACTGGAAAACATGCCTGTGAATCAATTTGTAGATATGCTCGCTGTTTAAAAATCAGGCGGTAAAATTAGACTAATCCAAGCAAAGGTTAAGCGGCATAAAATTAAGGTAAAATAGCGGTTTATTGACTGCAGTAATTTAGCAATTACGCGAAAGCCTTATATTTATGTCGCTCACCACTCTCAATGCGCTATCTCCGTTAGATGGCCGCTATCAATCTAAACTCGATGCTTTACGCCCCTACTTTAGCGAATATGCGCTCATCAAACATCGCGCGTGGGTAGAAGTTGAATGGCTTAAAGCATTATCCGCAACGCCTGCTTTACAAGAAATTGCACCATTTAGTGCGAAAACTATCCAAGAGTTGGATACCGCCATTGCTAATTTTAGTGAGGCAGATGCAACACAAGTTAAAGCCATTGAAGTGCGTACTAACCATGATGTAAAAGCACTTGAATACTGGCTTAAAGAAAAATTTGAAGGCAATACGGAAATTAAGAAAGCCAGTGAATTTATTCACTTTGCTTGCACTTCTGAGGACATCAACAACTTATCCCACGGCCTGATGCTTAAGGGCGCGCGTGATAATGTCATGCTGCCATTTCTAAGCAGTGTGATTGACCGCTTAACCGAACTTGCAACACAACTGGCCGATACGCCAATGCTATCGCGTACGCACGGGCAAACCGCTTCGCCCACCACGGTAGGTAAAGAATTTGCTAATGTGGTGTACCGCTTACAACGTCAACAAAAACAATTACTAAATAATGACATATTAGGCAAGATCAATGGCGCTGTAGGCAACTTTAATGCGCATTTATCTGCCTACCCTGACTTTGATTGGGAAAGTTTTGCTAAAACTTTCGTCACCAATTTAGGTTTAACTTACAACCCGTATACCATCCAAATCGAACCGCATGACTATATGGCAGAGTTGTACGACACACTCGCCCGTATTAACACGATTTTCATTGATATTAACCGCGATATTTGGGGCTATATTTCAGTAGGTTACTTCAAACAAAAGGTAAAAGCTGGTGAAATTGGCTCATCTACCATGCCACATAAAGTCAACCCAATTGATTTTGAAAACTCTGAAGGCAATTTAGGTCTGGCCAATGCAGTACTGCGTCACTTGGCAGAAAAACTACCAGTTTCACGCTGGCAGCGCGATTTAACTGACTCTACTGTACTGCGTAATATGGGCGTAGCATTTGGCTATACTTTATTAGGTTACGATTCTTGCTTGCGTGGTTTGAATAAACTCGAACCTAACTTTGAAAAACTAGCCGCAGATTTAGATAGTAGCTGGGAAGTACTTGCTGAGCCGATTCAAACCGTGATGCGTCGTTACGGCATTGAGAACCCGTATGAGCAACTGAAAGAGCTCACACGTGGTAAAGGCGGAATCAATAAACGATCACTGCATACGTTTATCCAAGAACTCAAAATTCCCGCTGATGCAAAGCAATTGCTATTAGAAATGACGCCTGCAAGTTATATCGGCAAGGCGGCTGAGCTAGCTAAAAACATATAAACCCAAATAGTGAATGAGGTTGGCTAGCTTGAAACAATCAGCCACTTATCATGCCCAATAAGCACGCAGAATATTGGTGTAAAACATTACTAGCGACAAGCTTAAGTTTGAGCATGCTTTTTTGCCATCAATCTCATGCCTATGAGTTGCAGCAGAGTTTGTTAGAAAATAACACTGGCGCTAGTGATTCTGCAAACGGCTATTCCGTCAGCATCAACGCGCCAGACGATACCAAAACCCTCGTCAGCACCTATCTAGAGCTTATTGATAAGCTTAATAGTCCACGCATGAGTGCTGGTGAATGGCGGCGTCTTTTAGCCAAAGCCAATGAGGAAATTAAAGACCTACTCGCAACAGAAGGCTATTTTTCTCCACAAATCACACAGACTGTAGAAGGTAAACATGCTATTTTTACTATCATACAGGGGCAGCCCGCACTGGTTAATCAGGTGAATATTAGTTTTGTCGGTGAGATTGCTAAGAGTGAAAATAACTCAAAAAATAACCATGCTAGTAACAACAAATTCTTACCGAACCCCGAACGACTAAAGCGTCAATGGTCGTTGAGGCAAAAGAGCATCTTTAGGCAAGCGGATTGGTCAGAGGCCAAACAAAATTTGCTGACCCAGCTGATTATCCAGCGTTACCCACAAGCATCGATACAATCCAGTCTAGCGGCAGTCAATGTCAAAACTAATCAAGTTGATTTATCCCTTGTTATTGATAGCGGTCCTGCTTTTTATTTTGGTGATGTTGAGATTCATGGCCTGAAGCGTTACCCCGAAAACATTGTACGTAACCTCAATAAAATTAAACCCGGTGACGTTTATACACAAAGTGCATTATTTGATTATCAAGCAGAATTGCAAGCCAGTGGTAAATTTGAAACGGTGGAAGTAAGCGCTAGCACGCAAACTAATGCTAACCCTTTAAAAAGCACTATCACAGTCAATGTGACTGAAAAAAAATCACAAACTGTAGCAATAGGTATTGGCGCCAGCACCAATACTGGAGCGCGCGTTCAACTTAATTATTCGGATAGAAACCTATTTGATCGTGGCTGGCAATGGGATACCACCACAAAAATTGAGCAGCTTTCACAATCCATTGATTCTCAGATCAAGCTACCCACTTCTGAAGAAGGTTACCGCGACAGCATCAATAATAGTGTGATTAGGTTAGCAGTTGAGGGGCAAACCACGACTTCATTTAATAACGGAATAAAACGTACTTGGGGCGATAAAAAACTGGAGCAATTTGTCGGCGCAAACTTCTTGTTAGAGTCATTAAACGTAGAGGGTGCAGATACTCAACATACTAAATCGACCACGCTCGCCTATGGCATCACCATTCGCCATCTAAACAATGACTTATTTCCCACCAAAGGCTATCTGTTTAATGCACAATTTCAAGCATCCCCATTTGACAAGATATCAGATGGACGTTTTTTACAAAGCTATGCAAAGGCACAGGGTTATTACAAAATTGCCAAAAACACTCAATTAATAGTCCGTGCTGAAGTAGGCATGGTGAGTGGTTCTAATAGTACCAATGTACCTGCTACTTATTTGTTTCGTACAGGTGGTGATCAATCCGTGCGAGGCTACGCGTTTCAAAGTTTAGGTATTCATAACGGCGATGCCATTGTGGGTGGCCGAGTATTAATGACAGGAAGCGGAGAAGTTATTCAGTGGCTCACCTCATCTTGGGGTGCTGCGGCTTTTGTAGATTTTGGTAATGCTGCACAAAAATGGAGTGACTATAAGCCAGTCTACGGTTATGGCTTGGGTGTGCGTTGGAAAAGTCCAGCAGGACCAGTAGGATTAGATCTAGCTTATGGTGAAGCGACCGGCCAGTATCGTGTGCATTTTAATTTGGGCGTAAGCTTTTAATATGCTACGCAATATTCTCAAACACTTTAGCGCTTTAGTATTAAGTGTTAGCTTGATTTGGACGCCACAGCTTACACTCGCTACGACCATTAGCTTGCAGTCCGGATTAAGTCATTTGGATATGGACTTAGGCGCCGCCCATTTACGTATTGAACAAATTGACTCCAGTATACGATTGGCAACTGATCTAACAGGGGTATTAAAAGTCGCGCATGTCAAAGCCAAGCGCATCATTGTGACTATGAAAGAGCATGCTAAACAAGCCACTGATTCTGCAAACTTACTACCCAGTAAAATTAATCTGCCACTACCTATCATTGTGCAAGACGCGCTAGTCGATGAAATCATTATTAAAAGCGGAACAAGCACAACCACGTTAAAACATGTCGCGCTTAGCTTGGAAGCTAATAATAAGAATTTGAAAATTGCACTGTCCAACGTCACTATTTTAGCGGAACAAAAATCCCGAGGTCTGGTAGAAAAGTACGACGCTAAATTGCAGCTGAATATGGTCAACCAAAAACCGTTCAACTTAGATGGTTTTATTGAAGTTGTTCAAGCGCCAAAAGCCGAAGAAAAAAATAGTACAAAAACTGTAGCCAAGGATTCAATTCGAGTAGATTTATCAGGCAGCTTGCAGCATTTACATTTTGCAAACCAAACGGTTTTAATCAAGCAAGATAATCAAATAAGCATCAGACCCGAAGCTGGCAATACTAATGCTTTTGCACACATCACTACCGAAGGCGAGATTAGTCTGGAAGGCAATTACCCAGTATCCATTCATACTACCGTGCAAAACCTGAACCCAGAAATGATGAATAATGCATTAGCTGGAAACATTAATCTAAATGTAGACGTAACAGGTCAGTTATCTCCAGTAGCTACATTTAAAGTTTCAACACAAAGCAATGATAGTACGCTATCTGGCTTACCTCTCAAGCTTGACTCCACATTTTCTATTGAGAACAGTCAGTTAAAAACGCTTAACTTAACAGCCTCGCTGGCAAAAAATCAACTGCAAGCCTCCGGTGAATTAGGCGCCGCCAATTCTATTTTAAGCTGGCAAGCTCACTTAAATGACTTATCAAATTTTGGTGCTGAATTTGCAGGTTCAGTTAATGCTAACGGAAAAATAACGGGGGCTGCTGATGCACTATCGCTGCAATATCAGTTAGCTGCGGAAAAACTACGTTTTCCTGATTTAATTAAAATTGAAAAAATAGATGCCAACGGCACCTTGTCAACTGCCAGCAATGGTGTGATGCAATCTGATATTAAAGTAGTTAGCATCAATAAAAATGACAGCATGCCAATCAATGCTGTGCTTACATTGCAAGGCACACAACAAAAACACTCTTTAGCACTTAATGTAAAAAATACTAATCCTGCTGATAAATCGTTAGGGTTGGAAGCTTTTATTTCTGGTGGATTTGACTATATAGCTAAAGGTGCAGAACCCAAAACTAGCCATTGGCAAGGTCAAATTGAAAAAATCGGTAGTAGTCATAACCAATCTATTCAATTAGCCCATGCTGCACCTATGCAATGGAGCGATGAAAATGGCTTTGTATTGCAAAATTTTGCGCTCAATATCGATCAAGGCAAACTATTAATAGACAGCTTGCAGCTGAACAAATTGCAAGCTAATTCAGTATCTACTACTCGCTTTACCACCAAAGGCCGCATTGACCATCTTGCCTTAGCTAATTTACCCGATAACTTATTAACGCTACCAGACAACATGGCACAAAACCTGGTTGTGAGTGGAGATTGGAATATCAATATGGCCGAGAAGATTGATGCCGACATCAAACTTTGGCGTGAGTCAGGCGATATTTCACTCATCAAGCTAGATGATAAAACCTTAAACCTTGGCTTAGAAACGATGCGTGCCAATGTCAGCATTCAACAAAATGCTATTAAAGCAGACGCACATATTTTGGGAGTAAATTTTGGCGCGTTAAATGCTGAAGCTTCTACTATACTGAGCTCAAATTTACAGGGCTCAAATACACCAACATTTGGCTTGGCTAGCTCAGCACCACTCAAACTTAATGTGGTCGGACAACTTAACACACTGACTTGGGTACCTTTTCCAGAAGCAATACAAGATGCGCAAAGCGATGGGCAGTTGCAGTTGACTATGTCAGCCGATGGCACAATTGATGAACCAAACCTGAAAGGAAGTATTACTGGCAGTAATCTGGCTTTTCAACTGCCTAGCCAAGGTGTGCAGCTTAAAAACGGGGCGTTGAAAGCCGAATTTACTGATAAAACCCTAAACATCAATCAACTTGTATTTACAGGCGGCGCAGGTACTATGCAAGCCATTGGCAAGGCCGAACTAAAACAGGGCAAGCCCTTCTTTAACCTCGATTGGCAAGCCGATAAATTTACCGCGCTATCACGTACTGATCGGTTTTTAGTACTCACTGGTTCCGCGAACACTCAACTCAACAACAACTTACTCACTATCAACGGCGACTTTAAAGTACTGAATGGCTTATTTGAACTACCCAAGAATACCGCACCCACTTTAGGTGATGATGTCATCATCGTAAGTGGAAATCAATCACAAGCTGAGTCTGCGAAAAAGAAAGTCAATGAAAATGCGTTAAAAATTAATATCGCTGCACTTCATATTGATTTTGGTGCGAGTCCTACAACCAACAGTCTGGATAATGCTGGTACCAATATTGCTGCCGTATTCGACCCGTCTAAACAATTCATCATTCGCGGCAACGGCCTGGAAGGCGTAGTGAGTGGCGCAGTAAACTTATCAGGCAAGCCTGATAAAACAATCAATGCTAAAGGTTCATTAGAAGTTGGTGGCACTTATTTGGCTTACGGCCAAATACTGAATATTGAAACTGGCACTATCAATTTTAGTGGGCCAATTGAAAATGCTGGCCTCAATATTCTTGCCACACGTAACACCAGCCCAGTTAAAGCGGGAGTACAAATCACTGGCAGTGTACGCACGCCAACTGTCAAACTTGTTTCAACACCAGAGGTGCCTGATAGCGATAAATTATCATGGCTCATCCTTGGCCAGCCACTAGAAAAAGCGGGACAGAGCGGATTGGCAGTATTATCGCTAGCTGCTAGTAGCATACTAGGTAATGGTAACTCTGTGCCGCTACAAACAAGGTTAGCGCGTTCGGCAGGCTTCGATTCGCTGAGCGTTAATGGCTCAGATGCCAGTAGCTACAGTGTTAGTGTAGGTAAGCGCTTAAGCCCAAATTTATATCTAGGCTATGAAAAAAGCTTATTCGGTTTACTCAATATTGCAAAATTGACGTACGACATCACCAAACGAGTTTCTGTAGTTACACGTGCGGGGTCAGATAGCGCGGTAGACCTACTGTATACTTTTAGTTTTAATTAGACATACTAGAACTACGGAGATAATAAGCAATGAACAATGATAAAAATAATCCTAGACTAGCAGTGTTAATTGACGCGGATAATACTTTCAATGTAATACCGATTATTGATGAATTATTCGAAGAAATATCTAAATATGGCGATGCAAGCGTTAGACGTATATATGGCGACTGGACACAAAACCAACTAAGTAGATGGAAAGAAGTACTACCGAAACACGCAATACAGCCAATGCAACAATACGCCAATACTAAAGGTAAAAATGCAACCGACAGCGCACTTATTATTGATGCAATGGATTTACTTTATACTGCCCCGCTTGATGGTTTTTGCATTGTTTCCAGTGATAGTGACTTTACGAGATTGGCAATACGATTCCGTGAGTCTGGCAAAATAGTATATGGCTTTGGAGAAAGAAAGACTCCCGAGTCTTTGCGAGCTGCTTGTAATAAATTTATATATATTGAAAATTTATTACAATCTAAAGCCTCTGATTTGAGCATGCCCGACAATGCTGTAGAAAAGTCAAAAGCTAACTTAGAGATAAAGCCAAGTAATGATTCATCATCTGAGTTAACTACACTTGTACCTGTAATTAAAAGAACATCAAATGAATTAATTGAAAACAAAAGGCTAATGTCATTAATACGCTCAGCTATAGAAATCGCCTCAGATGAAACAGGCTGGGCACAGCTTGGGGGCGTTGGCAGTATTATTGAAAAACAGGCAACTGATTTTGACCCTCGTACCTATGGCTATAAAAAACTGAGTGATCTAGTTAGCGCAATCAATTTGTTTGAGGTAGTTAGAGATAATATGAGAGTTTCTATAAGAGCAAGGACTAACAAGTGAGTGAAATCCTAGTCCTCTATTACTCTCAAGGCGATGCTGTGCGGGGCATGGCGCAACTGATTGCACGCGGTATCGAAAGTATCAAAGGTGCTAAAGCACGCATTCGCACTGTGCCTAAAGTTTCTGCAAATTGCGAAGCAACAGAGCCAGACATTCCCGCAACTGGCGCACCATATGTAGAATTAATTGATTTAGAAGAATGTATTGGCGTAGCTTTGGGCAGCCCTACTCGCTTTGGCAATATGGCAGCACCTATGAAATATTTCTTAGATGGTACAGCTGGCTTGTGGCTAAAAGGTGTCTTAATTGGCAAGCCAGCAGCGGTGTTTACTTCAACGGGCAGTATGCATGGCGGCAATGAAACCACGCTGCTCACCATGATGTTGCCATTGATGCACCATGGCATGGTTATGGTGGGTTTGCCCTATTCAGAACCAGCGCTATCCAGCACACAATCAGGCGGTACGCCTTATGGCGCAAGCCACGTTGGCGGGACAGCAAACGATCAACCAATCACTGAAGACGAGCGTAAACTATGCATTGCCTTGGGCAAACGTTTAGCCGAAACCGCATTGAAATTAGCCTTATGAATTTAGCTTACACAGCACGACAATTCCTTCGTAGCACGCATAATGGAGTGCTCTCAACTTTCTCTAACAAGTTTACCAGTTACCCATTTGGCTCGGTTGCGCCATTCATTCTGGACCATCATGCACAACCCGTGATTTTAATCAGCTCGATTGCGGAACATACAAAAAACATCATTGCCAACCCCAAGGTATCTTTGCTCGTATTTGAAGGTAATGAGGATTTACAGGCGAGTTCGCGCCTAACTTTAATGGGTGAAGCACTAAAAATAGAATCTGATGAGGCTAATTCAGACTATAAAAATCTACGTGCCCGTTATTTACGTTACTTTCCACAATCGGTAAGTTATTTTGCTACGCACGATTTTGCTTTTTATCGCATCACCATAGCGCAAGCACGCTTTATTGCAGGCTTTGGTAAAATGGGCTGGGTGGATGGCGATGAATTAGCTGGCAGCGAATTTATGTCAGCATCTTCCGTTTTATCGACTCAAGAAACGAGCATTATCGAGCACATGAATGCCGACCATGTACCGAGTATGCTTGCTTATTGCCAACATTTCCATGGGATGACTGCATCAACTGCTGAAATGCTGGGCATTGACGGCGATGGATTTGACGTTAAAGCGACGCTAGCTGATAACAGCGTAAAAACGATACGCTTTACTTTTGACCAGCCAATTTCTGATGCGCAATCAGCAAGAGTCGCCTTAGTCGCTATGTCCAAAGCATCTATGAACAAAACATCTACATAATGAAAACTTTAGATTTAGTCAAAACACTCAGAATAGGTGCTAGCATCAGTCTAATTGCCTTGATTTTGTTGTGCCTCGCTTGGGAAGGTTGGCTTGCACCACTGAAACCAACAGGTTCACAACTCATATTAAAAGCAGCACCACTTCTGTTACCTTTATTCGGTATTCTCAAGGGGCGTCGCTATACTTATCAATGGGCCAGCATGTTTATACTGTTTTATTTTACTGAAGGCTGCGTGCGTGCGTGGTCAGATAGTGGAATTTCAGCTAAATTAGCCGGTGCTGAAATACTATTAAGCGTGATTTTTTTCACTTGTGCCATTTTTTATGCAAGACTTACTCGAAGCAGTAACAAATCTCCAAATCTACCAGCCTAATTTTTTAATTTAAGCCTTATAATTTAACTCATGACTAGACCTCTAAAAATTCTACTTTCTAATGATGATGGCTACTTTGCTCCTGGCCTCAATATTTTGGCACAACATATCGCCAAAATTGCCGAGATTACTGTGGTCGCGCCCGAACGCAACCGTAGTGGCGCCAGCAATTCCCTCACACTAGACCGTCCACTCAGTGTACGCAAAGCGGCGAATGGGTTTTTATACGTCAATGGTACACCAACCGATTGTGTGCATTTAGCCCTCACCGGCTTAATGGACTCCCCGCCAGATATGGTCATTAGCGGCATTAACGATGGCGCTAATATGGGCGACGATACTATTTACAGCGGCACCGTTGCCGCAGCAATGGAAGGCTATTTGCTTGGTATTCCTTCATTTGCGTTTTCTATGTCGAAATATAATGCAATTCATTTTGAAACTGCAGCACGGATAGCCGTTGAGCTAGTACAACATTACCAAAAAACCAGTTATGCAACCCCTATGCTGCTTAATATCAATGTGCCCGATGTGCCCTACGAAGCTCTAAAAGGCCGTGAAGTAACGCGCTTGGGTAAACGCCATAAGGCCGAGCCTGTTATTACATCTAAAACGCCACGTGGAGAAACTGTATACTGGGTAGGTGCTGCAGGTCAGCCAAACGATGGCGGTGTGGGTACGGATTTTTATGCGATAGCCAATAATTTGGTGTCAATTTCACCGATACAGGTTGATTTAACCAAACATCAACAATTAGCTGATATGAGTCAATGGCTAGGCAAAGATCAATGGCTGGGTAAAAACTAGCATGGCATTGCTGAATAAATTATCTGCAAAAATCGGCATTGGTATGACATCGCAGCGTACGCGCGACCGCATGCTAGTACGATTGCGTGAGCAAGGCATTAAAGATGAAATTGTTCTACATGCCATCAATAGCATTCCGCGTCACATATTTGTGGATGAGGCGCTAAGTATTCGTGCTTACGAAGATGTATCGCTGCCAATCGGCTATGGGCAAACCATTTCTCAGCCGTACATCGTGGCGCGTATGACTGAGGTTCTTCGCAACGGTAACAATCTGAGCAAAGTGCTGGAAATTGGTACCGGTTGCGGTTATCAAACCGCGGTATTATCCAAAATAGCGACTGAAGTGTATTCTGTCGAACGCATTCGCCCATTAGTGATGAAAGCGCTGGATCATTTACGCTCTCTCAAGTGCACCAATGTAAAACTAGATCACGCAGATGGCACAATGGGTTTGCCAAAACTGGCGCCATTTGATGGCATTATTGTCACGGCCGCAGCCAGTCATATACCACAGGATTTACTTGAACAGCTCGCAATTGGCGGGCGCCTAGTGATTCCTGTCGGCACAGACGAACAAGTACTCAATCTAATTGAACGCACCTCCACTGGGTATCGTCAAACAGCGTTAGAGGCGGTGAAATTTGTGCCATTACTTGGTGGTACTAGTTAAGGATAATGTTTTTTATGGTTCGTTTTCGTTTTGTTATCACTCTTTTTGTATTACTGGGCATCACTGCCTGTACTAGCAACCCACCAGCTCCCGTTATTGAACGTAACACCAAACCGACCACAAGTACAAAACCAGCCAAAACCAAACCAACTACAGCCAATAAAGACTGGCGACCAGACAGCTATACCGTTAAAAAAGGCGACACGCTCTACAGCATAGGTTTGGAATTTGGTTACGATTATAAAGAAATTGCAGCATCCAATAATATCCAGGCGCCATATGGTATTAAAGTAGGGCAGCAGCTTAAATTTGCAGCGCTCAAAGATAAAGCTGATGGCGTTAAGTCTGAGGATATTAAATCTGGAGATGCTATTAAATCAGATAATGGCGTTGTAATCACGCCGATGAAAATAGACCCCGTGAACAGCGTCACTGTAACTGATGCACCTAAATCACCAATAATGATTACTGAACCTAAGACTAAACGTGAACCTTATAGCTTAGAGGCCTTGAATAGACCTGTAGCTGTGGCAACCATACCCAAACCTGCAGATATTAATAAGCCAAATACAGAAGCTAAAGCAAATACTGACACTAAGCCAGAAGTAAAACCAGAGGCAAAAACTGATACCAAAGCTGAAGTAGTCAGTGACGAAGAACCCGTGTGGACATGGCCGACCAAAGGTAAAGTAATTGGCAATTTTAATGAAAACAATAATAAAGGCATTGACATTGCGGGCACTGAAGGCCAAACAATTAGCGCCGCTGCCGCAGGTAAAGTGATTTATAGCGGATCAGACTTACGTGGCTACGGTAAATTGGTCATCATTAAACACAATAAAACTTTTTTATCGGTATACGCACACAATAGTAAAATCGTCGTAAAAGAAGGCCAGCAAATTACTCGTGGGCAAAAAATTGCAGAAATGGGTAGTACCGATAGTGATAAAGTGGCTTTGCACTTTGAGATTCGTCAACAAGGGAAATCGGTAGATCCAGCTAAGTTTTTAACTCAGTAAACACTTCTTAATTCATAACCAGACGGTCAAAGAGGTCAACATGACAAAAAATGCAGAACCAAATAAGTATAGTAAAAATGCCAATATTAAAGCAGACACGCCATTTAAAAACATCATGGCATTTATTGGCGTACTGCTTATGTTATGTGGCTTGGTAGGTTTGGCAGTTGAGCTTTTTAGCCATGCCGACACGTTAAACAACGCTTGGTTTATCGCACAATATGAACAAACATTGGCTAACCCGATGCGCTTGATTTACTTACCGCTGATATTTTTAGCTTACTATATTATAAGTAAGATGTTTGCCGTACCTCAAGGTGGCACTAAGCCATCTGGTAAAGGTAATCTACTGATGTATATCATGATGGCAATCGGTGCCTATTATTTAATCCGACTTGGCTTGACAGGCATGGTAGGCGCGGTTGATGTGACAAAACTACTCGATAAAATCTAGCTTATTTAACTGAATAAGCTAGTTAAATAAAAAAGCCGCTAATTTAGCGGCTTTTTTATTTTGCAACTGAAATTAAGCTTTTTTAGCTGCTTTATCTTGCTCTGCATAATACTCACGCACTTGCGACATATTAAAATCGCGCGCCCATGCAATCAAAACATCTAGAGCTGGCGCACCAATTTCACCTTGTTGCGCATGAATGCCTGCTTGTTCACGAATAATCAAAATACCAGGAATTTTGGTCACTTCAAAATATTCAGCAATCTCAGGATCAGCCTCTGTATCTACCATACCGAAGGTAATATCTGGATTCTTGGCAGCGGCAGCCTCAAATACTGGGGTGAACGTCACGCAAGGCTCGCACCATGGCGCCCAAAAATCGATGATAACGAAAGAGTTTTTTTCGATAGTATCTTTAAAATTAGCTTTAGTAAGTTGCACAACCGCCATGATGCATTTCCCGTGTTTTATCTAAAATAAGCATTCTATCAGACTTTATTCTGACGGATTTATTGCGGTGTCATTTAAACCACGGCTTTTCCCCAAGTGTCGGTGAAAAAAAGTTCACCCAGCGGGCGTCTTGTTCTCGCCGCAGTTTCACGTGCTAGCGCATCGCCTTCTACCGTGTTGATATCCGCAGCATAGCCTACAGCGATCATCGCCATTAAGGTATATTGTTCTGGAATCGCAAATGCTGCCCTGACTTTATCACTGACGAAACCACCCATTTGATGCGCCATCAAGCCCATACTGCTGGCTTGTAAACATAGATTTTCTGACGCCGCGCCTGTGTCATACTGCGCCCAGCGATTAGCCTGCTGATTGTGATTAAACTGAGTGTCCGCACACGCCAGCAACAGCAATGGTGCATTTTTCACCCAAGATTGATTACCTGGCACAAGGCAATCGAAAGCTTGTTGCCAAGCGGCTACATCGGTATGTTTATTCCACACGATATAACGCCAAGGCTCATCACCAAAGCATGATGGCGCCCAACGCGCAGCTTCGAGCAAGGCAATAGTCTTCTCATAACTCACTGTTTTGGAAGCATAATAAGCGCGCCCACTCCAGCGATTTGCTAAGGTTTCGTTAATAGGCACTTGCGAGATTGCTGGTTTTTGCATGCTAAATCCTTGGAAATATTACTGCGATGTTAATTATAGTGATGGGTAATCTGTATAGCCTTTTTCTGATCCGCCATAGAACAATTGTGCATCAGCCTCATTGAGCGGCGCACCTGTTTTATAACGTTCGACTAAGTCCGGGTTAGCAATAAACGGTACACCAAAAGCAATGGCATCGGCGCTGCCGTTACTAATGGCGGCATTGCCACGCGCTTTGTCATAAGCCAAGTTTGCAATATAGCCTCCATTAAAGTTCTGGCGTATTTGCGCAAAATTGATAGCCTCAAAATCGCCACCGCCATGAATACCACCTTCTACTACATGCAAATAAGCCAGATTGTATGCACTCAAGGCTTTGGCAACACAATTAAACAAGGCTTGCGGATTGCTGTCTTGCATATCGTTAAACGGGTTAACGGGTGAAATACGCACACCTACTTTATCTGCACCAGCAACAGCCACAACAGCAGCAGTCACTTCCAGCAATAAACGTGTGCGATTCTCAAAACTGCCCCCATAGTTATCGGTGCGTGTGTTGCTGCCATCGCGTAAGAACTGATCTAACAAATAGCCATTAGCTGCATGAATTTCCACTCCATCAAAACCAGCATCTAGCGCACACTGTGTGGCATGAACGTAATCATGCACAATTGCTGGCAACTCTGCCGCATCCAACGCACGTGGTGTGACAAAATCCTCTAACCCATTATAGGTAAAAGCTTTACCCGCTGGCTTAACCGCTGATGGCGCAACAGGCAAGGCATTATCGGGCAATAAGCTCGGGTGTGAGATACGCCCCACATGCCACAGTTGTAATACTATTTTGCCGCCTTTTGTATGCACAGCCTTGGTAACCTCTTTCCAGCCAGCTACTTGTGCCGCAGTATAGATACCGGGCAATGCTGGGTAACCATGTGCCATCGCTGAGATTGGCGTTGCCTCAGTGATAATCAGACCTGCTGTAGCACGTTGCTCATAGTAGGTGGCATTAATCACTTGTGGAACACCACCTTCACCGGCACGATTGCGTGTAAGTGGCGCCATTACTATTCGGTTATTAAGTGCAATACTACCCAATTTAACTGGGCTAAATAAATCTACTGTCATGTATTTTCTCCAACTGATTACGGAATTATTAATTTGAATTAATTGTGCTAGCTTACTTAACAACGGTTGGGGCAGGTAATTTAACACCTTCAATTAACAGTGTGATTTCAATATCATCACCCACTGGTGCATTGGGTTTAAGTGGCCAAGCAAAACCAAAATCAGAGGCTTTTAAACTTGTATGCGCTTCTAAGCCCATACGATTACCACCCCAAGGATCTTGACCAAAACCCAATACTTTAAACGGGAAAGTCATTTGCTTAGCTACGCCATGTAGCGTCAATGTGCCAGTTACAACGCCTTCAGTAGTGTTTTTAGCAACAATTTTGCTACTGACAAATGTCATCTCGCTAAATTTAGCCGCATCTAAATATTCATCTTTTTGAATATGCTCATCACGTTTTTGGTTGCTGCTATTTACGCTTAACACATTGATTTTTGCTTCAATGCTAGATTTAGATAAGTCGCCGCGATCAATCAAAATATTGCCAGTAACGTCACTAAAAGTACCTGAAGTTTTAGAAACCACATGACGAATGCTCCAGTTGGCAAAGCTGTGACTATTATCAATACGATAAGCTTCAGTATCTGCTAGAGCTAGCTGGCTCATTAAAAAACTACTGGAAATTGCTAGCGTTATAAGTGCGATGTTCTTTTTCATATAAACTCCTCAAATTAAGCTTTAATGTGATTATTTATTCAAACGTTGAGTGATTTTTGCCACACGCTCACCCAAATGCTCCGCTGTCAATAAATCACTTGCTATCGGACCATCTTCCGGACCTTGATCCACATTAGCCTGTGCCATGGCCCCTAAAAAACTACCAAGTCGGTTTAAATCATTGACGCTACCTTTGCTATTGTTATTGCCTGGGAGCAAGCCCAGTCCAGTCCAAATCATGCCATGTTGTGCGGCAAATATTGCCAGTTGCGTTAATGTGTTTAATTTGTCGCCACTCTGACTGCCTGAAGTTGTAAACCCAGCCGCCACCTTATCTTGCCAATCCAGCGTAAACCAAGCTTTTGAGCTAGCTTCCATGAATGCCTTAAACTGGGCAGAGGCAGAGCCCATATAGGTCGGGCTGCCGAAAATAATGGCATCACTGGCTTTTAAAAGCTCCCATTGATTTTGCGCTTCCTCTGCGGTCAGCAACGTCACTTGTGCACCCGCTACTTTTTCCACGCCACGTGCAACAGCTTTAGCTTGCATCTCGGTGTGACCATAACCACTGTGATAAACTACGGCTACTTTTGTCATACTACTACTCCTTCAATTAATTAAACTCTAAATAAATCAAACACTAGGCAAATCAAATAGAACTAACTCTGATGCATCTAACGCCGCTATTGCAATACCTGTTTGTGCGTCAACTTTAGCCGCATCACCAGCGACTAACACTTCACCATTCAAATTAATTCGACCATGCGCTACTTGAATGTACAAACTGCGGTTGGCTTGCATATCGTAGGGCAGATGTGTGCCTGATGTCAGTTTGCTTGCGTACACATTGACATCTTGATGAATCAACAATGAGCCTTCACGCGCGTCTTGCGAAGCAATTAGACACCAACGATTATGTTTTTCGGTATCAGAAAAATGTTTGTCCTCATAACCTGGTGCTAGATTATTTTTTGCTGGCAATAACCATATCTGCAATAAATGTGCGGCTTCAGCATTTGAAGGATTAAATTCACTGTGCTCTACACCCGTGCCGGCTGTCATACGCTGCACATCTCCTGCACCAATGACGGAGCCATTGCCCATGCTATCTTGATGGCGCAATTGACCGCTTAGCATATAGGTAATAATTTCCATATCCCGATGTGGATGTTTACCAAAACCCTGTCCTGCATCTACAATATCCTCATTAATCACACGCAGCACAGAGTAACCCATGTGCGCTGGGTCATAATAACGTGCGAACGAAAATGAATGATAGCTATCCAACCAGCCGTGCTTAGCGTGACCGCGTTCTTGTGATTTCCTAATCGTTATATTGTTTAGCGTAATGTTAGAAGTCATGATAAAACTCACTTTCATCTATCTTTAAGTTGGGTTATTTAAATAACCTTAATTCAAACTAATTGAATTAAAAATGTATAATAATCCTTACAGTTAATGAGTAATAGCAAATTATTTTGTATTAGTCGTTCAAAATATCTGATTAATACATTATGTCTATAAAACTATCTTTAGAGTCACTCGAAGTACTTGATGCCATCGCGCGCAAGGGCAGCTTTGCCGCCGCCGCAGAATCCTTATTTCGTGTACCTTCAGCCGTCACCTACACCGTACGTAAATTAGAAGAAGATTTAGACGTAGCGCTATTTAACCGTACCGGTCATCGCGCAGAGCTCACCGAAGCTGGTGCGGAATTATTACGTGAAGGCCGCTGCTTGTTGAATGCTGCCAACGAAATAGAATCACGCGTCAAACGTATCGCCAAAGGCGTAGAAACTGAACTCAATATTGCAATTACAGATATATTTAATATCACAGCACTTTTTCCAATTTTAGAAAAATTTTACGCGCAAAATTTTGGTACTCGTATAAAGATATTACGTGAGGTCTATGGTGGTAGCTGGGATGCACTCAGCACAGGTCGTGCAGATATTTCAATTGGGGCTCCTGGCGAAGGTCCTTCTGGTGGTGGCTACTCAATAGCTGCTATTGGCATATTGCAGTTTCACTATGCTGTTGCTGTGCAACACCCGCTCGCAGATATGCTAGAACCCTTGCAAAACCAAGATATTATGCAGTATCGCTCAATTTCTGTCGCCGATACCTCCCGCAACTTAGTACCACGCACTTCTGGCATATTAACCGGACAAGATGTATTAACCGTGCCGGATATGCGCACCAAACTACAGGCGCAAATTGCGGGCTTGGGCGTGGGCTATTTACCCAAAGCCTTAGCTGAAGAATATGCGTCAACGGGCCATCTAGTGATTAAAGAAGTCGCCGAACCAAAGCCAGAAGTGACGGCTTACGTGGCATGGCGCGGCAAAGGCGGTAAGGCACAGCAATGGTTACTTAAAGAACTACAACAATTATCACTGCATGAGTTGTTGCTGTAGTAGCAGACCTTTAGAGCTGCCACTACAATAGATATAAAGGTTTTAAACTTGTTTAATGAGATTTCGTGTTAAATATGAATAAAGGTAACCAACATTTTATTTATTTAAATTCGCATAAAACCTAGCTCATACACTTGTGGACGGAGTTTGTTGCTTATTGTCTCAATTACTAGAGAAATTGGCAAAATCTATATTAACTTACATTATAGTGAAAATTTCAGTACTGATAAACTACCTAGCCAATTAAAACAACTTAAAAATCTTATTGATCCTCTAAATCATAATGAAAAATAACGTGACTGACGCAGATTACATGCAAATTGCCCTGCAACTTGCCACAGAAGCAACACTAGCGGGCGAAGTGCCAGTAGGCGCTATTGTAGTAAAAGACGGCATTATTATCGGGCGTGGCGCCAATGCACCTATCGGTCAGCATGACCCAACAGCACATGCGGAAATTATGGCGATGCGTGATGCAGCAAATGCTGTGGGCAATTATCGTCTAACTGATTGCACACTATATGTAACACTAGAACCCTGTGCCATGTGTAGCGGCGCTATACAGCATGCGCGTATTGCAAAATTAGTTTATGGCGCCAGCGACCCTAAAACAGGTGCATGCGGCAGCGTCATCAATTTAATGAATGAAACCAAGCTGAACCATCATACAACGGTGATAAGCGGTGTTATGGCAGAGGAGTGTAGTGCAATATTATCTGCATTTTTTAAACAACGCAGGCTTGATAAATTGCAATAAAATAGGGCCATTAAAGAAGACCAATAAAAAAGCCGACTTTCGTCGGCTTTTTGACTTAAAACTAAAGCTCAGCAATTAATCACGATTGCCCATTAAAGCCATTAAGATATTCAATAAATTAACAAATATATTGTAAATATCAAGATACAAACTCAGCGTTGCCATGATGTAGTTCGTTTGTCCACCACGCACAATTTGATTCACATCATACAAAATATAACCTGAGAAAATCAGGATAGCAACACCTGAAATCGCCAGTGACAAGACCGGAATGTTTAAAAACATATTGGCTAGAGAAGCCACAATCACTAAAATAAGACCGATAAACAGAAACTTACCGATATTACTAAAGTCGCGTGCAGGTGATGATGCAATACTTGCGAGGCTTAAGAAAGTAATACCCGTGCCAGCTGCTGCTATTGCAACGATTTGTCCGCCATTACTTAAATGTAGCGCGTGTTGCAGAATTGGCCCCAGCATCAAGCCAAAAAAGAATGTCACAGCAAACAGTAGCCATACACCCACGCTACTATTGCGATTAGCTGAAATTGCACTAAACATACCAAACATAATCGCCAGATAGCCAATTGCAAACATAATCGGGTGTTGCGAGATTATGCTAAAGTTAATTTGTGTGCCGAAGTACGCACCGATAATCGTTGGAATCATAGTGAGACCAAGCAGTGCATAAGTATTACGCAATACTTTATTGGTGCTCGATTGTGCCGTTTCTGAACGACCTAATACTTGAACATCATCAAACATGATTAAAATTTCCTTATTAAGTTAAGTTATCAACAGATAACATGGATAAGACTACTGAATTTGCCGGCAAGTTTCAAGAATATTTTTGTTAATGCTTTGTTACAAAAATTGTAACACTCAAACAAGTGATACGCCTTATATAAACAGCTCACCGTCATGCTGCCCTACCTGTCCAACTTGATGCACCGCTTGTACAAACGCAGCCTCTTCATGCAATGTAGTTAAATCTACGCACGGCTTGTGACCGTGCATACGGGCAAGGCGCGCTAAGGTCTGTGCCGAGATCGTCCATTTCAGCTTAGCGAGCAATTCATCAACCAAGTCTGGACGGTTACATAATAACACCATATCGCAGCCTGCATGTAATGCAGCTAAGCTACGCGCAGTGACATCACCGCCCACTGACGCACCTTCCATACTTAAATCATCGCTAAAGATCACACCGTTAAAGCCTAGGCGTTCGCGCAACACTTTTTGCAACCATTTTTGTGAGAAGCCAGCAGGTTTGTTATCTACTTTTGGGTAAATCACATGCGCTGGCATAATCGCAGCCAAGCCTTCGTCTATCATCTGACGGAACGGCTGCATATCATTTTGGGCGATTTCATCGAATTCGCGCTCATCCACAGGTATCGCCACATGCGAATCTGCCACGACAAAACCATGCCCAGGAAAATGCTTGCCCACCGCCATCATGCCGCCTTTTTTCAGGCCTTGCATCAAGTGAAATGCCAGCTCGTTAATAGCTTGCGGGTTCAGATGAAAGGCTCTATCACCTATCACTTGGCTTTCGCCATAATCCATATCTAGCACGGGGGTAAAGCTAAAGTCTACGCCATGCGCACGCAATTCAGCCGCTAGCACCCAACCCGCTTCTTCAGCTAGCTGTCTGGCGCGTTTGGGATTTTTATCCCAAATCTTACCCAACTCACGCATCGCTGGAATTTTGGTAAAGCCTTCTCTAAAACGTTGTACGCGGCCACCTTCGTGATCTACTGCGATTAGCAACGGTGGTTGCCGCACCGCATGAATACTGGCCGTCAGTGCTTTTAATTGCGCAGGTGATACGAAATTACGCGCAAACAGAATCACACCGCCAACCAGTGGGTGTTGTAAACGGCGGATATCATCGGCAGTTAACTCGGTGCCAACAACGTCCAACATAACTGGGCCTAATGACATATGCTCCCCCTGCTCAATTTAAACAATGATGATTAAACAGCTACTTTTAGTCTATAGAGGGATGTAACTTCTTTAGCACGCGCCGCATATAATGCATCGGTTTTATCTTGTGTTTTTGTGTGCGTAGGTTTGATATCCAGCTTGTCTATCACAGTTAAACCAGCGGCTGCAAACATTGCCAGCAGTGCTTCATGTGTACGTAAACCTAGATGCTCAGCAATATCTGACATAATCAGCCAGCCCTCGCCTTTCGGATTCAAATGTCCGACCAAGCCATTTAAAAAGCCTTTTAGCATTTGACTGTTAGGATCATAAATCGCATGATCTATCGGCGAATTAGCGCTCGCCGGAATCCAAGGTGGATTACACACAATTAAATCGGCACGACCTATTTCTGGAAATAAATCGGCTTCGGCAATTTTCACAGCTTTGGTAAAGCCCAATGTGGTGATATTTTCTGTCGCGCATTTAATTGCACGTGGATTTGTATCAGTCGCAATCACGCTCGCTACGCCACGCTTTGCTAATAAGGCCGCCAGCACACCAGTGCCGGTGCCGATATCAAACGCAGTTTTAACATTTGAAGCTATCGGCGCAGTCGCGACTAGGTTGATATATTCACCACGCAACGGTGAGTAAACCCCATAATATGGGGTGATTTTTGCATTGAGCGCTTCAATATCCACGCCATTTTTACGCCATTCGTAAGCACCAATAACACCTAAAAGCTCGCGTAGTGAAAGCACGATAGTCTTTTTCTCAACACCATTCTTCATTAAGCCATAAGCACTTTCACACGCTGCTTTTACATCTGGCGCACGGTTATATGGCAACACGTAATCAGCAGACAATTCCACTAACAGCATGCCTAAAGTACGCGCACGCTCAATCTGGCTTTTTCGATGTAGGTGAAATTGTGCTTGTGGACTGGACTCATTTGAGCGTTCAGCTTGGTTGGCAGCTTTTACCGCTTTAGGTTTAGTAAAACGGTTATCAATGCGGCGTGAAATGGCTTGCATTAAATGTTTAGCATTCTGAAAGTCGCCACTCCATAACATAGCTGTGCCTTCACATGCCAGTTTATAAGCGGCATCTGCGCTCAACGTATCATCAATCACTTGTATGCGCTTTGGTGGTAGATTATGTGCTTCAGATTGCCAATAGGCAGTATGTGTCTCGTTTTTTGCTGGTTTTGTGCCTTTTATCTTACTTTCCCAGCTGATGGTATTTGGTGTCATGGTTTTTTACTACTTTCTATATTGCAATCACTACAATGTGATTAGTAGTGCAATTTTATTCAATCGGCTATTTTACATGCACCTGTAAACTATTCATAAAAAGATAGCCACTATTTAATATCAACTTTAATGTCGAGATAATCCCGTAACTGGTCGCCCAGCAGATTAATGGCTAACACAAGTGACATCAAACTTAAGCCTACTGCTAGCACATAATGCGGCGCAACCAGCATGTAACGTACGCCGTCGCGCAACATAGCGCCCCATGAAGCATCGGGTGCTTGTATGCCCAACCCTAAAAATGATAAGCTCGCCTCGGCAATAATCAACCCCGCAATGCTGTAAGTAGCCTCAACCACTAATGGCGCGGCAAGCAGCGGCAACATATGTTTAAACATAATGCGCGGCACGCTAGCGCCTAAAGATTCTGCTGCCAATACATGCTGGCGATTACGTAAACTCAACGCCTGCGCGCGTGTTAAGCGCGCATAACCTACCCAGCTAGTCATACACAAGGCAAGAATCAAATTACCCAAGCCTGCTCCCAACACTGCTGCAAACGCAATTGCTAACAATATGCCAGGGAAAGCCATAAATACATCGGTAATGTGCATAATGAATCTATCTACCTTACCACCATAAAAGCCAGAGACTAAACCAATAGTGGTGCCAAATAGCATGGTGATAATCGTCACCGTCACCGCCACCAGCATAGAAACCCGCGCGCCATTGATTAACCTGGCAAACACCTCACGGCCTAAATCATCGTAACCCAGCCAAGCATGAAAATTCGGTGTCACCAGTATTTGCTGCAGATTGATGATGTTAGGATGAAAATCCCATAACAAAGAAACTGCAACGGTAAGCGTCCAAAACAATAAGACAAATATAGGTAGGCGATATAAAGAACGTTGCGTCATTTACCTAGCAATCTTATTGAGCAAACTTCACGCGCGGGTCAACCTGCGTATAAATCAAATCTGTGAGCAGATTAATCACCACATAACTTAACGCCACCACCAGTACACAAGCCTGTGTCACAGGATAATCACGCTTTTCTATAGATTCCACAAGCAAACGCCCGATACCATCCCAGCTAAATACGGTTTCTGTAATCACCGCACCCGCCAGCAAACTACCTAGTTGCAAACCCAGCACGGTAATAATCGGCAATAAGGCAGCACGTAACGCATGGCGGATAATCACGGCATTTTCAGTTAAGCCTTTGGCACGAGCCGTACGCACAAAATCCTCATGCAATACCTCTAACAAACTTGCACGTGTCATACGGGTAAGAATTGCTGCCAAACCAAAACCCAAAGTCAGTGCTGGTAGAATAATCGAAGTTGTAGTTTCCATACCGCTTACCGGCAACCAGCCCAGCCACAACGCAAATACCATCATCATCAATGGGCCTAGCCAAAAATGTGGCATAGCAGAAAGTGTGAGGCTGAATGTAGTAGCAATTTTATCTAGCCAATTATTTGCATTGAGCGCGGCTATCACACCCAATGGTAGCCCGATAGCGATGGCAATAATTAAAGCTAAAAATGCCAGTTTTGCAGTATTAGGGATACGCTCTGCCAGCAATGTTGAAATAGGCGTTTTAGTATGTATAGAATGACCAAAATCACCGACACTCAGCTTGCCCAGATAACCTACAAATTGTGCAGGTAATGGCTGGTTTAAACCTAAATCAGCACGTAATTGTGTGCAATCTGCGCTAGTTGCGGATTCACCCAGCATCACTTCCACTGGATCACCTGGTATTAAATGCACGAGTAAAAATGTTAGCAACAACACGCCAAACACAACGGGAATAATGCCCAACAGTCTTTTAATCATTGGATTCTTCAATGCGGTATTCTTGAGTGCCGCGCGCATGTAATGCTAAATCATCATCTAAAATCGTGACAGTCGTCCCCACAGGAACTAAATCAAATAACTCAATCACATCATCATTCCGCATGCGTATACAGCCATGTGAGCCGACTTTTCCCATTTCCGCTAAATCATGCGAGCCATGAATATAGATATAGCGTTGCATGGTATCCACGTTACCTAAACGGTTAAAACCCACTTCGGTACCAGATAACCACAAAATACGCGTTAAAATCCAATCGCGATTCGGGAATGCTTGCATGAGTTCAGGTGACCACACTTCACCAGTTGGCCTACGCCCAACAAACACCGCATCGGGTGGCGCACCAGTGCCAATTTTTGCCCGGATAATGTGCTTACCCAATGGTGTACAGCCGCTATTTTTCACATTACCCATGCCGTTAGCAGCACTAGAGATGGTGTAACGATGTAATAATTTGCCTAAGTCATCAAAAACTTTTAGCATCTGCTTGGCAATAGAAACCTCAATGTGCATTTTCTACCTTAATTGTCTTTAATCCATCCCAATTACCATCGGGCTGCAACTCGTAATTTACAAGTGTTTTATGCATAGCACTGAACTGCCCTTCGTACCACAGCGGCACATAGGGCAAGGCATGATGAATGTAAGTGGTCACCTTCTGCCAATCAGCCTTTTTCTGACTAGCATTTTGAGCTGATAACATTAAATCATCTAACGCTTTATCTTGAAAGTGTCCACGGTTAGCACCTTGTGGCGGAATAGATTGCGAACCAAAGGCTTTTGCATAAATTTCTGGCGTTTTAATGCCAACCCAAGTCAGCCCATAAAGCTGAAAATCACCTTGCTTGATATCACTAAAAAACGTGCCCCAATCCAGGCTGCGTATTTCCAGCTCAATCCCAGCTTCGCGCATTTGCGCTTGCATCATCGTTGCTAATCTTACGCGCTGGGCATCGGTCGAAGTTTTATACACCAATTTTAATGGTAGCTTAACACCGGCTTTTTGTAGTAACTCTCGTGCTAGTTTTGGGTTGTAGTCATACGGCGGTAAATTCGGATTCCCCGCCCAATGTTCTGGCGGTAATATTGCACCAGCCTCACGACTGTCTGCCAGCATGGCTTGCTGGATAATGGCTTTGCGGTCTATAACATGCGCAATGGCTTGACGCACCTCTAACTTGCTCAAAACTGGGTCTCGCATATTAAAACCAATATACGAGAAATTAGCGCCGATACTGCTTTGTACCGTAATATCGTTTTGCTTTTGCAGATACTTCACTAACTCTGGCGGCAAATCGCCTTGTAGCAAATCTGCTTCGCCGCGCATGAGTTTTAATACACGCACGGTGGGATCTTTTACTTCACTTAGAATAAAATCTTGCTGGTCTGCAATACGTTGTAATTGCAGGTTATTTTTCCATGATACAAATTTTAGCGGCCCGCCACCTATAGGATGATGTACAAAATCATGACCAGCTTTGATTAAAGCCTCAGGCAATATGCCAATAATGAGTTTGGCGACAAAATTGGTATCTGGTTGCACTAAGTAAAAATCGACACTGTCATTATTTAGCGCTTCTACACGGCTGATATTGGCAAACTCAGCGGTGTGCGGTGAGTCTTTTAATGTACTCAAAGATTGATAGGTCGCCACTACATCTCGGGAAGTTAATGGTGAATTGTTATGAAAAAGTGAACGTGGCTGCTCACGTGAATTCAATAGAGTGAATCGATATTGCGTAGGGCTTATTTCTACCCATGTCGCAAGGTCTGGCTTAAGCTTAGCAGCTTTATCAAAGTCAATTAAGCTACGATAAATCAAGCGATTTACCCGTTCGGATGCCGCATCAGTTGCGTAGCGAGGATCCAAATTAAGTGGTGCTTGGGCAATAGCAAATCTGATTGGCTGCTGAATAGCATTAGACTGTCCGTTTGTATCAGGTGCAGACTTCCCACAAGCGACTAGCAAGCAAATAAAACCGAAGATAATTAACCGCTTAACCATTAAAACCATGCCTGAAATTAATCGACAGATTTTACTGGATTTACCGTTTACAAAGTGTGGCTTTTTAGCGTATGGTGCAAATTGATTGATTCGCATATTAATTAAAAATTCTTAAACATCAACAATTAAGAGCCGAAATAAATGAATAAATACTCACACCTTATCGGCCGCATTTTCTTAGCCATTATTTTCATCATGGCAGGCATCGGTAAAATCAAAGACCCAGCAGGCACCATGGGTTACATGGCATCCGTAGGTTTACCCGGTGTTTTATTATGGCCAACCATTGCCTTAGAGCTTTTAGGTGGCATCGCGATTGTAGTGGGTTTTCAAACGCGTGTTATGGCGGTTGCCTTGGCAGTTTTCACTGTCGTTGCGGCGGTTTTATTCCACCACAATATGGCCGATCAAATGCAAAGCATTATGTTCTTAAAAGATATTTCTATTGCTGGAGGCTTACTATTACTGGCTTCTAGCGGCGCTACCGCTTTCAGTGTGGATAAAACTAAGTCTTAGTGAACAATGCAATAGATTCCACGTGCGTGGTATGGGGAAACATGTTCATCACCCCTGCCGCGCTCATCACATAACCTTTTTCGTTCACCAACACATCCGCGTCACGCGCTAACGTGGCCGGGTTGCAAGACACATACACGATACGCTGTGGACTATTAGTTTCATCCAACGCCTTCACCAACTCAAACGCACCATCGCGCGGCGGGTCTACTAGCCATTTATCAAAATGACCCAAACCTGTAAGTGCTTCGGCTGTCATTTTAAACAAATCCGATACGCCAAATTTAGTGGTATGTTCTAGGTCATTTAAAGTAGCACTTTCCACAGCGCGTGCCACCAGATTATCCAAGCCTTCCAAACCCAGTACTGATGCGCCACTGCGCGCGATTGGCAAAGTAAAATTACCAATGCCACAAAAGAAATCGGCAATACGTTCACCTTTTTTTGGACTTAACAACTGCATGGCACGACGTATCATCACCTGATTAATTTGTGGATTAACTTGGGTAAACTCATTCGGTTTAAATGGATAAGTCAATGCATATTCTGGCAGTGAATATTGCAGTGCGTTCCCGTCAAGTGGATAGTATGGCTTAACGGTATCTGGACCTTTTGTTTGCGTCCAGATATTCACCTGATGCGCATCGGCAAATGCTTTTAAAATGACCTCATCAGAAAATTGCAAGGCGTCCATAATGCGGAAAATTAGGACGATGTAATCGCCTTCGCCGACAGCCAACTCAATCTGTGGAATTTTGTCACGCAAGCTTAATTGCGCTATCATCAACTGAAGTGGCTCTATCAATGCAGAAACAGCTGGCACTAACACCTCACAGCTATTCATATCCGCTACATAGCGTGTACCTTTTTCGTTAAAGCCGACTAATACGCGCTCTTTTTTAGTCACATACTTCACGCTTAGCCGCGCTTTGTGACGATACCCCCAGGTTGGGCCGTACATCGGTGGCAGCATGTTTTCTGGCGTGACTTTACCAATATGCGCTAAATCATTTTCCAGCAAGCGCTGTTTAGCTGCAACTTGCCCAGCAAAATCCAAATGCTGCAATTTACATCCACCGCACACACCATAATGTTTACATTGCGGCGTGACACGCAAATTTGAAGGCTTAAGCACCCCGACTAGATTAGCAAAGGCATAGCTAGGTTTTTCACGGGTAATTTTGTAACTAACTTTTTCACCTGGCAATGCGCCATCAATAAAAATAGCCTTACCTTCCAAGCGTGCAACGCCGCGACCTTCCTGATCTAGTGACTCGATGATGGCGGTTAAAATGGGGCGATTTTCTGCGTCAGAAAATTCTTTGGCTACACGTTTTTGTCTATTTCTCATCGTTTTAATCTAACTCTCATAGCGTGTATTTTACCGCACAGCGACCAAATCATCACCCAGAATATTCACATGACGCTTACCTAGCATTAAGGTATATTGCTTACGCCATCAACCACGCACATAAATCAAGCCATAAAATCATGAATCAAAAATTACTCACCCAATGTTTATGTGAATACCTGGGTACGGCCTTATTGCTAGCCATTATCACTGGCTCCGGCATCATGGGTGAAACACTTGGTCAAGGTAACGCAGCCATCGCCTTGCTCGGCAACAGCATCGCCACTGGCGCCGGGTTATATGTACTCATTACATTATTAATGCCTATCTCTGGCGCGCACTTTAACCCCGCTGTGAGCTTGGTTGTCTGGAGATTAGGAGTCCTAAATAGCCCATCATTAGTTGGCTACCTCATTGCACAAGTGCTAGGCGCAATCAGTGGCGTTTGGTTAACGCACATCATGTTTAATTTTCCAGTTTTAGAATTCTCAACTAAGCCACGCACAGGCCTAGGCATTTGGGTGAGCGAGCTGATTTCTACACTTACTTTACTAAGTGTGATTCAAATTGCTAGTAAACACTCTCCTGAAAAAATACCCATGTTGGTCGCGCTGTTGGTGACAGCTGGCTATTGGTTTACCTCGTCTACATTCTTTGCTAACCCAGCCGTGACTATTGCGCGTAGCCTTACCAATACCTTCGTCGGCATCAATCCATCTAATGTGATTGAATTTATCAGCGCACAATTATTTGCCGTAGCGATTATGCTAATATTATCAGCAGTATTTTTCAAAGAAACGAAAGCGTAATATGAACAGAGTAGCTATTTACCACAACCCCAAATGTGGCACTTCGCGCAATGCCTTAGCGCTTATCCGTAATACAGGCATTGTGCCGCAAGTGATTGACTATCTAACAAATCCACCGACACGTGAGCAGTTACAAGCCTTAATAAAGACAGCTGGTTTAACGGTGCGTGAAGCAATACGCGAAAAAGAAGCTATTTATACTGAGTTAAGTCTGCAAAACTTGAGTTTGTCCGACGACCAGTTATTAGATGCGATGCTCGCGCATCCTATTTTAATCAATCGCCCATTTGTCGTGACTGAGTTGGGTGTACGCTTGTGCAGACCATCTGAATTGGTGCTAGATATTTTACCTTTGGTACAGCTAAAAGCGTTTACTAAAGAAGATGGTGAAGTGGTGATTGATGCAGCAGGAAACAGAGCTAAGTAAGTTATATACTCAGGCTATGCACTTAGCTTAATACTAAAGGCTCTCCAAGGCATCAATAACAAATTAAGTGATGCATTTATACACAATTTTTCTCATATCTAATAGCTTGTTATTAACGCGACTATATCTAGGTAAAAGCAGTCTTCAAAGCGTTATTACATCACCGATTGATTTGACAAAACTTGTACTTTTAAAACCAGCAGAATGGGAATATACTGATTTGTATAGTAAGCGATAAACCTACAAAATTTGACTAGTACTACTACCGTTTTAAGAAACCATATAGGGGAAGTATCATGAATCAAGTAGTTGATGGCATTGAGAATGTACAATCGTTTCACGGTGGATGTCCGCATGACTGTCCTGACACATGCTCTATGGTGTACAAGGTCAAAGAAGGTAAATTAATCTCTGTTAAAGGCAATGCTGAACACCCTATGACCCGCGGTGGTTTATGTGTAAAACTCAAAGATTATGAAAAGCGCCACTACCATCCAGATCGTTTACTTTACCCGCTCAAACGCACAGGCCCCAAAGGTAGCAAACAATTTAAAAGAATCACCTGGGATGAGGCACTGGATGAAATCACCAGCAAGTGGCAAGCGATTATCGCAACAGATGGCCCTCACGCAATCATGCCCAATAGCTACCTTGGTAATCAGGGGTTGGTGCATGGTTTAAATGGTGGTGATGCGTTTTTTAACCGCATGGGTGCTACGGTATGCGAGCGTACTTTTTGTGGCGAAGGCTCCTGCACGGCATGGTTGCTCACTGTCGGCCCTACCGCTGGGGTAGACCCAGAAAGCTTTATCCACTCAAAATATATTGTCATTTGGGCATGCAATTCTGTCAGCACTAATTTGCATCATTGGCATATTGTGCATGAAGCGCAAAAAAAAGGCGCAAAAGTGGTGGTGATTGATGCTTATGCATCAAAAACTGCTAAAGAGGCAGATTGGCACATTGCGCCAAAACCAGGTACTGATGGTGCCTTAGCCATGGCAATGATGAATGTGATTATTACAGAAGGCTTGGTCGATCAGGATTATGTAGATAATTACACCGTGGGTTATGCCGAACTCGTTGCGCGCGTTAAAACCAGAACACCTGAGTGGGCAGAAAAAATCACCGGCATCCCCGCTGCGGATATTCGACAATTTGCCAGAGAGTACGCCACTACACCACCTGCGGCGATTCGTTTAGGTGTAGCGTTAGAACGTAGTTATGGTGGCAGTCAGGCTATTCGTGCTGTGACTTGCCTACCTGCACTGATTGGTGCTTGGCGCCATGTGGGTGGCGGTGCATTGCAATTTCCAGTCTGGGAGCATCCCTATAAATTTGATGTGATTTGTCGCCCAGATTTGATTCCAGAAGGCACGCCAGTAGTGAATAATCTGCAGCTTGGCCGCGTACTGACGGGTGAAACTAAACTTGCGACACCGATTAAATCCATGATGGTGTGGAACACCAATCCGATTACGCAAGCACCTGAAACAGACAAAATTATTAAAGGCCTAATGCGTGAAGATTTATTTACCGTCGTGGCAGAACACTTTATGTCTGACACTGCAGCGTATGCCGATATTGTGCTACCCGCCTCGATGGGCGCTGAGATGGAAGACATGATACTTTCATGGGGACATCTCTATCTGACTTACAATGAAAAATGCATTGAGTCACCTGGTGAAACTATCCCCAATAACGAAATTTTTAGACGCCTGGCAAAGCGCATGGGTTATGAAGATGAAAACTTTAAATGGTCAGATAGCGAATGCCTGGAACATTATGTAGATTGGAATTCTCCTGCTTGTGATGGCATTGATTTAGCCTATATGCGCAAGCATGGCTACGCCAGGCTGACAGTGGGTAGTAAAGATGACCGTGCACCTCATAAAGAGGGCAACTTCCCCACGCCATCGGGCAAATGTGAGTTTAAACTCAATGGCGCAAAAAACTTTGTGGCTGGGCCTTTCCGCCAAATGTATGACGGTTTTCAACCAGGGGAAGCAATTGATGATTTGCCCGATTATTTAGCTGCAAAAGAGACACCAGACACTAACCCAGCGTTAGCCGCAAAATACCCGCTCAATATCATCTCGCCCAAAAGCCATGGCTTTTTAAATTCATGCTATGCCAATGTGGAAGAGAAAATCAAAGGACAAGGCGAGCAATTTGTGCTGATAAATGTACTAGATGCAAAAGCGCGCGGCATTAAAGAAGGCGCCACTGTTACCGTGTTTAACGATAGAGGTTCGTTCGATTGCGTCACTAAAATCTCAGACGATGTGAATTCCGGCATTGTAGTGGCAACGCTAGGTTATTGGCGACAACTCAACAATGGTACGGTTAACTGTATCAGCTCGGCAGAATTTGGCGATATGGGACATTCCACAACATTTTCGGACAATTTGGTAGAGGTGAGGCTGGCTTAGTTTTTGACTAGTACAAAGGCCACGAAAGTGGCCTTTGTACTACATAGAAGATTAATTCTTTATCGGGTGCCACGTGCATTGCACACCTCAACTTGCTACCGTTTAAATCCAAGCCGCTAAAAACTCAGCCCAGTGTTGACCTTTGTAGCCTTCTAAAGTCTCTCGGGCTAACGCAATTTCATCAGCGTAAGAAGCTGGGTTTAATTGCCCACGCATGAGTTGAAAACGTAAAAATACCAGATAGGTATTGGCAACATCCGTTTCGCAATAATCACGGATTTCTTCAATTTTTCCTGCTGCATAGGCATCCCACACTTTACTTCCATCCATGCCTAACTTACCCGGAAAACCGCACAGTTTAGCTATATCGTCCAATGGCGCATTGGCGCGAGCATTGTACATTGCCATTAAATCCATTAAATCTAAATGACGTGTATGGTAGCGGCTAATATAATTATTCCACTTAAATTCACGATCATCTTCACCCATATCCCAATAGCGCGGCGCTTGTATGGCGTGAATCAGTCCGCGATAATGCAATACTGGCAAATCAAAACCACCGCCATTCCACGACACGACATTGGGCGTGTACTTTTCTATGCCGTCATAAAAGCGCTGGATGATTTCAGCCTCCGATGAATTGACATCGCCTAAAGTCCATACTTTGAAGTTATTGCCTTCACGCAAAGCACATGAAATCGCCACTACTTTATGTTGATGCAAAGGTAAAAATTCTGTGCCATTTTTGATACGCCGCTGGTGAAACGCAATATTCGCCACATCGGTCGCACTCGTTTCAGCAGGCAAATCGTATAAAGCTTTGAGACCATCCGTATCAGGAATGGTCTCAATATCAAAAATTAAGGTAGGCGTCATAGTTAAGACTATTTTCTTTTCCAGCCGCTAGCATCTTGGTACCACCAACCCGGTTGCGCTTTATCTATCCAGCGGCCAGCAAATGCGTCGCGTATGCCACCTTCCCACTCCGGGTGACCATTGCCGTTAGCAATTTCTTTATACAATGCGTTACGGTCTGCGTTCTCCGCAGCCACCACCGCATTGATGCTTTGTCTGTCTTTTAATGGCACAGCAGTCGTGTCATGGATGGCAATTAACCCATTAGCAGTTAAGCCAATCGCACCACTAGCATAGTGCGGCGCAAGACTGGCGTGGCGTGCATGCATGCTATTTTTAATGGCAGAAATTGCTGGTGTATTAACCTCTAAATCTGGTGCGGCGGCCCTCACCAAAGGCACCGTGAATATTGTCACTAAAAGTAACGCGCAAGCAGTCATCCAGTTTTTCATCATGTTTCCTTTAATCGTTGCTTCAATCATTACTTTTGCTTAATTATTTATTTTGCAGGAGCCTCTGCAGGCTTAGTTTCAGAGCTACCGTTTGGCTTGTCGTTAGGGTTAAGCTGCCAAACATCATCAATGATTTTATCCGCCGCTTTTTGTGCCGCAGCAGCAGGAAAATAAATATTGATAGTGACACAGGCTGACACCAGCAATGCACTCATTAACGCAGCCACTATCGACTTGGTTGTCATCCCACTTGGTTTCATTTGGTTTCCTTAACGATTCTTTAATCTATTTAAATCTTTAACAGCCATAGCAGTCATTATTTACTTTACGATGACCTTAGTATTTCTGTCTGTGATGCGTTTTATTCTATCTAGCAAGTCTGTCAAACTGACGCGCCGGGTGAAACCGTTCACATTGACTGAGGGAATACCTCGACCCTTAACGATGATAAAGCCTGTTGGTGTTGACTCAACACCGCCCATTTCACAAATATCATTTCTTAGTTTACAACTCAAGCCAATTTTATCGTAATTAAATTCTTTAAAAAAACGTAAAAACATCCGTTGCAAAGCCACAGCCGTACCCTCTCCACCTAATGCGGTAATGTTTTCTACTGCACGCTGAGAGATTTTTTTTAGCTGATGTTCATTACTAGCTCCCGTGCTGGTATGTATGTTCGCATCCAGATTCACCGGTTTCCAATTTTCCAGTATCATATTATTCACATCACCATCCAGCTTGCCCTCAATTGTACCAAAGCTAAACGTACGTGTTAAATCGCCTAAATCTAGGTTACGCATATTCAAATCTGCATACAAACGAGGCACGACACCTAACGGATCATCAATTTTGAGGTTGTTCATACTGACAGTGCCACGGAATACGTTAAACGTCATCGCACCATCCATGTTGAGCTGTTTATTAGCATAAGTCACCAATGGCACTTGGCCAGATATTTTGCCTTCCATAGTTGGCCAACCAAGAGATTTACTAAATTCATTCATGGTCATTGGTGCAATATCCATACGCAAATGCCAGTTCCAATTGTCGCCTATCCGTGCCGCAGAGATATCTTCTAAATTGAGCGCTCCATCCAAAATGGGCAAGGTCATTTTAGGGCTGACCAGTGAAAAACGGTTAACTTCGGCAGTGAGATTAGTATCACCTAATGGAATTTTTAACAAATAGCCACTTTGGTAACTCAAACTGATTGTTTTAGCATCGTCATAATCCCAAGGCAAGTGCGCATTGAGATGCTTGAAAGAAAACTTGCCATCGATGTCTTCAATATTGGCATGACGTAAATTAAGTTCAAAACTAGTAGGTTTTAGATTTTTTATTTCAAACTGCCAATCTGCTTTACCAGTTACATTCATGTTGCCAAATACCGACTTTTCAGCCAAGGGCTTTAAAAAAATTGTATAAAGCCCAGAAAAATCAACATCTTTAGCATTAACTTGTATATCTTCCATTTTTTTTGTGGCAACATTAATACGCGCACTGGCTGACATCTTGCCGACTTCGTTCACTAGCAAGCTGGCTTGATTAATAGTCAGCATCGGTTGTTTAAACGTACCATTGATTTCAAACGTATTACCTGCTTTGCCAAAATAAAATGGCTGCCAAAACAGCTCACCTTTGTCCCAACTGATTAAACCATTCCACAGCCATTGACTGCCGTTGTTTTTAGCGGCTAGTTTTATTTGCCCTGTGAGTTTTTCACCTGCATGCAAACCAGATTCATCACTAAAGCTTGCATCATCAAAGGTAATATCCGCAGCAAAGTCATTGGGATAGCTATCAAAATGAATCGCAAAAGGCACTTTAATTTGTTTAGCAGTAAGCAAGCCATTTTCACAATCCACTCCTCCGATTTCTTGCGTATTAAACTGGCCACATTGCAAATCAAACTTTAAGAAATCTGGTTCATTTGTGGGTTTTACTTCGGCGGTTAGCTTAAGCGTGGGCTGTGCACCCTTTAGGTCAACCTGAAAAAAGGCATTCTTTAATTTCCCCGCAGGCGCGTCAATGTCTCCAATTTGAATTTGAATCGTGCTAATCGCATAAACTTGCTGTGAAAAAAAGGCAACAAAAACAAACAGGATACTGGTTAAATATTGCATTTAGTAAGGTCAATTCATCAACCAGGAAACACACCTGTAGACAAATATCGATCGCCTCGGTCACACACAATAGACACAATCACTGCATTTTCTACACGTTTAGAAAGTTGTAATGCCGCATATAAAGCTCCGCCAGATGATATGCCAGCAAAAATTCCTTCTTCAGTGGCTAATCGTCTTGTGGTATTTTCTGCTTGCTTCTGGCTAATATAAATCAGCTCATCAACGCGTTTAGCATCAAAAATTGAGGGCATGTATTCTGCTGGCCATTTACGAATTCCAGAGATTTGTGCGCCATCTTCAGGCTGTACGCCAACAATCTGGATGTTACTGTTTTGCTCTTTTAAGTAACGCGAAGTGCCCATAATCGTACCAGTAGTACCCATGCTAGATACAAAGTGCGTTACTTTACCTTGCGTATCGCGCCAAATTTCAGGCCCTGTGCTTTCATAATGCGCCAGCGGATTATCCGTATTGCCAAATTGATCTAATACTATGCCTTCGCCCTCTGCCTGCAGTTTCATGGCCACATCACGCGCCAGCTCCATACTGCCATCTTTCGGCGTTAATACCAGTTCTGCACCATAAGCTTTCATGCTTTGGCGGCGCTCTATACTTTGACTTTCTGGCATCACCAATATCATTTTATAACCACGCATTGCCGCCACCATGGCAAGTGCAATGCCAGTGTTGCCACTAGTCGCTTCAATTAAAGTATCGCCTGGCTTGATATCGCCGCGCTCTTCAGCACGCATCACCATGCTGTAGGCAGGACGATCTTTGACTGACCCCGCAGGGTTGTTACCTTCTAATTTAAGCAAAATGGTGTTGCTAGTGTCACCACCCATACGTTGTAATTTAACTAACGGCGTATTGCCGACAAAGCTGTCTAGTGTTTTATACATAAATTTATCTTTTATTTCTTTTTAGAGTTGCTAAATAAATGGCGTAAATGCCTAAGCTGATAAAAGCGATTAAAGCTAACTGTGGCAAGGTCAGGCCGAGCAGTTTCCAGTCAATCGTTGCACAATCGCCGGTGCCCCTAAAAACTAGAGTAAAGGCTTTTTTAAGAGGAAAATTTTGAAACATATAATCGAAGCCCACACCACAATCAGCGATGATGTCACCTTTATGTGCTTGCAAGTACCAATGACGAATCGCCACGCTAGCGCCGCCTATCACCGTTAACACATGCAGAACTGCATAAACATTACGTCCCCATGCCTTAGGGTTTTGAATCGCGGCAACTAAAAAGCCCAAACCCAAACCCATAAATACCATGCGTTGGGAAATGCACAATGGACACGGCTCTAACTTATATTGTGTTTGTATGACTAAGGCCAAAGCAACCAATCCAAAACTGGCTAAGAAGCCTAACAAATAACCTGTTCTACCCGATAATTTTTTACTCATTATTGCGCTTCCTAGTAATATTTGTACTAAAAATAATTCCTCATTGTAATGGATTACAGTTGTTTAAGAATATAGTTGTTTGGGTCAATAACGTAATGGATAATAGCGGCTATGGAAGAAAACATCATCACCGCATCGCCACAAATCATACTGACCGTCAGTGAGCTAAATCGTTTAGCACGCGATGTATTAGAACGTAGTTTTCCGTTATTTTGGCTGAGTGGTGAAATATCCAACCTCACACGGGCGGCGAGTGGCCACTGGTATTTCTCACTCAAAGATAGCGGCGCACAAGTGCGTTGCGTGATGTTTAAAGGTCGCAACAGTTATCTCGGCTGGATTCCTAAAGAGGGTGATAAAGTAGAAGCGCGTGCCACAGTCACGCTTTACGAAGCGCGCGGTGATTTTCAGCTCACCATAGAATTTCTACAACGGGCTGGCCTAGGTGTTTTATTTGAAGCCTATGAGCAACTTAAAGCCAAATTACAGCTTGAAGGTTTATTCGATAGTAATTTAAAACAACCGATACCGCAGCACCCACGCCAAATCGGCATAGTAACTTCACCAGATGCCGCCGCTTTACGTGATGTGTTAACCACACTCAAACGCCGCATGCCAAGTACGCCGGTGATTATTTACCCCACACCAGTACAAGGCAAAGGCGCAGCCACTTTAATCGCCAATGCCATCAATCAAGCCAGTCAGCGCGTGGAGTGTGATGTACTGATTATTTGCCGCGGCGGTGGCAGCATTGAAGATTTATGGCAATTTAACGAAGAAATTGTCGCACGCGCCATTGCCAACTGCCCTATTCCTACTATCAGCGGTGTCGGTCATGAAACCGATTTCACCATTGCAGACTTTGTCGCCGACGTTCGTGCACCAACTCCAACAGCGGCGGCAGAGCTTGTTTCGCCAGACAGGCAAGCCATGCTATACCAGCTTACCAGCCTGCAACAACGTTTGACCAGGCAAATAAATGATGCCATTAACCTGCGCGCCCAAGCCTTGGATTACCTCGCACGGCGTTTGTTATCTCCGCTGCAACAAGTGAAACAGAAAATGAGTCAAGTTGCACAATTACAACAAAGACTCGCCAGCGCATTTAATCAGCAACTACAAACACAGCAACAACATGTATTGAGACTAAGCAACAGCCTCAAACAGCTCAATCCGCATGCGGTGCTGGAGCGTGGCTATGCTTTTGTACAGTCTGCAAGTGGTGTACTTGTTACTGATAGCGCTAAATTAGCTAAAAATGAAATCGTTAAAATCACCTTTGCCAAAGGTGATGTCAACGCGCAGATTATGCTGCCTGCCAAAGATAGCCAACAACCTGATTTATTCTAAAAGTATTGGCTAAAAACGATTATTACCGTCTATTAGTTGATTGAAGTATGCACATGCCTGATAATAGCGACTTAGTTTAATTGCAGTTACATTTAATGAACACTTCTATAGCCCCGCCAGTAACTTCAACAACCGAGATCAAAAAAAATGGACTTCCAGCGCTGGCGCTGACCGCACTTGGAGTTGTGTTTGGTGATATTGGCACCAGCCCACTTTACACCATGAAAGAAGTCTTTTCCGCTGGTCATCGCCCGGTGCCCCTGAGCCACGATAACGTTTATGGCATTTTGTCCCTGATTGTATGGGGCTTAATCATGATTGTTTCGGTTAAATATGTTGCTTTTATTATGCGTGCCGACAACCGTGGTGAAGGCGGGATTATGGCCTTATTGGCTTTAGCCTCACGCAGCGTGGCAACAGACGTACGTAAACAGATGATGATTATGACCTTAGGCATCCTTGGCGCATGTATGTTTTACGCCGACGGCATGATTACACCTGCTGTATCGATTTTAGGTGCGGTAGAAGGTTTAGAAGTTGCAGCGAGCAGCTTACATAGCTATATTCTGCCAATCACTCTAGTGCTCATTGTGGGCATATTTTGGGTACAGAGCAAAGGCACCGCAATCGTCGGTGCTTTTTTTGGCCCTGTCATGTTCCTCTGGTTTAGTGTACTCGCCATTTTGGGCATCGTTCAAATTAGCCATGAACCCGCCATCTTAAATGCATTGAACCCTATTTATGGCTTGCGTTTTTTCTTAGGAAACGGCCTCTTAGGCTTTGTGACGCTAGGCTCAGTCGTATTGGCATTTACTGGGGCCGAGGCGCTTTATGCCGACATGGGTCACTTTGGTCGAAAACCTATTCGCTTAGCCTGGTTTGCTTTTGTATTGCCAGCCTTAGTGCTTAATTATTTTGGTCAGGGAGCGCTTATTTTGCACAATCCTGAGGCGATTAAAAACCCATTTTATTTAATGGCACCGCAGTGGGCACTATTTCCATTAATTGTTTTAGCCACTATGGCAGCGGTGATTGCTTCGCAATCGGTAATTTCCGGTGCATTCTCCATGTCACGCCAAGCCTTACAACTCGGTTATTTGCCGCGCATGCATGTTGAACACACCTCTGATAGCCAAGAAGGCCAAATCTACTTACCGCGTATCAACATGATTCTCATGATAGGTGTCATAGGCCTGGTATTAGGCTTTAAATCCTCGGGCAATTTAGCGGCTGCTTATGGCATTGCTGTAACGGGTAATATGGTCATCACCACGTTATTAGCAAGCATTGTTTTTTACAATATGTGGGGCTGGAGTAAAATCAAAGTGGGTATTGCAGTTGCAATATTTTTAACCATTGATATCGCACTATTTAGCGCTAATATGCTTAAAATCCTTGATGGCGGTTGGGCTCCCTTGCTGATGGGTATTATTATTTTTACCCTGATGACCTCATGGAAAACAGGACGTAGCTTGCTATTTAAAATCCTCAAAAGTGAGGCAATGGCATTAGAGCCATTCATTGAGGCTATTGGCGCACACCCCCCAGCCCGAGTTCCTGGTACCGCGCTGTTTATGACACCAAATCCAGAAGGCGTACCACATGCCATGCTACACAACCTGAAACATAATAAAGTGCTGCACGAAAAGGTCGTGATTCTCACTGTTAAATTTTTAGACTATCCAAACTCATCGGAAGAAGAACGTGTAGAAGTGGAAAAACTACCACATGAGTTCTACCGCGTAACGGTACGGTACGGCTTTAAAGATGAACCTGATTTACCACGTGATTTAGCCACCTGCGTCAATGAAGGCTTGGAATTAGACACGATGGATACTTCGTTCTTTATTGGTAAAGAAAGCTTGATACTTGTCGATAACAATGAAATGCCTTACTGGCGCAAAAAAATCTTCACTAGCCTTTTCCGTAGTGCTGAAACCATTACTAACCAGTTTAAATTACCGCCTAATCGCGTGATTGAGCTGGGTTCTCAGGTCACATTCTGACCGATGATAAATGGCAGTGTTATTTAATGATGCTGTAATCAGCCATAATATTACTAGTTACGTTAGTGCTAGTTCATACTTAAATTTTGTAGGCTATAAGTTGAAACATATTGAATATGGAGTATAAAATGAAAAAACTACTAATCGTACTAATTGCCGCTACAACCTTACAGATAAGCGGCTGTGCGACTACCAGCACCACCAACTCAGGTGCTGTGGGTATTGAACGCAAGCAGTATGTAGGCTTGGTTTCAGAAAAGGAGGCAGAAAAACAATCTGCTCTTGCTTATCAACAAACCATTAAAGAAGCTGAATCTAAAAAACTACTCAATACTGACAGCATAGAAACCCAACGCGTACGCACCATTGCAAACCGACTAATTGCTCAGGTTGGCGTATTTAGGCAAGATGCACTTAAATGGAATTGGGAAGTGAACGTGCAAGAAAGCAAAGAGGTGAATGCTTATTGTATGGCTGGCGGTAAAATCATGGTCTATACAGGCTTAATTGACCAAATCAAACCTACTGATGATGAGCTAGCTGCAGTAATGGGCCATGAAATGTCACATGCGCTACGTGAACATGTTCGCGAGCAAATGTCACGTGCAAAAGCACAACAGCTAGGGCTATTAGGCCTTGCTGCCGTTATTGGTGTAACAACACAAAATGCGGATAATGCCGCTACTACTGTAGCGCTAGGCGGCTCATTGGCAGCGGTTGCACTCACCCTACCCAATAGCCGTACTGCCGAAACTGAAGCTGATGAAATGGGCTTAGAGCTAGCAGCGCGCGCTGGTTATAACCCAGATGCCGCGGTAACTTTGTGGCAAAAAATGGCGGCACTAGGAGGCTCTAAGCCACCTGAGTTCTTGAGTACCCACCCCGCAGACGCCACACGCATCGCTAATCTACGTGCAATAGTGCCTAAAGTACGTCCACTCTATGAGGCTGCCAAAGAAGCCGGTAAATGAAGACAAGCACTTAATTAGTGACAGATTAAGGTAAAATAGCGCTTTTGCTATTTACCCTTTTATTTTGGATCATCATGAATCAATTACAGCAAGTTATCGAAGCCGCGTTTGAAGACCGCGCAAACATTAATCCAGCTAATGCTAGCAAAGAAGTTAAAGATGCTGTTGCTAGCGTCATTGCTGATTTAGACAACGGTGCATTACGTGTTGCGTCACGCATTGGTGATACCCAACAATGGGAAACACATCAATGGCTTAAAAAAGCTGTATTGTTGTCATTCCGCTTAAAAGATAACGTTTTAATGGACGGCGGCTGCACTAAGTACTTTGATAAAGTATCGCCTAAATTTGCTGATTATACTGAAGAAGACTTCAAGGCTGGTGGCTTCCGTGTAGTACCAAACGCAATTGTGCGCCGTGGCTCATTTATCGGTAAAAATGCCGTATTAATGCCGTCATACGTCAATATTGGTGCTTATGTTGGTGAAGGCACAATGGTAGACACATGGGCAACAGTTGGCTCTTGCGCACAAATCGGTAAAAACGTGCACTTATCTGGTGGCGTGGGTATCGGTGGTGTATTAGAGCCAGTGCAAGCTGGCCCAACAATTATCGGTGACAACTGCTTTGTTGGCGCCCGTTCTGAAGTAGTTGAAGGCGTAGTCGTTGAAGACAATTGTGTGATTTCTATGGGCGTATATATTGGTCAATCGACCAAGATTTACGATCGCGAAACCGGCGAGGTATTTTATGGCCGTGTGCCGGCAGGCTCGGTGGTGGTTTCTGGCAACCTGCCTTCGAAAGATGGCAGCTACAGTTTATATTGTGCGGTTATTGTTAAAAAAGTAGATGCCAAAACTTTAGGTAAAGTTGGCATCAACGAATTATTACGTGGTATTTAACAAAATTTAACCAGCGAATGCATAGCGTTTAAATATTTTCCCTATGGCGCGCTAGCAATACACTAAAAAGCCAGAACTTAAAAACAATCAAGGTCTGGCTTTTTTACATCTAAAACCATGAGCGTTTTAATACATAAAATAAAGCCACTGACCACCCATTTCCTATCACTCACTGTCATTTTTTCAGCATCTGTGCATAGTCTGCCGACTACTAGTAGCCCACGACCAGCCTACTAAAATAGCAAGCTTGCTAATTAATTAAGGCTTTCCCAGTGTTTTTAAAATATACTTACTGCTTGCATGGCTTTTGCCAATGTATAGCTATAGTTATATTTTAACCATGCAAGCTAAAGCTGAATATCAAATATATGATAAATGTTGACAATTACAGACTCATTGCCTTAACGCTTTTATTATCGTCTACTGCTGTACTTGTCAACATTGATGTTGTTAGGCGCCAATTTATTGCAGATAACCATACAAAAAACCGCCTATTTATCTTAGGTGCATTGCTTGTAGGCACAGGGTTATTAACGCTACATTTTCTTGATATGCTGGCTATTCCACCTGTTTTAAACATCAATGCTGGCCATTCAATATTCTACTTATTAATGTCATGGCTTATCGCAATTTTGATTGGTGGTTTAACCACCTATTACCCTAGCCAAAAAACACTACCAATGAGTTCCTTGCTAATCGGCAGTAGCTTGTGCAGTCTGGGTGGTTACAGCATGTACTATTTCAGCATTCAAGGCTTACAAATAGCGCCTGACATTGTATTTAATCCCAAGCTAGGTGTTATAGCATTCTTTGTTGGCACTGCATTTGCCGCGCTCTATCTGATGGTATTGTTCTGGCTTAAAAACTATACGCACGGCCGTACCACGAGTACTAAAATACTATTCTCATTACTGACGGCATTTGGTCTTACTGGTATGCATATCGCTTACAACACAACAGTCAGGGTCGCGCCTAATGCATCAAGCCTCAGTCATACTATACCGGAAACTACTTTATTAGGCATAGCAGTAGCTTTAGCCTGCATCTGCCTGTTTTGTGTTGCCTTTATTATTACCATTTTTTACGATAAGTTTAACCAGACTAGTTTTAGTTTTAATCGTATAAAAATAGATAGCAATCACGAATTAAGCAAGCTAGCCATGATAGATCCATTGACCAAATTACCTAATCGGCGTGCGCTAGAACATAACTTAGAGGCGGGTGCTAGACGTTGTTTACGTACAAGTTCATCCATGGCATTAGCCTTTATCGATTTAGATAACTTTAAGCCAATTAATGATAATTACGGGCATCAAGTTGGCGATGAACTGCTCATCAATGTTGCTAACCGCTTGAATTCTGCAGTACGTAACTGTGATGTAGTCACGCGCATTGGCGGCGATGAGTTTGTCGCACTCATTGAAGATATTCAATCTAGTGAAGATATCGTGCCCATCTTAGAACGTATTGTGCATTCAATTAATGAGTCATTTCTTGTTAAACAGCATCAACTGTTTATTTCAGCCTCGGTAGGTGTGGCAGTTTATCCTAAAGACGGTAATTTGGAGCAACTCATCAGCTGTGCTGATGCTGCTATGTATCGCGCCAAATCAGACGGCAAGAATCAGTTTAAATTTTTTAATGCCGAAATTGAGCTTGCTTCTGATCATATGCGAGAAATGCAGAAAGATCTTAAAAGCGCATTAGCTAATAATGAATTCACTCTACAATTTCAGTTAAAAATTGATAGCACTACCCAAGCACCTGTTGGTGCAGAAGCACTAATACGCTGGAATCATCCAACTAAAGGCTTGATTTCACCAAACTCATTTATTCAAGAAGCAGAGCGCTCTGGTTTGATTGGCCAAATTAATAACTGGGTACTTGAAGAAACCTGTCGCACGCTTCATCGCATGCGTTTACATGGCATTATGCTTGGTATTTCAGTTAATCTATCCTCGCAACAATTCCGCAACCTCAAATTGGCGGAAGAAATTAAAGCCCTGTTAACTAGATTTGAGTTGCCTACAAGTAGTATTATTTTTGAAGTTAGTGAAGCTTCTGCGACCAAAAATCCAGAGCTATTTGGCACATTACTTGCCAGTTTTAAAGCGGTAGGCCTTAGAGTTGCGATTGATAATTTTGGTGCAAACCCATTTAATTTGGCTTATTTAAAAAATCTAGAAATCACCGAGCTCAAACTAGATAAACTATTTATTGCCGATGTTAGTAGCAATAATGAGACACTAGCGATTGTAGAGGCCGTGATTAAATTAGCACACGCCTTGCAACTCAGCGTCACCGCCGAAGGTGTAGAAACTGAGGGGCAACGCAAAGTATTGGCTAGGTTAGGCTGCGATCAAATGCAAGGTTATTTATTCTCACGTCCACTTGCGGAAATAAAATTAGTAGAGATGCTAAAGCAACCGGATTCTGGGTTTGTTGCCGATGACGGTTTGTTTGTTAAAGACTATCTACGCACTATTAACAATTCTCAGGAATAACCATATCATCCTGACAATATACTTAACCGATATGGCTTAGTTGATATTAGCGCAACACCGCTGCTACTGTTAAAATGCTTATTTAACTTATGACACACAGCGATGAAACTTTACGGCATCCCCAATTGCAGCACAGTGAAAAAAGCCCGTGATTGGCTATCGGCCAACAATATCGCCTACGAATTTCATGACTTTAAAAAGCACGGTATTGATAGCACAACACTGACTAACTGGCTTGCACAAATTCCGCATGATAAACTGATTAACCGCGCTGGGCTTACTTGGCGTGGCTTAAACGATGCAGCCAAAGCCGCAGTGATTGATAACGACTCCGCTATCCTCTTAATGCAAGACAAAACCTCAGTGATTAAACGCCCTGTTTTAGTCAAAGATAACCAGATTTTTAGCGTAGGATTTGATGAAACCACCTACCAAAAGTTATTAAGCAAGTGAGCATAAACCATGAATACCACGACTGAAAATATAGCATTAGCTTTGGCGATTGACCTGTTAAGTCGCCAGTCTAATACACCGCTGGATGCAGGCTGCCAAGAGTTAATGATTTCTCGCCTAGAGCCATTAGGCTTCAAAATTGAGCGCATGCGCTTTGGTGATGTGGATAACTTATATGCACGCCGCGGCACTACAGGGCCATTGTTAGTTTTTGCAGGCCATACCGATGTAGTGCCAACTGGTCCAGTAGAAAAATGGCATACGCCACCATTTGAACCAACGATAAAAGATGGCATGCTCTACGCACGTGGCGCAGCAGACATGAAAACTTCATGTGCCGCTTTTATCACGGCGATTGAAGACTTTATCGAACTGCATCCGAATCACCCAGGCTCTATCGGCTTGCTGATTACGTCAGATGAAGAGGGTATTGCCGTCAACGGCACAATCAAAGTAGTTAAAGTGCTGCAAGCACGCGGCGAGCTCATTGATTACTGTATCGTAGGAGAACCTACCAGCAATAAAGTAGTGGGTGACATGATTAAAAATGGTAGGCGTGGCTCACTCTCAGGCAAACTGACAGTAAAAGGCATACAAGGCCATATTGCTTATCCGCATTTAGTTAAAAATCCTATCCACATGGTTGCCCCAGCGATTAAAGACATGGTGGAAACGGTGTGGGATACCGGCAATGAATATTTTCCACCAACCAGCTGGCAAATCAGTAATATGAATGGCGGCACAGGCGCGACCAACGTGGTACCTGGCGAAGTTGAGATTTTATTCAATTTCAGATTTTGTACTGCCAGCACCGAAGCCAACTTAAAATCACGCACGCTTGCCATTTTAGACAAGCATGCGCTGGATTACGATTTAGAATGGGAATACTCACCGCCTTACATCACGCCGCGCGGTAATTTAGTAGAGGCCATCACGGCCGCCATACAACAGTCTTACGGCGTAACGCCAGAGCTTTCCACGACTGGCGGCACATCAGATGGCCGTTTTATTGCCGATATCTGCAAACAAGTCATTGAGTTTGGCCCATTAAACGCAACGATTCATAAACTGAATGAGTGTGTTGCTGTGGCCGATATAGAGCCGCTCAAGGACACTTATCGCATAACGCTAGAAAAACTACTACTAGCTTAACCGTGCATAATAATTAATTGAAAAAATAAAAATCATGAATGACTACCCGCGTTTAACCGAAGAGCTTTTTACCATCCGCGATTGGCTACGTTTTACCGTCAGTCGTTTTGAAGAATCTGAAATTTTCTTTGGTCACGGCACCGATAATAGTTATGACGAAGCAGTATGGCTCATCATGAGCGCGTTACATTTACCATTGGATACAACAGAAAACTTTTTGGATGCGCGCATCACCGCGCTAGAACGCCAACACCTAAGCAGTTTGATTGAACGCCGCATTACGGACCGTACACCAACGGCTTATTTGCTACACGAAGCATGGCTACAAGGCTTTAAGTTTTACGTGGATGAGCGTGTGATTGTGCCGCGTTCTTTCATTGCCGAGCTACTACAAAACAACTTACATCCCTGGATTGAATTTCCAGAGATGATAGAAAGCGCTGCTGATATTTGTACCGGTAGCGGTTGCCTGGGCGTTCTGCTGGCTAATAGCTTCCCTAACGCGGCGATTGATATAATTGATATATCACCAGATGCAATTGCCGTGGCCAATATCAATATTGCTAACTATGGTTTGCAAGAACAAATTACCGCAATTGAATCTGATATGTTTACTGCGCTTAAAGGCAGAACTTACGATTTAATTATCAGCAACCCACCCTATGTAGACGCTCCGAGCATGGCGCAGTTACCAATAGAGTATCAACGCGAACCTCAGCTTGCCTTGGGTAGCGGCCATGATGGCTTGGATCATACGCACACGATTTTACGTGAAGCCGCTAAGCACTTAAATGATGACGGCATATTAATAGTAGAAATTGGTCACAACCGCGATGCGTTGCTAGAAGCCTACCCTGATGTGCAGTTTGTCTGGCTAGAAGTCAGCTCTGGTGATGAGTTTGTGTTCTTGCTGTCTAAAAGACAGTTACTAAATCTGCAATAACTAAGCTATAGACTCAAATAAATTTAACAAGACCGATGATGTATCATCAGTCTTGCATAAGTTCTAGCGTTTGGCTTTAGGCTTGGCAGCGGGAATATCACTGGCCTGTCTGATGCGTTTATTCGGATTCTTTTTAGGGCCAACTGACTTTCTTGGTCTAGCATCTCCGCCACGACCAGTTCTAGATGAATCTCCTGCGGCCACAGCTATATCCGAAGTTTGTCTATCTGAAGCATGTCTATCAACTGAGTTGCTGCCGCGTGGTTTGCGTTCAGTACCTGTCAGGCGTTCAGCTAAACTAGGGCCTGCACCACGTCGCGCATTCCCTCTTGAACCACGCTCGGCTTCACTATCTTTTTTAGGCGCATTGCGCTGCTCGTAACTGGTACGCTCTGCCACTTCAGCCTCAACGCCAGCCAGACGTTGTTGTGCCTGTTTGCTTAATTTAGGTGTAAATGGCGCGGCCGCTTTCTCAATCTCACGCGCGCTACGTTGGCGCAACGGCACTCTTGGTGCCTCTAAACCCGCCCACTCCAGTAAATTAATGACTTCTTTGGGCTCCAGCTCCATCATCATGCCGCGTTTGATACGTGGCGGTAAATTGATTGGGCCAAATCGTACACGCATCAAACGGCTGACCGGCAATTGAAATGCCTCAAACAGCCTGCGCACTTCGCGATTTCTGCCTTCACGTAAAATGACCTGATACCAATGATTTGAGCCTTCACCACCTTGCGGTGAAATATGGTCAAAATTCGCTGGGCCATCTTCCAGCTCAATGCCTTCTTTTAACTGCAACATCTGACCTTCGGTCAATTCGCCAAAAATACGCACCGCATACTCACGCTCAACTTCATAACGTGGGTGCATAAAACGGTTAGCGAGTTCGCCAGAAGTAGTAAACAATAACAGTCCTGATGTGTTGATATCCAGGCGACCGATGGCAATCCATTTTGCGCCTTTTACCCGCGGCAGTTTATCAAATACACTCGCACGTTTTTCAGGGTCATCCTGGCTGACGATTTCACCTTCTGGTTTATGATAAATCAAGACTTTGGCCAGTTCCGCCTCAAACGGCAGATGCACTGGGCGACTATCCAAGCGCACGACATCATTAGCTGTTACGCCGGCACCTACAGCAGCCACTACACCGTTAATGGTAATGCGGCCACTGGCAATGAGCGCCTCCATATCACGCCGTGAACCTAAGCCTGCTAGCGCTAGCAGCTTGTGTAAACGTTGCGTAGGTAGTGCTGGCGCGTCTGGATCCAAATTTAAATCAGAGCCCAGCTTAGTAAAGCTGCTAGTCGGGCGTTTAACTGGAGTTTTGATGCCGCGCTGCGGGTCACGCTGCTGCTTAAAGGGACGAGCCATGATATGTGCATTCTTAAATAAGAGTTCAATTTTACCACTTATACTCAATTAGCTATAGAAAACGCTACACGCCATCATTTTTAAACCTGTAATTATTTACAATTACAAATCCAGTTGCATTTCTGGATGAATAAAGTCATCCATCGCCGGCAACTCGCTTAATGAACGCAAATTGAAATCATCCAAAAAGTGTTTGGTAGTGGCATATAACGAGGGCCGACCTGGCACGTCGCGCTGGCCGATGATATCGATCCAATCGCGTTCTTGCAGTTGACGGATGCTATTGGGATTAACCGCTACACCGCGAATTCCTTCAATGTCACCACGAGTCACAGGTTGACGATAAGCAATGATCGCCAGTGTTTCCATTGTGGCACGTGAGTATTTCTGCTGTTTTTCTGGGTTTAAACGTGCAAGAAAAGGCGCATATTGCTCACGTGCTTGAAAGCGATAGCCGCTAGCAACTTGCACCAGTTCCATGGTAGGTTTCTGAGAATCTGGTGCCCATTCCGCTTTCAACTCATCCAATAACATACGCAAAGTAGCACGCTCCATACGCTCTGCAAATAAACGTAATAAATCATCTAACGATAATGGTTCACCCGCCGTTAGCAGCGCCACTTCTAATACCTGCTTCATTTCTGCGATACTTTTAGGCTCGCTCATCGCTTACTTTTCAGTACCCACTTGCAAATAAATTGGCGTAAAAGCTGCTTGCTGAGTAATGCGCAACAAGCCCTCACGTGCCAATTCCAATATAGCTAAAAAACATACCACTAATTTGGGTATGCCATCATTCACCACATCAAATAATTGTGAAAATTCTACTAATTTTTCATCGCGCAGGCGACGCAAAATAATACTCATATGCTCACGCACCGAGAGCTCTGCCCGCCCCACTTGATGGTGCTGAAAATGACTAGCGCGTCTGAGTACGTTTTTCCAAGCTTCCGTTAAATCATCTAACGATACTTGCGGCGGTTCAATTTGGCTTAGTTGCTGATAATACGCTTGCGCCACTAGGATGTCGCGCCCCACTTGTGGCAAATCATCTAGCTGCTGTGCTGCAAGCTTAATCGCTTCATATTCCATCAAGCGCCGCACCAACTCGGCACGTGGGTCATCTTCAGTCTCAATGTCGCTGGGCTTCGGTAGCAGCATACGCGATTTAATCTCAATCAGCATAGCTGACATGAGTAAGTAATCGCCCGCAAGCTCCAGCTTGATCGCCTGCATTTTCTCCACATACGCCATGTATTGACGCGTCAGCTCTGCCATTTGGATATTCAGAATATCCAAATTATGTTTACGAATTAAGTACAGGAGTAAATCGAGCGGACCTTCAAAAGCCTCAAGGTAGACAGCGAGCGCATCTGGAGGAATGTATAAATCAAATGGTAATTCGACGAGTAACTCACCATGAATGCGCGCTTCAATATGATGCTTGGGGGGTTGAAGTTCGCTCTGCACCTTATCCAACTGCATGGCAGCTAGTGACTGACCGATGTTGAAAATAAATTAATCACAATGACCCCCGATATAATCAGTGCCAAACCCAATATGGCAGGTAAATCCAGCGTTTGCTTATAGATTATCCACCCCAACAATGACACCAACACAATACCAACACCAGACCAAATCGCATACATAATGCCTATGGGCAGGACGCGCAGACTAATAGTCATAAAATAAAAGGCAATGCCATAACCAATCACTACCACCACAGATGGCAGTAATAACGTGAATTCTTTTGATGCTTTAAGCGAAGTGGTTGCAATCACCTCTGCGACGATTGCGATGCCAATTGCGAGCCAGTGGTTCATATTCTAATTTTCTATTTAACTTCTGATAATTTGAAATGCGGGTTTTCAATAATCCCAAATCGATTACCGAATGGGTCTTTAACTGCAGCCACACGAATACCTTCGCCTACTTCGGTCACGTTTTCCAGCACAGTTGCACCTAAATTTATTAGGCGATTAAATTCGGTTTCTGCATTTGCAACACCCCACAAAACCTGCGCCCCGGCAACGCCCACTTCTGCATCAGGAAGCAACCCCAATTCAAAGCCACCAACAACAAAGCCCACATAAAACGGCTCATCAAAATACGGCTTGATGCCGAGTACGCTTTCATACCAAGCCTTGGCTGCCGCCAAATTTGAAGCTGGGTAAATCACTGTGCGCAGCCCAAGAATCATTAATACATCCTTTTGATTTAGCTGTAATTCAAACCCATGACATCACGTACATCACGCATGGTTTCACGGGCTAATTTACGCGCTTTTTCGCAACCTTCTGCCACAATGTTTTTCACTAAAATTGGATCTTCCGCATATTGTGCAGCACGTTCTTGAATCGGTTTTAACTCAGCTAACACGCTGTCAATCACGGGGGTTTTACATTCAATACAGCCTATGCCTGCCGTTTTACAACCATGCTGAACCCATTGTTGCGTTGCTTCATTCGAATAAATCTCATGTAACTGCCATACTGGGCATTTAGCTGGATCACCTGGGTCGGTACGCCGTACGCGCGCAGGATCGGTTGGCATAGTTTTGATTTTTTTTGCCACGCTATCGGCAGATTCACGTAGCGAGATAGTGTTGCTATACGATTTAGACATTTTCTGACCGTCTAAACCTGGCATTTTTGAGGCTGGTGTGAGCTTAAAATCTGGCTCGACTAAAATAATTTTGCCGCCGCCTTCCAGATAGCCTAATAGGCGTTCTTTATCGCCCATACTCATACCTTGTTGCTCTTCAATCATGGCTTGTGCGGCTTGCAAGGCTTCCTCATCACCGCTGGTTTGATAGGCATTGCGCATTTCCTCATACAACGCACCGCGTTTGTTACCCAGTTTTTTAATCGCGGCTTCAGCTTTTTCTTCAAAGCCTTTTTCTTTGCCATAAATGTGATTAAAACGACGGGCGATTTCACGCGTGAATTCAATATGCGGTACTTGATCTTCACCCACAGGTACTTGCGTGGCTTTGTAAATTAGAATATCTGCGCTTTGGAGTAGTGGGTAGCCTAAAAAACCATAGGTAGATAAATCCTTGCTGGCTAATTTTTCTTGTTGGTCTTTATACGTCGGCACACGTTCCAACCAGCTAAGTGGCGTAATCATCGAAAGTAAGGTGTACAGTTCGGCGTGTTCTGGCACACGGCTTTGAATAAAAATAGTGGCATTTGCAGGGTCAATACCAGCCGCTAGCCAATCAATGACCATTTCCCACACGCTTTCTTCAATGATTTCTGGCGTATCGTAATGAGTGGTGAGTGCGTGCCAATCGGCAACAAAAAATAAACATTCATGCTCGTGCTGCAGACGCAGCCAGTTTTTGAGTACGCCGTTATAATGTCCCAGATGTAAATTTCCTGTTGGGCGCATGCCCGATAAAACGCGTTCAACCGCCATAATGTATGAAAAACCTTAAAAGAATTATTACTATTATACAAACAAGTGAGATGGTTGGGCTTGTTTAAAGCCGACTAGAAAAGAATAAAGCAAGCTGGAAGTACACAATCTGCTAAAGCCCAAATGGCGCAGCGTCACCAGCACCCTGCCTAATCAACACTGGCAGTTCATCAGTCAAATCAATAATGGTGGATGGCTCTGCTGGACAAGCACCAGCATCTATCACGCAATCCAGACTATGCTCTAATCTTTCGCGAATATCCCAGCCCACATTCATCGGCTCACTATCACCCTCAATATGCAATGTCATACTCAGCATAGGTTCATTGAGCGCTTCTAATATAGCTTGCGCTACGATATTTTGTGGTACACGAATACCAACGGCGTTACGCTTAGGGTGTTGCAAACGCTTAGGCACCTCTCTGGAAGCCTTTAAAATAAAAGTGTAAGCACCAGGCGTATTGGCTTTAAGCAAACGGAATTGACTATTATCTACCTGCGCATAATTCGCAAGTTCACTTAAATTGCGGCATACCAGTGTAAACAAGTGATCTTCATCTACCCCACGAATATGTCGTATACGGCCTTGCGCATCTTTATGGCCTAATGCACAACCTAGAGCATAGCTAGAGTCCGTCGGATAGGCAATGACACCCCCATTGCGTAAAATTTCAACGGCTTGATTGATTAATCGTGACTGCGGGTTATCCGGATGAATAACAAAATATTGTGCCAATTAATGCGCCTCACTTAATGACGCAACTTCAGGCCAATCATGCCAAACTGGCACACAACCCGCTGGTAATGGTGGTAAATAGCCCATCTCCATGTAAGATGCGCCTTTGCCGTGATAATCCGAACCTTGCGATGAAAGTAGCCCAAACATATTGGCATACTTGGCATATTCTTGATACATGGGCGGTGTATGGCTACCGGTCACCACTTCCAGCGCTTTGCCACCTAATGCCCTAAACTCCTCAATCAGTAAGAGCATATTAGTGCGGCCCAGTTCATAGCGGCCTGGGTGGGCGATGACAGGAATACCACCGCTATCTTTAATCCACGTGACAGCTTGCTCCAAACTTGCCCATTCGTGCTCTAAATAACCAGGCTTACCTTTAACCAAGTATTTTTTAAATACGCTTTTGGTATCTTTTGCATGGCCTTTTTCAACCAAAAACCGTGCAAAATGCATGCGACTAATAATACCCTCTTTTGCATATTGATAAGCACCTTCCAAGCTATTTGGAATGCCTACTTTAGTAAGACTAGCTGCCATGTGTTCAGCGCGCGTATGCCGTCCTTTACGAATTGCTGCCAAGCCTTCTTTTAATTGCGCATATTCCGGGTCTATTTTTAGGCCGACAATATGTAATGTGCGACGCTTCCATGTGACTGATATCTCCACGCCGTTAATCAATTGCAAGCCCAGCGGCTCAGCGGCTGCGCGGGCTAGGTTCAAACCACGCGTATCGTCATGGTCTGTCAGCGCTAAAACCTTAACACCATGACGCACAGCATGCGCAATCAATTCCGCAGGCGGCAAAACACCGTCTGATATAGTAGAATGGCAATGAAGATCAATAGTGGAATACATAGGGTTACGCTAATTTATTTGAAATTTAATTCAATAGTTTTGAACTAGAGTTAAGGTGTTTAATCTGTTGATGTATCATAACAAAATACACACTTGGCTTGTATTATAGCTGGTTCTGTAGTTCATAATATCGCTGTTACTTAATTTGTATGCAAAGCATGAGGTTGTAATGAAATTTTTGTTCGATTTATTCCCCGTTATTCTATTTTTTGCCGCGTTTAAATTTTATGGTATTTTCATTGCCACTGCCGTGGCCATTGTCGCCACCATCGGACAAATCATTTATTGCAAGATCCGTAACGGCAAAGTAGATCCAATGTTGATGGTAAGTGGTGGCATTATCGCTGTATTAGGTGGTGCCACTTTACTATTGCACGATCAAACTTTTATTTTATGGAAACCTACAGTACTGTATTGGGTTATTGCCAGCGTGCTTATTAGTTCACAAGTATTTTTTAAGAAAAACCTCATTCGCTCTGTCATGGAAAAACAAATGACCATGCCAGACTTTCTCTGGATGCGACTTAATATTGCTTGGGCGGTCTTTTTTACTGCACTTGGCTTTGTCAATTTATATGTCGCTTTTCACTACCCACTAGATACTTGGGTTAATTTCAAATTATTTGGCATCACTGGGCTAATGTTCGTGTTTATCATCATGCAAACAGTACTTGTCAGTAAATATATAACCCCTGAAACAAAAACCGAAGACGGTAAAGAGGACAAACAATAATGTGGTATACCATTTATGCAGAAGATACTCCCAATAGCTTAGAAAAACGCATAGTCGCTAGATCAAAGCACTTGGCACGCCTAGTTGCCATGCAAGATGAGGCTAGACTTTTACTAGCAGGGCCATTTCCTGTTATTGATAGCGAAGACCCTGGCGAAGCCGGTTACTCTGGCAGCTTGATTGTAGCGGCCTTTGCTAGCTTGCAAGATGCTATTATCTGGGCAAATGCCGACCCGTTTGTGACGGCCGGAGTTTATGCCAAAGTAACAGTTAAACCATTTCGTAAAACATTACCAGCCATGCCAATTCTACCTGATATTGAATTTGATTAATTATGAATATATCTCAATCATTAAGCTCGGATTTAACAGAAGAAATTCGCAACCGGCTGCAATCTTTTAAGCCTAGTTTATTGGAGTTAGAGGACGACAGCGCAGCGCACGCTGGACACAAAGGCAACGGCGGTGGTGGGCATTACAATGTAAAAATCGTAAGCTCGCAATTTTCAGAAAAATCACAGATAATGCGACATCGTTTAATTTATCAAGCACTTGCAGAGTTCATACCACAAAAAATTCATGCTTTAAGCATACTTGCAATTGCACCTAATGAACCCCACTAACCTTAGTATTACTTATAACACTTAAAGGACTCTTAATGAAACTCACTCAAACACTTGTTGCTTTAGCGATTGTATCAATGTCGCTACCAAGCATCGCTGCTGACACCCTTGCCACGGTTAACGGCAGACCGATTAAACAATCTTTACTTGATTTCATCATAAAAGATGCTGCTAACCATGGTCAAAAAATTGATGACAACACCAAACAAATCATCATCAATAAATTGGTCGGTACAGAACTAGTCTACCAAGAAGCGCAACGTTTGGGCTTTGATAAACAAGCCGACTTTATCGCGCGTGACGAATTGGCGCGCCGTGAATTGTTAGTAAATACTTACCTACAAGATTACCTGAAGAAAAACCCTGTCACTGACGCAGATACAAAAGCCGCCTACGAACAATACAAGAAAGAGTTGGGCGATAAAGAATACAATGCACGTCATATTTTAGTAAAAACTGAAGCTGAAGCTAAAGACATTATCGCGCAATTACAAAAAGGTGGCGATTTTGCAAAAATTGCCAAAGAAAAATCTATCGATCCAGGTTCAAAAGAAAAGGGCGGTGATTTAGGTTGGTTTTCACCGGCTGGCATGGTAAAACCATTTAGTGAGGCGCTTATTACTTTACAAAAGGGTAAATCTACGACCACATCCGTGCAAACACAATTTGGCTGGCACGTCATCAAACTAGAGGACACCCGCCCATTGCAGGCTCCAGCTTATGACAAAGTAAAAGATGGCTTAGAAAAAACACTACAACAACGTAAATTAGAGAAAATGATGGCTGATTTACGTGCAAAAGCAAAAATTGTAGAGACCCCCAAAGCTAATTAATCTAGACTTACTAATTTTCCAGATAATTTACTCTTAACTAACGGCTTACCTCGGTAAGCCGTTTTCTTTTCCACTTAAACTAATTATGTGTAATAATAAGAACTATTACCATTCTCTTTTGTCTACCATTAAATGAATTTCTTAAGTAATTTAAACATAGGTGACCAAGCTACTATTCACGCGATTGATGCAGAACAGTCATTACATCAGCGTCTGTTAGCGCTCGGCTTTCGCGTAGGCAAGAATATAGAATTAATTCGTCGTGCCAGCTTTAATGGTCCCTTGCATGTGCGCATAGGCTCTACCGATGTTATTTTACGTGCATCTGAAGCAAGACTTATCCAGATTTCACATTGATCTAAGCTCGTATTTTTAGTACCTGCACTCTCCGTTAGCTCCTCAAACAAGCATACTATCGAATTAAATACTTATGAAACGTATCGCGCTTTTAGGTATGCCCAATACTGGCAAATCCACGCTGTTCAATCGCATAACGGGCGCATCTGCACGAGTCGGCAACTGGCCAGGCATTACCGTAGATTTAATGAGTGCAAAAGTGTTGATGGGTGGTCACATCGCAGAGATTATTGATTTACCTGGTTTGTATGACTTACACGGTTTTTCGGATGATGAACAAGTCGTCAGGCATTTTTTAAGCAATAATGAAGTTGATTTAGTAATAATAGTGTTGAATTCTTCACAAATCGACCGACAATTATCACTTGCGTTACAAATTCGCAGTCTTGGCTTATCAACAATCCTGTTACTGAATATGCAGGATGAAGCCAAGCGCGCAGGCATCACTATTGATGCGGCAGCTATGTCGGAAAAACTTGATATGCCCGTTCTGCAAATCAGTGCTAAGTACGGTGACGGATGCCCTGCGGCATTGAAAGCGGCCGCACTTAAACTCGCAGAAAATGCAAGCAAGATATTGCCAGAAGATGTTGCTAAACGCTTAGAGGCAGACAATAAGATTGAAGCAGAGATGCAGGCAATCGTAAAAAGCACAGTACAATTGCCACTTAAATTGGCCGATGAAACAACGGATAAAATTGACAAGGTATTGTTGCATCCATTGCTCGGTTTACCACTATTTTTTATTGCAATGTTTTTACTGTTTCAATTTATTTTTACAGTGGGTACGCCGCTACAAAACGGCATGGCTTGGTTATTAGCGGAATTACGTACCATCACACTGGAACCGCTACTGGCGTCCGCACCAGCTTGGTTAAGTGGATTATTGCTTGATGGTATTTTTAACGGTATCAGCACTGTTGCGGCGTTTGTGCCTATTATTACTTTATTCTTCTTAGTCATGGCCATAGTAGAAGACAGTGGCTATTTATCACGCGCAGCGTTTCTTATGGATGCTTTTATGGCAAAACTTGGGCTTGATGGTCGTGGCTTTGTCATGATGCTGATGGGTTTTGGTTGTAATGTACCAGCCCTCATGGGTACACGCGTCATGCGTTCACGCGGCATGCGCTTACTCACGATGCTTACCATCCCATTATCTTTATGTTCAGCACGCTTACAAGTATTTTTGTTCATGATTGCAGCGCTATTTACTGCTAAACAAGCGCCTTGGGTGATGTTTTCACTGTATATGGTGAGCTTCGCTACAATATTTTTAACCGCAATTCTCTTTAAGAACCAATTCCAGAATAAAGAACCCTTCATCCTTGAGTTACCGCCTTACCGTTTCCCAACGCTTATGCAAATATGGTTACGTGGTTGGCATGAAGTCAAATATTTTCTAAATCGCGCTACCAAATTTATCGTATTTGGCGTGGTCATGGTTTGGGCATTAACCCATTATCCAACAGATATAGCACCAGCCAGTGTGGGCACCTTAGCTGGTCAAATTGGCGCCCTGTTTGCACCAATACTGAACCCCATAGGCATTGATACGCAACTTGCTATTGCGCTTATTTTTGGCTTCGTAGCTAAAGAAATTGTCATTGGCTCACTCGCAGTAATTTATGGTATGCAAGGCGATGCTTTAATGCATCATATGGCGCTCAATTTAGATTGGGTGCAAGGCATGAGCTTTATGCTTTTCACTCTGATTTACACACCGTGCCTATCAACTATTGCCACACTTAAAACTGAATCAAAAAGTACAGGATTTATGTGGTTATCTATTGTTTGGTCGCTTGGCTTGGCTTGGTTAGTCAGTTTTATTTTTTATCAGAGCGCACGCGCACTAGGGTTTTAATACGCAAGACCTCTAAAAAAGTGTGTTTAACAAACACTCTGATTATTATTTATTCGATTCCACAATATTTAAACCTTGTTGTATTTTCCATAATAAAAACAATAACAGCAAACTAGCTGCCACTATCAGTCCGCTTCCCGTTACTTGCTGCGATTCGATCAAATAAGCGTTGCACAACCTAATATCAGTTTCTTGATAATAAAATCCAACAAAAAATAGCATCATCGTTGTACTACCAATAAAAAACAGAGCCAGAATTCGGTGAGATTGAAAAACTACTTTTAGAACCGCACCTGTTATTAGTAAGCTAATAATTTTAAAGATATCCCATACGGGATAAATCAACGCCTTATCCAAGCTAATCGGCAACATCCAAAACAAGCCAGAAAGATATACCCACAGCCATTGTGTTAGCGATTGTGCAAGTGAATACTGCACGCCTTTAGGTTTATTTTTAAGCGCGTAACCAGCCAGTATAAGCATGGGAATTTGAAATAGTATGTGAAAAGCCATACTCTTTTCAATCAAAACTCGAGCTACAGGCAATGACGGAAAAACTGCTAGTGCTAAAATAAAAAATGGCAAAATAATTCCAGATTTTGCCATTAATGATGCGTTTAACATATCAGTTTACCGTGTACTTTTGTTTTACTTGCCATGTCTTCAGCGCTAGCTCAATTGCACCACCAATCTCAGCTGGGTCAAAAATACCTACAAGATGCCCTTGCGGAGAAATGACTAGAAAAGCACTGTTATGCACAAAGTCTTTTTGTTGATCTTCAATCACCATCAGACCTAACTTACGTTTTACTGCATCTAACACCTGTACATTCTGCATCTTTAGCAGCGACCACACTTGCGGATCTGCATACATTCTTTGCCGGTAAGCTTGTAAGGTCTTAGTGTTCTCATTGACAATATCAAAACTAATACTAACCAAACCTAATTGTTGCGTGAGTTTTCTTTCGATAATTTGGGTTTGCGCTTGCTGAAAAGTATTACCCAGTGACAAACATAAAGCTCTACACTGAGTATAAATAAACTCTGCAATCAGTACCTTATGTTGATCATTTGCCAGTTGCGATAAGCTGGAAATATGCCCATGATCATCTACAGTACGTAAAAATGACAGCTCAGGCTGTTGCTTAAATAGATTATCGCGCCGCTCAGATTCTAGCGTGATATTTGAAAAGTAATGAGTAATAAGGCCGAAAAAAACCAGCCAAAAGGTTATCACCAATACGGGTGATAACCTTAGCAAGCCCTTTCCGACCTTTATCCAAGCAACGTCTTTAGAGTTTAGAAAGCTCTTCATCACCGTCATAAGGCGTTACTTTATCCTTAGTGGCTTCACGCACTTTTTTTACCGTTGCTTCAGTGACTGCATCGGCTTTATTACCCCATTGACTGCGAATATGCGTTAACACAGCCGCAATTTCGCCATCAGTCAATAATTCGCCAAATACTGGCATCATGCCGTTGTAGGCAGTACCTTTCACGGTTAGTTTCCCTTGTATGCCATGCAAGGGAATATGCGCAAGACGCTCAGGATTACCCAACACCCATTCCGAGCCGGCTAATGGCGGAAACACGCCAGGCACACCCTCACCGTTGGCTTGATGGCATGCAACGCATTTACCTTGATAGATTTCACCACCGTCAATCGCCGCAACTGCTTGCGCACCGCCAGATGCCACAACGGTTCTATTATCTCCCTCAAAAGAGTCAGCGCCCATGTAGGCTTGGCTAATATAAAATAAGCTCCACATAAACAACGCACCCATGGCCATAATGATGTACCACGGCAGTGGATTTGGATTTTCATCAGGATCAGATAGTTCTCTTAACTGTGAGTCACTTTTCTTATGTCTCATTATTTAGCCTCCTTATTGCTAGGTGCATTGCTCACTTTTTCAAAGCTCTCTTTAACGGTTTTTTCGATTTTATAGGTATGATCTAACCCTTTTAAATATTCAACCAAATTCACCGCATCCTGATTTGCAATAATGGTCACGCCCGGTTTAGCATAAGCCGGTGGTAAAGTTACCACCACTTCACCAGCTACCGCAGGACCTTTACGCTCTGTAAACAAAAAAGGGAAACTTGGCATAATTGAGCCAGGTGTATAAGCGCGCGGCTGATACAAATGGCCTAATTGCCAATCTGCAGAGGGCTGCCTTGCACCGATGTTAAACAAATCTGGGCCCGTACGCATTGTGCCTAAAAGATGCACTTGGTCATAGACATAATCCGCCGCCACCGACGGGCGGCCCCAGCCACGTTTCCCATCTGGGCCAAGGTTTGCATCACGTGGCTGCTGTGAGTGGCAATATACGCAACCATTGGCTATATAAACTTTTCTGCCCAACGCTTGCTGATTAGTATAAGGCTTTAAGCCTTCTGGCGCCTCCAGCTTATGCAGTTGCATATAAGGCAATACCACCAAAGCAACAGTCGCAAAAGTGATAATAGCTAACGAGCCAAGTACAATTTTTTTCTCAGTAATCACACCGCTCATTTTATGCTCCCTTCACTTTTTTTCTAGTTAGTTTGTCAATCAACGGCGCACCAAGTACCACCTTAGATTTTCTAGAGCCATAATGTAGCGCTAATAAGAAAAAGTGTATTGCAAACACAATATGGCCTAATACCATCAATGAACCACCAACTGAACGTGCTTTTAGATACGGTATAGTCACAAGTACAGAATCCATAAACGGTTTTGCTGCATCCAGCATATATTCACCTTGCAGCCACCCACCAATTGACAAGCCAATAAAATAGATGGCAAAGCCAATGCTGACTAACCAAAAGTGCACACTAATCATCCAAGGGTAAGGCCACTCCCAGCCCACTATACGCGGCATAATAAAGTAGATTGCTCCGAACATGATCATGGTGAAAAATCCGTAATTACCCAAGTGCGCATGTGCCACTGTAAAGTGTGTGAAATGTGTAATGGTATTCACATAACGCAATGCTTCTAATGATCCTTGCACTGAGGCTGCGATATACAATATGGAACCTAATACGATAAAACGTAACGTGGGTGAGTGAATCACCGCTTTGTAATTTTTACCTACGGTCATATGGTAATTAACCGCGACCGCATACACAGGAATAATCATCATCACAGATTGCACAATAGAAAGTGTGATTAACCATGATGGCAATGGGCCGCCAATTAAATGATGACCACCCACTTGTGAGTAGAAAAATGCTAACGACCAAAAACCTAATAATGATAGGTTGTAAGAGTAAATCGGCTTGCCCAACACTTTAGGAATAAAATAATAAGCAGTTCCCAAAGCCAGAGGTGTAAACCATAAACCTAATACATTATGACCAAACCACCAGTTCATTGCGGCACCTTGTACACCGGAATACAAACCTGGAATATTGGCAATAAAATACAAAATCGGGAACCAAATCAGTGCGCCGCCAATGTACCAGAGCGTTACATATAAATGATCCACCTTGCGGTTAGCAAATGTTTTGAATAATGGCACTGCCGCTAAAGCTCCACCCACTACAAACAACATACCAATTTGCCAAGGAATTTCTAACCACTCCATACCCGCAGAATGACCCTGTGCAATCGCATTAAGACCTAAAATAACACCCACATGCCATATCAGAGCACCCCATAGTGCATATTTAGCTCCAACAAGTGGCGTTTTTAAAAGGCGTGGAATCATCCAAAGTGCGACGCCAATACCCACCATTGACGACCAACCGTAACCTACGCCAGCTAGATGCACTACACGTAAGCGCCCAAAAGTGAGCCAAGCTTCCGATGTCAACCAGTCGGGGTTGTGTAATTTAATTGAAGAAATTAAACCTGCCATTGAGGCAAACACCTGCCACACCACACCTGCTGTAATCCAAGCAAATGCGGGCAATGCAGAAGATGCATCCGCAATTTGCCTATCTTTAACTTCTTGCGCTGACATACTAGCGTTGGTGTGACCTACATTATGTTGCAGTTCATCGGTATTACCAACTGCCGGATCTTCTACCAATCCAATTTCGTGTTCGCCAAAAATGACATTGGCGCCTGTACCTGCATTGCTTCCAAAAAAACCTTTGGACATCGACCAGATAAATACCATGAGGCCGACGACTGAAAGGCCGAATGTAAGCAACAAAATTAGCCCTATATTTTCCATATAAATATTCCTAAAATCTTTACTCTTAACAAAAGTTATTGATCACTCTATTAGCCATGAAGTAGGCGATCTTTGAGTCATTTTAATTACATGCAAAATAGTCATTTATACTGCAGGGAACTCACAAAAATACTGAGTTTAAACGACTAATGCGGCTTATATTGACTCTCATCAATTAACTAATGAGCAACTATTGAATTGCCATCCATAGATTTTCATCTTCAATAAATGGCTAATTAGATTTTAAAGTAGAGGTGGGGCTTGAGCCAAATTAGCACTCTGAAAGAAACGCTGTGTTATAGGTGGTGTATAAAATGCTACTACTTGATGTGCAGCATCTGTTAAAAACAAACTAGTATCAGCTAAAGGGGTTGTTAGCGTGCTGTTGTGGTCTACACACAAAGCACAATGTGCAGCGTGAATACGCACATCCCTTTGTGCAGGTGTTTGCGATTGGCTTTCAGTGTTAGAGCCAACAATACTGGCTTCAACAAGTTTTTCCCCATCCGCACTACATACTTCTACAGTAAACGGCTTTGGCGCACCATCAGAAGAGGGGAAAGCTTGTGAAAGCGCGGGGGCAAGCGCAGAAAACAATACGGCAACAAGCGCGATATTGTTTATAAATTGAATGTATTTTCTGCCTAACATCTAGAGATTTTACTATGTTTATATCCAATATCAGTAGTGTCCGGCAATTTTCACAAAACGAGTATATAACAGCTTGATCTAAAATAAAAAATAGTCTGTTTAGGGGTGTCACCGACTTGAACATG
>JAYVMU010000027.1:0-9650 GCA_043758775.1 Methylophilaceae bacterium
ATTTCAAAAGTAATAGATGGTAAATTTCCTGACTATCATCGAGTTATTCCAACAACACACCAAAACAATTTAACCGTTAATAGAGTAATGTTGTTGCAGGCCCTACAACGCGCATCAATACTTTCTAATGAAAAGTTTCGCGGTGTACGGCTGGTTCTTTCTCAAGACGAATTAAAAATTATTTGTAACAATAATGAACAAGAAGAAGCCATTGAAGAAATTGATATTCATTATCGTGGCGAGCCTTTAGATATTGGTTTTAATGTTACCTACCTGTTGGATGCTTTGAATCAATTAACAGAAGAAGAAATTACGTGCCATTTTGGCGATGCTGCCAGTAGCATGTTAATTACGTTACCAACAGACGATTTTTATCGTTACGTCATTATGCCTATGCGAATCTAACAGGCATCCACTCAATTGTTTCACGTGAAACAAACATATTTAATTTTTAATTCGTAATAGTGGTGAAAACACATGCAAGACAATGTATATGATTCAAATAGTATCCGAATACTAAAAGGTTTAGATGCCGTACGTAAACGCCCTGGTATGTACATAGGCGATACGTCAGATGGCACTGGATTACATCACATGGTATTTGAGGTATTGGATAACGCTATTGATGAAGCGTTAGCAGGGCATTGTAATACCATCAAAGTAACTATTCATGCAGATAATTCAGTATCAATCAATGATAATGGGCGTGGGATACCAGTCGATATTAAGCAAGATGACGAATTTAAACGCTCAGCAGCAGAAATTGTGATGACTGAATTACATGCAGGCGGAAAGTTTGATCAGAACTCATATAAAGTTTCGGGTGGTTTGCATGGAGTGGGCGTATCCGTTGTTAATGCATTGTCGGACTGGTTGACATTGCAAATCTGGCGTAATGGTCACAGTTATTTTATGGAATTTCACCAAGGTGTAGCTGTGGCGCCTTTAATAGAAACCGGCAAATCAGATCGGCATGGAACTGAGGTGCATTTTTTGGCGTCAAAAGAAACTTTTAGCCTAATAGAAATGCATTATGATATTTTGGCAAAGCGTATACGGGAACTGTCTTTTTTAAATAATGGGGTGAAAATAGAACTAATAGATATGCGAGATGGAAGAACGGAAAACTTTGCATTTACAGGAGGTGTTAGTGCGTTTGTGCAATATATGAATCGCGCAAAAACCGTATTACATCCACACATATTCTATGCCATGATGGAGAAAGACGGCGTATTAGTAGAGGTGTCGATGCAATGGAATGATTCCTATGCTGAAACTGTGCAGTGCTTTACTAACAATATACCTCAACGTGATGGCGGTAGTCACTTAACCGGGATGCGTGCAGCCATGACACGCACCTTGAATCAATATATAGAACAGAATGAATTAGCAAAAAAAGCAAAAATAGATACCACCGGTGATGATATGCGAGAAGGATTAACGTGTGTATTGTCGGTAAAAGTACCGGAGCCAAAATTTTCATCACAAACAAAAGATAAATTGGTATCTTCAGAAGTTCAACCAGTAGTATCTGAAATTGTTAGTATAAAATTACATGAGTTTTTATTAGAAAATCCTACTGATGCCAAAATAATCGTTAATAAAATCATAGATGCTGCACGTGCACGTGACGCAGCACGCAAAGCTCGTGAAATGACGCGCCGTAAAGGTGTGCTAGATGGGATGGGGTTGCCTGGTAAGCTAGCAGATTGCCAAGAAAGAAACCCTGCTTTATCAGAGATCTATCTAGTAGAAGGTGATTCTGCTGGTGGTTCAGCCAAACAAGGTCGAGATAGGAAATTTCAAGCTATATTACCTCTTAAAGGTAAAATTCTTAATGTAGAACGTGCGCGCTTTGATAAGCTTATCAGTAGCCAAGAAATTGCCACACTTATCACAGCGCTGGGAACCGGGATTGGTAAAGAGGACTATAACGCAGATAAACTTAGATATCACCGTATAATTATTATGACAGATGCGGATGTTGACGGTTCACATATCCGCACGCTGCTGCTTACTTTCTTTTATCGCCAAATGCCTGAGCTAGTTGAGCGTGGTCATATTTATATAGCACAACCACCTTTATATAAAGTAAAACATGGAAAAACTGAACGGTATTTAAAAGATGAACATGAATTCAAAACGTTTTTATTAACGGAAGCATTACACAATGCGCGTATAACCACAGACAGCCAACAACAAACTCTCATACAAGGAAGCGCACTGGAACAATTAGCACAGTCATGGATGATGAGTGATGGTGTGATTAAACGGCTAAGTAGAGTTATTGATACATCAGTGATGCATGCATTAATGGAAATAGCTAAAATATCACTTAAAGATAACGATCAAGCACAAATCTCCAGCCAATTGATCCAACATTATTTACAAGACGATGAATTAGAAATTCAAATTGAGCCTTTCAACGATACTGATACATTTCAGTTGGTTATAGAACGTAAGTTTTATGGCAATCGCGTCGTTACGCGATTAACTCAAGATTTTATTGAAAGCGGTGAATACAAACAATTACGTGAAACAGCCGATTTATTGCATGGATTAATAGGGGTTGATGCCAGCGTGACACGTGGAGAAAAAACGCGTTCAATTAGTACTTTTCATCAAGCATTGGACTGGCTGCTCAACGAAGTAAAAAATGGGTTATCTATTCAGCGTTATAAAGGGTTAGGAGAAATGAACCCTGTGCAGTTATGGGAAACCACGATGGATCCCACAGTGCGACGTCTCATGCAAGTTAAAATTGAAGATGCCATTGGTGCGGATGAAATATTCGTCACACTAATGGGCGATCAAGTGGAGCCAAGAAGAATATTTATAGAAACGAATGCGCTGGGTGTACAAAATCTTGATATTTAATGCTGTTAATAATTTAATAGTTAGCTTTTTTAGGTAACACGGAACCCATTGGGTGAAGAATAATTGAGCAATTATTTATTTTGATAATAGGTAAAACGTCCTTCAACTAACAGCAATATTAACGCGCCCAAGATAATCAATACATTTCCAACATAATAATATGGCGTAGTCCCTTGATATCCTTGAGCTATACCATTCAGCACAGCCCGGGTGTAGATGGGTAAGTATTTCATAACTTTGCCATGCGGACTAATGATGGCCGTCACACCAGTATTGGTAGCGCGTAGCATATAACGTCCAGTTTCTATAGCGCGCATTTGAGACATTTGTAAGTGTTGCCACGGTGCAGAGCTAGACCCAAACCAAGCGTCATTGGTGACGTTGACTAAAATCGTTGCGTTGGGTAATGAGCGAATAATTTCATTGCCAAATACGTCTTCATAACAAATATCTGCTGCCACATTTTGGCCTGAAACGTGTAATGCGGGTTGCTGTGCTGCGCCGTGAGAAAAATCAGACATAGGGACATTTAACAGGCGTAACAACTGTCCAAATACCGACTTAAGTGGGATATATTCCCCAAAAGGCACTAAATGTGATTTGCGATATACTTGTAATGGGGAAGAGCCCATGCTCATTAAACTGTTGTAATAGCGACCTTCCGTAGTTTGTTCAGGAATCCCAACCAACAGATCTCCATGATGTTGTTGTACGCTATGGATTAAAATATTCAAAAAACTTACTGGAATTTCGTGGTAAAGAACAGGAAATGCTGTTTCTGGTAAAATAATTAATTGTGCTTGACTGGCCAGGACCATGCGTTCATAACCCACTAAAGTATCTGTTAGCGCCTCAGCACGCCATTTAGTGTCTTGATTAATATTGCCTTGTAGTAACGCAACACTAAAAAGTGGGCCTATGGGCTTGGTCCACTGCACAGTTTGCAACAGACCACCGATTAGCCATATGATAACAATCAGGATTATTCGATTAGCATTGATGCGTGTTATTAAAAAAGACGTCCACGCCAGCAAAAATGAAACGCCAAAGACACCAAAAATAGGCGCATAACCCAGTAATACGGAATTTGGTATTTGACTATAACCTAGGGTGAGCCAGGGAAAGCCAGTGAAGATCCAGCTGCGTATCCATTCTTGTAGCACCCACACAGATGCCAAACCTACAGCTGATCTGATGCCAATGACCTGATATGCCCAGCCAAATAAAGCAGGAAATAGAGCGAGAAAAGAGGAAAAAAGGAATAAAGTGAGAAGTGTTACACCAATATTCATACCGCCGTAGACATGCAGGCTAATGTATAGCCAAGAAATCCCAGCAGAAAAAAATCCCAGTCCATATAACCAACCAAGCCATACAGCTCGCCGTGGATGGAAGGTAAATAATTGAACTAAACCTATTAAGGTAAAGATGGGCAATAAAAACCACCCATACGGTGCAAAGGCAAACACATTAATAACTCCAAACACAAATGCTAGCGTAGGTATTACAATGTTTTTACCGGGATTTAGCAAAATTCAGCATTCGTTGTACAGCGCGTTGGGCAGGTTCAATATAGTGCGCTTCGATGGAAATTTCATTGCTACCTGTCGTCAAGGTGTCTGCTAAATTACGTAAACCATTCATGGCCATCCACGGGCAGTGCGCACAACTTTCGCATGTGGCACCTACCCCAGCGGTGGGTGCTTCAAGCAATATCTTACCCGGTGCAACTTGTCGCATTTTATGAAAAATACCATTATCAGTGGCAATAATAAAAACAGCATGTGGTAAATTACGTACGGCGGCAATGAGCTGGCTAGTCGAACCCACAACATCCGCTTGAGCAATAACCGCCAAAGGTGATTCAGGGTGTACTAATACTGCTGCTTCAGGGTGCTCAGCACGTAAATCTGCCAAGGCTTGTGCTTTAAAGGCTTCATGCACCACACAGGCACCTGGCCAAATTAGCATATCCGCGCCGGTCGTACTTTGAATATAACGCCCTAAGTGTTGGTCGGGCGCCCAAATAATCGCACGCTGTTGTTGCTGTAGGTGCTTAACGATATCCACTGCAATACCCGAAGTCACTACCCAGTCGGCACGCGCTTTAACAGCGACAGACGTGTTGGAATATACCACGACCTCACGCTCAGGGTGTTCATCGCAAAATGCTGAAAATGAGTCTACCGGACAAGATAAATCTAACGAGCATTCTGCGTTCAAGTCCGGCATCAGCACACGCTTTTCAGGGTTAAGCAACTTGGCGGTTTCACCCATGAAACGCACACCAGCGACAACCAAGGTTGATGCCTCATGCGTATGACCGAACCTAGCCATTTCCAGCGAATCTGAGACACAACCCCCCGTAGATTCAGCCAGTTCTTGAATATCTTCAGAGGTATAGTAATGTGCAATCAACACAGCTTGTTGCTGCTTTAATAATAATTTTATATGATGCATTAAAAATTCCCGTTCATCACCGCTCAGAGATTCCTCAACCACGGGAGGCGTTGTGAAGAGCGGGATGATTGGTAAATCAACAACACGTTTTTGCATGGTAATCTCGTTATAACAAAGGCATGTCAGTGAGTTGATGGTTGGCAGCAATACTGTCGGTATCATGTAAAAATAAAAATGTGCTGTGGCGCACATTGTACCAATGCTTGCCCTTAAGCGATATTATTACAATTAGGTAGGTGTTGTAAGGCCATTTGTACAATATCGCCATGATCGAACGCTAGTTTCGGTAATGCATCAACAGGAAACCAATTGACATCATGGGCATCAGAACCTGCAATAGGTACAACGACATGATTCAGAATCAGAGCAAAATACGCCACACTAATAACACGTTCTCGCGGATCACGTAACGGGTGACCATAGGTGTGGAATTGTTGTAAAGGTATGCCGCTAATGCCTGTCTCTTCAGCTAATTCACGCGTAGCACACGCATCCAAGCTCTCGCCAGCGTCAACAAATCCGCCAGGCAATGCCCAGCAATGCTTAAACGGATCACCACCGCGATAAATAAGCAACAGCTGCAACGAACTATCATGTGGCTTAAAAATTACAATATCGGTGGTGATTGCAAAGTGAGGATAATCATAACAATACGCCATGGTGGTTAACCGTCATCATTTATAAGCAAATAATAGGGATACGCACATAGGTTGTCAACGGTTGTTCAAAGAATTGCATCTCGTGAGAGGGCAATGAATTTGCTACCATTCAAAATTCGGAAATTGGGCGTGTTAGGGCTGAGCGCAATGAACTTGAATGGGGATCTATCCCACTAGGCGAGTAGCAACAACGGCAGGCTCCTAGGGTCATGTAAATGGGCAAGTCATAAAAAATCTTTAAAATCGGACAATCCTACACCCATCCTAATGTCTGATTTAGGATAATATACGGGTGGCTATAAGGCAGCAACACGTGCATATTTTTACGTGGATCAATATCAGGAGAGTTATTGGTTTTTAGAGATGCTCACAGCTATCGTGCAGCATACGTTAACACCGCAAATTTGCGTAGCGCCCTATTGCAATTACCAAGATCAATTTCCGACAATTTTATGTCAATTTCCGACTATATTCATCTTTTGGCCGAAGTCATGTTGCCGATGGCACTACTGGTTGCCGCCGGTGCATGGTGGAGACGCCAGCTAGGCGCTGAAGGTGTGGCATTGGTACGCGGATATATCAGCACGATTACCTTACACTTGTTTGTTCCGGCTTTATTGTTTGCATCGGCAGCAACCGCCACAATAAACGAAGAATTATTATCAGTACCGGTGTTGGTGGGTGTGGGCGTGTTGATCTCTGGTGGTGTTTTATACTTAGGCCTACGTTTGTTGGCATGGTCAACGATAATCTCACGGCCTACCCGAGCAGGATTGTTGTTGTGTGGCATGTTTGGCAACGTGTTATTCATGGGTTATCCCTTGTTACATTATTTGTACGGTGATATGGGTAGTCAGTACGCGGTGTTTGCAGACATGGGCGCATCTACCCCTCTGCTATGGAGCTTGGGTGTTTGGGTGGCAAGTCATATCGGAGGTCAGCAACGTGAAACGGGCCATCCATTAATAAATTGGCTTAAACTTCCTCCGGTTGCTGCTTTTTTTTCGGGATTGTTGCTGGGACACGCACATTTACCGATAACCCCCTTGGTCCATGCTGCCCGTTTTATCGGGCAACCCACCGTACCCGTGATGTTGTTGATGCTGGGATTGTCTATCCCTTGGCATAAAATGCAACCTAACCGTATGGTTGCGTGGGTGGTTGTGTACAAATTAATCCTATTGCCGCTAATGATATTAGGATTGGCTAGATTTTTGTTTGGCGTGTTGCGACCCGCCCAGATAAGTGCCGTGATAGAAAGTGGCGTACCAACGATGTTAATGATGTTAACGCTGGCGGATCGATATCATTTGGATATTGAAACCACGGCGTTAACCATTGCATGGACAACGATAGGGTTTCTACTTACATTGCCTATGTGGCTGATGGTGCTAAACCTAGATCCGGCGATTAACCGCTTATTTGTTATGTAATTGGCCTAGGAGCCTGTCGGACTTAATTCGTCGCGCGCGCCGGACTGCTGCATGGTACAGTGCAAGGCGCGGGGCGCGCCGTTGTGCTGTTCACAACCAGCGGCTCGCAACGCCGCAATGTGCCATGCAGCAGTCCGGCCCTCCGGGTTGCGACCAGAAAACGTGTCTGCGGTGTTGCAAAGCTTGCGAATAGAATAACTATTCACTGCGCTTCGCGCCTTGCAGCCATCGTTTTCTGGTCGCAACGCGCACGGCGAATTAAGTCCGACAGGCTCCTAGGATAAATCATGGCGATAATTTTGCCCCCGGGCATGGTGGCGGACACCCCCAGAAAAAAACGGGTCACGTTAAAAACCCGCATGGGCGAACAGCTGTCCATGCCTTTTACGTTGCAAGATGACTTGGGGCGTGACAGTGCTGCAGTTTATTTAACCGAGTTATATGAAACGATAAAAACAAAACTTAATGAGCCGGTAATTAGTCACATCTCTGGTGGATTTGGGATAGACACAGAGACATTAAAACAGCACATCTTATTTATTGCAGCGTTCCATGATTCGATGTTTGGTACGTTTAGTCGGCAAAGTACCTTTCCGGAACAAGAGCGTGCTGAATTTATAGAGTTATTTTTTCTCGCTGTGGCCAGTGTGTTGCCGAGTGGTCATATCAGCATCGATTTATCGAGCAAACAAATCAGCTGTGGGAATTAGTGCATGCACATTCATATTTTAGGCATATGTGGTACGTTTATGGGGGGTATCGCAGCCATTGCACGCAGTGCGGGACACACAGTAACCGGTTGCGATAGCCAAGTGTATCCCCCCATGTCGGATCAATTACGTGCAATGGACATTCATCTGATTGAAGGTTATGGCACTGAACAGCTGTTAATTCAAGCAGATATATACGTGATTGGTAACGTGGTGTCACGTGGCAATCCATTGATGGAAGCTATTTTGAATCGAGGGTTGCCCTATATATCGGGTCCGCAATGGCTGGCAGAACACGTGTTGCGCCAGAAATGGGTATTGGCCGTGGCAGGAACGCACGGCAAAACCACCACCACGGCAATGTTGGCATGGATACTCGACTATGCGGGATTGCATCCAGGATTTTTAATTGGCGGCATGCCAAATAACTTTGGGGTGTCGGCACGGTTGACCGATTTGCCATTTTTTGTCATTGAGGCCGATGAGTACGACACGGCATTCTTTGATAAACGTTCAAAGTTTTTGCATTATCAACCACGTACATTAATATTAAACAATCTGGAATTCGACCATGCTGATATTTTTCCCGATTTGTTCGCCATTGAAACGCAATTTCACCATTTGCTTCGTACGGTTCCTGCTGAAGGTCTGATTTTGACACAACAGCAAGACAGCTTGCGCCGAGTGGTGGAACGTGGCTGCTGGACACCTGTCGCTTGGATGGGCATTGAACAGGGCTGGCACTCAAAGGGGGATGAGTCAACGTTTGTTGTGTTTGAGGGGCAAGTGGAGCAAGCTGCGGTGTCATGGTCACTTATAGGCGCGCACAACGTCGCCAATGCTGTAGCGGCCATTGCGGCAGCGCGACATGTTGGCGTGCCACCACAACAGGCAGCGGCAGCACTGTGCACGTTTACTAATGTGAAACGACGGTTAGAGGTGCGCGGTCAGGTGCATGGCGTGACTGTATACGATGATTTTGCCCATCACCCAACTGCTATTGCAACCACGGTGGCGGGTTTACGGCATAAAATAGGCCATGCAAGAATTATCGCTGTGTTGGAACCCCGCTCGAACACCATGAAACAAGGAAGTTTAAAGGACGCATTGCCTAGCAGCTTAATGGAAGCCGATCGGGTATTTTGTTACTCGGCTGGTTTGACTTGGGATGCGCAAGCATTGTTTGCTCCGATGGGAGCGCGCGCGCAAGTATATGATGATTTAACGGCACTGGTAGCCGCTGTAGTAGAGCAATCTCAAATGGGGGATCACGTGTTAGTGATGAGCAATGGTGGTTTTGGGGGGGTACATGATTTATTGTTGCAGGCCTTGCAACGCCTCCCTAGTTTATAGACAAAATTGCGCCACGACCTCTTGATAAAATAAGTGGATTTGACGTGCCATGCGAGGTGCTGACCAAAGTTGCGCATGTTCCCGCGCTTCAAGACTGAGTTGCGCACGTAACGCAGGGTTGGTTAATACGCCCAGTAGCGTGTTGGCAAAAGCCACGG
>JAYVMU010000028.1:0-25643 GCA_043758775.1 Methylophilaceae bacterium
GTGTTTAAGTGATATGCCATTTTATGCTATTTGGACTAAATCTAGTGATTCGTGCAAAGGTCTCAGCTAAATAGTTTATTGTTTATTTTTATGAGTCTAAATCTTGTGACTAAATTCTAAATGATTTTGTGAGTGAGCGCTAACACTGAATTCACTCTAATATCCACATAGCTTGGCTTCTTGAGTGACTTGGTAATCAGCACAGTTTTTATACCTAGACGCTTAGCTGTCATCAGCGATCGTTTTGTATCTTCTAACATGACACAGTCGCTAGGTTTAGCTTTAATGGTGTGCAACAGTCGCTTAAATCCACGTACTGCAGGTTTGGGATGTAAACCTGAGGATTCCACACTAAACACCAGTTCAAATAAATCTGCGATACCTAATAATTGTAAAACGCGCATGGCATAACTCTGTGGGGCGTTGGTGAAGATGACTTTTCTGCCGTTTAATCTGATTAAAAAATGGCGTAAGCCTTTAGTCGTCTTGACCATGTTTTCCAAGTCTAAGGGCGCATGGGTTTCATGTAAAAAATGGTGCGGGTTCGTATTGTGATGGCGCATTAAACCTTTGAGTGTAGTACCATAAATCCGCCAATAATGTTGCCTAAGGGCAAAGGCAGCGGGTTCGTCGAAGCCTAGATGATCAACAATGTATTGTGTCATCGCATGATTCATCACTGGAAAAATATGCGATGAGGCGTCGTGCAGTGTATCGTCTAAATCAAATATCCAAACTCTAGGCATCAGCAAGCTACATGTTAGGGTACTGTTTGTCTGATACTTACTTGGCTTTAATCAGTGTGCCAACACCTTCATCTGTCAGCACCTCTAACAACAGAGCATGCTCAACACGGCCATCAATAATGTGTACAGCTTTCACACCGCTACGAGCAGCATCTAGTGCCGAGCTTATCTTAGGTAGCATGCCACCAGAGAGCGTACCGTCAGCCACTAAATCATCAATCTGTTTTGGTGTTAAGCCTGTTAGTAATTCGCCATTTTTATCTAACACACCTGGTGTATTAGTGAGCAAGATTAATTTTTCTGCACCTAAAATCTCGGCTAACTTTCCAGCCACCACATCGGCATTAATGTTGTAAGTTTCACCATCGACACCTACGCCAATGGGGGCAACCACTGGGATAAAGTCACCACTATCTAAAAAGTTAATGATACTAGGATCAATTGCAGTGATTTTGCCTACTTGACCAATATCAATCATTTTTGATGGGTCGTTTATATCTTCCATCAGTAATTTCTGCGCGTGAATAAAATTACCATCTTGCCCGGTTAAACCTACCGCCTTGCCGCCTTGGCGATTGATCAGATTCACGATTTCTTTATTGACATGACCACCCAGTACCATCTCAACGACATCCATGGTTTCCGCATCGGTCACACGCATGCCTTGGATAAATTCACCTTTTTTGCCGAGTTTATCCAGCATCTCGTTGATTTGTGGCCCGCCGCCATGTACAACAACGGGGTTCATGCCAACCAGTTTAAGCAACACCACATCTTGTGCAAAGCACTCTTTAAGATGCTCATCGGTCATGGCGTTGCCGCCGTATTTAATGACAATGGTTCTGTCAAAAAAACGTTTGATATAAGGCAGTGCTTCGGCAAGTGTTTGTGCTTTTTTAGCAGCAATTGTGAGTTTAATCATAGGTTTTAGTTTTTAGTAATAGGTACTGTAAATTAATTATCAATATTGTAACTAAAAACTGCTTAAAGCACTTTGCTAAATACTTTAGATTGGCGTTGATAGTTATACATCGCTTGTTTTTCTACTGGTAAGCGGGTGACATTAGTTTCAATAAACCCACGCTCTAAAAACCAATGCTCCGTGCGTGTGGTTAGACAGAATAATGATTTAAAGCCGAGTTCACGCGCTTGTTCTTCGCAATGCTGAAAAAGCCTGTCGCCGCGCCCATTGCCGCGGTAAGCAGGATCAATTGCTAGGCAGGCAAACTCAGCTTGTTTTTCTGCAGCAAACGGATATAGCGCGGCACAGCCAATAATGCGATTGTCATGCTCCATGACATGAAAATGGTCGATCTCCATCTCGATGCGCTCACGGCCGCGGCGCACTAAATAACCCTCATTTTCTAACGGTTCTATGAGTTTGAGTATGCTGCCCACGTCGCTAATATCAGCCTGACGCATGGTTTCTAGCGATAGCTCAGTCACCATGGTGCCAATACCATCATGCGTGAATAGTTCTTGAATAATGGCGCCATCCACATGGCGGCTAATCAGATGCGTGCGTGCCACACCATGCTCGCAGGCGCGAATGGCGGCGGGTAAGTAATAACGCTCATCTTCTGTGATGCAGCCTGTGGCGTTGCTATTGACATGTTTAAGTAAGTTGCTGGCTTTTTCTGCGGTCATTTCACGCAGTAATTCCCCTCGTATATTGGTCACGCCCGCACTATCCATTAAAAAAATCAGTTTATCTGCGTCTAACGCAATTGCGGCGCTCACGGCAACATCCTCTAAGCTCAGGTTAAACGCCTCACCTGTCGGCGAGTAGCCGAGTGGCGACAACATGACAAGCTCGCCATCATCCAGACGTTTTTGGATGCCAATGGCATCCACCTTGCGTACTTCACCCGTATGTTGTAAATCAACGCCATCACGCACGCCCATGGGTTTTGCTGTGACAAAATTTCCGCTAGCGATACGAATGTCGCTGCCCGCCATGGGCGAGTTGACTAAGCCCATGGAAAGTAATGCTTCAATTTCTACGCGAATCACACCGTTGGCTTCTTTTACCGCCTCCATTGCTTCGTCATCGGTTACACGTAAACCATTGACAAATCTAGGTATAAGTTTTGCGCGTTTTAAGCGCTGTTCAATTTGCGGTCTTGCCCCATGCACCAGTACCAGCCTTACTTCAAGGCTGGCGAGCAAATTCAAATCGTGTGATAACGCGATAAACTGTTTGTCGTTTACCAGTTCACCGCCAAAAGCAATAACAAAGGTGCGTCCACCAAAAGCATGAATATACGGTGTCGCAGAACGAAACCAACGCACAAATTCCTGTGGGTTAGCGAGCGATTTGTTGCTAATCGGTGTAATTTTGTTGATGGCTGCGTTGTTTTCAGTTGGCGTGATACCAACATCACTTTGTGCATATAAATGTGCAGGTGTGCAGTCCAATGCTATACATAGCTTGCGTAGCATACTTTCCGACACGCCTTGTATACCACGCTCAATACGCGATAAATTACCGCTATCGGCGGCTACTGCGTTGGCTAGGTTTTGTAGTGTAATATTGAGAAGCTTGCGCCGTTGGCGTATAGCATTGCCGAGTGACATAATTTACATATTTTTGTTAATAAAACATTAAATTAACAAAAATATGTAAATTATGCAATGTATTTTAGAGGGTTATTAGAAGTCGCCCCAGATAATTTGCATGGCAGCCACAGCGGCTAGAGCAGCGGTTTCGGTACGTAATACACGCTTTCCGAGTTGCACAGGGCTAAACCCTTGTGCGCTGGCTAATGCAATTTCTTCATTGGTTAAGCCACCTTCGGCGCCTATTAGTAAGTAAATTTCATCTGCTGCTTTGAGTAGATCTTGCAAAGTTTGTGTGGCGGTGGGGGATAGTGTGATACGCGTGCTGTTTACTTGTGCGGGGTTACTGCCGAGCCAGTTTGCTAACGTCAGCGCATTCTTTACTTGTGGAATAACTGCCCGGCCGGATTGTTCGCAGGCTGAGATCACTACATTTTGCCAATGTTCTTTGCGCTTCTCTGCGCGTTCCCCGGACAGTTTCACTACGCTGCGTTGGCTGTTAATTGGTTGAATCCTGTTTACGCCCAATTCAATGGCTTTTTGAATGGTGTAATCCATGCGGTCGCCACTGGAAATGGCTTGCAGCAGGGTGATGTTGAGTGGTGACTCGTTTGTAACCACAACTTTAGATATTACTTTGGCTGTAACAGCAGATTTTGTTACGGTTAATAGTTCACAGAGGTAATCATGACCATCGCCATTAAATAGCGTTGCGTCATCACCTGCAGTTAAGCGTAGTGCGCGACTAGCGTGCGCGGCAGCGTTGCTGGGTAGCGCCGTGATGATGCCTATTTCGAGGTCTTCTGGGGTGTAAAAACGTGGATTTGACATAAATAATTTGCAGTGATTAACTTATATTTTAAATGGGATAATAACTTAATCAATTAGTTAAGGAAAACACTATGGCAAGTTTGAATCCTCCCGTATGCGATTTTGGCTGGCAAGCACCCGATTTTGATTTGATTGGTGTTGATAGCCGGCACTACACTTTGCAAAGTAGCATGGGTACCAATGGCTTATTGGTGATGTTTATATGTAACCATTGCCCGTACGTACAAGCGATTCGCCCACGTTTAGTGGCCGATATTCGAGAATTACAGCAATACGGCGTTAATGCGATTGCCATTTCCTCCAATGATATAGTTACTTATCCGGAAGATGATTTTAGTCACATGCAGCAGATGGCTAAAAGCTTTAATTTTAACTTCCCATATGTCCTAGATGAAACACAAGCCGTTGCCAAAGCCTATGGCGCGGTGTGTACGCCAGATTTTTTTGGTTTTAATACGCAATTGCAATTGCAATACCGTGGACGTTTTGATGAATCACGTAAAGAAATGGCAACTAATAGCACGCGCGATTTATTTAATGCGATGAAGTTAATCGCCGAGACTGGTCAAGGCCCGCGTGAGCAAATTGCCAGCATGGGGTGCAGCATTAAGTGGCGTGTAGAAAATTAAATAGCTAACTGTTTGATTGAGTGAGTAATAGTAACTGTTATAGGAAATCAGGCCATAGTCTAACTTTACTGCAGTATAAAACTGTTAAATTAGTGCCCAACTAACCAACAATTAGCAAATACCATCTTGCCGAAAAAGGCTATTTAAGCAATAATTTAGCTTTTGTAGAATGTGGTGCAGTTTCATTGCTTTTACGTGAAGTTGCCGCGTTTGTTTTTTTTAAGTTTCAACGTCAACAGAAACATCAATAAGGGTTTTGGCTAGTAACACTTCAAGCATCGTTGTTACTCACAACAAACCCTTAGATAAGATCATTTTAGGGAGAAGACACAATGGCAACTCGTAAAGACCTCGCTAACGCAATTCGTGCGCTAGCGATGGATGCAGTGCAAAAAGCAAACTCTGGCCATCCAGGCGCACCTATGGGCATGGCGGAAATCGCAGAAGAGTTATGGAATCATCATTTAAGCCATAATCCAAAAAATCCAAACTGGGCTAATCGTGATCGCTTCGTGCTTTCTAATGGTCATGGTTCAATGCTGATTTATTCATTATTGCATCTTACAGGTTACGCTTTACCTATGGGCGAGTTGCAAACCTTCCGACAATTGCACTCTAAATGTGCTGGTCACCCAGAATATGGTTATGCACCAGGCATTGAAACAACGACTGGTCCATTAGGTCAAGGTATTGCCAACGGTGTTGGTTTTGCGATGGCGGAAAAATTAATGGCCGACCAATTCAACAAGCCAGACCACAAAATTGTTGATCACAACACTTATGTGTTCTTAGGTGATGGCTGTATGATGGAAGGCGTTTCACACGAAGCATGTGCATTAGCTGGTACTTGGGGCTTGGGTAACTTAGTTGCTTTCTGGGATGACAACGGTATTTCTATCGATGGCCATATTGAGGGTTGGTATACAGACGATACTGCTAAACGTTTTGAAGCGTATGGCTGGCACGTACAAAAAGTAGATGGCCATGACGTTGCTGCTATCGGCGCCGCAATTGCAACCGCGAAAAAAGTAACAGACAAACCATCATTGATTTGCTGTAAAACAGTGATTGGCATGGGTTCACCAAACAAATCTGGTTCACATGATTGCCACGGCTCTGCACTAGGCGAAGCTGAGGTTGCGGCAACACGTGCAAACATTGGTTGGAACCACGAACCATTTGTTATTCCAGCTGATGTATACGCTGGTTGGGATGCAACAGCTAAAGGCGCAGCTGCTGAAGCTATTTGGAACGATAAGTTTGCTGCATACGCAAAAGCTTACCCAGCTGAAGCCGCTGAATTCAAACGTCGTATGGCAAATGAATTACCAGCTAACTGGAAAAAAGCAACTGATGCAATCATCGCTGCTACTAACGAAAAAGCGGAAACAATTGCAACACGTAAAGCTTCACAAAACATGATCGGTGCATTAGCGCCATTATTGCCTGAGTTCTTAGGTGGCTCTGCTGACTTAACGGGTTCTAACTTAACTTCAACAGGTAGCTTTGTACACGTTGATGCTAAAAAACCAGGTAACTATATCTCTTACGGCGTACGTGAGTTTGGTATGGCAGCCATTATGAATGGCATGGCATTGCACGGTGGTTTCTTACCATTTGGCGGTACATTCCACATGTTCACTGACTACATGAAAAACGGTATGCGTATGTCTGCATTAATGCATCAACGTGTAGTGTATGTATTAACACATGACTCTATCGGCCAAGGTGAAGATGGACCTACACATCAACCAGTAGAAAACACTTCTGGCTTACGTTACATTCCAAATATGGATGTATGGCGTCCAGCTGATTCAGTTGAAACTGCAATTTCATGGGTGGCTGCTGCAGAACGTAGCACAGGCCCATCAAGTTTGGTATTAAGTCGTCAAAACGTGCCTGGTATTAAACATGATAGCAAAGACTTTGCGTTAATCCGCAAGGGTGGTTACGTATTCTCTGATGTTGCTGGTAAAGCTGACGTAATCATTATTGCAAACGGTTCAGAATTGGATTTAGCGATTAAAGCAGCAGCTGAATTGAATGCAGCTGGTACTAAAGTGCGCGTGGTTTCAATGCCAAGCACTAACGTGTTTGATCGCCAAGACCAAGCCTATAAAGACAGCGTGTTAACTGCTGGCGTTAAACGTGTAGCTGTTGAAGCGGCTCACCCAGACTTCTGGCGTAAATATGTTGGTTTAGATGGGGCTGTAGTTGGTATCGCTACATTTGGTGAATCTGCACCTGGCGGCGTACTAATGAAGCACTTTGGCTTTACAGTTGAAAATGTAGTCGCTACTGTTAAATCAGTGCTCTAATAATCAGTGCTCTAATATTTAGCCCTGTTTTTAAGGGGTATAAAATATAAAAAAGGGAGCCGCGTTTGTTGGCTCCTTTTTTGTTTTTGCAGATTAACATTGAATTTCAGGATAAGTAAAATGGCAATTAAGATAGGTATTAACGGTTTTGGTCGTATTGGGCGTATGGTGTTTCGTGCAGCAATGAAGGATTTTAAAGATATCGAAGTTGTGGCGATTAACGACCTGCTAGAGCCAGACTATCTTGCCTACATGCTCAAGCACGATTCTGTACATGGCCGTTTTGAGGGTGATGTAAAAGTAGTGAATAATCATCTAGTGGTCAACGGTAAAATGATTCGTTTAACGGCGGAAAAAGATCCAGCTAATCTTAAATGGGATGAAGTTGGTGCAGATATTATTGCAGAATGTACGGGTTTCTTCTTAACAAAAGAAACCTGCCAGAAACATATTGATGCCGGTGCTAAAAAAGTCGTGCAATCTGCCCCGTCAAAAGACGAGACGCCGATGTTTGTCTATGGCGTTAATCATGATACTTACAAAGGCGAGGCGATTGTTTCCGCAGCCTCATGTACGACTAATGGCCTAGCACCAGTGGCTAAAGTACTTAACGACACATTTGGTATTAAACGTGGCTTGATGACGACGGTACATGCAGCAACTGCCACACAAAAAACGGTAGATGGCCCGTCAAATAAAGATTGGCGCGGTGGCCGTGGTATTTTAGAGAATATTATTCCATCTTCTACGGGTGCGGCGGTGGCGGTAGGCAAGGTCATTCCATCACTCAATAAAAAACTCACCGGTATGGCATTCCGTATTCCAACTTCTGATGTGTCAGTAGTTGATTTAACTTGTGAGCTCAATACGCCAGCAACTTATGCGCAAATTATCGCGGCAATGAAAGCAGCTTCTGAGAGCGGTCCGCTTAAAGGCGTGCTAGGCTTTACTGATGAAAAAGTAGTGTCTACTGATTTTCGTGGTGAAACTTGTCCATCAGTATTTGATGCCGGTGCTGGTATTCAGCTAGATCCAACTTTTGTTAAAGTAGTGGCTTGGTACGATAATGAATACGGTTATACCTGTAACCTGATGCGCTTAATACAACATATCGCCAAGTAGTGTTGAAAGATTAAATCTCATGTCTATTATTAAAATGACCGACTTAGCCTTACAAGGCAAACGTATCTTGATTCGTGCGGATCTTAATGTGCCAGTCGCTGATGGTAAAGTCACTTCTGATGCGCGTATTACTGCTTCCATGGCAACAATAGAGTTTGCGCTCAATGCGGGTGCACAAGTCATGGTGACGTCACACTTAGGTCGTCCGGAAGAAGGCATATATTCAGCAGAAAACTCCTTAAAACCTGTGGTGGAAGTGATTAGTGCCAAATTAGGTAAACCAGTACGCTTGATTAAAGACTGGGTCGATGGTGGTTTTGAGGTAAAAAATGGCGAATTGGTGGTACTGGAAAACTGTCGCTTTAACAAAGGTGAGAAAAAAAGCACCGATGAATTGTCACAAAAATATGCCAAGCTATGCGATATCTTTGTCATGGATGCATTTGGTACCGCACATCGCGCTGAAGCTTCTACGCATGGCGTGGCAAAATTTGCACCTGTGGCAGCAGGTGGTATTTTGTTAATCGGTGAGCTAAAAGCTTTGACTCAAGCGTTGTTGAATCCAGCCCGTCCAATGGTGGCAATTGTTGGTGGTTCTAAAGTATCGACTAAGCTGACAGTACTGGAAAGCTTGTCAGAAAAAGTCGATCAAATGGTGGTGGGTGGTGGTATTGCTAATACGTTTTTAAAAGCAACCGGGCATGAAGTAGGTAAGTCACTTTGTGAAGATGATTTAGTGCCCACAGCGCGTGCATTGATGACGAAAATGTCAGCACGTGGTGCAGCCGTACCAATCGCAGTAGACGTGGTTTGCGGCAAAAAATTTGATGCTAATGAGCCGGCTGTGTTAAAAGATGCAGATTCTGTGGCGGCGGATGACATGATTTTTGATATTGGCCCAAAATCTGCTAATGAATTAGCAGAGATTATTAAAAACGCGGGCACTGTTGTATGGAATGGCCCTGTCGGTGTGTTTGAGTTTGATCAGTTTGGTGAGGGCACAAAAACCATTGCACATGCGATTGCCAACACCCAAGCATTTACTCTGGCGGGTGGAGGCGACACCATTGCGGCGATTCAAAAATATGATATATATGACAAAGTGTCATATATATCAACCGCTGGAGGTGCATTCTTAGAATTTTTAGAAGGCAAAATCTTACCTGCTGTCGAGATTTTAGAGCTGCGTGGGAATAAATAAGAGAATGGTCCTTATCTCTTAAATTTGATACAACAATAGGGGCCGTGTGCCCCTTTGTTGTTTCTAGGTTCTTAATTTAAAGTATTTGTCTGAGACGTTTATTTAAACTGGCTGTCTGAACTTCAATAACAACATAATTGGAAACAACTTGAGCTTTAATAATTTAATGCCGCGTAAAACAAAAATAGTCGCAACGCTTGGGCCTTCTTCCTCTAGCGAAGAGATTTTAGCGCGCCTAATTACTGCGGGAGTTAACGTGGTGCGCCTCAATTTTTCACACGGCACTGCTGAAGATCACATCGCTCGTGCTGAAATTGTGCGCAGAATTGCGTTAAAACTAGGTCGTCCGGTGGGTGTGCTGTGCGATATGCAAGGTCCTAAAATTCGTATTGGTAAATTCGAATTAGGTAAAATCGAGCTAAAAATGGGCGATTTATTTGTGCTGGATGCCGATTGCAATCTGGGTGACCAATATCATGTCGGGCTAGATTACAAAGAACTCATCAAAGAGGTGCAAGCTGAAACCGTGCTGCTGTTGGATGATGGGCGCATTGTGATGACGGTAGACCGCATCAAGGGCAATCAGATTCACTGTATAGTGAATACGGGTGGCATACTATCGAATAATAAAGGCATTAATCGCCAAGGTGGTGGTTTGTCGGCTGAGGCACTAACAGCGAAAGACCGTGAAGATATTTTGACAGCGGTGGCGCTAGAGGCAGACTACATCGCGATTTCCTTCCCTAAAACGGGTGCAGATATAGACTTAGCACGCAGTTTAGTAAAAAAAGCTGGTGGTACGGCGAGTATTATCGCTAAAATTGAGCGTGCCGAGGCGATTGATCATTTGCAAGAAATTATCGAAGCTTCGGATGCCATTATGGTGGCGCGTGGTGATTTGGGCGTTGAAGTGGGTGATGCCGCAGTGCCAGGCTTGCAAAAACGCATGATACGCATGGCGCGTGCGCAAAATAAACTGGTGATTACCGCTACACAAATGATGGAGTCCATGATCTCTAGCCCAATTCCTACCCGTGCTGAAGTGTCGGATGTCGCCAATGCGGTACTGGATGGCACCGACGCGGTGATGTTATCGGCAGAAACTGCGGCTGGTAAATATCCGCTTGAAACCGTGCAAGCGGTACATCGCGTGTGTATCGAGGCGGAAAAAGAATATAACAGCCAGCATAAGTTAAGCGAAAGGCGCACGCGTCATTTTGCAAAAACGGATGAAGCGACCGCAATGGCAGCGATTTACATTGCGGACAATTTCAACATTAAAGCCATTGCCGCATTGACCCAGTCTGGTAATGCGGCACAATGGTTATCCCGTGCGGATACTACCGTACCAATTTATGCGTTATCGCCAGATAAAGTTGCGCGTCGTAAATTGACCCTGCATCGTGGTGTGTATCCTTTCCCAATCGAGCAGGAAGGTAAGAATAGGGATGATGTGCTGCAGGAAATGGAGCAAGTTCTGCTTAAACAAGGCGTAGTCACAGCAGGAGATACCGTACTGCTTACCTTTGGTGAACCGATTGGTAGCCCGGGCGGCACGAATACTTTGAAAATTGTGCATATCAAGTAAAACGCTGACAGCAAAATAGTCAAATTTAGCATGTGACCTTATAATAGAGGCTTACCATATTACTCAAGCTAACGTCATGAGCACATCTGTTCCGAATCAACCATTACTCAAAACGACTATCACCAGTTTACCTTTGATTCATCAAGGTAAAGTACGCGATATTTACGATATTGATGCTAATACCATGTTGTTGGTGAGTACGGATAGATTGTCTGCATTTGACGTGATTCTGCCTACAGGCATCGCCAATAAAGGCGCGATGCTAACGCAAATGGCTAATTTTTGGTTTGAGAAACTGAAAAATGTGGTGCCCAATCATTTGACTGGCATTAATCCGCAATCTGTTGTGACAACTAGTGAAGAAAGAAGCCAGTTAGGTGAAGGCGGTTTAAGCCGAGCAGTGGTAGTGAAAAAATTAAAAGCCTTGCCGTTGGAAGCCATTGTACGTGGCTATTTGGTCGGTAGCGGATGGAAAGAATACAAAGCGCAAGGCACCGTCTGCGGCATTAAATTGGTTGCGGGCCTACAAGAAGCGTCAAAATTGCCCGAGCCAATTTTCACGCCATCCAGCAAAGCGGCAGCTGATGAACATGATGAGAATATTAGCATTGCCCAAGTCGAAGCTTTAATTGGCAAAGACATGGCGGCGCAAGTGGAAAAAGCGGCTATTACGTTGTATAAACAAGCTGCGGAGTATGCACTTACTCGCGGCATTATCATTGCCGATACCAAGTTTGAATTTGGCTTGGATGCTAATGGTATGTTGCATGTAATGGATGAAGTATTGACACCGGATTCATCACGTTTTTGGCCAGCAGCGAGTTATGTGGCTGGTAAAAATCCACCGAGTTTTGATAAGCAATATGTGCGTGATTGGCTAGAAGCTAGTGGCTGGAACAAAACCCCACCTGCGCCATTATTGCCGGATGATGTCGCTGCAAAAACTAGTGAAAAATATATGGAAGCCTTTGAGATACTGACAGGCAAGAAGCTTGCAGATAGTTAAGCTGATTACTTGCTGTCATGCTGACAAAATTAAAGGCATTAGCTAAGCATTTAGAAAATGAGTTTTCTGTTTATCGACTGGTACTTAAGCATCCCCAAACACCGCTTATTGCAAAAATATTTTTAGGTTTAGCCGTTGGTTATTTACTGCTACCGTTTGATTTAATCCCTGATTTTATTCCAGTTTTGGGGCAGTTAGATGATGTGGTGATTATTCCTGTTTTGGTCTATATTGCTTTGCTGTTTATTCCGCCTGAGATTATTGAGCAATGTAGGGCGCAAGTAGTTACAGCGCTAGCAAGCGCAACACAAAAAACCAAGAATAGTGATTTTGCGCTACAATTCGAAGCAAATTTAACAATAATTTTTATAGCAACACTAATTTTATATAGCCAGTTTTTAATAAAGAAAGTCTAGCAATGTCATTAAACCATGTGCCGAGCGGCAAAGATTTACCTAACGATTTTAATGTGATTATTGAAATCCCCATGCAGGGCGACCCTGTGAAATATGAAGTAGATAAAGAAAGCGGTGCGATTTTTGTCGATCGTTTTATGGGTACTGCAATGCAATACCCTACTAATTATGGTTATGTGCCGCATACGCTGGCTGATGATGGTGACCCAGTGGATGTATTGGTGATGACGCCAGTGCCATTGATTCCAGGTGTGGTGGTGCGTTGTCGCCCATTAGGTGTATTATTAATGGAAGATGAAGCTGGTTTAGATGCTAAAGTTTTAGCTGTGCCAGTGGAGAAAGTGTGCGGTTTATATGGGCATTTAAAAACGCATAAAGATGTTTCAGAATGGCGCTTAAATATGATTTCCCACTTCTTTGAGCATTACAAAGACTTAGACAAAGGTAAATGGGTGAAAATCAATGGTTGGGGTGATATCGAGCAAGCGAAAAAAGAAATTTTAGAAGGCGTGGAAAACTATAATAATGCAAAAATTAAGCCTGCATTCTAACTAATAGACCATAAAAAAGGCAGCTTAGGCTGCCTTTTTTATGGTTAAAATCTACAACAATGGCACGATGAGCAAAGCCACAATATTAATAATCTTAATCAGTGGATTGACTGCTGGGCCAGCTGTATCTTTGTAGGGGTCACCTACCGTATCACCAGTCACAGCGGCTTTATGTGCCTCTGAACCTTTGCCACCATGATGGCCATCTTCAATGTATTTTTTAGCATTATCCCAAGCGCCGCCGCCAGTACACATGGAGATTGCGACAAATAAACCTGTCACTATGGTGCCCATAAGTAAGCCACCTAGCGCCTTTGGTCCTAACACTAAACCAACAAAAATTGGCACTGCAACGGGTAATAGCGATGGAATCATCATTTCTTTGATAGCAGCGGTGGTCAGCATGTCCACGGCTTTGCCATATTCAGGTTTGCCGCTACCATCCATGATGCCTGGAATGTCACGGAACTGGCGACGTACTTCTTCCACTACGGCACCCGCTGCACGACCTACGGCTTCCATCGCCATGGCACCAAACAAGAACGGGATCAATCCGCCGATAAATAGCCCAACAATCACCATTGGATCGCTTAAGCTAAAGTCTACGCTTTTACCCGCAGCTTCTAATTTGTGTGTGTAATCGGCAAATAACACCAGTGCGGCCAGACCAGCAGAGCCAATCGCATAGCCCTTTGTAACAGCTTTAGTGGTGTTACCAACGGCATCCAGTGGATCAGTTACATCACGTACACTGCTAGGTAGTTCTGCCATCTCGGCAATACCACCAGCATTGTCGGTGATAGGGCCGTAAGCATCTAATGCTACGATAATGCCTGCCATGCTGAGCATAGAGGTTGCAGCAATCGCGATACCATATAACCCACCTAAATGGAATGACGCTAAAATGGCTAGGCAGACTGAAATGACAGGCCAGGCGGTAGATTTCATAGACACGCCAATACCCGCAATAATATTAGTGGCATGGCCTGTCGTACAAGATTGTGCGATGTGTTTTACTGGTGCGTAATCTGTACCTGTGTAGTATTCGGTAATCCACACTAAAGCGCCCGTTAATACTAGGCCGACTGCACATGAGCCAAAAAGTGCCATCGCGCTAACTGTTTTATTAGCAGTCGTAATGCCATCAGGGAACATTTTCATCGTGACGAAATAAAAAGCAATGAGTGATAACACACCTGCTACTGCCAGGCCTTTATATAAGGCAGGCATGACATTTTTCATGTTAGGGCTGGCTTTAACAAAGTAACAGCCAATGATAGAGGCCACAATAGACACTGCACCTAATAGTAATGGGTAAATGACTCCATTAGTACCGCCATTGTTAATCACCAAGCCGCCTAACACCATGGTGGCAATCAAAGTGACGGCATAGGTTTCAAATAAGTCCGCTGCCATACCTGCGCAGTCGCCCACATTATCACCAACGTTATCGGCGATTACAGCTGGATTGCGCGGGTCATCTTCGGGGATGCCAGCTTCAACCTTGCCAACTAAGTCGGCACCAACATCGGCACCTTTGGTAAAAATACCGCCGCCTAAACGAGCGAAAATTGAAATAAGTGATGAGCCAAAAGCCAGGCCAATTAACGGATTCAGGTCTATGGCTTTTTCAGCACCTAAAAACCAGTAAAAACCTGCTACGCCAAATAAGCCCAAGCCAACTACCAGCATGCCGGTGATGGCACCGCCTTTAAAGGCAACGTCTAAAGCAGGCCCAATGCCGTGAGTAGCTGCTTGTGCAGTACGCACATTGGCTTTAACTGATACATTCATGCCGATAAAGCCACATGAGCCAGAAAGCACAGCGCCGAGTATAAAGCCGATGGCGGTTAGTTTGCCTAGGAATATGGCAATCAATATGGCTAGTACCACACCGACCATGGCGATAGTTCTGTATTGGCGGGAAAGATAGGCGGCTGCGCCTTGCTGAATTGCTCCGGCGATTTCTTGCATACGTGCATTACCTGCAGGTAAGCCAGAAATCCATTTACTCATTACTACGCCATAGAGCACCGCTAAAAAAGCGGCACCCATGGTTAACATTAGTGCACCTGACATGACTTCTCCCTATCATTGTTATAAATCAAACGATTAAAACGAATTGCGATATGAATTTGAAACCAAGTATTGTTTAAACTAAATGTAGAACTTGTGTCGGTAACTTGTAACTAATTTGTAACGACGAATTCATTATTGCACTAATAGCTACTAGCAACAAGTCGTTAGTCATGGAAAAAATAATAGGATTGAGAGGAGTTTTACTCGCTAATTGTATTGCTCGGTTTAAAACAAATGCCATAGCATGTTGAAGCCAACCAAATACAATAACAAAGCAAACAATTTTCGTAATGTAACAATAGGTAGTTTTTGCGCCAGCTTAGCACCGTAAGTGGCGGTGAATATGCTGCTAAATGAAATGCCAATTAATGCAGGCAAATAGGTAAAGCCTAAACTAGCGGCTGGCAAGTTTGCTACATGAAGACCGTTAATGATGTAGCCTAATGTGCCTGCTAACGCGATAGGCAAGCCAATTGCCGCTGATGTGCCAATGGCACGACGCATGTTCCATTTGCTTGCCATAAGATAGGGTACCGAAAGTGAGCCACCGCCAATACCCACCAAGCTGGAAAAAGTACCAATAATGAGGCCAGCAGATATCAGATATTTATTTTGATGAGGTATAGCGACCTCTTCTACACTATATGTTTGCGTTATTTTTTTACTGCTATTTTTTAGTAATAGTTGTGTTGCGATAACTAATACAAAAATAGCAAATATCAAACTCAGCCCAAAGCTATGCATTTTAGCCGCCAACACCGACCCGAGTAATGCTCCTACAATAATTGCGGGTGCAATTTTTATCACGACCATCCAGTCTACATTGTGCTGACGATGATGCGCGTTAGCTGATGATATTGACGTGAGTACGATAGTCGCTAGTGAGGTGCCAATAGCGATGTGCATAACATGTTCGGGTGCAAAGCCCAGTTGTCTAAATATAACGCTGATGATCGCGACGATAATCGTACCGCCGCCTACACCAAACATGCCGGATAGCAGTCCCGCCATTGCACCTGTGGCCAAATAAAGCCAATATTCTGCCGGTATTATTGTATGCATTGTTTATTAAGCTATGATTTATATGATGCTATGAACTAGGAAAATGAACTTAAATGCGTTTAGCGAGCCTACTTAATGCCTCACGTAATGGAGAATCAACCAATTTTTTAGTCAGACATTCCAAGCTGGAAGAGGCTTTGATTGACAGTTTGCGTTGCGGTCTTGCACGTTTTGTTAAACTAGATTTAGCTTGCACTTTGACACTAATTGCAGTAACTTTACTACCCCTACCAAACTGGTTGGATTGACTCAAACTATCTAATTGAGTCAACAAGCTAGCATTAAGTAATTTGATTTTTGTAGCGATGGCGCCATTATCGGCAGCCACATTAAGTTGACCATTTTTTAAACTAGTAGCACGGCTAAACTGGCTGATTAGACTGGGTGCTGCTGCCATCCATATTTTTTGTGCGATATTAATCGACTCGGCATGGCGGCTTAGCGCAACTAGTTCAGGGTTCAACCCAGCGTCTAAACTAAATAAGGTTTTAAATTGATGCATAAAAAATTGAAGCTATTAAAGTTCAATTATAAAGGATAACGATGAATATTATATTCATGTCCAACAGCATGGCTCAAGCCAAAAGCTTATCGCATTTGCAAGTGGCCTCAATCATTGCCGGACTGATGATAGTGCCTGCATTATTCATGCTATTGATGATTCTGCCACATGGTGACATTAAACAACAAGGGGTCAAGGCTTTATTGCCGCCACAATTACAGTTTTCACTGAATAATCCGCAAAAACATCTAGATGCTTATGCGCTAGAACTTGGTGAGTTACAAGCGCGTCTTTTGCGTTTAGATGCGCAAAGTGAACGTTTGGCTAAATTGGCAGGTGAAAAAGAGACCACGATTAAAAATAACCCTAATCTTAAGTCAATACAAAATTTACAGCCTGGTAGTGGCGGCCCGCTGGTGCGTTCATCACCTTTAAACGAGGCTGATTTGAAAAAAACGCTGGATGAACTTATGACGGCTGTTGAAAGCCGCGATGATTATTTAAGTATTCTAGAATCTAAATTACTACAACAAAGCGTATTGAAAGATACTTTGCCTAACAGCAGCCCTGTCGATGCCGCTTATAATTCATCTAGCTATGGTTGGCGTATAGATCCATTTACTGGCACTAAAGCTTTTCATGAAGGTTTAGATTTCACGGCGGCAGTCGGCACACCGATTCATGCAGCGGCAGGTGGTATTGTTATCTTCGCAGAGCAAACGCCTGATTATGGTAAAATTGTAAAAATTGATCATGGGTCTGGTCTAGAAACACGCTATGCACATGCTTCAAAGCTACTGGTTAAAGTGGGTGACAGGGTGGAAAAAGGCCAAGTGATTTCACTGGTAGGTAGCACTGGGCGTTCTACAGGGGCGCATTTGCATTATGAAATTCGTTTAAATGGCGAGCCATTAGACCCACGTAAATATTTACAAGCTAACGCAGGGTAAGTTTGCTGTAAGTTTTACGAGTACATTTGGTTTAATGGTGCTTGAAATAAAGCTTTTAAGCCTCATTTAGTAGTTTGTAGAGCAAATATTTTTTTGTAATTTTTATTCATTTTTTATTAACTAGTCCAATTAAAATCTCGTTTAAGATTTAAATGTCTTAAAACGAGAAGTAATTAGTGCGAAAGTCGGTATAAATTCATATGGTAACTTCGTTGTTCAAGAAATTATTTGGTAGTCGTAATGACAGGCTAGTTAAACAATACGCACAAAAAGTAAATCAAATCAACGCACTTGAACCTGCGATGCAAGCCTTGGGTGACGAGGCTTTACGTGCAAAAACGCTGGAGTTCAAACAACGTTTTGCTGACGGTGAATCACTGGATAAACTGATGCCAGAAGCTTTTGCCGTGGTGCGTGAAGGTGGCGTACGTGCACTTAAAATGCGTCATTTTGATGTGCAAATGATCGGTGGCATGGTGCTGAATGACGGCAAAATTGCCGAAATGCGTACTGGTGAAGGTAAAACTTTAGTGGCTACCTTACCTACCTACCTGAATGCGCTCACTGGCAAAGGTGTGCATGTGGTGACGGTGAATGATTACTTGGCTAAACGCGATGCTGAGTGGATGGCGCAGCTGTACAATTTTCTCGGTTTAACGGTAGGCGTGAATTTATCGCAAATGCCGCATGAGGAAAAACAGCAAGCTTATGCTGCCGATATTACCTATGGTACAAATAATGAATTTGGTTTTGATTATCTGCGCGATAACATGGTGTTCACCGCTGACCAGCGTGTACAACGCTCACTAGCTTATGCCTTAATTGATGAAGTTGACTCGATTTTGATTGATGAGGCACGTACGCCATTGATTATCTCAGGCCAAGCCGATGATAGCGTCGAGCTTTACACGCACATGAATAATATTGCCGCACAGTTGATTGCGCAGACTGAAGAAGAGGGCGCAGGTGATTTTTGGGTGGATGAGAAAGCCCAACAAGTGAATTTGTCTGAACAAGGCCATGAGCATGCAGAAACGTTATTAGCTGATGCGGGCATGATTCCCGTCGGCACTAATCTTTATGATGCCGCTAATATTACTTTAGTGCATCATTTACATGCGGCCTTAAAAGCACGAAACTTGTTTCATCGTGACCAGCAATATGTAGTGCAAAACAATGAAGTGATTATTGTGGATGAGTCTAAAGGTCGTCCAATGCCCGGTCGCCGTTGGTCAGATGGTTTGCACCAAGCTGTAGAGGCCAAAGAAGGCGTTGTGATTGAGAAAGAAAATCAAACTCTCGCTTCAATCACCTTTCAAAATTATTTCCGTATGTATCAAAAGCTATCCGGTATGACTGGTACCGCGGATACTGAAGCTTACGAATTTAATCAGATTTATGGTTTGGAAACTGTGGTTATTCCAACCAATAAGCCTATGCAGCGTATAGATAATATGGATAAAGTCTATCGCACGGCAACTGAGAAATATACGGCAGTGATTGAGGATATTAAAGATTGCCAGAAACGTGGCCAGCCAGTGTTGGTGGGCACCACTACTGTGGAAAACTCTGAGTTGATTTCGAGCATTCTTAAGCAAGAGAAATTGGACCATCAGGTATTAAATGCAAAACAACACGAACATGAAGCGCATGTCATTGCACAAGCTGGTCGTCCAGGTGTCATTACCATTGCGACGAATATGGCGGGTCGAGGTACGGATATTGTGCTGGGTGGTAATCCAGAGTCTGAAATTCAGGCAATTAAAGCCGATGAAGCTTTAAGCGATGCAGAAAAAGAACAGCGTATTGCAGCCATTAAAGCAGATTGGCAAAAGATACACGATGCTGTTCTAGCCGCTGGTGGCTTACATATTGCAGGCACCGAACGCCATGAATCACGTCGTGTCGATAATCAATTGCGTGGCCGCTCTGGTCGTCAGGGCGATAATGGTTCTAGCCGTTTCTACTTGTCGTTAGAAGATCAGCTACTGCGTATCTTCGCATCAGACCGTGTGTCTGCCATTATGGAAAAGCTCAAAATGCCGGATGGTGAGGCGATTGAGCACCCATGGGTGACGCGTGCGATTGAAAATGCACAACGTAAGGTTGAAGGGCGCAACTTTGATATTCGTAAACAATTGCTTGAGTATGATGATGTTGCCAATGATCAACGTAAAGTGATTTACGAACAACGTAATGAGCTGTTAGAAGCGACCGATGTAGGCGATACCGTCGCCGCGATGCGTGGTGATGTGCTGAGTACCATTGTTGCTACCTACATCCCACCAAATAGCGTAGAAGAACAATGGGATATTTTGGGTTTAGAGGCTGCGTTAAGAGCCGATACTGGCATGGACTTACCAGTTGCAAAGTGGCTAGAAGAAAATCCAGATTTACATGAAGAAACACTGCGTGAGCGTATATTTGAGGCAGCCGATACTTCATACCAGGCTAAAGAAGCGCTTGCCAGTCCTGAAACCATGCGTCAATTCGAGCGTGCTGTGATGTTACAAAGTATTGATACGCATTGGCGTGATCATCTCTCTGCACTTGATCATCTGCGTCAAGGTATTCATTTGCGCTCGTATGCGCAGAAAAATCCTAAGCAAGAATATAAGCGGGAGGCTTTTGAACTGTTTTCTAGCTTGTTAGAGACGGTGAAATCTGAAGTGACTAGAGTCACTATGTTGGTACAAGTGAAAAGTGAGGCAGATGTAGAAGCGGTAGAAATGCCAGCGGAGCCAGAAAATGTACGCTACCAACATGCTAATTTTGATGAAGCTTTAGGTGCACAAGTTGCTGAAACGCCAGCTCCCAATGCCCAAGCATTACCATTTGCGCGTGAAGGCGTGAAGATTGGTCGTAATGACCCATGCCCTTGTGGATCTGGTAAGAAATATAAACAATGTCATGGTGTGCTTAGCTAAAATAACTTATGAGTAAGCAAGAAGTTATTTCGCCGTGTATTGGCGTATGCAGTATGAATGACGCGGGTTTGTGTGCTGGCTGTTACCGCACTATCGATGAAATTCGCGAGTGGTGGGATATGGGGCATGCCCAACGTGAGGCAGTGATGCACACGTTGGCTGAACGTGTGCAGGCTGCATGACGATTAATAGTTGCTTGCGGTGAGTATCACTTTAAAGCGCCAATTATTGCGCCTTTTGCCTTTAATTCCAGCAAAATACCTGAACCAAACTCAATAGTGGCTTGCGGGTCTGGGTGATTAATTTCGGTCGCAAGTTTTGTTAAGGCTTGCCTGCCTGTCAAATTCTCATTTTCCGTCAGTTGCAATAATCGTAAGCACCTGCCCAGCACCATCTAGCCTTACTCCCTAAATCTGGTAGTGTCTCAGTTTGAAATTTAGAATATTTAAATTAAACTTTGTTGCCTTTTATCATCAACTACTTCTTCAGCAGATTTAACTATATCCACTCTAGCCATTGGTAAGTCTATTCGATTTCCTTCCAAAATATTTTCAATGGTAATAATCTGAATGCGGTCATCCTCGCGGTTTAGCAAAGGGTGTTTATACTTACCTACAGCTACAACCTCTTTCAGCATAGATGCGGTTGGTTTATCCATTGTGATTAGTATACCAAACTCAGCTTTTTCACGTTGCCTATCGCTATTTAATGTGGCAATCGTACTTCTGTTAGCTCCACCAGATTTAACTTGAAAGATAGCTTTACCATTTTCTGTGTTGGATATAAGAAAATAAGTAACCCCATCAATACCTCCATCTGCACCTTTTTTATCATTGATACGCGCCTGATTTTTTGAGTAAGTGAGCACTGCCCATTTTTCAAACTCTTTACGGGTTTTATCATCTTTGCGATTAGCTAAAGCAATTGCTGAGTTAATGTCCTTTGGTACACCGTCAAGATAAATATTTGACTCTATGTCTGCCCACTCGCTTGGATAACTATCTTCTAGCCGTTTCAATATCAGGCTGATACTCTGATAAGTAATATCTATGCCTATCCACTGTCTTTTAAGCTTTTGCGCAACGGCTACGGTGGTGCCACACCCGCAATAGGCATCAAGGATGACATCTCCCTCATTACTACTCGCCTGAATAACCTTCTCAAGTAACTTTTCTGGTTTCTGTGTTGGGTAACCAAGCCTTTCCTTTGCTGATGGCGCAATAAACGGGATTTGCCAAACATCATTATCCCGCACGCCTTTTTCATCAATTTCTCCATCACTGACAAGATACGGTTCTTCACCGTCCTTAAATCGGTGTAACACACCTTGCAATTTCCTGTCTTTAGACCCCTCTGTGTATTCAATGTAGAGCGGATTAAATGTGTAACTATCCTTGGATTTTACATATAGCAAAATCGTATCGTGGAGTTTCTGAAATTTTTTCGCTTTACCTGTCCATCTGCGGTAATGCCAAACAATTTCGTTTATGAAATCACCACCATTTCCCCCAGCACAAAACACACTGTCGCAAATCAGTTTCAAATAATGACTTGCAGTAGGATCACAGTGCAGATAAAAACTGCCTGTAGGTTTCAATACACGATGTATTTCTACTACTCTTAGCGCCATGTGAACAAGATAAGCAAACAAAGAACCTTCGCCTAGCACTTCATGCAACCCACGAATCAGTGCCACGGTTTGAGGCATCAGCTTGCTATTGTTGAGATTGCTTACATCAAGAATATAAGCAAACCCTGCAATCGCTTCATCACCCCACTCCCAAGTATCTTCAAAGGCTTGTGCCTGCGCTCTGTCCTCACTGCCCTGATTGTTGTATATCTGAAAGTAGGTACGCTTGGAGTTGAACGGAGGGTCTATGTAGCAAAGGTCTATGCTTTCTGCATCTATCTTGTTTCGTAGAATATCGAGGTTGTCACCGTAATAGAGTTGGTTTTTATCTAATTGATAGGTAAGCTTGGCTTGGCTTGGCTTGGCTTGGCTTGGCTTGGCTTGGCTTTGCTTGGCTTGACTTGGCTTGGCTTGGCTTGGCATAATTGTATCCTTATTTTTCATTAGTCAAATGTTTTTTGTATTTTGTACTCGCCACGGCTTCTATCTTTTAACGCTTCTTTAGCGTCAATCAATTCTACCACGTCAGTCATAGACCAAAGTTTATCAGTAACGCCAGCCTCTAAAGCTGGTGTTGTTTTTAGTGTTTTGTGAATGCGTACAAAATTATAGTGCATAAAGTGTAATGCTACTGCATGAGATAAGTTGTCAATTTTCTTGCTAAATCCATTGGTCAATCGTGTAAACCTACGCATACTCATCCGCATTGTTAAGTTTTGACGCTCTACAAAGCTAGTTGATACATGCTTAATATCAGGATTACCAGCCAGTGTGCGCTTTTCTGCACTTACAAATGGCGCAGGGCTATAACGTTTTTGAGTGTTACCATCATCACCGTAAATCTTAACCAGCATTGCATAGTCAATCGCGCCGCCAAAGGCTTTTTCTACTGCATTGATATAGCAACAATAGCCATCACTTGTTAATTGCACACGCTCGCTTAGACGGCTTGCTAAATCACTCATAAATGCTTCGGCATACTCATAATCGCGGCGACCTACAAGCCATGAAATAGCCAGTTTGCTATCTGCATCAATCGCTGTCCATGTGTAAACATCGCCATAGCCTAAAATACCTTTATCTTCTGGTGATACATTTTTTTCTTTTGAATAACAAAAAGACCAAATTTCATCACATTGAACGCGTTTACTTTTGATATTAACTAAATGCTTGGCTTGATATTCAGCACATGCGATACCAGCGTCAATTAACAATTTAGTTACAGTATTGATTGAAACGTCAGCTATGCGTGACACAGAACGCATTGAATTACCTTCAACCAACATAGTGAGTATCATTGCGCGCTTTTCAATTGATAGTTTGTTCATGGCTAACTTTCTTTTTCTAAATTCAAACTGCATTATATATCAATATGCAAGCATTTTCAATATATTTATTATATTTTACTTTATATTTTACTTGATTATTTAACTTTAAGGAGTAAAATTAATTCTTAGGCAAATCATTAAAGGATTTAGAAATGCAAATTGATTTTGATATAGCGAATAATGCCTTAATGCCATATTACGATTCGTTATGGCAAGTTGTGCGCTCAAGTTGGGATGATTGGAAAGGTGATGAAATAAGCCAAAATTTCAAAATGTCTTTTTCTGATAGAACAAGAGCTTGCATCATAAACGATAGAATGCGAGCAGGGGCGGTGCGCTTAGAGCAAAATAACCAATCTGTTAAATGCGTTTATGATAAACAGATGTTCGTTTTGGCTATTAAGCCAGAAGGATTTGAAGGAGTGATTGGCATTAGGCTAAAAAAATTAAATGCTAGAGGATTGTCTGCAAACCAACAGACAAAACAAGTAAAAGAGTTTAGAGACCAGCTTTATCTTCCAGCTATTGGTGCGGACTATCATCTTGAAGTTGGATATGTAATTGATGATTTTGGACACGACTTACAGTCAATAGATTTAGTTTGTCCAGCAGGGCGAGGTGTTTATTGGAAAGCTGAAATTTTACCTAAAAACACTGTTCAGAATACGCCAAATTTAACCGAGCAAGATTTATTAAAAGATGTTGTTGTTGTAAGAAAAAATCTGCTAGGAGATGAAAGTGAAAACACAGGCACAAATTAACCCTGAAATGATAATACTGGCAAGGGAATTTAGAGGAATGACACAGGCCGGGCTTGCTGAAAAATCACACGTTAAACAACCGCAGATTGCAATGATTGAAGCAGGTAATGAGAGCGCCGCAAGCGATGAAGTATTGGCAAGGATAGCGAACGTATTAAACTTTCCTATGGATTTTCTGACTAGCAATGAACATAGGCTTGGCTTTGGGTCAAGCTCAGTCTTTTATAGAAAGAAAGCAAGTTTAACCGCAGCAAACAGAAAACAAATTGAAGGAATAACCAATCTAACAAGGATAGCAATTAAAAAAACGTTAACTGCTGTAGATATACAAACCAAGTTGAAATTGCATAAAATTGATTTAGAAGATGAAAGTTGCACCCCAAGGCAAGTAGCTGAAAGAGTAAGGTCTGCATGGCTAATCCCTGATGGTTCAATTCAAAACCTTACTTCTCTAGTTGAATCTGCTGGTGTAATTATAGTTGAATCAGATTTTGGTACTAATGGCATTGATGGCACAAGTATTTGGGTGGCTGAAACTCCGCCTTTTATTTTCTTAAATAAAAACTTACCGCCAGATAGGTATCGTTTTACACTCGCGCATGAGCTTGGTCACTTGATAATGCACGATATTCCTCATGAAAGCATGGAGAATGAGGCAGATGAGTTTGCTTCTGAATTGTTAATGCAAACTTCAGAATTTAAAGTTGCAACTTTTCAATTTGGGTCTAAACCAACATTAAGGCAATTAGCGCAAATAAAACCTTATTGGAAGGTATCTATTGCAGCGATGATTATGAAGCTACATCAGCTAAGTCATATAAATGAAACAACAAAGAGAACCCTGTTTATTATGATGTCAAATGCAAAAATGAGATTAAATGAACCTCAAGGATTTGAGAAAGAAAAGCCACTGCTACTTAAAAAAATTGTAACGGCAAGCATTAAAGAGAATGGATTTAATGAAAATCAAACTATGAATTTCTTGAAACTGCCCTACGATGTCATCATGCAATTATTTGGGGCTTTTTTACAGGAAGGACAGATTCGGAAACCTCATCTTCATCTTGTTTAGCCTTCCAACGGCTATTAGCTGCATTTTTAGCAATTTTGCTGCGTTGTTCGCTAGTAAGTTTTTCAGAGCGAGCAATAGCAGCATTTTTCTTAGCCTCTATTTTTCTATCAGATGGACTTAGTGCAATAGGCTCATCGCCTACAGCCTCATCTAAAATTCGCTTTGCAAGCTGATTTAAGTCTAAATTTTTAGGTCGTTTTTGCATGAGTGTATAATAACACTACGTTAGTAAAATTTAAATATTCTAAATTTCAAACTGAGACACTACCCTAAATCTCGTAAGATAGGTGTCCACCTAAATTAAGTGTACACCTATTTTATGACTGACTTTCTCCCAGTGATTTTAAACCGGCCTTTAGATAGGA
>JAYVMU010000029.1:0-34797 GCA_043758775.1 Methylophilaceae bacterium
AAAAATGCTGTGTTAGGCATTAATGAAGAAAGCTGGAGCGGCTCAATCGCCGCTTCTAACTTAAACTTGAGCTTTTATGCTTGGTGCAAAGGTCTCATACTATTAAAAAAATTATATTTTTGAGTATACGAAAAATCTACAAGTTAAATTTTATGCAAAATAAAACACTGAAAGTTGGTATCGTTGGTGGCACGGGCTATACGGGTGTTGAGCTATTGCGCCTGCTGGCGGTGCACCCTAATGCTGAAATAGTTGCAGTTACCTCACGCGGTGAGGCTGGTATACCAGTCGCTGATATGTTTTCTAGCTTACGTGGCTATGTCAATGTGCTGTTTTCTGATCCTGCAACTGTTGATTTAAGCGCATGCGATGTCGTATTTTTTGCAACGCCGAATGGTATTGCCATGCAACAAACGCGCGATTTGCTTGCCAAAGGTGTAAGAGTGATTGATTTGGCGGCTGATTTTCGAATTCAGGATATTGCTACTTGGGAGAAATGGTATGGCATGTCGCATGCATGCCCTGATTTAGTGGCAGAAGCGATATATGGATTGCCCGAATTAAATCGCGCTAAAATTCGTACAGCACAATTGGTGGCTAATCCTGGGTGCTACCCAACCTCTGTACAGCTTGGTTTTATGCCATTACTTGAAGCAGGTGTTGTAGATGTGCAACATTTGATTGCAGATGTTAAATCTGGTGTGAGCGGTGCGGGGCGTAAAGCAGAGGTTTCTTCACTATTCGCCGAAGCGGGTGATAATTTTAAAGCCTATGCTGTGAGCGGTCATCGGCATCAGCCTGAAATTAGTCAAGGGTTGCACAATATGCTACAGCCAAATACAAGCCAACATAAGGTTGGCCTGACGTTTGTGCCGCATTTGATACCGCTTGTTAGAGGTATACATGCTACTCTGTATGCTACTTTAACTAAGGATGTTGACTTGCAGAGCTTGTTTGAAGCGCGGTATATAAATGAGCGCTTTGTTGATGTGCTGCCAAAAGGCTCACATCCTGAAACACGGTCTGTACGTGGGTCTAACCAATGCCGTCTTGCAGTACATCGTCCACAAGGTGGTGATAAAGTAGTCGTGTTATCGGTCATTGATAACTTGGTAAAAGGTGCAGCAGGGCAAGCTGTGCAAAACATGAATATTATGTTTGGTTTTTCTGAGAATACAGGTTTAGAAATTGTGCCTTTGTTGCCATAGTTATTGTTTAAAATACCGGCATGAAACCAGTCCGCAGGAAGATTAGGCGCCACTTTGGCCTCACCGCCAAACAGGTCGCAGTGCGCTCACAACGGCCTTGGTATTTTCAGTGGCTAGTGTCGGGTTTATTATTAGCAATAGGGTTTATTTTTGCTTATTGGTTCCTTAATGGAGGTGTAAATGGCGATTTACGTGAAAAAATGCGGCAAACAGCGCTTGAAAATCAAGCACTTCAGACCAAAGTAGTAGCCATGGAACGTGACCTGCAAATCAAGCAGGCTATGCAAGATACTCTTGCTAAAGAGTTGACAAGCGTGCAAGATGAAAGTATCAAAATTAAAGCAGATTTGATTTTTTACAAAAACATGCTGGATAATAAAACGCCTAATAAGCGCTAGATGTTATTGAAAGTAATTAGCAGTAAAATAAATAAAGTCGTATTAAAGGAAATCACCGTGTTTTTTAAGAAGAATAATAAAGCGCAAAACAGAATTGATACACTTATTAGTGCAGAAACGCGTATTGAGGGAGATATACAGTTTTCTGGCGGCTTGCGCATTGATGGCACCATACAAGGCAATGTGACAGAGCTGACGACTACACCGAGTACGCTTATTGTTGGTGAGCATGGTCGTATTGACGGCGCAGTGAAGGCGTCAAAGATATTTATTGTGGGTAGAGTGGTTGGTCAAGTGACGGCTAGCCAATTTATAGAATTACAAACAAAAGCAAAAGTAATAGGTGATTTGCACTATAAATCACTTGAAATGCATACTGGTGCAGTGATTGAAGGCAAGTTAGTTTATTTGAGCGAAGCTACAAGTACTGATTCTGCCACAGAGTTTGATGACCCATTATTGCAGTCCTAATAAAAGAGATGATTAATTTAACGTACTAAATTTGAAAGTATAAGGAGTACAACATGAATGCAGTAACAGATTTAGCCGATGTAGAAATGCCAGCACCTTTGGTGTTTACCGATAATGCGGCAAAAAAAGTGAAAGAACTGATTGAAGAAGAAGGCTCACCAGATTTAAAACTCCGCGTATTTGTGAGTGGTGGTGGCTGTTCTGGCTTTCAATACGGATTTACTTTTGAAGAAGAAGTAAATGAAGATGATACGCAAGTGCAGAAAGATACTGTGACTCTGTTAATTGATCCAATGAGTCTGCAATATCTTATGGGCGCAGAGATTGATTACCAAGATAGCTTACAAGGCTCACAGTTCGTGATTCGTAACCCACAAGCAACAACTACTTGCGGTTGCGGTTCATCTTTTTCAGTCTAAGCACTATATTCAAATTTCAGCAATCAAATCTGATTGCTGAAATTATAGAGGGCGGTTTATCGTCTCCGTTTGTATTTAATCGCTTATTTAAGATTGCTGTACTATAAAACTACTAGTCGTTCTACGATTTTCTCATTGATGAGATGAGATTCTATAATCTCGTCTAGATCATGATGATCAATAAACGTATACCACACGGCCTGTGGGTATATCACCATTAATGGCCCTTCAGCACAGCGATCAAAACAACCTGCACGATTAACCCGCGTTTTATGTTTGCCATTTAAACCTAACTTTTTAATGCGCGCTTTCATGTAATCAAACGCTGCAACTGCACCTTTATCCGCACAGCACGATTCACCGTCGTCACGTTGGTTTAGACAAAAGAAAACATGATACTGAAAATGGTTACTCATTAATTATGGCCTCAAAACTTTGCTATTTATTCCGTTGCTAGATCGTCGTTCTGGGTAAAAGTCCAGGTTCTTGTTACGCTTAAGATATCGGTATCTTTGCGAATATTTTCGGGGAAACTTGCATAAGGTGCCCCTAATTCAACGATATGCCGTGCTGCTTCATCTAGAATTTTAGAGCCAGAGCTTTTGTTAATCTCAATACTTTCTAGACTGCCATCCGCTTTAATGGATACGGTGAGCCTTAATTGGCCATAAAGTTTGTTATCTTTTGCTGCTTGCGGGTAATTGAGGTTACCAATTTTTTCGATTTTTTGGCGCCATGCCTCAACATATAAGGCAAATCTATATTCTTGAGTGCGTGCCCCAATAAATTTGCGTTTAGGCCGTTTTTGAAATTCGTCTTGCTGCTTAGCGATGAGCGCTTCTAAGCGGTCAATCTCTAAGGCTTGAGCTGCTAAACTATTGGTATCTAACGACTTGGATAATGCTTGTTGCTGGCCCTTGTCTGGTTGTGTTGATGTAGCTTGCTGAGCTGGTTGAGGCTCTACTTTATGTATAGCATTTGCCTGTGTTAATAACACTTGCGCTGGCTTATCTGCTTCTGCAATCTGTTTTTGTTCACGGGCTTCTTGTGCTTGAGCTTGTACAGATTGAGTAGAGTTTTGAGCAGCTGGGCTAGGTTTTACGGTGGCCTCTGTTAATTTTTGTACAGGTGCGGGTAGCGCTGTTTTCAGCTTGTGATTTTCGTCAGTATTGCCACCACGGTCCAGATTAGCTTGAGCCAACACATCTGCATGCTCGGAAGCCTTAGTCGTTTTAGCATTGACCAGCATAACTTCTAGTGAAGGCAGATTATCTCGCAGTTTCTTTAATTCTGGAGGGGCAAATTTAATAGTGAGTATTACCGCGTGTACCGCGAGAGAGATCCATATAGCAATTGCTAATATACTCATTGTCTTCAAATGCGATATCAAAGAGGCGAGTGCGGTGACTTCGGTTTGTTTCGTAGTTTTGGCGTTAACTATTGCGTCAAGGCTGTTGCCAGCACTAATAATACCGTGGCTTTTAACCAGCGCCGTAGGTTCAAAACCAATCGTTGTGCTTGAGTTTTTCAATGCGCCTGCTCATGGAGTTTCTTGAGTAATAACTCATGCACACCACCAAAACCACCGTTACTCATGACCAGCACTTGGTCGCCTGGATGTGCAGCTTGTACAATAGCATCGACCATGACGGATAAATCATCATAAACAATCGCCTTATCTTTAATTGGAGCTAAAGTCTCAGCAGCATCCCAGCCTAGATTTGCACCATAACAAAATACTAAATCAGCATCGGCTAAACTTTGTGGCAGTGCACTTTTCATCACTCCTAGTTTCATGGTATTAGAACGTGGCTCTAATACAGCTAAAATACGATTTTTACCTACTTTTGCACGCAAACCTGCCACTGTCGTGGTAATTGCGGTAGGGTGATGCGCAAAGTCATCGTATACCGTAATGTTATTGACTACACCACGCACTTCCATACGGCGTTTAACATTTTCGAACTGGCTTAAAGCTTCTATTGCAACACTTACCGCAACCCCAACATGGCGTGCTGCAGCGATAGCGGCAATCGCATTCATGCGGTTATGTTCGCCCATCAGGTTCCAAGTCACGCGACCTTGTAATTGCTGATTAAAGCTGACATCAAAGCTGACATATGCATCCGCTGCTCCAAGTTGCCAGCCTTTAACGTCTGCTGTTTCAGTACCAAAAAACTCAACGGGAGTCCAGCAGCCGAGTGCAATCACGCGCTGTAGACTAGCTTCACGGCCATTGGCTACTACCAAACCAGCTTGTGGCACGGTGCGCACTAGGTGATGAAACTGGGTTTCGATTGCCGTGATGTCGGCAAAGATATCCGCATGGTCAAATTCTAAATTGTTTAATATGGCAGTACGTGGATGGTAATGCACGAATTTAGAACGCTTGTCGAAGAATGCTGTGTCATATTCATCAGCTTCAATAACAAAGAATGGTGAGATGCTTTTTGTATCTTGTTTTGGCGTGCTTGGCAGGCGTGCAGAAATACCAAAATTTTGTGGTACGCCGCCAATTAAAAAGCCGGGGGCCAAACCTGCGTATTCTAGTATCCAAGCTAACATGGAAGATGTAGTAGTTTTGCCATGCGTGCCTGCTACGGCTAACACCCATTTACCTTGCAATACATTTTCCGCCAGCCATTGCGGACCTGAAATATAGGGTAAATCCTGGTTTAATATTTCTTCCATTAATGGATTGCCGCGGGTGACCACGTTGCCAATCACATAAATATCAGGGTTTAATGCGGTTTGGTCGGGTGAAAAGCCTTCGATGAGCGCTATGCCTTGCGCTTCTAGCTGAGTGCTCATCGGTGGATATACATTGGCATCACAACCGGTGACTTTGTGACCGCTAGCCTTAGCCAGCGCTGCGATACCACCCATGAATGTGCCGCATATACCTAAAATATGAATGTGCATTGCTTTTGCTTACTAATTGGACGTTAAATAATAAAGTTATTGTAACAAACTCAACGCTTTGTTATAGCTTTGGCCAATTAAATTTATGGATTAAGTTAATGTAGTAGTGACCTAACACTAGATTAGCCTAATCCCACTCAATTTTTCGGCACATACATCGCGAATAATTTTGACTAAATCTATCGCATAGGGCTTAGTCATCATATCCGCAGTTCCCGTGGCATAAAGTTCAGACCAAAGCCCTTTTTTGCCGATGGGTTTGGCAATCACATATTCATGCTCCACATAACTTTGAATGCCCCAACTAGGTAGGGCAGCGATGCCTCGGCGACTTGCCACCAGCTGCATAATGGCAATGGTGAGTTCCGCAGTACGGCGATTGTATTGAATATGCTCAGGTGTTAATACCTGGCGAATTACATCAATGCGCGTGTCAGGCACAGGGTAGGTAATTAAGGTCTCATTTGAAAAATCTTCAGCCGATAAGCGCAGTTTATTTTTTAACAAATGCTCAGGCGGCAACACTGCCATAATTTCAAATTTGAATAGTGGTAGGTGCGTTAAATCACGACTTTTTTCAGGCATACCACCGATGACAATATCCGCTTTAGCTTCGTGTAATAAATGCCATGGATCGCTATGGAAACCCGCTACTAAATCAATTTCTACTTCTGGCCAGGCGCGGCGAAAGGCATCCATCACAGGTGTTAGCCAATCAAAACAGGTGTGACATTCCAACACTATACGTAACTCGCCTGATTGGTCGCTCTTTAAGCGAATCAAATCACGCTCTGCTTTTTCGAGTGCTTCCAGCATTTCCTTGGCCAGCGCTAATAGGCGGCTACCGGCTGGGGTAAAGCGTATGCCTTGTGCGGTACGATTAAATAGTGTGATGTCGTAATGCTGCTCTAACACGCGTATTTGATGCGACAGTGCCGATTGCGTCAAGAACACACGTTCGGCTGCATGGGCTAATTTGCCAGTTTCACTAATGGCAACCAGTGATTTTAGGTGACGAATTTCTAGCATAGTTTAATAATCTATTTTTCATAGATATGAATTTAATTCAAATTTAACACAAAAACTTTCGCTTTATTAATATTTTATATTTCATGAGAATGTTGTTTTTGTAAAAAATGAATTGGAATCAGCTATGGCAATAGCACATATATTGGGTTACCCACGTATGGGTGAAAAACGTGAGCTTAAGTTTGCATTAGAATCGTATTGGCGAGGGGAAAGTACGGCTGAAGCGTTGCAAACCGTTGCGCAGCAATTGCGAAAAGCGCATTGGAAAATACAACAGACGGCTGGTTTGTCATTTGTGACCAGTAATGACTTTTCTTTGTATGACCATGTGCTAGATCATGCCGTGTTATTTGGCATTACACCAGCACGGTTTAATAAAAAACCATTTGGTGAGAAAAATGCGCCGCCAGAAAGCACTTATTTTGCCTTTGCGCGCGGTAATTTAGAGCAACCAGCTATGGAAATGCCTAAATGGTTTGATACAAACTATCATTACATTGTGCCAGAGTTAAATGCGGATACAACATTTAGCATCAACGCACATGACTTTTCAAGCCAAATTGACGAGGCTCAGCGACTTAATGCATTGGTTAAACCTGTGTTACTTGGCCCTGTGAGCCTATTGTATTTAAGCAAAGCCAAAGGTATCAATAAGTTAGATTTTCTCGGCACCTTGGCACAGCAGTATGCACACCTACTAAGAGAGTTGCAGCATAAAAAAATTGAATGGGTACAAATTGATGAGCCCATTCTTGCACTGGATTTAGACGAAACCTGGTTAAAAGCTTTTGCAAAGGCCTACACTTATTTTAGGGCCTCACGACCAAAACTACTGCTAATGACATACTTTGCAAACGTAGCGCGTTATCAAACCACTATTAGTGAATTAGCCATTGATGGCGTTCACTTGGATTTAGTGCGTGCACCAGAGCAATTGGCATCGTGGGTCAATGCTGTACCTGCACATTGGGTGCTTTCTGCAGGTGTAATTGATGGGCGTAATATTTGGCGTACCGATTTAGATAAAACGCTAGATTATCTTGCTCCGTGGGCAAAGCGTTTAGGCGAGCGCTTGTGGCTTGCGCCTAGTTGTTCTTTATTGCACGTGCCAGCAACAATAAAGCACGAGCTGATGATGGATAGTGAGATTAAATCTTGGTTAGCTTATGCTGATGAAAAATTGCTAGAGCTGCAAGTATTAACCAAAGCCATTAACCATGGTATTGAATCCGTGGCGGATGAGTTAAGACTATCGCGTAAAGCCATTTACTCGCGCAGCCATTCTAAACGTGTACATGTAAAAGAGGTACAACAGCGTTTAAGTGGTTTAGATTCAATATCTGAAAACCGTGCAAGCCATTTTGTCCAACGAGCAACAGTGCAAAAGCTACGCTTAAACCTGCCTTTATTACCGACTACTACAATTGGTTCATTTCCGCAAACCGCAGATATTAGGACAACGCGAGCTGCCTTTAAAAAAGGCAGTATAGATGTGCAAACCTACCATGCGCAAATTGAAAGTCATATTGCCTATGCGATTGAACAGCAAGAGCAACTTGGCTTGGATGTGCTGGTGCATGGTGAGGCAGAACGTAATGATATGGTGGAATATTTTGGTGAGCAGCTAGCCGGCTATGTATTTAGTCAAAATGGCTGGGTACAAAGTTATGGATCACGTTGCGTTAAACCGCCTGTTATTTATGGGGATGTGCATAGGCCTAATGCAATAACTGTAGATACCGCGAAGTTTGCACAATCACTCACCAAAAAACACATGAAAGGCATGCTTACAGGGCCAATTACCATGTTGCAATGGTCTTTTGTACGCGACGATCAAGCTCGTGAAACGACTGCATTGCAGTTGGCGCTAGCCATACGTGACGAAGTGGACGATTTACAAAAAGCAGGTATTGCGATTATTCAAATTGACGAAGCCGCCTTGCGCGAAGGCTTGCCGCTACAAAGAGCCGCTTGGGGGCACTACCTTAATTGGGCAGTACGCGCATTTAAACTTACCGCCAGCGTGGCAGAAGATACCACGCAGATTCATACGCATATGTGTTATTCGGAGTTTAATGACATATTGCCGGCGATTGCCGCCATGGATGCAGACGTCATTACTATTGAAACCTCACGCTCGGCCATGGAATTGCTAGACGACTTTGGTAAGTTTGTATACCCAAATGAGATAGGCCCAGGTGTTTACGATATTCACTCACCGCGCGTACCGAGTGTAGAGGCGATGGAAAAACTCATGCTGCGTGCAATTGAAGTCATTCCTGTTGAGCGGCTTTGGATTAACCCGGATTGCGGCCTCAAAACGCGCGGCTGGAAAGAGACAAATGAAGCGTTGAAAAACATGGTGCTAGTGGCGAAAAAATTGCGTGTGCAGCTAGCTGACAAGCAAGTCGCTTAAGCTTGAGTTAATGCATAAACTTCATTTACACAATCGCAACATAAGTCGCCAGTAACAAGCCAACTAGGCTGATAGACATCGTTAAAAAGGTGGAGAGCCATGTAAGTGGTCTAGTTGGAATATCTTGTATGGCCAATGTTTTTATGTAGTAATGATGATTGTATTGACTCAATATAATCGTCAAACTGCCTACTAAAATCAGGCTAATACCAAGTGCATTAGAGTACCAATGATTGGGGATGTGATGCGTACTTGAGATGCTAGTATGGACAAGTAAAGTTAAAAATAGGCCAAAGCGTGCTACTACAAAACCTAATGCCATTAAGGTGATGCCAGTACGCACCCAAGCTAACAAAGTACGTTCTGCGGCAAAAAAAACACGCGGATCAGAAGGCGTGTTTAGGGTTATATTAGCGTTTATATCGGACATCGTTGATTCCCTTTCAATCCAGTTTTTTACTGGCTTAACACAAATTCAGCCAAAGCTTTTAACTCGGCATCACTTAACATACTAAATGGTGGCATTGCCATTTCTCCCCATTTATTCGCACCACCCGCTTTAATATTGGCCATTACTGTGACCAATGCCTTGGGATTGTTGTGATAGCGCTCTGCCACATCATGATACGCTGGGCCTACAATTTTAGTGTTAATTGCGTGGCAACTTAGACAGGCATTGTTGCCAAGTAAGGTTTTAACGTCAATTGATTTGGCAGACTGATTAACAGCAGTGATATTTTCAGCTTTAGTAGTCATTGGCATAACAGGCATTTTTTCATTGCCATAAGTGACTGCTAAATACTCAGCAATGACTTTGATATCATCATTAGTAATCGGTGCGCCGTAGGCATGTTGCATTTTGGTCACTTCAGCAGTCCATTGTTTGAGTGTCATGCCGGGCGGTTGTAAATTAATATAATCTGCCGAGTGGCAAATAGCGCATTTTTGCTGGGCAATCATATAACCTGGCAAAATGGACTCTTTTAATTTAGCCGTTTCGGTGGGCAAGGTGATGGTATGTGGTGCGGCAATGGCGGAGTTAGCTAATACGCACAAATTAATCAATAGTAAGCTGCTTAATATTAAATCACTTAAAGTTCTTTTAATCATGATATTTCCTTAGGTATGCTAGCTTAAGCTACATTGATTTTGAGGGTTTCAACCACATTACGCATATAACCACCTGGGTTCCATGTGGCAGTCATGGGTTGTGTTTCGCCGCTATTGGCCGTGGCTTTTACCATTAACGCTACAGCGCCTTTTTGGATAGGCACATAATCAAGATGCCATTCGCGGAACGAGAAATTACCTAGGTCTTTGCCTAATTGTGCGGGCATCCAAGTTGTGCCACCATCAGCTGATACTTGTACTTGTTGAATGCCACTTCCACCATCGAAAGCAATTCCTTTTAAGTTAATTTTTTGTCCAACTATTACCTGTTGATTATTTTGTAAGCTGGTGATGAAGGAGCGCACTTTAATTTTTGTAATTGGTTTTGTTTTGGATGGAACCGTGCCTGCTGGCACACATAAACAATCGTTGTCAGGCAGACGGTAAGCGGTATTCATAAAAAAACTGTCATGGCCTTCAAATGGCATATCAAGCACTTTAATCTCACTTAAATGCTTGACCCAATAAGTACCAAAGTAACCTGGCACAATCAGTTTAAGTGGGTAGCCATTCAAAAATGGCAGTTCTTCCCCATTCATTTCCCAAGCCAGTATTGGTGCACCATCCATAGCATGATTAATTGCTAGGGTTTTAATAAAGTCAGAAGTGGTCGGTAATACAGGGCCATCTAAGCCGTTAAAACTGACTAAGATTGCACCTGTTTTCACCCCTGCTTTTTCTAATACCGTTTTAACTGTTACCCCAACCCATCTTGCATTGCCCATAGAGCCGTTGCCCAATTGCGCACCAAATACACGTGGGCTTGAATAGGCACGGCTATTGCCGGAGCATTGATTCACAGCAATGACCTCTACTGGTTTAGCTAATGCTTTAAGCTCAGCTAGTGAGAGCGACAATGTTTTATCTACATGCCCAGCAATATTCAAGCGATAAGTATCAGGGTCTATGCTTAGTGGAATGTTGGCCAAGTGATAACGTACAAAAAAAGCATCATTGGGCGTAATAGCACCCTCATTAAACACCTCAAAAGGAGTCTCTAAATGTGGTGGACGGGTAGTGATGCGCATGAGTTTACGTTTTTGCGGGTAAGCAATCATTTCGCGTTGACCATTTGCAAACTCAGTACCAGCAGATAACGTTTCCATAGCTGCCGCCCAGGTTTTGCTATTCATACTTAATAAGCCAATCAAGCCTAAACCTGCATTTTGTAAAAATAAGCGACGGCGTTTAACTAATTCATCTTTATCGTTTGTCATGTTTACCACTCCTTTAATTTGCCAATAAATTCATAATACTGCTATTAATAAATGATCCTCCAATAATCAACCAACTAAACAAAATTGCACCCAATAACAATGGCTTTAAGCCGGCTTTTTTAATGGATGAAAAGTGTGTACTTAACCCAAGCGCTGCCATGGCCATGGCCAAAAACAACGTGTCCACATTAATGGCTCCAGCGACAATATTCTTTGGGATGATATGTAAAGAATTAAGCCCAGCGACTAAGACAAATATCAGTGCAAACCATGGGATAGTAATCTTTGATTTTTGTGCGGTAGCAAGGTGCTCTGTCGTTTTATTTTTTGCTACATAAATAGACAGTATAGCTAAAAACGGCGCTAACATCATTACCCTGACCATTTTGGTAATCACTGCTGTATTAGTAGCGGTATCGCCTAATGGTTTTGCTGCGGCAACTACTTGAGCTACTTCGTGCACAGTAGAACCAGCAAATATGCCAAAGGCTTCGGCGCTAGTAGGTAGAAAATGCCAGTATAAATTCCACTGAAATAATATCGGGTAAAGCAACATACTGATGGTACCAAATACTAATACGGTAGAAACTGCAACGGACACTTGTTCTGCACGCCCTTTAACTACAGGCTCTGTTGCCATGACTGCCGCTGCCCCACAAATTGAGCTACCTGCACCGATTAAAATCACGGTATTGGCATCTAACTTAAATACCTTACGCCCTACAACCCAAGCGATTGCAAAAGTACTGGTGAGTACCATGGCATCTATTACCGCACCTTGTAAGCCTACATGCACAATATCGCCAAATGTTAGTTCAAAACCGTAAAAAATAATGCCAAGTTGCAATAAGCGTTGTTTGGCGAATAAAACGCCATGCGCACTATTTTCTGCGATTTTTGGGTAAAACGTATTGCCTACCAAAATGCCGATCAAAATTGCAAGAGTGAGTGCGCCAATGGCATGATTTTGTAGCCAGTTAATTTGTGCAATGACTAATGAGACAGTAGCTATAGCCGAGCTCAATATAATTCCACCTAGGTATTTTTTAGTAATGCTATTGATATTGTTCATGACACTTTGCCAATCCGTTTTGGGTATGTGTGTACTTTACAGAGATGCTTTGTATAAATAAAATGGATTATTTTAATTTAATCTACCTAAAAAACTGGTAGATTATTACTTTATATTCACTTTTAAATAATGAAATGCGTATTACCTTACGACAGCTACAAATATTCAGTGCAATTGCCAAGCATGGCAGCACCACGGCGGCAGGCGATCAAATTGCGCTTTCGCAATCAGCCATTAGTGCAGCAATCGCCGAGTTAGAGCGCACACTCAATGTGCAATTGTTTGATAGAGTAGGTAAGCGTTTGCAGCTAAATGACCATGGTCGTGCCATGCTACCTAAAGCGATGGCACTATTAAGTAGCGCTAATGATTTGGAAGCACCTTACTTAAACGATGCGCCTAGCGTGTTGATTATTGGCGCAAGCTTAACCATAGGCAATTACTTGTTACCCAGCTTGCTAGCAGGATATTGGCGCGCAAAAGGTTTTGCATTGGGCGATGCTACGCCGCCGTTGCAAGTGATTGTGGCTAATACGGCAGACATTGCAAATAAAGTCTCTAATTTTGAAGTGGATGTCGGTTTAGTGGAGGGCGCATGTTATCGCCCAGATATTCATGTGACACAATGGCTGGAAGATGAGCTATTAATCGTTGCCGCACCGTGCCATGCCATTGTACAAGAGTACGGTGAGCAATTAATTCCATCGTCACGTCTTGCACAAGTTAATTGGCTACTGCGCGAAGCAGGTTCTGGTACACGTGAAGCTTTAGAGTATGCTTTGTTACCACATATTAGTCAGTTAAAAAGTAGCTTGCAATTTAACGACCATCAAGCCATTAAGCAGGCGGCAATCGAAGGCTTAGGCATTGCTTGTTTATCTCGTTTAGTAGTGGAGGATACGCTTCACACCAGGCAGCTTGTCGTGCTAAATACCGTGATTGGCAAGATCCGCAGACAGTTTAATATGCTCAACCATCATCAAAAAACTATTACGCTTGGTATGCAAGATTTTATTGAAAACGCGTTAAAAATTTCGGCTAATTCAATTAAGAAATAAAACCCCTTTTAAAACATAGTGCTATACATTAAAAGACTATAAATTACTAGATATAGTGTTTTTAGTTGACACAATTCCATTATATTGCGTTATATTATTACTTCTACGGTTTTCAATTTTTAGTCAAAAGTTGAAATAAAAGGGAATTTGGTACGGAGTTAATCAGTAGATTAAATCTAAAGCCTAAGCTGCCCCCGCAACTGTAATCAGAGAGCGAGTTATTCATCTCAACCACTGGAAGCTGGTTTCATCAGCAACTGGGAAGGTAGATTAATTCACAATGACCTGAGAGCCAGGAGACCTGCCGCAGACGTTCTTTGTATTGAAAAATACAAAGAATATTTTAATAACGTTTGAGGCGGGGTGTCCTCGGCAGATAAAAAGTGGTCTTTTGTCTATTATAAAAGATGCTTTTTGCCAGCTGGTCTTTTTTGTTGCTATAACGAGTGCATAAAAGGCATACCTGCCCCTTAAAAAGGGAGCAATAATCATGGATGATGTAAGAACTTCAGCAGGTGATTCCTCACAAGCTGCGCAGCTAGCTACATTTCAAGTAATTCGTCGTAATGGCGCAGTCGTTACATTTAACTCAGAAAAAATTTCCATCGCACTCACCAAGGCTTTTTTAGCTGTTGAGGGCAAGAATGCGAATTCTAGTCGCGTACGCGAACAGGTTTCTGCGTTAACGCAAGTGGTTATACATGGCCTTGTACGACGCTTACCAGCAGGCGGTTAGGTGCATATTGAAGATATCCAAGACCAAGTAGAACTGGCGCTGATGCGTGCAGGATCACACGATTTAGCGCGTGCTTATGTGTTATACCGCGAAAAGCGCAATGCAGAGCGTACAGCACAAAAAGCTAGCCAACCAGAACAACAAACCCATCACTTAAACATCAATATTAACGGACAATTACAACCACTCAACATTGCTGATTTAACTAGCATGGTGGTTGAAGCCTGTGCTGGTTTGGGTGCTGAAGTTGAGTCGAGAGTTATAGTAGAGCAAGCGGTACGTGATTTATACGACGGTATTAGTTTCGCCGAAGTGCGTAAAGCATTGATTTTATCTGCGCGTAGCTTGATTGAACGTGAGCCAGCTTATAACTATGTCACTGCACGTTTGCAACTGGATTTAGTGCGTGCGGAAGTTTTAGATGAAAGCGTTAGCCACACAGAAATGGCAACACGTTACGCCGAGTATTTTCCACGTTACATCAAGCTTGGTATTGAAGCTGGCTTGCTAGATCCACGGTTAGGTCAGTTCGATTTAGCACAGCTAGCCGCAGTGCTTAAGCATGACCGTGATTTCCAGTTTGGTTATTTAGGTTTGCAAACCTTGTATGACCGTTACTTTTTACACATTGAAGAACGTCGTATTGAGTTACCACAAATCTTCTTCATGCGCGTGGCGATGGGCTTGGCGATTAATGAAATTGACCGTGAAGTACGCACCATTGAGTTCTACAATCTGCTTTCCAGCTTTGATTTTATGAGCTCAACACCGACTTTATTTAACAGCGGCACATTGCATTCGCAATTGTCATCGTGCTATTTAACAACGGTAAGCGATGATTTAGAAGGTATTTACCAAGGCATTAAAGAAAATGCTTTGCTGCAAAAATATGCAGGCGGTTTGGGTAATGATTGGACGCCGGTGCGTTCTTTAGGCGCGCGCATCAAAGGCACTAATGGCAAAAGCCAGGGTGTGATTCCATTCTTAAAAGTGGTGAATGATACAGCCATCGCGGTGAACCAAGGTGGCAAACGCAAAGGCGCGGTGTGTGGTTATTTAGAAACTTGGCATTTAGATATTGAAGAGTTTTTAGATTTACGTAAAAACACTGGTGATGATCGCCGCCGTACGCATGATATGAATACTGCACATTGGATTCCCGATTTATTCATGCAGCGTGTCACAGAAAATGGTGATTGGACCTTATTCTCGCCATCTGATGTGCCCGATTTACATGACTTATACGGTAAAAAATTCGCTGCTGCTTATACGGAGTATGAACGTAAAGCTGACAATGGCGAAATTAAATTATTCAAACGCGTTTCTGCACTAGGTATGTGGCGCAAAATGCTCTCGATGTTGTTTGAAACTGGCCATCCTTGGATCACATTCAAAGACCAATGCAATATTCGCTCACCACAGCAACACGTAGGCGTGGTGCATAGTTCTAATTTGTGTACCGAAATTACGCTTAATACATCAGACACTGAAATTGCTGTGTGTAATTTAGGTTCAGTGAATTTGCTACAGCATTTAAGACAAGAGGGCGACAAGCTCATTATCGACCAAGTCAAACTCGCCGCAACGACTAAAGTCGCTATGCGCATGTTGGATAATGTGGTGGATATTAACTTTTACGCCGTGGGCAAAGCGCGTAACTCTAATTATCGTCACCGTCCTGTTGGTATGGGCATCATGGGTTTCCAAAATGCGCTACATGCCATGCGTATCCCATACGCAAGTATGGAAGCAGTTGAATTTGCTGACCACACTATGGAAACTGTTTGCTATAACGCTTATTGGGCGTCTACGGTATTGGCAGAAGAACGTGGCGCTTATTCAAGCTTTAAGGGCAGCTTGTGGGATCAAGGTATTTTGCCATTCGATACTTTAGATTTATTAGCGACTGAGCGCGGTGGTAATGTAGAAGTTGATCGTAGCCAAACCCTAGATTGGACAGCTTTGCGTAACCGTATTGCAGCGGTCGGTATGCGTAACTCAAATTGCGTGGCGATTGCACCAACGGCAACAATTTCTAACATTGTGGTTGTGTCGGCTAGCATTGAACCCGAATATCAAAATCTGTATGTAAAGTCTAATCTATCTGGTGAGTTCACGATTGTGAACGAACAGCTAGTGAGCGACTTAAAAGCACGTGGTTTATGGGATGAAGTGATGATTTCTGACCTTAAATATTATGACGGTTCTTTGCAAAAAATTGAACGTGTACCAGTAGAACTTAAGCAATTGTATGCAACAGCGTTTGATGTAGACCCAAGCTGGTTGGTTGAAGCCGCCGCGCGTCGTCAAAAATGGATAGATCAGGCGCAATCGCTCAATCTTTATTTTGCTGTGCCATCTGGTAAAAAGTTGAATGATATTTACATGCTGGCTTGGTTGCGAGGCTTAAAAACGACTTACTACTTACGTTCTATGGGCGCAACAGCGGCAGAGAAATCAACAGGCTCAGGTGGTGAGTTGAATGCAGTGTCTGCTCATACTGCGACTGAACCAGAGCCAGCGACGAAGATGTGTGCGATTGATAACCCTGAATGCGAATCTTGCCAATAGATAAGCCACTGTGAGAAGCGCATGGCTTTGTTGCAATCGTACTCAAAAACTGCGCCGTACTATTTGTACTGTCTTGTTTTTTGCGTGAGCTTGCGCCTTGCCCTGCACTCTCTCGTTGGCTTCTTAAGATAGATGCTAATCAGAAATAAGGAAAATAATATGCTGTCATTTGAAGATGAAGTAGTAACAGAAGAAGTACCAGCAATAACGCCAGCATTAAAAGTAGTTGAAAATAACCCAGTAGTTTCGCAATTAGTCGCTCCAATAGTAGCGCTAAAATCTGCAAACGAACCCGCTTTTTCTGGGCGTGTAAATGCATCTGATAAGCGCATGATTAACGGTCAAACTGATGTAAATCAGCTAGTACCATTTAAGTACCATTGGGCTTGGGATAAATATTTAGCGGGTTGCGCCAACCATTGGATGCCGCAAGAAGTTTCAATGAGCCGCGATATTGCACAGTGGAAAGACAGTACAGCGCTGACTGAGGATGAGCGTTTAATTGTGAAGCGTAATTTAGGTTTTTTCACCACGGCTGATTCGCTTGCGGCGAACAATATTGTACTCGGCACTTATCGCCATATTACCGCACCGGAATGTCGTCAATATTTGCTGCGCCAAGGCTTTGAAGAGGCGATTCATACCCATGCTTATCAGTACATTGTCGAGAGTTTGGCCTTAGATGAGTCGGAGGTGTTTAATGCCTACCAAGAAGTCGCAAGTATTAAAGATAAAGATGACTTTTTAATTCCATTCATCAACATATTAACCGACCCAAACTTTAAAACTGGTACGCCAGAGGCAGACCAAAAACTATTACGTTCGCTGATTGTATTTGCCTGCATCATGGAAGGTTTGTTCTTCTACGTGGGTTTTGTACAGATTTTAGCCCTAGGTCGTCAAAACAAAATGCAGGGTGCGGCAGAGCAATATCAATACATTTTGCGTGATGAGTCTATGCATTGTAATTTTGGTATTGATGTCATCAACACCATCAAGTTAGAGAATCCACATTTATGGACAGCAGAATTCCGCGCTGAAATCACTAGTCTAATGCAGCAAGGTGTAGAACTGGAATATCGATATGCTGAAGCGACCATGCCGCGCGGTGTGTTGGGCTTAAATGCAACGATGTTCAAAGAATATTTACGTTTTATTGCTAATCGCCGTTGTCAGCAAATTGGCTTAGATGTGATGTATCCAGGTGCAAGCAATCCATTCCCGTGGATGAGCGAAATGATGGATTTAAAGAAAGAGAAGAACTTCTTTGAAACCCGTGTGACGGAGTATCAAACGGGCGGGGCATTGAGCTGGGATTAAAGTTTAGATTGTGTTAAAACTACTGGGGCATGCAACACTCCAGTAGTGACTTAACTAAAAGCAGCTTAGCTTAAATTAGGCGCTAGCCAGCGCTCTAAATATTCTTTGGGCAAGCCACGGCGTTTTGCCATGTCATTCAATTGGTCTTCACCAATTTTATCTACGCTAAAATACTTCGAGTCTTGGTGTGCAAAATAGAATCCAGAAACTGCAGCAGCTGGCATCATAGCGAATGAATCTGTGAGCGTCATGCCGATTTCTTCACATTGCATTTGGTTAAACATATCGGGTTTTACCGTATGGTCTGGGCAAGCAGGGTAACCTGGCGCAGGGCGGATACCTTGATATTTTTCTTTAATCAAGGCATCGGTGTTTAATTCTTCTTGTGCTGCATAGCCCCATAAATCAGTACGTACGCGTTCATGTAGGTATTCGGCAAATGCCTCAGCAAGGCGATCAGCCAGAGATTTCAGCGTAATGCTGCTGTAATCGTCTAGTGCGGCTGCAAAACGTTGTTCATACTTCTCGATACCTAAACCTGCGGTTACTGCAAACATGCCAATGTAATCCGCTATCCCAGATGCTTTGGGCGCGATAAAATCGGCTAAACATTGGTTGGGATGTGCAACACCATTTACCACAGGCTTCAATGTTTGCTGACGCATGCCATAATAGGTAAAGGCAATTGTTTCGCGCGTGTCATCAGTGTAAATTTCGATGTCATCATCATTGACTGTATTGGCAGGCAATAATGAAATCACGCCATTAGCGGTTAGCCAGCGGCCATCGATGATTTTTTTCAGCATGTCCTGCGCCTCGGCAAAGACTTTGGTTGCGGCATCGCCCACCACTGCATCTGTCAAAATCGCGGGATAGAATCCAGCTAAATCCCACGTTTGAAAAAATGGACCCCAATCAATATATTTTGCGATTAAGCTTAAATCAATATTGTTGATGACACGGCGACCAATAAACTTGGGCTTAATCGGCGTATTTTTATCTGTGAAGTCTAGATGTCTTTTGTTGGCACGAGCCTGGGCAATAGTCAGTAACGGCACACCTTTTTTGTTGGCGTGCTGCGTGCGAGCACGATCATAATCTGCATTAATTTCCGCAATATAAGCGTCACGTGTCTCTAATGACAACAGATTTTGCATGACAGAAACTGAACGTGAAGCATCGGGTACATACACTACAGGACCATCATAATGTGGCGCAATTTTAACTGCGGTGTGAGCGCGTGAGGTCGTCGCGCCACCAATGAGTAGCGGCATTTTTAAGCCCTTGAAATAGGGGTCGCGCTGCATTTCACGCGCCAAGTGCGCCATTTCTTCTAGCGACGGTGTAATCAGTCCGGAAAGCCCAATGATATCTGCACCTTCGGCTTTGGCCATGGCTAAAATCTCGCTGGCAGGTACCATCACGCCCATGTTCACCACTTCAAAATTATTGCATTGCAATACGACAGATACGATATTTTTGCCAATATCGTGCACATCACCTTTTACCGTGGCAATGACCATTTTGCCTTTAGGCTTGGACACAATGCCAGTGCGGGCCTCTTCTAGTGCTTTTTCTTTTTCAATAAAAGGGATTAAATGTGCCACGGCTTGCTTCATTACACGTGCAGATTTCACCACTTGCGGCAAAAACATTTTGCCTTGGCCAAATAAATCACCGACCACATTCATGCCGTCCATTAATGGGCCTTCAATGACGTGGATAGGCCGGCCACCGCTATCAAATACGGCTTGCCTTGCTTCTTCTGTATCTGCCACAATAAATTCGGTAATGCCATGTACCATGGCGTGCGCAAGGCGTTTATTAATGGGTGCGGGATTTTCTGGAGTGCCACGCCATTCTAATGTTGCTTCTTCTTTTTTGCCACCGGCTTTAAGCGTGCCCGCCATGGCTATCATACGTTCGGTAGCGGCTATTGGGTTATCTGGGTCGATGATGCGGTTCAGCACCACGTCTTCTACGCAGTCTTTAAGCTCTTTTGGCAAATCGTCATATACACCCATCATGCCCGCATTGACAATACCCATGGTCATACCGGCTTTAATCGCGTGGTAGAGGAATACCGTATGAATCGCTTCACGCGCAGGGTCGTTGCCACGGAAACTGAAGCTCACATTAGATACGCCGCCAGAAATTTTGGCATGTGGCAAATTTTCTTTAATCCAGCGCGTGGCGTTAATAAAGTCTACCGCGTAGTTGTTGTGCTCTTCAATCCCTGTCGCAATGGCAAAAATATTGGGGTCAAACACAATATCTTCTGGCGGAAAATTGACTTTTTCGACCAGTAAATCATAAGCACGTTTACAGATTTCGATTTTGCGTTCGTAAGTATCGGCCTGACCTTTTTCATCAAACGCCATCACAATCACTGCCGCACCGTATTGGTGGCACAGCTTGGCTTGGCGAATAAATTCAGCTTCACCTTCTTTCATCGAGATTGAATTGACGATAGCTTTGCCTTGCACACATTTCAAGCCCGCCTCAATCACCCCCCATTTGCTGGAGTCAATCATGATTGGCACGCGTGCAATATCAGGCTCGGAAGCGATTAGGTTAAGAAAGTGTGTCATGGCTTTAATGGCATCTAGCATGCCTTCATCCATGTTGATATCGATGACTTGTGCACCGCTTTCTACCTGTTGCCGCGCTACGCTAAGTGCTTCTTCATATTGCTCATTGATAATCATGCGTGCAAAAGCTTTGCTACCGGTGACATTGGTACGTTCGCCTATGTTCACAAATAGCGAATTATCGTCAATAGTGAAAGGCTCTAAACCAGATAATCTAGTCGCAATCTCGATTTGTGGCACTGTACGTGGTGTACAGGTACTCATTTCTTTGGCAATTGTTTGAATATGCGGTGGTGTCGTACCGCAGCAGCCGCCAGCGATATTAATAAAGCCGCTCTCGGCAAATTCTTTAAGTAGTGAGGAGGTGTCGGCTGGTTTTTCATCAAAGCCGGTATCGCTCATTGGGTTAGGTAGACCTGCATTGGGGTAGATACAAACGAAAGTATCAGCAATTTTTGATAATTCTTCAGCGTAAGGGCGCATCAGTGTTGCGCCTAATGCGCAGTTTAGGCCAATAGTCAGTGGCTTAGCGTGACGTACAGAATTCCAGAATGCAGGTACAGTTTGGCCAGATAAAATACGCCCTGAAGCGTCGGTCACTGTACCTGAAATCATAATGGGCAAGCGGCTACCATGCTCTTCAAAGAATTTTTCAATGGCGAACAATGCCGCCTTACAGTTTAGAGTATCAAAAATGGTTTCTACCATCAAAATATCTGCGCCACCTTCAACCAAAGCTCGCGCTTGCTCTAAGTAAGCGCTTGCTAACTGATTGAAGCTTACATTACGTGTGCTGGGATCATTGACGTCAGGCGAAATACTGGCAGTCTTTGGCGTTGGACCAAGTGCGCCCGCGACAAAGCGCGGTTTATCAGGTGTAGAGTATTTTTCACACGCTGCTTTAGCCAGTTTCGCGGCTTCTAGGTTCATCTCATAAACCAGATGCGCCATGTGATAATCATCTTGCGCGACAGATGTTGCCCCAAAGGTATTGGTTTCAATAATGTCTGCACCAGCGGCTAAATATTGCTCGTGGATTTCTTGAATTACCTGTGGCTGTGTGAGGGATAGCAGTTCATTATTACCCTTAACAAACAGTTCACGTTCACCTGCTGGCGCTGCAAAATCTTTGAAACGCTCACCGCGATAATCTGCTTCAGTCAGTTTGTATTGCTGAATCATGGTACCCATCGCACCATCTAAAATAAGAATGCGCCGCGCCAGTAGATCGCGCAGTATTTTTTCGGTGTTATTGATAATGTGTGGCGTATCGTATGGATTCATTGCAAAATCTCTAAAGCTCAGTATTTAGAAGAACTTAGAATTATACAGCACCAGCTTTGCAACCACCATTCGGTACCATCTTTCAACACTGATGTGCTAACTAGATTGTTTTTGCAAGGAGCAATCGCAAAGACTGCTCCTTTGTTGGATTTAATATGTTGAGAATTACTTTTTAAGATTATCTATGCTAAAGCTTGTTGACGGGTATGCTGCAAGCAATAACATGCCGCCACAAATGCCGATGTTATAAAATAGAGCATCTGGAACAATTCGTCCTAACACAGCGGCTAAAAACAGGGCTAAACCAGCTAAGACAAAGGCAAAGAATTTGGTTTTATAACCTACAAGCAAACACGAGCCAGCGACCACTTTGATGAGGATAAGTAGCGGTGCAAAAATTGACATTAAACCAAACGCGGCTAACTTATCTTGATATATTTGATAGCCATTTGGCGTGCCAAGAATGTCTGAAAGTGTTACAAATACTTGCCCTAAAAATACCAGTGACAATAATATGCGAGCAATTGCAGTACGATATTTACACATGTGGGGTCCTATTAAATTGCAAAGCCTAGATGATGCACTGAAGTGCTTAAGCCTGCAAGCCGGGTGTGAAGCGCATGACTAAATTTAGTATCGTACAAGTTAATTGGCAATCATATCAATCTGAACTCAAAGTGATACGTGAACAGGTGTTTGTAATAGAGCAACACGTTCCAGTAACTTTAGAATGGGACGAGTTTGACGATACTGCAATACATTTATTGGCTTTAAATGCTGCTAATCAAGCTATTGCCTGCACACGCATTTTGCCTAGTGGCACTATCGGCCGCATGGCGGTGCTTAAAGACTGGCGTGGCTTAGGTGTTGGCTACGCCGTATTAACTCATGCTATTGCATGTTGCAAAGCGCAAGGGCTAAGGCGCATAAAGCTTTCTGCACAAAAACATGCGCTTGGTTTTTATATGCGGGCGGGTTTTGTTGTAACAAGTGTTGAGTATATAGATGCCGGTATTCCACATTACGACATGGAGTTGAATATAAACGACTGATTTTATTATATTTTTCCTGTTAAGTAAGTTGTGATTATTTGCTTAAAGCATGCGCTTTATATACAATAGGCATTCATTAAAACTGTTTTGCCTTTTAATAGTAATACACTCGAATTTAAGGAAATTGATATGTCAAATAAAATCATTTTTAAGGCTGGTGAAGCCACACTATATACTGCTGGCAAAGACACTGGCGCAGCAATGCCAGAAATTTTAATTGGTGCTGTGGATGGTCCAGTTGGTCAAGCATTTGCTAATATGATGGCACAAAGCAAAGGGCATACTGCCATGTTTGCTGTACGTGATTTGAATCAATTAGTACGTCCAGCAACCATCATGGTGCCAAAAGTCACATTGAAAGATTCAGGTAACATTGCCTTGTTTGGTGGTTTAGTGCAAGCTGCTACTGCTGATGCGGTGTTGGACTGTGTGATTGAAGGCATTATCCCTAAAGATCAAGTGAACGATTTGTGCATCATCAGCTTGGTATGGATAGATCCAGGTGCGGCTAAAGATGCAAATTTAGACAAAGCAGATATGTACAAAAACAACTATGAAGCGACTAAATTAGCAATTAAACGTGCTTTAAATGACGAGCCTAGCATTGATGAATTGATTGCTAACCGTCATAAAATCAAGCATTGCATGTGGGAAGATAGCTGGGATCAAAAATAAGCTAGATTTAAATGTAAATTAAGTTAGCAGCGACTAAGCTTTAACTGTTAGCTTAATTAACTGCTACAAAACAAAAAAGCAGCTCTTAATCAGGACTGCTTTTTTGTTTTGTAACAGTTTGCGTTTGCAGCAACCATTGGAATTAAAGGCTGTTGTTTGCTAGGTAGACTCAGTTATTCGTTTTTAATCACTATTTTTTAATGACAATAAAATTTTACGAATTGGTGTAGGTATAGCGGCATCAATTGCATCGTTAATATCCAACCAAATAGTACTGTTAGCTTCGTTGGCTAAATGTTTAGAGTTCAGTACCTGCATGGGTTGCGGATTAATATGTAGTTTAAAGTGCGTAAATGCGTGGCTTAACTTTTTTAGAGCTTCAATTTGAATAGCTTCTGTACCAAAACTGTGTTGGCAAATTTGTGCAAAATCTTCATTAGCATTTGTTTCAGGCAAGCTCCATAACCCGCCCCATATACCAGTCGGTGGCCGCCTTTCCAGCATCACTTCGTTGCCGTGCTTTAGTATCAGCATGGTCGTCTGTTTTTCAGGAATCACTTTGCGTGGTTTAGAAGTGGGTAATTCTTTCACGCGATTTGTGGCATATGCTCCACAGCTTGCAATTAATGGGCACAGCATGCATTTGGGCTTGCTGCGCGTACATAGTGTAGCGCCTAAGTCCATTAGGCCTTGAGTGTAGGCAATCATGTCAGTCTGTGGCATTAACTCATCAGCTAATACCCATAATTGCTTTTCAATTTTAGGCAAGCTAGGCCAGCCTTCAATCAAAAAATGCCGCGCAAACGCGCGCTTAACATTACCATCCATAATCGGCTCCGCTTTGCCAAAGGCAAATGATGAAATAGCCGCGGCCGTGGAACGCCCGATACCAGGCAAGGCAAGGATAGCATCAAAATTTTGGGGAAATTGCCCAGCGTGCTCATCGACGATAATTTGTGCTGCATTATGTAAATTACGCGCTCGTGAGTAATAACCCAGTCCACTCCAATGCTGTAACACCTCGTCCTGCGTAGCATCGGCGAGTGCTGCAATACTAGCAAAACGTGCCATGAATTTAGCATAGTAGCCAATAACAGCGGCTACTTGTGTTTGTTGCAACATGATTTCAGATACCCAAATCGCGTATGGATCAAGCGTATTTTGCCAAGGTAGGCTGTGGCGCCCATGCAATTTTTGCCAAGTGATAATACGGGTCGCAAATTCAGACATTCAGCTCTAACCAATCAATGACATCATTTACATTTTTATCTGGCGGAAACACAGGATAAAAATAGTGTTGAATTACTCCATCACATGCAATTAATGTGACACGTTTATTGAGTTGCATTCGACTTACTTTGAAAACAGGTAAATTAAGTGTTTGCGTAAAAAGTAAACTGTTATCACTTAGTAGTGCAAAAGGTAAATGTAGCCGAGTAGCAGCTTCTTGCTGGTATTCAGTGTTTTGCCTACTTAACCCAAACACCTGTACATTTAAATCTAAGAGCGTTTGAAAACTATCGCGAAAAGTGCAACTCTGCGGCGTGCAACCACGAGCGCCAGGTATTGCATCCCAGCCATCTGGTAAAGCAACGTTAGGTTGCCAAGTCATTGGATAACAATAAACAGCTGTCCAGCCTTTTATCGTAGAAAGGTTGATCACAGTTTGCTGCGTAGACGGTAAATCAATATCAGGTAGTGACTTGTCCAATAGGTGGCTGCATGCGCCGTCATCATGAGGCACAGGCAGGTTTTTAGGTAAGCTAGTTAGAATTGTCAAAGTTGCAGATAAAACTTTAGGTTAAAACTTGAGTAAGTTTTTAAGTTTTTCTTTGGCTTTATCTTCAGCGGATTTTGACTTGTCTGCAGGAGTCGCATCTGGAGTTGTGGTAGGCGCGGTGGATGTATCCGTTGTTTTATTTTTTTTGCCGAGTAAATCACCCAATGCATCTTTTGGGTTGCCGTTTAACAAGCCTTTCACTGCGGTTGCCTTGTCGCCACCTATTTTATCTAACAACTTGGATTTTGCAATTGCGGTGCTTAAACCGGCGTAATCTAATGCGTATTGTGGGCTGGAGAACGTGCCTGTGAGTTTAACCGGAATAGTGATGCCGCTTAATGCATCAAGGTTAGCACCACCTTGGCCTTTCAGCGACTTCACAATGGTCGGTTTAGCAAGGTAATTGATTTTCTCATTACCGATGTCGATATCTCCTGCACCAGTGATGCGAAAAATGGGTGCTTTCATTGATAAATCGTCATTATGCGCGACGCCATTTTTAATCACAAAAGTGGCTACCATTTCGCTAAAGTCGGTGCATTTTTTCTTGTCGGCGCTTACGCTATCACTCTTTAATACATTGAGTTTAGATTTTAAATCGCGAATAGTGCCAGCAATATCAATACCTTTTACTGCGCCGTCAGTTAGATTAAGTGCGGCTGTTCCTGCGAGTGCTTTCCTTAGTGCCCCTACTGTGCCGCCAGAAGTCGACACATCAAGTTTCACCGTGCCTTTGCCCTCTAGCATGTCGTTATTGATGGCATCCACTAATAACGGCCCAACTGACACATTTTGCATCGATTGTTTAAAGGCAATGGCGGGTGTGCCGCGCGCATCAACCTTGAGCGAACCACTCATACTGCCTTGATATAGATTGGCTGCAAATGGGTTGATAGTTGTAATACCGTCCGCTGCATTTAGGCCTATATTGACGTTTTCAGTTTTTACATTTGCGAGTTTAAGCCAGCCGATTTTGGCTGTGCCGCTCGCATTCAGCTTTTTTATTGCGGATAAATCAATCGGCGTATCAGCGGTGCTTTTAGTCTCCGGCTTATCGCTCTTAGTAATGTATTTGTCTGCATCTAGCTTATCAATATTCAGGTTAAAGCTGAAATGGGGATTACTAAATTGTGTAATACCAAAGTTCGCATTAATTTGACTATCATCCACTTTGGCAGCAAGCGGGTTCAGTTGTAATTTTTGACCATCGGCTTTTAAATCTATGCGTACATTAGAAGCCCTGGTTTTACCGTATTTAAGGCTACCGATGCGTAGGCTACCATCGGCATTCAATGCTTTTAAAGCGCTTAAATCCAGTGGTTTAGAGGGCGCATTAGTTTGTTTAGTTGTTGCGTTACCGCTACTGGCGTATTTATCAACATCGAAAGTGTCAATATCGATATCAAAGCTATACAGTGGTTTTGCAAATTGACTAATGCCTACAGAGCCTTTAATTTGGCTATCGTCTAACTTGACGCTCAGCGGATTAATACTTAATTTTTGTCCATCTGATTTAACTGTAAGATTCAAGTTAGCTAAATTGTATTTATCGTAAATGACTTGGCCAATGTTTACTTTGCCATCTATGAATAAAGTTTTAAGCACAGATAAATCTGTAGGTTTATCACTAGTTTTGCTATCAGAATTAGCAGCAGAGCTAGCCGCACTTTTTGGCATTAACTTGTTCAAGTCTAGCTTGGGACTAATTAAATTGAAGTTGATATGGCTTTGTTTGAAACCAGCTACAGCGACATTCCCTTCTAATTTAGTGCTATCAACATTCAGGTTAAAGTTGCTATTCACCAGCTCTTTTTTTACATCAGCATGCAGTGATAAGGCAAAATCGCCTTTCATCGCACCACTTGGTAATGCTGGGTCTTTAAACTCCAAATTACCTGCGAGTTTGGTTAAATCAAATACCATGCCTTCTAAATTAGCACTAAATGGGGATGAAAATTTACCTGCAATCGTACGTTTGCCCTGGTTGCCATTAATGTCACCTGTAATACCACTACTTTGTATAGATTTGGGTGAACCTTTAATATCAGCCAGCTCCAAATTGACCTTCATGGTATCGTCACCTTTGACTTGTGAGATATTCACGGTGGCCTGTTTACCGCTAACTTCATCTTTTAATACGGTGAGATTAGGTGCACTTAAATCTAGCGCCAGTTTCGCGCCACTAAAGTCGCCAGTGGCTGCTAGTTTTAAACTATCCACTAAGTATTCAGTTTTTTCGGAGTTAGCATCTACATTACCAGAGAGTGCTACGTTCACATTCTTACCACCAGCTAAATCGCCTTGTACTGTAGCGTCTAGGTTTTTAGCGGCATAATGTTTGGCTTTTGTATCAGCTAAAAAACTACCTTTTAAATTAACATTGACGTTAAGCTGCGGTTGGCTTGCCGTCACGGTAAAGTCAGTTTTAAGATCAATAGGTTCAGCCAGTGCAACATGACCCGATTTTAAGTTGAATTTACTGATGCTGTATTTTGCACCGCTTGCCTCGTCTGAGTAACTGACTGCTGAGTTGCTGATATTGACGCCATCAATATCAAATTTGATATCGTTTGACGTGTCATCCTTGCTCATCAAATCATCAAAGTTGGTTGTACCATCCTTGTGTTTAATAATATTGGCTTTTGCACCATCGATATAAACCGTATCCACCACCAATTCTTTTTTGAGTAATGGTAGCAACGCGAGCGATACCTTCGCACTATCTATTGCCGCAAACTCGGTAGGGCTGTTGTGCTCTGATAATGAAACTTTACCTAAATTTGCCCCAATCTTTGGCCAAAAGCTAAGCTTGATGTCACCATCAATATGTAACGTGCGTTGCTTTTTTTCTTGTACTAGCTTGACGATTTGTGGTTTGTAATCATTGGGGTTAAAGGTCACGGCAATAAATGCCACCACAATCAGCAATAATAGGATGATGCCGCCAAACCCCAACGCAGAATATTTAAGCAGTTTTTTCATAGTCATTCTCGATTTAGCAACTCTCGATGCAATTCTTAGTGAGTTTTAAGTAAAAAGTATAACAAAACTAATATTCCAAATACGATACGGTAATAAGCAAACGCAAGAAAATCATGATTAGCCACATAGCGCAATAACAGTTTGATGACAAATATTGCAGAGATAAATGCGGTGATAAACCCGACTACAAACATAGGGACATCAGTGCTGACCAGTAGTGCCCAGTTCTTAAATAAATCATAAGCTGTAGCGGCAAACATAATAGGAATCGCTAAAAAGAAGGAGAACTCAGTCGCAGTTTGGCGGTTTAAGCCAGAAAGCATGCCGCCTAATATTGTCGCTCCTGCGCGTGATACACCTGGAATCAACGATAAAGTCTGCGCTAAGCCAATTTTTAGAGCCTGTATCGGGCTCACTGCATCAATATTTTGTGTCGTGATTTTAGGCGTGCTTTTCTCGACCAGTAAAATTGCAAAGCCACCAACAATTAAAGCAATAGCCACGCTAATGGGAGAAAACAAATACTGTTTGATTTGATGGATAAATAATAAACCAACAATTGCCGCAGGCAAAAATGCAATCAACAGATTGAGTACTAAGCCACGAGATGTTGTATTGCTGGATAAATGGCTGGCAGTATCCATGAGCTTAGCGCGAAACTCCCAACATACGGCTAAAATCGCGCCAAACTGGATCACGATTTCAAAGACTTTACCTTTTTCATCGTTAAAATTAAGCAAATCCCCCGCAATAATTAAGTGCCCAGTGCTGCTGATAGGTAAAAACTCGGTTACGCCTTCTACGAGGCCTAAAATTAACGCTTTAAAAAGTAGTAATAAATCCATTTAATAAACTCTTCGCTTTATTTAATTAGTATAAGTCTTAGACTGCGTTTAATAGAAAAAGGGGCTAACTTGTTGCCCCTTTAGTATATCGCTATTAAGTATAGTTTTTTATTTCAACATGCCAAGTACTGAATTTAATAAACCACCAGATTCAGCACCCACTTCGCCATTTGGTGTCATTTTATCCACAACACTTGGTAAATGCTGTGCAATTTGGCTGCTTAACACTTCTGGTGTAAGGCCAAATTTAGCTGCCATTTCAGCAATTTGACCATTGCCTAATACGCTGGTGATTTGGTCTGCAGACACTGGTAAGTTTTCGCCGTGACCAACCCATGAAGCGGCTTGCTCACTTAGCCCGCCAGATTTAAATTTGTCTAAAACACCACTTAAACCACCGTTGTTATTGAACATTTCCATTGCGGTTGCGGCAATGCCATCAGTGTTGCCACCCATTACTTTGCCTAGTACTTGACTAGCTAAACCGTCTAATAATCCCATGACATTCCCCTTTTATATAATTTAAAACCAGAAATAACTAAAATATAATCAACTAAAAACGCTCATCCGCTCGTAAGTAACGCCATTGCCCTACAGGAAGTTTACCTAATGTAACACTACCAGTTCTAACACGCTTAAGCCCAACTACATGCAAGCCTACAAGCTCGCACATACGGCGGATTTGGCGTTTACGGCCTTCGCGCAAAACAAAACGTAACTGGTCTTCATTCTGCCATGATACTTTAGCTGGTTTAAGTTGAACACCATCTAAGCTTAAACCAAAGTTTAGCAAATCAAAATCATCGTCCGATAAATCACCTTCTACGCGTACCAAATATTCTTTTTCTACAGTTGAGTTTTCGCCGATTAAATGTTTAGCAATACGGCCATCCTGAGTGAATACTAACAAACCTGTTGAATCAATATCCAAGCGGCCTGCAGGTGCTAAGCCATGTAAAAATCCACGTTGAAACTCTTTAGGTGTAGCTTGATGCAATTCAGGGTCTTCTGGCCACTGGTTATCAGGATGAATCAAGGTAATGGCTGGTTGATAACCATCTTCTGCCTGACCACTCACATAGCCCACAGGCTTATGCAAAATAATAGTGACGCTTTCGGCCTGATATTGTTTGGCTTTTTCACTGACTTCAATTTGCGCATCTAATGAAACTCGCACGCCTAAAGTATCTAAAACTTTACCATCTACTTTTACCCAGCCGTTTATAATCCAATCATCGGCTTCACGGCGTGAGCACAAGTCAAGCTCGGTCATGCGTTTAGATAGTCTTGGTAAATCCGGGTTGCTAGGCGCAGGCTTATCCGAAAACATTGGGTTAGCGGCGCGGTTGCTATTAAAACTGCCTTGCTCAAAACCATCGCGGGCTTTACCACCACGGCGCGGTGTATCGCGCTCACCCTTAAACCTACCTGCAGTATTGCGTGTATCGGCAGAATTATTATGGCGGTTTTCTGTAGAGTTACCACGTGAGCCATGCGCATTCGCATCATGAGTTGGGTTGTTTGCCACCTCTTCACGCGGTTTACGTACATATTCGTCACGCTTAAATTCACCGCGCGCTATTGATCGCTCCGCAGGTGCGCGGCTATCGGATTTTTGTGATTTAGCGGGTGTGTTATCGCGTAGAGAACCATCATGCCTATGGTTGCGCTGGCGCGAACTATCTATTTTTTGCTCGTCATTCTCAGGTGGGCGGGAATCCATTTTTTGGCTATGACTTTGATTGGAACGAGTTGCAGGCTTGGGTGGCGCAACACTACGGTCGCGTTTTGCAAGCTCAGAGCGGCGCACAGGCGTTTTTTTAGCCGCAGGCGCATCAGAAGGTTTTTTGGTAATTTTTAAGGTGATCAAAATGGCGTGGATACTAATTAGATTAATAGCATATTTTAACAAAATATCACTGAGTATTTGTATTTATTAAATCAGGTAGTTGCGCATCTAATTTGTATTCTCTTGGCTAGCCTGTTAATCTGCATAAATAAATGTATTTATAGCCCTCGTATTACATGAGCGGAATGGACGTCTCAAATGTTTTATGGGATTGGGTAACATTAAGAATGTTTGAACGCAATATTGCCGTAACTGACTTATTTGCAGCAATTAAATTGTTTGTAAATGGTTTAGATAACCAAGCATTGCCACCCTACAATATTTCTACAGATCATTCACCATCAGAGCAAATTGATGGATCCTTATGGCATACGTCAGCTTTTGTTATCTCTCCACGTATGGAGCATCATGAAGTAGCGACTGAACTTGGAAAGATAATTAACAAAGAAACTCAAGTTTTAAAACAATGGAAGAATTCTAATAAGACTTATAAGCATAAATTCCACCATGAGTTTTTTCATATATTAAAAAAATACCCTGTATTGGTTATCGTGCTTTCAGCTCAAGAAAAAACCATCCTTTATCAAGAGTAATATTTTGCTCAACAACTAGGCATTTCTGGGGTTTATAAGAAAGTTGAAAGGAATGGGAAATTAGTTTATGAATTCGGACCCTATCATTCATCTGAAAATAGCAATCTGAAAACCTTAGTTGTGTCCGAAAAGCATACACCAATGGCAATTTTTTTAGCGCATTGTTTGCTTCAAATTCATAGTTTCATGAACACTGCACTCAATGAAAAATATAAAGCAGTGGACTCATTTTTGAGAATGGCAGTTTGGTCAGATAAACCGCCAAATGATTTCAATGGACCTTATGCAGAGTTAATGTGGTTACTTTTAGGAAGTAGCAGCGCTCAAGGGAAATTTACATGGGGTGGTTTTACAGGTAATGATGATCAAGCAATAGATCTTTTAGCAGATAACTTAGCTGGACTTTTTGATCAGATAATCCGTAATCCTAAATAAAACGGTTTCAAAGGTACAGAGTTACAGAGTTACAGCCGCCAATTATTGGAGTATTTAATTGGTCACAATTAAACTGACTTAAAATATCACCTAGAACACTAAGGTGGTAGCAGTACCCAGCTTCTTGTTGTGTGCCGGATCTGATTGAGAACCAAATCACACTGCTCTAGCTATATAGGCTTGAACTCAAATAAAAAAGCCAGCAAACACTGGCTTTTTTATTGACTGAAAATAGCGAAAGCTAATTAAACCTTCTGATAAACCTCGCTGCCTTTTTTCACAAACTCAATGGCTTTTTCTTGCATGCCTTTTTGTAGTGCTTCTTTTTCATCTACGCCTAGTTTGTCCGCATAATCACGTACGTCTTGGGTGATTTTCATGCTGCAAAAATGCGGGCCGCACATAGAGCAGAAATGCGCTTGTTTTGCGCCATCTTGCGGCAAGGTTTCGTCATGGAATTCCTTGGCTTTTTCTGGATCTAGGCCTAGGTTGAATTGGTCTTCCCAACGGAATTCGAAACGTGCTTTTGATAATGCGTTATCGCGAATTTGTGCGCCTGGGTGGCCTTTTGCCAAGTCTGCTGCATGTGCTGCGATTTTGTAGGTAATTACGCCTACACGCACGTCTTCTTTATCTGGTAAGCCTAAGTGTTCTTTAGGTGTTACGTAGCAAAGCATTGCACAGCCATACCAACCAATCATGGCAGCGCCAATGCCGCTGGTAATGTGGTCATAACCCGGCGCAATATCCGTAGTTAATGGGCCTAATGTATAAAATGGGGCCTCGCCACAATGCTCAAGCTGTAAATCCATATTTTCTTTAATCAAATGCATAGGCACATGGCCTGGACCTTCAATCATGGTTTGTACATCATGCTTCCAAGCGATTTGAGTAAGCTCACCTAGCGTAATGAGTTCGGCAAATTGCGCTTCATCGTTGGCGTCATAAATTGAGCCTGGGCGTAAACCATCACCCAGTGAGAAGCTCACATCATAGGCTTTCATGATTTCGCAGATGTCTTCAAAATGCTCGTACAAGAAAGATTCTTTATGATGCGCCAAACACCACTTAGCCATAATAGAACCACCGCGTGACACAATACCTGTCATGCGTTTTGCTGTCATTGGAATGTAAGCCAAGCGCACACCTGCGTGGATAGTGAAGTAATCCACGCCTTGTTCGGCTTGCTCAATTAAAGTATCGCGGAAAATTTCCCACGTTAAATCTTCAGCTTTGCCATTTACTTTTTCTAGTGCTTGGTAGATTGGCACCGTGCCAATTGGCACAGGACTGTTACGAATAATCCATTCACGAGTTTCGTAAATATTTTTACCTGTTGATAAATCCATCACGTTATCTGCACCCCAACGTGTCGCCCAGACCATTTTTTCAACTTCTTCGGTGATGCTAGAACCTAAAGCAGAGTTACCAATATTGGCGTTAATTTTAACCAAGAAATTACGGCCAATAATCATAGGCTCAACTTCTGGGTGGTTAATATTAGCTGGGATAATCGCGCGACCAAGGGCAACTTCACTACGTACAAATTCTGGCGTAATCATTTTAGGGATATTCGCGCCAAAATCTTGGCCTTTATGTTGCGTTTGTAGCAACTCGCTCATATTTTCGCGGCGTTGATTTTCACGAATGGCAATATATTCCATCTCAGGGGTAATGATACCTTGTTTTGCATAATGCAACTGGCTTACATTTTTTCCTGCTTTTGCTTTATATGGTTTTTGTATATGCTCAAAACGCAGGCTATCTAAACTGTTATCGTTTGCACGTTGTTTGCCATATTCAGAACTTATATCGGTAAGTTGTTCTACATCGCCACGCTTCACAATCCATTCTTCGCGCAAACGCGGAAGCCCTTTTTTTAAATCTATTTTATAATTGGAATCTGTGTATGGCCCGCTGGTATCATATACTGTAACAGCAGGGTTCGCCTCTACCTTATTGCTGCCGTTAAACTTATGCACGGTATCTGTTAAAGTAATTTCGCGCATAGCAACGCTTATGTTGTGCAGTTTACCTTTTACAAACACTTTGCGCGAGCCTGTTAATGGCTCACTGCTTATTACGTTTTGGTTAGGTGCTTTATCTTTTGTTTTCATATCCTTCTTTTGAATTTTAACTTATCACTTTTAACTTAATATTATCCCCCTTGAGTTGCACGAATGACAGTTATCTTATCATTATCAACAAGTACTTTTTGCTGCCACTCTACCTTAGGAATAACCATATTATTAACGGCAACCGCAATTCCTTTTTGAGATGTAATACCATTTTGCTCTAATGCCCATGCTAACGTTGCATTTACATCAAGCACGCAATTTTTATTGTTGACAAAAACAATCATAATTACAATATTAAAATTGAAACTTTAAGAGGAGAGAAAATACAGAAATGTATTTCTTTCACTTTTCCCTTCGCAAGCATTATCCTGTTCAGGTTCAAAGGGTAATTTCTCAGTCGCAATAAAGCAACACCCCTAAAGTTTTCTATTACAAATATAGAAAGAAATTTAGCACATAGTCTAATTTTTAATCTAAAAATTAACTCCCAGTCCTATTAAAAAACCATTGCTTACTTTGTTGTTTATGCCATAGGCAAGCACATAATCTACTCGCAATATTTTAAATATGTTTTCTAAGCCAAAGTTAAGTTCGTAGTAGTTTTTTAGTTTATCGGTAAACAGGGC
>JAYVMU010000030.1:0-24366 GCA_043758775.1 Methylophilaceae bacterium
AGCAATACGCCAAACTTCAAAGAAATATCGAAGCAAATGACGCAAGAGATGGTGGACAACCTGAACCGGGTAACTCGCAACCTCCCCGATTAAATCAAGACGGTAATTCTGACGAAGGCTTTGATATTCCCGTGTTTAACGAAGGGCTTGGCGACAGTGTAGTCGTAGATAACGCGTATTTAGCGTTCCCCCAAAACGGAAAGGATTATAACTATGACAGTGATAAGCAGACCTCCTCGGGAGACACTACCGGACAACCATCCCTTGAAGGGGGCGGGAGTGGAGCTATTCGGCGTAGGGCCAGTGACAAGCTCAGCGAACTCCTCAGCTCCGACAAATACAGCGGACGAGATGACGGAGGAGCAGGAGGAAGCGATAGCGACCGAGCGCTGGCTGCAACAGGGCAAAACGAACAAAGGTTAGCCGGTCTTCCAAAAGCTAATATTTTGAACAGGTAATATCATTGCTAGAAAAATCGCAATGTTCTTTTGATACTTGATTCCCCCACAAAAATCTAAATTTTTCACCGTCCGACAACGTGCCAAATCCAGTCTCCCCCCCATATTCATTGTTTTTGGTAAAAACATAAGAACCTGTCCTACCATCTGAACATTTAATTTCCCCATTTCCAGATACTAGTGATGTTGGTCTTTTTAGTGATCCATCACAAATAATTCCTGATTGGCTTTGGATATGAAAGGTACCATCTTTGTATACACTAGCTGTTGCCTCACCCATAAAATCATCTTTGTTTTTTGGAAATTGACCAACTACAGGTTGAGTAACGGCGCATGCTTGCAGCATTAAAGCCAATAATAGTGATATATTTTTCATGGGTCTGCTTTCTAGTCGGGTACATACTTGCCAGTAACTACACCTACTATTAGTGCATCTTCGGTTAATGGCATAGCCTTTTCTGGCCAATCAGGATTTAAAGCTTCAAGCCATTTTGTTGCCTTCAATTACCAATCTTTTAAATGTGGCTTCTTGATATGTTACAAGTTTTACGATTATATTGCTTCCGTGTTGATGTTGTATAGATAGGTCAACATAGATTAAATCTCCGTCATGGTATTCCGGCCAGGAATAGGAGCTGTTGTCTCCATTCTTAGCTTTCGGATAAGCCTTCCAATCGCAATAGATTCGCCTACATCGCCGCCTTTAGGGTCCAAGTAGACATCGCCCCAGTTGGGTGTTTGCTTTCCAAAAACGGCAACGAGACGCACCAAGGACTCGAACTTATCATAGTCCCCTTGGACAATGTCCCCCTCAATTTTGATACCCATTATGATGTCAGGATTGCCCCTAGAGCCAACAAAATCTATATCAGCAGCCAAAGTATTCAAGGAAAGGGTTAACCATAAAATGCAGAATATACTTTTTTTTCAATTAAATCCCCTGATAATCAGACGCTTAATGTGCAACAGTACAGCTTATTATGGTGGGTAAAGTGGTGGGTAAAAATAAAAAAATGCCTGAAAGGCCTGTTATTACTTACTTTTTGGCGGAAGAGGTGAGATTCGAACTCACGGTGGGCTCGCACCCACGACAGTTTTCAAGACTGTAGCATTAAACCGCTCTGCCACTCTTCCGTTATTGATATATTACTTTCAAAACTGCAGCGCTACCAACCAAACAACTGCTGCATTCCCGAAGGCACGCATTATAGCAAAAATTTATTCGTTCGCTACAAAAAATAGTTCAAAATTATTAAGCTAACTTCATTAAAGACATATTTTTGCTAAATTCTACTACATCTAGCATGACAGCTTAGCTAGTCATCCTCTACCTGTCTATCAGGAAGTAAAATATCTGTATATCCAAACTGGCTTAAATCCTTAATTCTCATGGGATATAAAATTCCATCCAAATGATCACATTCGTGTTGCACCACGCGTGCGTGAAAACCGCTTACCATACGATCTATCATCTTTCCAAACTGATCATAGCCTGTGTAATGCAGGCGGCTATAGCGTGGTACAACACCACGTAGACCCGGTACCGACAAACACCCTTCCCATCCATCTTCAATATTTGACCCAATAAACATGAGTACAGGGTTAATCAGCACGGTGTAAGGCACTTCATCAGCATCAGCATAACGCGGATTTTTAAATGTAGGGTCACGTTGACCAAAGATTACTACACGCAGGCTTACACCAATTTGCGGTGCGGCAATGCCGGCGCCATTCATGGCCACCATGGTATCTTCCATGTCTTGGATCAGTTCATGCAGTTCGGGCGCATCAAATTGCGTCACAGCTAGTGCTTTTTGCAGTAGCAGTGGCTCACCCATGCGTAACACTTGTTTAATTGCCATAATTTTTATGCCATTAAAATCATATCAGGATAACTCATTAATTAAGTTGCGTTTAATCGCACAACCTCTTCAATTATCATTCTAACGCGTGTGATAGATTCGCTTAATACAGTACTAATGTCTTCATAAGCGATACCTTTTATACTACTACCACGCCCTGCCGCGTGATTAACCACTGGACAAAGCGCAGCATAATTGATATTCAACTCACGTGCCAATGCAGCTTCTGGCATGCCCGTCATACCAACTAAAGTAACACCATCACGTTCTAAGCGATTAATTTCTGCTGCAGTTTCTAATCGCGGACCTTGCACCACCGCATATACACCACCATCGTATAAAGGCTGTTTGACATTGATAGCAGCTTGCTTGCAATAATCGCGCATCTGGCTTGAATACGGCTCAGTGAAATCAATATGCTTCACAGGCAACTCAATACCATCATGATAAGTATTTTTACGACCATAAGTATAATCAATAATTTGATCAGGTAACACAATAGCGCCAGGTGACAAGGTCAAATCAATACCACCAACAGTAGCTACAGCCAATAAATCGGTCACGCCGACAGATTGTAATGCCCAGATATTTGCCCGATAGTTAATGGCGTGCGGCGGAATAGTATGGCCCGAGCCATGTCGTGCTAAAAAAACCACTTCACATCCTGCCAATTGGCCGAAGACTAAGGGTTGTGATGGTTCACCATAGGGAGTACGTGCAATTTGTCGGCGTGTTATTTTAAGCTCATCAAATTCTGTTAATCCTGTACCACCAATAATACCAAGCATATTTTTTCAATCACTTTAACTAATAGTGTTTATTGTAGCGCATGCTGTTGATGCTCAACCAGTGACAATAAAATTTCAGTTGATTTATGGCATACTTCTGCTCATGAATCTCAACTATAATTTGAACGATAACGCAGCCAACATTGCTCAGCAAAGCTTGCGATTATCACAACAACATTACGAAAACTTTCCCGTAGCCTCCATACTAATGCCTGCCAAATTACGCGAGCCGATTAGCCTTATTTATGCGTTTGCCAGACGGGCTGATGATTTTGCAGATGAAGGTGATTTAAGCATTGAGCAGCGATTAACTCTGCTGCAAAGCTTTCGTGATGAGCTTGATTTAATCCGTGCTTATATCAAACCGCAAACGTCTTTTTTCGAAATACTAGGCAAAATGGTTCGAGAAAAATCATTACCTTTAGATGCATTCTACGATTTACTAGATGCATTTAGCCAAGATGTCGTCAAAACTCGTTACGCTAATTATGCTGAGGTGTTAGATTACTGCAAACGCTCTGCCAACCCAATTGGCAGGCTGTTATTGCATTTATATGGCATGGCAACGCCAAGTAATATTCTGCTATCTGATCACATATGCAGTGCCTTACAACTCATCAATTTTCTACAAGATATCGCCATCGATGTACAAAAAAACGAAGGCAAAAGCCGTATCTATTTATCCCAAGATGAAATACAAACATTCGGCATAACAGAGGCACAAATTAAATATGGCAATGTCGATGAGTGTTGGCAGACATTCATGCAATTTAACATTCAACGCACGCGTAAGTTATTGCATTCTGGCAAGCCATTGGGACGTATACTCAAAGGACGTATTGGGCTTGAAATGCGACTTATTATTGCAGGTGGCGAACGTATTCTAGACAAACTAGAACGTGTACAAGGTGATGTATTTGCACATAGGCCAGCGCTAAACAAATTGGACTGGCTGTTAGTGATTGCACAAGCACTTAAGTTTTAGTGCTAATTGTTAAATAATAACAAGTTGAATATTCTGTCATGCAATCGTTATAACGCACTGTTTTATGGTTAAATATCACCCATGACTCCCCAACAATATTGCCAGGAAAAAGCGGCTGCCAGCGGCTCTAGTTTTTACTACAGCTTTTTATTTCTTCCTAAAGAAAAACGTCTTGCCATCACTGCCTTATATGCCTTTTGTCGTGAAGTGGATGATATTGCTGATGAAAGCCAGGATTTACATGTAGCACAAACCAAACTGGCCTGGTGGCATGGTGAAATTAAAAATTTATTTACAGGCACTCCACAGCATCCTGTTACCAAAGCCTTGGTAACAGCTATTAACACTTACAGCCTCAGTGAGGAACATTTCCACGAGATTATTGACGGCATGGAGATGGATCTTAATTTCAACCGCTACGAAGACTTTAAACAACTGCAACTCTACTGTTACCGCGTAGCCAGCGTAGTGGGTATTTTAAGCGCCTCAATTTTTGGTTACACCAATCGCCAGACATTAAAATACGCGCATGATTTAGGCATGGCGTTTCAACTCACCAATATTGTGCGCGATGTCGGTGAAGATGCACGTCGTAACCGCATTTACTTGCCATTGGATGAGCTCAAAAAAGCGGGTGTTTCTGAAGAGGATATACTGCAAAGTCGCGAATCTACCGCAGTTAAAACGCTGATGGAATTTCAAATAGAGCGCGCGGAAACATATTACGACAGAGCCTTACGTGAACTACCTAAAGAAGATCAAAAACCACAAAAAACCGGCTTAATGATGGCAGCAATTTACCGCACATTATTACGCGAAATCAAGGATGATGGCGCTGAAAAAGTACTCAATGCCAAAACCTCACTCCCCAATTTACGTAAATTTATCCTCGCATTCAAAGCCTATCTAAAATATGCATAAAGGCAATAATAAAGCTCACGTTGCTATTATTGGCGGCGGTTTAGCAGGTTTAGCGGCAGCGGCGGGATTAGCAGAAAAAGGTATTCAGACCACTATTTTTGAAGCGGCGTTACAACTTGGTGGGCGCGCTCGCAGCGTTAATATTGAGTTTAATAGCCAGATAGTCAAAGTTGATAATGGCCAGCATATTATGCTGGGCGCTTATCGCGAAACATTAAAGTTACTAGCAAAAATCGGGGTTCCAGAGAATATGGCCTTTATGCGCCTACCCCTGGCATTGGATATAATTTCGCCAAAAGGCGCTTCAGTATTTAAATTTACTACACCTAAATTCTTACCTTTTCCAATCAATCAACTGATTGGTTTTTTGTTTTGCCACGGTTTAAGTTTTGCTGATCGACTACACGTTATTAAATTGATTATTACCCTAAAAAGAAACAATTATCAAATTACAAGTGATATGCCGCTAAGGCATTATTTGGATAAGCAAAAGCAATCGTCAAAAGTAGTGGAATTATTATGGGAACCACTATGCTTGGCCGCACTTAATACACCACTTCATCTAGCCAGTACCAGGGTATTCTTGAATGTGCTTAATGATACATTTAACCAGAATAAAAGCAGCAGTGAGTTTTTATTAGCCAGGTTAGATTTATCAAGGATATTTGCAGAGCCAATTGCACGTTATTTAACCAAGCATAAAGCTAATGTATTACTTAATCAGAGAGTTAGATCAGTAAAACTAGCTGAGCATGGCTATTCTGTTGTGACGAAAACGGGGCAGCACGAATTTAGCCACGTGATTATGGCAACATCTCCGGCCAGATTTAAAAGATTAGTAGCTGAATTGCCTGACTTGGCAACCGTTGGTGAACAAACTGAGAATTACGAATTTCAGCCAATCTATACTGTTTATTTACAGTACTCAAGTAAAACAACTTTAGCAAAACCAATGGCAGCATTGACTGATAGCTACAGCCAGTGGGTATTTGATCGGGGAATATTGTGTGGTCAAAAAGGGTTAATGGCGGTGGTGATAAGTGCAGTGGGTAAACATCAGCAACTTACGCATGAGGCCCTTGCGCTTAAGATAGCTCAAGAGCTACATCATGCATTTCCTAACTTGGTTAAACCACTTTGGCATAAAGTAATTGCAGAAAAAAGAGCTACGTTTTCATGCAAAGTTAATTTGCCGCGCCCTGCTAACTTAACGTCCTACCCTAATTTGCTCATTGCAGGTGATTACACTTATGCTGATTATCCATCAACCATAGAGGGCGCAGTGCGTAGCGGCATTCAATGTGCGGAACACATTATTAGTAGCCAAATGCAATCGCGTTAAATCTCGCGCATTTTAGCTAGCGCCTGCTCTAACCTATCGACCGCAAATACTTTCATACCTTTAATTTCAGCTTTGGGTGCGTTGGCCTTAGGCACAATCGCATACGTGAATCCCAGTTTTGCCGCTTCTTTTAAGCGTTCTTGGCCGCGTTGTACCGGGCGTACTTCCCCAGCCAATCCAACTTCACCAAATACAATAAGTTTATTATTTAATGCTTTGTCTTTTAAAGAAGAAACAATAGCTAAAAGCACTGCCAGATCCACCGCTGGCTCGCTGATTTTAACGCCACCCACCGCATTGACAAACACATCTTGGTCAAAACATGCCACGCCGGCATGTCGATGCAACACCGCCAGTAACATCGCTAAACGATTTTGTTCTAAGCCAACACACAAACGTTTAGGGTTAGGTGCATGCGCCTCATCTACCAAAGCCTGCACTTCCACTAATAGCGGCCGCGTACCCTCTTGCGTCACAGTAATACACGATCCAGCAACCTCTTCCGCATGATGCGATAAGAATAATGCCGAGGGGTTACTGACTTCGCGCAGCCCTTTTTCTGTCATGGCAAAAACACCAAGTTCATTCACCGCACCAAAACGATTCTTAAAGGCACGTACCAGTCTGAAACTGGAGTTAGGGTCGCCCTCAAAATACAACACAGTATCCACAATATGCTCTAAGACACGCGGCCCTGCCAGTGAGCCTTCTTTGGTGACATGGCCAACGAGTATCACACTAATGCCCAACTGTTTAGCAGCGCGTGTCAGCTGTGCAGAACATTCACGTACTTGTGCAACAGAACCAGGCGCAGATTGTAGCGCCTCGGAATATACCGTTTGAATAGAATCAATCACAGCCACTTGCGGCTTATGCGCTTGTAATGTCGCGATAATTTTTTCAAGATTGATTTCAGCTAATAACGCCAATGGCGAAGCATCAAGCCCTAGTCTTTTAGCACGCATGGCGATTTGCTGTGCTGACTCTTCACCGCTGATGTACAACGTGTGAACCTTAGCATTACCTAGATGGCATAGCGTTTGTAACAATAAGGTAGATTTACCAATACCTGGATCGCCGCCGATTAACACCACACCGCCCGGCACCAAACCACCACCTAATACACGGTCAAACTCTGAGATGCCAGTCGCCTGACGAGGAACTTCTGCTGCCTCAACGTCTTGCAGCTTCTGTATGCTGCTAGCCTGCGCTAACGGTGCATAGCGATTTGATATAGGTGTTTCGGCAATGACTTCAACTAAAGTATTCCAAGCCATACAACTCGGACATTGGCCCTGCCACTTAGGCTCTTGTGCGCCACATTCGGTACAGGAATAAATAGCCTTAGCTTTTGCCACTATTCCATCACCTTCACTGGTACACGCTGCGCCACAGCGCATAACAGCTCATAGCCTATCGTGCCGCAAGCCGCGGCTACGTCATCAACCGGCACCTGCGCACCCCACAATTCTACTGGGCTGCCAATATTGGCTTGGGGGATATGCGTTAAATCAGCGAATAGCATATCCATAGATACACGCCCCAGCGTTTGCGTGAGTTTACCTGCTACAGCTATTGGCACACCTCGCAGCGTTTCATCGCCAGAATACTCTCCAGCATGACGTGGATAACCATCAGCGTAGCCACAAGCTACAATACCAACCCGCATTTTTTGTGTAGCAGTAAAACGATAACCATAACCGATGCTGTCACCGACATCTAATCTTTGCACACTAATAATCTCACTTGTTAGTGCCATTGCAGGTTTTAAGTTAAACGCTACTACTGCAATACCGGCGACTGGTGTTGCGCCATACAACATAATACCCGGGCGCACCCAATCAGCATGGGCTTCTGGGTGACGTAGAATCATAGCAGAATTGGCGAGCGATGATGGATATTGATAAGCTTGAGTAACTTGCTTAAACAAAGCCAAAGGTTTTGCGATGCCCTGTTGATCATCATCAGCATTAGCAAAATGCGTCATCAGTGTTATTTGACCTACATTAGCAGAGCCAGATAAGCGCTTAACTGCTTCTGGAAATTCTTGCGCAGTAAAACCAAGACGATTCATGCCGGTGTTGATTTTAATGGTCACAGCAACTGCTCTAGATAGTATGCTAGTTTCTAGCAGCTCAATTTGTTTAAAATTATGCACAACCAAGCTGATAGAAAAGCCGGCGGCAATATTGAGTTCGTTTTTAGAAAATACGCCTTCTAATAAGAGGATTTTTTGTGTGAAGCCAGCTTCACGTAAATCAATCGCTTCATTCAAGCCTAATACAGCAAAGCCATCAGTGGCGCTGAGCCCATGTGCAGCGTTAAGTAGGCCATGTCCATAGCCATTGGCTTTGACCACCGCCATCACTTTAGCGTTTGGCGCGTGTGTACGAACTACATCAAGGTTATGCCTAAGCGCTTCTAGGTAAATAGTAGAGTGTATTGGGCGCATTATTCATTGTCGCCCATGTAAGAATTAGCATGATTCTCAAAGCGAGTATGCGCTCCTAAGAAAGTCAGCCTTACGCGACCAATTGGGCCGTTACGCTGCTTGGCGATGATGATTTCTGCCGTGCCTTTATCAGGACTATCTGAGTTATAAACCTCATCACGATAAATAAACAAGATTAAATCCGCATCTTGCTCAATCGCACCAGATTCGCGTAAGTCGGACATTACAGGTCGTTTATCTGGGCGTTGCTCAACACTTCGGTTCAACTGTGAAAGCGCCACTACCGGCACATCCAGTTCTTTTGCCAGCGCTTTTAATGAACGTGAAATTTCAGAAATTTCAGTCGCACGATTCTCACCTTGTCGCCCTGCTGGCGCTGACATTAATTGCAGGTAATCGACGACAATTAAGCCCAGTTTCCCGCATTGACGGTGTAAGCGCCGCGCACGCGCACGCACATCAAAGCTGCTTAGCCCTGCACCTTCATCAATAAATATTGGTGCTTCATTTAGCTTACCTAAAGCGGCAGCTAAACGTTCCCAATCCTCATCCTCAAGTCGGCCTGTACGCATTTTGTGTTGGTCTAAGCGCCCTACCGAGCCTATCATACGCATTGCAAGCTGTGTAGAAGCCATCTCCATAGAAAACACAGCAACGGGCAAACCAGTATCCAGGGCGACGTTTTCTGCAATATTCAATGAAAATGCGGTTTTACCCATAGAAGGACGACCCGCAACAATGATTAAATCACCGCCTTGAAAACCCGAAGTCATTTTATCTAAATCATCAAAACCTGTAGGAATACCCGTAACATCGCTTGGGTTATCGCGCGAAAATAGCATATCAATGCGGTCAGCGACTTGCGGTAATAGCACTTTAATATCAACAAAACCTTCAGAACTGCGCTTACCACCTTCGGCAATTTGAAAAATCTTGGCTTCTGCTTCATCCAATAACTGCTGTGCATCGCGACCTTGTGGCGCATAAGCGCTTTCAGCAATACCAGAACCTACTTCAACCAATTTACGCATCACAGAACGCTCGCGCACTATCTCTGCGTAGCGTCTAATATTGGCAGCAGTTGGTGTGTTTTGTGCCAACGCGCCTAAATATGCAATACCGCCAATACTTGATAATTCAGCCGAGTTTTCAAGCGATTCTGCAACAGTGACGATATCTGCGGGGCGATTATGCTCAATCAGCTTACCGATGTGTTGAAAGATTAAACGATGATCATGCCGATAAAAATCAGATGCACTTAATATATCTGCGATTTTATCCAGCGCTTCATTTTCAAGTAGCAAGCCGCCGATAACCGATTGTTCGGCCTCGACAGAGTGTGGGGGGAGTTTGAGAGAGTCTAGATCTTGGTCAGCCATAATTGGTATTATAGCAAGCGACAGTATCAATATAACAACTCAAACTTTACATTTGCTTATTTGTGAAACAAAGTTAAGATTTAACTCTCGTATATGCACTAACCATTGTTTGGATGAACCATGCAACACCATGCCAAAGAAAAATGTAAAGAAAATGCACAACAAAACATAATTGAGCGTTATTGTGCAACTCGCAATCAAACGCTGTATTTATCCAAACCGCTTTCAGAAGCTGACATGACCATACAAGCGGCCGATTTTGCCAGCCCGGGCAAATGGCATCTAGCACATACCACTTGGTTTTTTGAAGAGTTTTTCTTACGCTTACAAGGTCTTCAAACTACTCACGCAGATACCTATCGATTTTTGTTTAACTCTTATTATGAAACCGTAGGCAACAGACAAGCGCAAGGTAAGCGCGGATTAATTACACGACCAGCACTATCTGAAGTAATCAATTATCGTCATGAGGTAGATAAAGCGGTAGTGAAAGCCCTTAACAATGGCGTAGATACTGCAACGTTAGAAATAATTGAACTTGGTATTCATCACGAGCAGCAACACCAAGAACTATTTTTAACCGACATTTTATATACTTTGGCACAAAATCCACTTTTCCCAGCTTATCGCACTGACAATCAACGGCCTATTGGAAATATAAAACAAACCAAAACCACAGCTAATATGGTGAATTTCACTGGCGGTATAGAGCTAATAGGCCATGTAGGCACTAATTTAACCTCAGATTCTAGTTTCGGCTTTGACAACGAATTTCCACAACATAAAGTGCATCTTGAGCCATTCCAGTTAGCCAGCCATTTAGTCACGAATGCCGAATGGATAGCTTTTATTGAAGATGGCGGCTATGGCACGCCTCTACTATGGTTAGCCGATGGCTGGAAAATAGTACAAACTGAAGATTGGCATATGCCGTTGTACTGGGTCAATTCAGATGGCTATAAAAGTATGACATTATCTGGTCTACAACCGGCTAATCTCGATGCACCTGTTACACATATTAGCTACTTTGAGGCTGATGCTTACGCTAGATGGGCGGGAAAAAGGCTACCAACCGAAATGGAATGGGAAGTGGCTGCCCGAACACAATCACTGCAGGGAAACTTTTCTGATAGTGAATTTTATCAACCACAAGCAGTAATTATCTATGAAAATACTTTAAGTCAGATGTATGGTGATGTTTGGCAGTGGACTGCCAGCCCCTATATTGCCTACCCAGGGTTTAAAGCGCGCGTAGGTGCAGTTGGAGAATACAATGGAAAATTTATGAATGGGCAATATGTATTACGAGGTGGGTCGTGTGTCAGTCCACGCAGTCATTTACGTCCAAGCTATAGAAACTTTTTTTATCCGCATCAACGCTGGCAATTTAGCGGATTACGCCTAGCAGCTTAAACAATAGTCATTTAAATAAAAAATTGAACAATATGAACATGATTAAAGACTATGATTTAGCGGGTACTGCCTATGATGATTTTCAAGCAGATGTTCTGCACGGACTGTCTCAAACACCGAAAGCATTGCCTTGCAAATGGTTCTATGATGAAACAGGTTCACGACTTTTTGAGGCCATCACCAAGACCCCAGAATATTACCCTACCCGTGTAGAAACCAGGCTTCTAGCTGATGTGGTGATTCATTTACGTGACTATATTCCGCATTTAGATGTGGTGATTGAGCCAGGTAGTGGCGCCAGTATTAAAACGCGACTGTTACTGGAGTCACAGCCCAAATTAAAGCAGTACATTCCCATTGATATTTCAGAAAAATTTTTAATCGAAACCGCGCAACAACTTGAATATGACTTCCCTACGCTTAAAATAGCGCCGTTAATAGCTGATTTCACCAAAGCAATGGCTGAGTTGAAACTAGACGCCAGTTTACAGCGCATGGTATTTTTCCCTGGCTCTACCATCGGTAATTTCTCACCCGAAGAAGCTAAGAACCTCCTCAAAAGTTTTCACACCCTGGTTGGCGGTAACGCGTGGTTGTTAATAGGCGTGGATATGACTCAGAATGAGAGCAAATTACTTGCTGCTTACAATGATGCAGCTGGCATTACAGCAAGCTTTAACCGTAACTTATTAACGCGTGCTAACCGAGAGTTAGCCGCAAACTTTGATGTTAATCAATTCACACATCAGGCCATCTTCAATAAAGATGAAGGAAGAATTGAAATGCATCTGGTCAGCACAAAAGCACAAATAGTCTCTATAAGAGACCAATTATTTGTCTTTAAAGCAAATGAAAGCATCCATACAGAAAACTGCTATAAATATACACTTGAGGCTTTTACCAATTTGGCTGATAGCTGCAGTTGGCAAATAGAGCATGTTTGGCAGGATCAACAAGAATCAAACTTCGGCATATTACTTTTAACTAGCTAATAACGCTCAATTGCACAATTTTTAGCTACTTAGATACTTCTATACCCTTCCAAAATGCAACATAGCCTTTAATGTTATTCGCAGCCTCTTTCGGGTTAGGGTAATACCATGCAGCATTTTGATTGACTTTACCATCAACTACCACATCAAAATACGAAGCAGTGCCTTTCCAGGGACAAATAGTAGTATGTGAGTTTTCTTGAAAAAATTCAGCTTTCAGGGCGGTGCGGGGAAAGTATACATTGCCTTCTACCGTTTCAAATTTGTCACTTACTGCAATAGTCTGACCATTCCATTTTGCGCTTGGCATATTAGCTCCTCAATTATATTGAATTTAAATTATTTAATATTTTACTTTAATTTAAGTTTTTAAATGATTGATTTATATCTTCTATTAAATCTAAATAATCTTCCAATCCCACATAAAATCGCACTAGATTACCTTTGTATGAATGGTGCGCATGTAATTGGTTCATTTCAAAAGGCACCACCAAACTAACAGCACCACCCCAACTATAACCGATACGGAATAGTTTCATCGCATCAATGCAGGCATCGATTTGTGACTGGTTAATATGCGACTGAAACACTACGGAAAATAAACTGGCGGCACCAGTAAAATCGCGCTGCCAAACTTCATGCCCGGGTGAGCCAGAAAACGCTGGGTGTAATAATTGCATGACGGCTGGATGCTGACTTAACCAAGTGGCCACCTGACGTGCGGCCATATCCTGAGCCTGATAACGCAATTTATAATGCGGTAGGCTACGTAATACAATATTGCAATCTTCCGGGCTCACACCAATACCCAATCGCACATGAGTCTCAAGCAAACGCAAATTAAGCGTGTTATCACGCGTAACAATACTACCCATCATCACGTCACTGCCGCCTGACTGATATTTGGTCAGGGCTTGAATTGAAATATCAGCGCCTAACTCAAACACATCCAAAGCAATGCCTGCTGCCCAAGTCGCATCAGCCGCTACCATAGCACCATATTGATGTGCCAACGCCGCCAACGCTGGTAAATCAGAAACCTCCATTGTCACAGAGCCTGGTGTTTCCACCCACAACAACTTGGTATTAGCGGTCATCATCGCACTAGTGATATCTAAGGGATGATAAAATGCTAATTCAATATCATAATTGGCAGCTATCAATCTAGCGACTTCTGCTGCGGGTTCATAGGCATTATATGGCAACAAAACACGGTCGCCTGATTTTAACAAAGAAAGTAATGTAAGGCTGATAGCAGCTAGGCCAGACGGCAGCAAAATACAGTGCTCACCGCCTTCAATCAAGGCCAGCTTGCGCTCTAGACGACGAGTTGTTGGTGTGCCCAACAAGCCATAGCTATATTGGTTTTTATCTTGCCAATTGCGGTTACGCAGGCTTTTGACATCAGAGAATGTGACTGTAGAAGCTCGCTCTACACTGCCAGCAAGACTACTGAAATTGGCAGAATCAATATCATCAGGTTGAACAACCTGTGACCAACTAGATTTTTTATTCATGGCCTATGTTAAATGAGTTGAATTAGATTGAAAACTATTTTATAGCTTCGCTCCTATTAAGACCACAGTCTTTAAGTCATAGAATAAAAACACAAATAAAAAAGACCACCGAAGCAGCCTTTTTTCATACTTAAAGCAATCTAACTAGATTAAGCTTCTGCAGCAACTGTTACTGTAATCTCTACAACAACATCGTGATGCAACGCAACGCTCACAGCATGGTCACCAACAGCTTTTAATGGGCCATTTGGTAAACGTACTTCAGCTTTAACCACCTCAAAACCAGCAGTTACTAAACCTTCAGCAATATCACCGTTAGTAACAGAACCGAATAAACGGCCATCTACACCCGCTTTTTGAGTGACAGTTAATACGTAAGCAGCTAATTTTTCGCCACGTGCTTGTGAAACAGCTAACAACGCGGCTTGTTGTTTTTCTAACTCAACACGGCGCGCTGCAAATTCAGCTTTGTTAGCTTCTGTAGCACGTTTTGCCTTGCCTTGTGGAATTAAAAAATTACGGCCGAAACCATCTTTGACCTTAACAACATCACCTAAATTGCCAAGGTTGCCGACTTTTTCTAATAAAATAATTTGCATTGTCGTCCCCTCTTAGTGCTTGTCTGTGTATGGAAGTAAAGCCAAGAAACGCGCAACTTTAACTGCTGACGTTAATTGACGTTGGTATTTTGCTTTTGTACCTGTGATACGTGCAGGAATAATCTTGCCGTTTTCAGTAATAAAGTCTTTAAGTAAATCGACATCTTTGTAATCTACTTGTTTAATGCCCTCTGCCGAAAAACGACAGTAGCGGCGACGTTTGTACATATCTCTAGCCATTATAAACTCCTAATTTTTGCTCGCTATTTTTAAGCGATATTGCGTTAATATGCATCACTAGTTGCGTGCTTTTAAGACTGCGTTTAGCTAAAAAACCCGTGACCTCAACTTGGTCACCAATCTTTACCGCTTTCAATGCAGTATCACTGGTTATATTTCCTAGTGCGACTGCATTTAGTACACATTCCACTTTACGTTTCATTCCACCTTCAATTTGGTCAGAAACATGCTGTACTACAAAGCTCAACAACGGTATGCCTGCTGGTGTGTAGCGCAAGGGTTCAATACTTGCCACCACGCCATCCAACACTAATTTGTTCATTACTTAAGCTGCAGCTGCCTCAGCTGGTGCGGCTACTGGTGCTGGTTTAGCAGCCTCATCGCGACCTAATACTGATTTAGATTTCTCTTCTTTCATCATTGGTGATGGTGCAGAAATCGCCGCTTTAGTGCCCATAGTTAAATGACGCAATACCGCATCATTAAACTTAAATGCATGCTCAAGTTCAGCCAGTGCTTCTAATGTGCATTCAATGTTCATCAAAACATAATGTGCTTTGTGGATTTTTTGAATTGGATAAGCCAGTTGGCGACGGCCCCAATCTTCCAGACGGTGGATAGCACCGCCATCAGTCATTACAAGTGCGCGATAACGTTCGATCATCGCAGGCACTTGCTCGCTTTGGTCCGGATGGACGATAAAAACTACTTCATAATGTCGCATGAATGCTCCTTTTGGATTAAAGCCTTCAGCTATGCGTGCTGTAAGGCAAGGTGGTTTAAGCTAACTAACATTGCTAGCAAGCGCGCGATTATAGAGAGATTCACTAATAAAATCAAACTAAACCGCAAATTAGGTTTAATTAAATGACGATAAAAAGCCAATCAGATAAAGTTTTAGCCTCTTAACAATTATGTTTCATTTTTTTAGCCACTTTTTTAATAGTGCCAGTCGACAGAAAAATCTCACGTAAAAAACATAACAAACCCATAATCAACACTAGCATAGCGGTGATAAACAATAGAGAAACCGTGCGGGATGGATCAAATTTCAACTCGGAACCAAAAAACAATGCAGCAATCACAATGCAAATTAATAACTCTGATATTGCACTTAAACTAATTGCCCAGTGCACCCAGCGCGAACGACGTAACAACATCTCCATTTCTATATCTTTATCAAAATGCAGCGCATTCTCGGTCTCACTAAGTGCACGAAAACGATCGACCACCCGCGCTAAGCGAGTTGCCATAACGGCCAGCAGGCCGCCAATGCCAGTCAGCAGGAAAACAGGCGCAACTGCCAATTGAATAGCGCTAGCAATGACAGATAGATTGGCGGAAACTTGCATTGATGAATCTCTTTCTATTATTTAAACTAAATAAATAAATTATAAACTACACCAAATCAGGCATCTCAGCGCCATAAAACTTAACTTTAAGCTTTTTAAGCTGATCTCGGAAATCTGCCGCTTTTTCAAATTCCAAATTTTTCGCACTATCGTGCATGGCTTTTTCTAACCGTTTAATTTCTTTGATGATTTGTTTTTCACTTAACGCCTCATAACTGGCGGTATCTTGTGCAGCTTTGCGCTCACGCTTGGCGTCATCGATATCGTACACACCATCAATCATGTCTTTGATACGCTTCACTATGCCTTTGGGCACGATGCCATTAGCCTCGTTAAATGCAATTTGTTTAGTGCGACGACGCTGCGTTTCATCCATAGCGGCTTGCATACTACGCGTGATTTTATTGGCGTAAAAAATCACTTGCCCATTTAAATTACGTGCCGCGCGACCAGATGTTTGAATGAGTGAGCGTTCTGAACGTAAAAAGCCCTCTTTATCTGCATCTAAAATTGCCACTAAAGAAACTTCAGGAATATCAAGGCCTTCTCGCAGTAAGTTAATACCAACTAGCACATCAAATTCGCCTAAACGCAAATCTCGGATGATTTCCACACGCTCTACCGTATCAATATCCGAGTGCAGATAGCGTACTTTTACACCATGCTCAGCTAAATAATCGGTCAAATCTTCTGCCATACGTTTGGTCAGCGTTGTTGCTAACACACGCTCACCAACTACCACTCTTTTTTTAATTTCAGATAACAAATCATCCACTTGCGTATCGGCTGGTTTAACGGTAATTTCAGGATCAATTAAGCCGGTTGGACGCGCAATCATTTCTACTACCTGTTGCTGATGTTCTGCTTCGTAAATGGCAGGTGTAGCTGAAATAAACACGCACTGGCGCATGATTTTTTCAAACTCTTCGAACTTGAGTGGGCGATTATCCAATGCCGATGGTAAGCGCCAGCCATAATCCACCAGATTTTCTTTACGCGACCTATCGCCTTTATACATACCACCTACTTGCGGCACTGTGACATGACTTTCATCAATAATCATCAATGCATCAGCGGGTAAATAATCGATTAGTGTAGGTGGCGCATCACCTGGACTGCGCCCAGATAAATGCCGGGAATAATTTTCAATACCTTTACAAAAACCAATTTCGTTGAGCATTTCTAAGTCAAATCGCGTACGTTGTTCAATGCGCGCGGCCTCCACCAGCTTGCCCGTTTTAATATAAAAATCTACGCGGTCACGTAGCTCGGCTTTGATTTTTTCCATCGCCTTGATTGTGGTTTCACGTGGTGTAACGTAATGACTAGATGGATATACTGTATAGCGCTGGATTTTGTTGAAAATCTGTCCAGTGAGTGGGTCAAATAGAGTGATTGATTCAATCTCGTCATCAAACATGGAGAGTCGTACCGCGGTTTCATTATTTTCTGCAGGAAATACGTCAATCACGTCGCCACGTACTCTAAAGGTGCCACGGCTAAAATCAAATTCATTACGGTCATATTGCATACCAACGAGACGCTCTATCATCACACGCTGCGCCACTTTTTCACCTACCTGCACATGCAACACCATGTCATGATAATCAGTAGGGTCGCCAATACCGTAAATCGCTGATACAGTGGCGACAATGATACTATCTTCACGCTCTAACAGCGCTTTAGTAGCAGAAAGCCGCATCTGCTCGATATGCTCGTTAATACTAGAATCTTTTTCAATGAACAGATCACGGGATGGCACATAAGCTTCAGGCTGGTAATAATCGTAGTAACTGACGAAGTATTCCACCGAATTATTCGGAAAAAACTCACGAAACTCACTGTATAGCTGTGCCGCCAATGTTTTATTCGGTGCCATAACAATGGCTGGGCGACCAATACGCGCAATGACGTTAGCCATAGTATAAGTTTTGCCAGAACCAGTAACACCTAGCAGAGTTTGAAATTTTAAGCCGTCATTAATGCCCTGCGTAAGCTTTTCAATCGCTTGTGGCTGATCGCCAGCTGGCGGAAAAGGCTGAAAAAGCTCATATTTACTATTAGGATATTTAACAATCACAGTTTTAACTTATTGACAGAATAGCTTTTAATTTTATCAGTAAGTATCAGAAATCAGTATGATTTAATGTACAGCTCATTATCATTTAATATTAGTTAGCGCTAGAACTTTGTTTCATAATTTAAGTCATTAAAGCAAGCCTTTTTATTAGGCAAGACTCATAATAAAACTTAGCTTCTATATTGTTTATACATCAATATGAAAAAGCTCAATTACTTGGGGGATCTCAGCATGCGCTATATAGCAGTTTTTGTTACCTCGTTCAGTATTTTTTTAGTTTTTATGGGCTCGGCAAATGCTTTCGATAGAGCAAAGCTATTCGAAGCCTACACTTCTGTCGTAATGGTACGTGGCTACAATACAAATGGTGGCTTAGCTTACGGCTCAGGTGTCGTCGTTGCTAGTAACAAAGTAATTACCAATTGTCATGTATTACGTACAACCAAAGAACCGTGGATTTCTCGCGGTGAAGATAGTTACGCAATTACAACTGTGCAAGCAGACAGGTGGCATGATTTGTGTTTAGTCACTACTGACCAATTGCCGTTTAAGCCTGCTGTTTTAGGTAAAAGTACTGACCTTAAACGCGGGCAGGAAGTTGTATCCATAGGCAATTCAAATGGCACACCAGCGCCATTAGTTACGTCTGGTAGCGTAAAGAGCTTATACGATGTAGATGCAGGTAAAATTATTCGCACATCTGCCAAATTTGAGATGGGCGCTAGTGGGAGCGGTCTATTTGACATGGACGGGCATTTAGTAGGCATCAATACTTTTAAAACCGCTGGTAGAAACTCAGCTTTTTTCTTTTCTTTGCCTATTGAATGGCTAAGTATTCTAGAAAAGCAGCCAATTGAGACCAAGTTACCTATTGAAGGCAAAGCATTATGGGAAGAAGATGAAGATAAGAAGCCATTCTACATGCAAGCTGCTGTACCTGAAGCACGTGAAGACTGGGCAAAATTGGCTGAAGTTGCATCAAAATGGACAGCCGCAGAACCCAAAAGCCCAGATGCTTGGTTTGAACTTGGCATAGCAGCAGAAAATAACAACAAAGTAGCCGAAGCAGAAGCTGCTTATCACCATGCAGTAGATTTAGACACAAATTATGCAGATGCTTTTGTGCGAATGGGTGTAATTGCCAAAGAGAAAGGTGATACCGCAGAAATGCATCGTATTAACTTAAAGCTATCCCAAATTGACCCAGATATTGCTGCACAATATAGTGACTTAGTGGGCTGTGGGGCGCAATGCTAAATCTAATTAAGGTTAAATTACTCTAAACTTTAAATATGCCTTGCTATTGGCTTTGTGCGTTAACTGGGTATCCATAGTCATGATTAGTTATATTTGTGTAGTCACATTTTTTTGCGTAAAATCACGACTTTACGAAATTAACTTAACATTTTAGGAAGCAAATTGGCACAATTTGAATTATCGCAGCGCGTTCTTGCAATTAAAGAATCCCCTACTCTCGCTATTACCGCCAAAGCAGGGAAATACAAAGCAGAGGGTCGCGATATTATTGCACTAGCCGCCGGTGAGCCAGATTTTGATACACCACAACACATTAAAGATGCGGCAAAACAAGCCATTGATAATGGCTTCACTAAATACACACCAGTTGCCGGTATTCCTAGCCTTAAAAAGGCCATCGTCAATAAATTCAAAAATGAAAACGGTTTTACTTACGCCTTAAACGAAGTGATTGTTGGCGTAGGCGGCAAACAAACTATATTCAACCTGTGTCTCGCCGTATTAAATAAAGATGATGAGGTGGTTATTCCTGCGCCTTATTGGGTTTCTTACGCAGATATTGCTTTAGTAGCAGATGCTAAGCCGGTGATTATTCAATGTGGAATTGAGCAAGGCTTCAAACTATTGCCAGCGCAATTAGATGCAGCGATTACGCCGAAAACCAAATTGTTTATGATTAATTCGCCGTCTAACCCAACAGGTAGCGTATATAGTTTGGCAGAGTTGCAAGCACTAGGCGAAGTATTATTACGTCATCCACATGTATTAATTGCAACGGATGATATGTACGAACATGTGAATCTAACTGGTGACAAGTTTTACAATATTCTTAATGCCACACCTGCGCTGAAAGAACGTTGCATTGTGCTTAACGGCGTTTCTAAAGCGTACTCGATGACGGGCTGGCGTATCGGCTATGCTGCAGGCCCCGCCTACATTATTAAGGCGATGGAAATTTTACAAAGCCAGTCAACCAGCAATGCAACCTCCATTTCGCAAGTGGCCGCTCAAGCCGCATTGGAAGGCTCACAGGATTGCATCAAGCCGATGGTAACGGCGTTTAAAGAACGTCACGCTTATGTAGTTGGCCGCTTCAACAGCATGGTCGGGCTAAAAACTTTAAGCGCTGGCGGCGCTTTTTATGTGTTCACCGATGCACGTACCGCCATTGCCAATTTGCACAAAGCCGGCAAAATTAACGTAGCTACAGACATGGCATTTGCCGATTATCTATTAGAAAAATTTGATGTTGCGGTAGTACCTGGCTCTGCATTTGGTGCAGAAGGCTATTTCCGCATTTCATTTGCGACTTCGATGGACAACCTGCGCAAAGCCCTAGACCGTATTGAAAAAGCACTTTCCTAAGCCTCTAACCGATTAGCGCCATCAAATTTAGCAAGTATCCCTAAAGATTACTTGCTAAACATACCTTTAAATTTACTCAAGGCATTACCCGCTTTAACACCCAACCCTGTACCAACACCGGGCAATATAGCCGTACCAATTGCAGCACCAGCTAGCGCGGCTTTAGTTGGAAACACTGATGGATTATTAAGTGTGCCAGAAACATTCATTGGCATCTCAATCAAACTAACACCTTGCTTTAATGAGACGATTATCGTGCCGCTTAATGATTTATTCGGGCTAATCGTCACATCACCTTTAGCAGCAATTAAGCCAGAGCGAATATTTAACTGTTCAAATTGATATTGCTTACCCGCTACATGCAAATCACCAGATAAGGTATCAAACACGGTTTCACCACCACTACTGTTTTGTTTAAGTAACAGTGACGCGGCTTTAACCAAATCAACCCCATACAGCACGCCATTTTTCACTTTGAATGGAATATGAGCTTGAATCTTGTCGCCTAAATCAGCCGCAGATTTTGTATTACTGCTAAATTGTCCGTCCGCAAAAAGTCGTCCACTGACTCTAGTAGTTTTGCTGGCCAAACTAGCGGGTTCACGCACTGACATATTATCCACTTTAAATTTCCCTGATAATTGCCAGTTTTTCTGCCATTTAAGTGAGGCGGATCCAGTCAACTTGCCCTCATATAACGCAATATCCATATTGCTAATATTGAGCATGCTACCTTTTATCGCCACATCCATATCGGCTTGATTAATCAGCAAAGGCAATCCAACAGGTAGCGTCCAATTTTTAGCCATTAAATGTCCAGTTAGATTTAAGCTATCTTTATTATTTTCATTCACTTTAGGCTTGAGCTCAAGTCTTAGCTTACCATCAACGGTTTCCAGTTCAGCCTGCTCTACTATATTGTGTTCGGCAAACTCCACTTTGATATTGATGTTATTTATTTTAATGCCTGGCCAATCCAACTTAGCGTCTTCAATCACCACCTTTTCTAAATTAATACTATTAGTAGTATTAATCTCAGTCGGTTCAGCCGACTTATCCGTTAACTTAGCAACCAAACCCATAGCTGATTTTCTCACCACAGGCTGGTCTATTTTTACTGTAATTAGCTTATTGTGCGAGAATAACGAACTCAATGTTGGAATTACCACCAAGCGACTAGCTTTCAAATCGCTATCCTTACCCACACTAATATCTTCTAAGACCAAATGCGGCGATGGCAAAAATCCCAATTTTAAACCACCTATAGCCACGGGCACACCCAATTTTTCCGAAGCAATTAATTCTGCTTGTTTAAGATAAGCCTGCGTGGGAATTAAAAATGGCAAAACAATTAATGCCAACAGTACAAGAATTAAAGATATTAAAAAATATTTCGATTTGTTCACAAATTAACCTTAAAATTACCTGCGTAGTGATTGACCTAATAGCGCTTACCCAGTATTATGGCGCCTTCACCGATTCCTCGATAGCTCAGTCGGTAGAGCAACGGACTGTTAATCCGTGTGTCCCTGGTTCGAGCCCAGGTCGAGGAGCCAAATAAAACAAGCACTTAGCGCACTTTCGGCTAGGTGATTTTTGCTTTCTAAAATCCATGTAGGCACAGTGTAGGCAAATTCGGGAAATACTCGACCATGTAGGCAGCGTGTAGGCAATCGGTCAATATTGCCACTTGCTAGTTTCGTAACGGTTACACAATGCCAGTCTTACGCCAGCACGTCAGCTTATCTTGCATTCGCTAGCGGGGGTTGGGATATTCTGCTTACGCCGAACGGCGTACCCTGTTTGAAGTTCGCCAATGACGGGCTTTGATGGTCAGCCAAAAACCGGAACGGTTCCGGTTCCGCCTTTGCCGCCATCATTGATTTAATGGTGCAGTCGCTGCGCTATTAATTGGCCGCTTATTGGTCGATAAGGTGGTAGCTACTACCATGTTATCTTGACGATGATGAAGTGTCTTTATTTGTCGTCAAAGGTGAACCGGGTTCACCCTTATTTGGTCGATGCTGCGTACTTCACTGCGCACCTGAGACGATAACCACCACCAAGCACGCTAGGATTGCGCTGGCTGCGTTTAATGGCTATCGGATAGGCTACCCCTAACAAATTAGTTAGTTTGTTCACCATAGCACGCTGTAGCCGTTCACCATGACAGGCAAAGCCACGCCAGCCATAGGTTAGCGTGTTCACCATGAGCGCGGTAATTATCCGCCCCCCTTGATACGATTAAATGCCCTGACCTTGGCTTGAAACTCTTGCCGTACCTGTTCAATCTCTGCCTTGGCTCGGTCAAGTGATTTTTGCCGATTCTCTGAAACAATAGCCTTGCCTGCCTCGGTCTTTGCGCCGGTGGAATGTTCCCACGGCTTCCATGAGCGGATTAACTCGGCCTGTCGTTGTCTTGCTTCGGGTGTCCAGATTCGCATAGGTTGCCCCTTAAAAGTTTGTCAGCGGTGAAGATGCGTTCTTACTTCGTGCATAACGCCATTCGGATATGTGGAAGTCGTGCGTTACGGCGCTCATAGCATCGTCGCCCGCTGATAACTGGCGGTTGCTTGCCGGTGGATAAACTCGCCGGTGTCGGTATTCCAATAACCTGCGCTCAGGTCGTCGTCTCGTATTCGCTGATAACTGGTTTCTGGTTCGTCGGCTGGCGCCGGTTTCGGGGTCGGTGGTGCCGGTTTAGAGTGTGCGGAATTTTGGAAGTCTACACAGAGATAGACTTCGCTATTTTTACCCGCGCTGTTTTCGGTGGAAGTCCTGCGTTTTGTTGCGTGGAAGTCTATAGACTTTGCCGACTTCTCAATCTTGCAAGGCTTCGTCATAATCTCAACGAACGATTTAAGTTTTGCCGGTTTTGATTTTGGCATTGTCAGACCAGCCGCAAGTATCAACGGTTCGGGGTTCGTCTTTAATAGCTCTATCATGTCAAACAGCGTCCAATACTTTCCCCCCCTCGTTTAGAAGCTCTGGATTGCGTTTTAATTCGTCGCATAACCTTATTAGCTGCTTGCTCTCTGATAATCGCGCTGTAACGCTTCTGGCTTGATTGACGAGCTAAACTGTAACGGCTGGTCACTTGCTCGTGAAATTTATCCAGCAACTGCCGTAAACATGCCTTGTTACCAACTAGCCGCCCGCCATTCATGCGCCCGTCAATTATCGGCAATAGGATAACGTGCATGTGCGATGCCGCTTCGTCATAGTGGGCGGTTGCGCTCAATATCGGGACAGCAAAATATTCCCGCACAAAAGTTATGCAGTCGGCAAAATATGGCGGGGTGTCTATGCTTGTGTTGGGTGGCAATGAGAAAACCAGCTCTACCGCCCGCACTGCGTCCTTGCG
>JAYVMU010000031.1:0-9654 GCA_043758775.1 Methylophilaceae bacterium
GCGGGCTTAATGCACGTTCTGGTAACTCAGTACCAGCATCATCACTTTCTTTAGTAAATGCGCGGCTCATAATGGTTTAGACCAGGTTATTCCCACTCAATCGTGGCAGGCGGTTTACCAGAAATATCATACACCACGCGGTTAATGCCTCTAACCTCGTTAATAATCCGGTTAGACACTTTGCCTAATAACGCATATGGCAGTTCTGCCCAATGTGCGGTCATAAAGTCGCTTGTGACTACTGCGCGTAATGCTACAACGTAATCATAAGTCCGGCCATCACCCATGACGCCTACGCTTTTAACTGGTAAAAACACAGTAAAGGCTTGGCTAGTGAGCTGGTACCAAGTTTTGCCAGTTTTTTCACATACGGTGTTGCGAAGTTCTTCAATGAAGATGGCATCTGCACGTTGTAATAATTCGGCAAACTCTTGTTTCACTTCACCTAAAATTCGCACACCCAAGCCTGGGCCCGGGAAGGGGTGGCGATACACCATATCAGCAGGTAAACCCAATGCCACACCTAGCTCGCGTACTTCATCTTTGAATAAATCACGTAGTGGTTCTAATAGTTTTAGACCTAATTTTTCAGGTAAACCGCCAACGTTATGATGGCTTTTAATGGTGACGGCTTTTTTAGTCTTGGCGCCACCAGATTCAATCACATCAGGGTAGATAGTCCCTTGGGCGAGCCATTTAGCATTGACACGTTTTTTAGCTTCAACTAAAAACACTTCAACAAATTCGCGACCGATGATTTTACGTTTAGTTTCTGGGTCAGAAACTCCTGCTAAATGCCCCATAAATTGCTTGGCAGCATCAACACGAATCACTTTGGCATGTAAACGACCGGCAAACATGTCCATGACCATATCGCCTTCATTCAAGCGTAGCAAGCCATGGTCGACAAATACACAGGTGAGTTGATCACCAATCGCACGGTGAATTAGCGCAGCAGCAACGCTGGAATCTACGCCGCCAGATAAGCCTAAAATAACTTCCTCATCTCCGACTTGTGCTTTAATTTTAGCCACGGCTTCGGTGATGTAATCGCCCATAATCCAGTCGGGTTTTGCCGCACAGATATCCAGCACGAAACGTTTTAGCATGGCTTGACCAAGGGTGGTATGGGTGACTTCCGGGTGAAATTGCACTGCGTAGAATTTACGCATTTCGTCTGCCATCGCAGCGATTGGTGTGGTGTCATTGCTAGCGATGACTTTGAAACCAGCCGGTAATTTGGTGACTTTGTCACCATGGCTCATCCATACGTTCAACAAGCCATGACCTTGCTCATTCACACGGTCTTGAATGTCTTTAAATAGCGCTGAATGACCACGTGCACGCACCTCGGCATAACCAAACTCACGTTTATGACCCGCCTCAACCTTGCCGCCCAATTGCTGCGCCATGGTTTGCATGCCATAGCAAATGCCTAATACTGGCACACCTAGTTCAAATACAGCTTGTGGTGCTTTATCGGTTTCTTCCTCATAAACACTGGCGTGACTGCCTGAAAGAATAATGCCATCTGCGCCAAAGTGACGTACAAACTCATCCGATACATCGCATGGATGAATCTCGCAGTATACATGCGCTTCGCGTACACGACGTGCTATGAGTTGAGTGACTTGTGAGCCGAAGTCGAGAATTAGGATTTTTGAATTGGACATTTATGTAGAGTCAAAAAAATATTAGGGTCATTAAATACGGGTGCTATTAAAACATTAAGGGCAAACCGCTTTAATTTAGTATTAAAGTTGTTTGCCCGATCAATGTTAGTTAAACGTTAGTCAACGCGATAATTAGGTGCTTCCTTGGTAATTTGCACATCATGCACATGCGATTCACGCATGCCCGCTGAAGTGATTTGCACAAACTCAGCTTTCTCGCGCATTTCATTGATGTTACTCGCGCCGACATAACCCATAGAGGCACGCAAGCCACCCATGAGTTGATGGATGACGGCGAGCACACTGCCTTTGTAAGGCACGCGGCCTTCAATGCCTTCTGGTACTAATTTGTCGGCATTGCCGTTATTATCTTGGAAATAGCGATCGCTAGAACCTTTTTGCATGGCGCCGATTGAACCCATGCCACGATAAGATTTATATGAACGGCCTTGGAAAAGCTCGATTTCACCTGGTGCTTCTTCAGTACCAGCAAACATGCCGCCCAGCATCACGCTGTAAGCACCCGCTGCAATGGCTTTGGAAATGTCACCAGAAAAGCGAATACCGCCATCAGCAATAAACGGTACGCCTGTGCCGCGCAAAGCTTCTTCTACATTAGCAATCGCGCTGATTTGTGGCACGCCCACCCCTGCAACAATACGCGTGGTGCAGATTGAGCCAGGGCCAATACCAACTTTTACACCATCTGCCCCAGCATCAACCAATGCTAATGCTGCAGAAGCGGTAGCAATGTTGCCGCCAATGACCTGTATATGTGGAAAATGTTTTTTTACCCAGGTAACACGGTCTAACACGCCTTGTGAGTGGCCGTGTGCTGTATCTACGACGATGACATCTACACCAGCATCAGCGAGTGCGTAGACGCGTTCTTCCGTATCTGCGCCAACGCCAACCGCCGCACCTACACGTAAGCGACCTTTAGTATCTTTACAGGCAAGTGGATGGTCGCTGGATTTTTGAATATCTTTAACGGTAATTAAGCCTTTAAGTGTGTCATGGTCATCAATCACTAGCACGCGCTCTAAACGGTGTTGATGCAATAGCGCAATAGCTTGTTCACGTGGTGCACCTTCTTTAATCGTCACCAAACGATTGCGGGGTGTCATGATGTTTTTGATTGGTTGATCTAAGTTTGTCTCAAAGCGTAAATCGCGGTTAGTTACAATACCCACCACTTTGCCATTATCAACCACTGGTAATCCAGAAATTTTGTGCAGTTGCGTGAGTTCAATCACATCACGTACCGTCATGTGGCTTTGAATGGTAATTGGATCATGCACAATACCCGATTCAAAACGCTTAACACGTGAAACATGTGCAGCTTGTTTAATCGGCGTCATGTTCTTGTGGATGATGCCCATGCCACCTTCTTGGGCCAGTGCAATCGCTAGTGGAGCTTCGGTCACTGTATCCATGGCGGCGGAAACTAAAGGGATGTTGAGCTGAATGCCACGAGTCAGTTGGCTCGTAAGGTTTACTTCACGAGGCAGCACGTTGGAATGTGCAGGAACTAATAAAACATCATCAAAAGTGAGGGCTTGTTGCAACAAACGCATTTTAATAACCTTTTCGCGCAAAACAAGATTATACCGATTTGTGCTGCTTATTGCTATTGCGCAGTGAGCAAACTTAACTGAAGAGTATGCTCACTATATTGTTTGTTTATGTAGCTTGAAATAAGGTGTTGTAGATTTGCTCGGTACATAAGTATTTGATAGGATTCTTCAATCTATTTATTAATTAAACAATACGGGGTTTTGCTAGGACTATTCTAGTCTTCATAAAAATATAGTACTAATGTATGATAAGTGAAACGTTTTTAGGAGTGGTGCTATGAGATTGTCAATTTTAATCACTTTGTTAGTCACCTTGCCTCTCGCTGCTAATGCAGAGGTGCATAAATACAAAGATGCTAACGGTAACTGGGTTTATTCTGATGTAGCGCCACCATCCAGCGTTAAGCAAGTGCTGATTGGCAAAAAAGCTACTCAACCTACTGGAGTTGCACCTCTGTCACCCGTGGTTACAAACGCAGAACAAAATGCACAGAATAGAGATCAGGCTGCGCTAAAACGACAACAAACAGCTGAACAAGAGAAAAAGAATAAAGAAGTTAAAGACGCCCAAGATAAAGAAAGAGAAGCTAACTGTAAAGCAGCAAAATCAAATCTAGCCACCTATACGCAAGGTGGTCGCATTTATAAAGCTAGCGAAACGGGTGAGCGCAATTATATGGACGATAAAGCGATTAATGACGCTAAAGCTCAAGCACAAAAAGATGTTGATGCGAATTGTAATTAGTTAACTCTATCTAATTATTGTAGAAAAGGGGCGAAAGCCCCTTTTCTACAATTGAAATTCAATACACTGTTTAATCTAGTCACATAAGTATTCAAGTTTTTTCTTGCATCTTCATTTATGGATTAGCTAAACGACGACCATAGCTCACAGCATATGCACTGGGTCTTGCCAGCAAAATCGGGTCATCGCTAGCTTCAATGCCATCCACCAACGCGAGTGGATTAAACATAGTAGCTTTTTCAAATTTTACGCCATCTGCTTTAATCGCCTTAATCGCTAAGGTGCCGAGTTCTACCACTTTTCTCGTTTCTGGCCAGGTAATTGTTGCATCATTCACAACATCCTCTTTTTCTGCCACTTGCACTGAAATATGATATTTCGCTGTTTCAGTTTTTAAACGGCTAGGTAATTCATCCATCAAATAATTAGGCGCAGCTTTTGCTGTGTCGTCCTTGCTTAAAAATTGCTGACCATTGACTGGCTCAATAAGGTAGCGACCATAGTTAACTTCACCTTTTGCATTAGTGAATTTAAATGCATTCACGCCATAAAATGCTTGTGTAGCAAAGCTGGCTGGCGCTGGTTTTGGCGTTTTAACAAACTTTAATGCAGCTGGATGTGAGTCTAAAAATTGCTCAACAGGGCTAGGTTTTGGCGCCTCTGGACCACTTGCGGCTATGGCATTGAGTAAGCCTAGAAAGTCTTCCGGCGTGGCTGCAGGGAAGCCATTGACTGAAATAAGCACCATGTCGCTGTAAGCGCCATCAGGTAATTGATAACGAATGGCCATACCTTTAGGAAATGCATTACCATCCGCATCGGGAATGTTCGGTACACCAGTCGTATCTGAAAAACGCACAACCACTGGGATTGTTTTGCCATTCATAAAACTGGCTTTGGTGATGCTGGCGGCAGTTGTGACTGGTGTAAATTCGCCTGTGGTCACAATGCCTTTAGCGTGGTTGGCACGGTAGCCGGCATGTGGGCCACCAGATAGCTTGGTCAACGTGTCAACGAGTTGCTCTACTACTGGCTTGTTATTCGTTGATGTATCTTCTGCGTAAACGTTTGCAACGTTGAGTGCGATTACCGCAATACTTAGTAAAAGTGGTTTTGCTATTTTCATGACTTTTCCTTTATCAGCTTTAATAGGTTAATAATTAAACACCGTGGTTTTTGAGCCAGTCATTGGCTAGTTTTTGCGCATAATCAGCCGCTGTTTTGTTATAGCTAGAGCGGTAGTCTGCATTAAAGCCGTGGCTCACGTTTGGAAACACGACAATTTCTGATTTGCTGCCTGATTTTTCAAGTTCAGCCTGCATTTGTTCAATCACATTGGGTTTGATAAACGCATCGGTACCCGCATATAAGCCTAACACTGGCACTTTTAAGTTGTGTGCAATATCGACGGGGTCATTCGCTTTAATGTCAGATTTCATCCCGTTAAGCAAGCCATAGTAAGCCACCCCCGCTTTTACCGATGGGTTGTGCGCAGCGTACAGCCAGACCGTGCGGCCACCCCAACAATAACCCACCAGCCCTAATTTCTCGGTGTTACCTTTTTTGCTGGTTTTTGCGAAAGCAACTGTTGCGTTTAGATCGGAGAATACTTGCTCATCGGGTACTTTACTCACTACCTTGCTTAAAATTTCACCAATATCTGTCATTTTTGAAACATCGCCTTGCCGCGCAAAAAGCTCTGGTGCAATGGCTAGGTAGCCCATTTTTGCGTAGCGACGGCACATATCCTTAATATGCTCATGCACGCCAAAAATTTCCTGAATAACCAAAATTACCGGAAAATTTGTGCCCGTGCTAGGCATCGCTTGATAAGCTGGAATACTGCCATCCGTAACAGGAATCTTAACTTCACCAGCAATCAGACCTTGTAAATCCGTAGTAATAGCTTGTGCTAGTAAAGCATGTGAAGCTAAGGCAAAACCTACTGCGAGTGATGTCGTTATAAAATCACGTCGACTAACCCCAGCATTAAGGGCCGCTGGCGTATAGTCTGTACTGTTGAAGTCTAGTGGTTTAGAGCCGTAAGTCTGTAAATCCATAGCCGTTCCTTAGTATTAGGAAATGAATGAGATTAAAGTTTCATATTGATGATTAGTACAGTTCGTCTTCAGTAGCCTTGTTAGGTGAAGGTGAAGTTTAATGCTTAAATTAAGTTATTCAGCCAGTTCGCCACCGCCTTTTTTCATCACTTTACCATCAGCTGCGCGCTGGCGACGCACCTCTTTCGGGTCAGCAATGAGCGGGCGGTAAATTTCCACGCGGTCCAGATGGCGTAGAGGAGTATCCAATTTCGTAAGCTTGCCAAACAAGCCAATTTTGTTTACATTTAAATCAATTTCTGGAAATTTAACCAAGATATTAGAAGCCATAACTGCCGCCTCTGCCGTTGTGTTAGGTGCAACATTAACCGGAATAATAATTTGCTCATGTGGTAGCGCATAAGCTACTTCTACAGTGATGTTATTGGGCATGTTGGTTCGATTCGGTATGGTTTTTGCATAGCATCAGACGTACACTTTATCTGCACGCGCTACAAAGCCATCTACAAACGTATTGCTAATATGGCTAAATACAGGTGCGATTAATTTTTCTAAAAATACATTGGCAAATTCGTAATTGAGTCGAAACACAATTTTACAGGCTTCGTCTGATAAGCGAATAAACTGCCAATCACCTTCCAAATATTTAAATGGGCCATTTCTTAGTTTAATTACCATTAAATTGGGGAAAGTTTTATGATTCTCGGTAGTGAAATTCTGCTTGATACCATGAAAAGCAATATGCAGCGTAGCGACTGTTTTGCTTTCATCACGCTCAATTAAATCCACACCGCCACACCATGGCAAAAATTGCGGGTAGTTTTCAACCGTATCTACTAGTGCATACATTTGCTCTGCGGAGTGCATGACTAAGACTGTTTTTTCAACAACATTCATTTACGAATTATTTCTAGCGTAAAATAACCATTTTAAGCTATTCGCCACACATAATGAGCATCGCGCAAAATAAAAAAGCCTTTCACGATTATTTTATCGAAGATAAATATGAAGCAGGTATAGTTCTCGAAGGTTGGGAAGTAAAAGCTATTCGTGATAATCGTGCCAATATTAAAGAAGCTTACGTCATTATTCAATGTGGTGAGATTTATCTGATTGGTTGTCATGTTACGCCTTTAGGTGCAGCTTCTACGCATATACGTCCAGATGCAATTCGCACACGTAAACTATTGTTGCATAATGTAGAAATTGCTAAATTAATTGGTAAAGTCGAGCGCGCAGGTTATACGCTGGTGCCGTTGGATTTACACTTTTTAAAAGGCCGTATCAAAGTCCAAATTGGCTTGGCAAAAGGTAAAAAACAACACGATAAACGTGACTCTGAAAAAGAAAAAGACTGGGAACGTGAAAAAGGCCGAATTATGCGCTCGCATAACAAATAGTTTTACTAAAGTTTTAAAGGCGTATAATTAAGGTTCTGTTTGGGGCTGACCAGGTTTCGACGTGGGTTACAAAGCAGTGCAGGGCATACCGAGGCTCAGATTACCTCGTAAATACAGCTGAACAAGTATAGTCGCAAACGACGAAACTTACTCTCTAGCCGCTTAAGACCGGTTGGACGCTGCACCACTTCTCCCGTGGGGTGGATGGCCTTAAAACCATCGCAGTGTCATATACACGGGATACGTGTTGTGCTGGGTTACTTAGCACCTCATTAACCTTAAGGTAACTCGTCTTGTAGTCGCTTGTCGGTTGGTGCATGCAAGATTAAATCAAACAACCAGGCTAAGTATGTAGAACTGTCTGTGGAGGGCTTGCGGACGGGGGTTCGATTCCCCCCAGCTCCACCATTTAAGTGTTTCACCTAGTATCAAAAAGTATCAAAAGCCTAGTAAATTAAACCCTCTAGGCTTTTTTTACGCCTATTGCAGTTGCTTATCGTATCTTTACATATCATGTTTTATTGGGTACATTATTGGGTACGTACACATTTTTAGAAGCGCGTACCCAATAAAACTGAAAGCGGATTATTTAATATGCCAAAGCTGGCTGTACGTTTAACGGATATTCAGATTAAAAATACCAAGCCCAAAGAAAAGCCTTTTAGGGTAGCTGCAGGGCGAGGCTTGTTTTTACTTGTTAAACCCGATAGCTCAAAGTATTGGGTTATGCGTTACCAGTTTGAAGGCAAAGAAAATAATCTTTCGTTCGGGCGTTATCCCGAAGTATCACTAAGCAATGCTGAAAAGCAGGCCACTAGCACTCATGAAATGATTGCTAGTGGTATTAACCCTAGCGAAAACAGAAAAGCCGCTAAAGTTACTAAAACAGGTGTACTTGTTAATAGCTTTGAAGTGGTAGCGCGTGAATGGGCGATAAGTTACTTCACCAATAAATCAGCTTCACATAAAGAGCGCACTATTAGACGTTTGGAAAACTATATATTCCCGTGGCTAGGCAGCAAGCCAATATCAGAAATAACAGCCCCACAGATTTTAGAAGTGATTAAGCGTGTAGAGAGCTTGAATAAACTCGAAACCGCACATCGTACTTTACAAGCCACCAGCCAAATATTTCGCCATGCTGTACAAACAGGTAGGGCATTACGTGATCCTACCGTTGACTTAAGAGGGGCGTTACCTGCCACGGTAGTAAAACATATGGCTGCATTTACTGAGCCTAAAGAGATTGCTGAGCTTTTGCGTGCAATAGATGGCTTTACAGGATCGCTTACCGTACAAACAGCCTTGAAGCTATCACCATTAGTCTTTACGCGACCTAGCGAGCTTAGAACGGCTAAATGGGCAGATATAGACCTAAACTCTCTTGAGTGGCGTTATCGTGTGAGTAAAACTAACACTATGCACTTAGTCCCTTTATCAACACAGGCGGCTAAATTATTTGCTGAAATGAAACCATTAACAGGGCATGGCGAGTTTGTTTTTCAAGGTGGGCATGACCCTAAAAAGCCCATGAGTGCAGCGGCTATCAATGCAGCCTTACAGCGTATGGGTTACGACACTCAAAAAGACATTACAGCGCATGGGTTTAGGGCAATGGCGCGCACCATATTGCACGAACGCCTAAACATAGAACCCGCAATTATTGAACATCAATTAGCCCACAAAGTCCCCGATGCATTAGGCAGTGCTTACAATCGCACTAAGTTTTTAGAGCAACGAAAAGCCATGATGCAAGCGTGGGCTGATTATTTAGATGAATTAAAAGCGGGTGCAAAAGTAATACCACTCAAAACAGCTTAAATATTGAAGGAATAAGTTATGGAAAACAGTGAACATTCATCTAAGCCAATTAGAAATAATCTAAATGTTATTGATGAGCTAACACAGAACACAGCAAAATTATCGGCAATGCTTTCTATGATTTATGGCAGCGGATATGAGAGTTTTGGGGGAATGAACGACACTATTAAAGGTAATTATTTATGGGCTTGCGCTGATCTAGCAAGTGAAGTGGATAGGCTTGCAAGAGGGCTTTAAGTCCCCTAAATTCTAGCTTTAGCCACACCTAGCCCGCCGGGACGAACACTAAGCAACCCTAGCTTAGCTGGTGTGGTTTCTTAAATAGGGGCGTGAGGGGCTTTAATGGGTATTAATAAGTTTTACTGTAGTGGGAAAATC
>JAYVMU010000032.1:0-55608 GCA_043758775.1 Methylophilaceae bacterium
CTTAACACTTAGTCGTGAATATCAAATTGAGCACTTTTTAAACAAAAATGCAGCCAATTTAATATGGCTTTAGTAAAAGCGCTTCGTGCAAAGGTCTCAGAAAATTAATATGAGAAGTGTACACAGCTTATGGATGTTGCCGGTCGCTGCGATTGTAATGCCTGCTTATGCGGCAGATTACATGACAGCTCAGCAAGCGCAAAAAGCTATTTTCCCTGATGCTGACTCATTTGAAACGCGCCCAGCGATTTTCACTGATGCACAAAAAGATAAAATTAAAGAGTTATCTGGTCTGCGTCAGCGTTGGGATACACAGCAAATATGGCGTGCAGTGAAAGAGGGTAAAACCATAGGCTGGTTTGCAGTAGATGACGTGATAGGTAAGCATGAGTTTATTACCTATGGCGTCGGTTTTACGCCAGACGGACATGTGGTTGGTATAGAGATTATGAGTTATCGTGAAACGCATGGTGGTCAAGTGCGTGATGCCAGCTGGCGCAAAACCTTTGTTGGCAAAACTTTGGCTGATCCGTTTAAACTGGATGTTGATGTACCGAATAATAGTGGTGGTACGCTGTCTAGCCGCAACGTTATGGATGGTGTTAAGCGCGTTTTGGTGATACAAAAAGTACTTAATCTGCGTGAGTAGTGTTGGTCAGACTTATGTCAGGCGCATGCGTCCAGTACTTGGTACGTTTGTTGAGATCGGAGCCGACACTGGTCACAGTCATGCCAATATAGAACAAGCCATTAATGCTGCATTCTTTGTCATTCAAACAATTCACGATTTACTTAGTTTTCATGAATTGAATAGCGAGTTAACTCGACTTAATCAAGCGCATGGTGCTTTCATTAACGTACATAATCACACCATACGCGTATTGCGTTTAGCCAGAGGTATGATGATAAGCAGTGAGGGATTATTTAACTGTACAGTGGGCGGTATGATGGTTGATAGTGGTGTTTTACCTAATCATGGTGGCCATGCAGCGCCCAGTGGTCGTGCAGGTGATATTGAAATTAAAAATGGCCAGGTTAAGCTGAACAGAAACGTGAAAATTACATTAGATGGAATTGCTAAAGGTTATGCAGTGGATTGTGCTATTGCCGTGATGAAGCGCCATGGTGTTGCTTCTGGCTGGGTAAATGCCGGGGGTGATTTGCGTGTGTATGGGAACATGACATTGCCCGTGCAACGTCGCGAGCTCGACGGTAGTTTTACTGCTCTGGGAAGTCTGCAAAATGCAGCGTTGGCTAGCTCGCATGTGGGCGTGGAATGCGATGCTAATTTCCCTGGCAGGATAGTGGGTGAGCGCGCTATACCAGCATTGGGCATATGGAGTGTGATGTCGCATTTTGCCTGGCGTGCCGATGCCTTAACTAAAGTTGCCAGTTTAGCCAATGAACATGATAGAGATGATATTGTTAGTCAATTAGGTGGCAAGATGGTTTATCTGCAACAGGTGACGTTTTGATGAGAGGCTATCCTAGCTGGTTTTACCGCATATTGATTGTTAGTTTCACTTCACTCATTATTAGTGGATTGTTGCTAACGCCTAATGCACTGGTATTCCGCTTGGAATGGAATATTGCCTGGTATTTTCCAGAAGCTATACGCCTGTGGGTGGTGGCATTACATGTGCTGGTTGGGTTCTTTGTCTCTGCGCAATTGGGTGCGCTATGGAGCGTGCATATGCGTATTGGCTGGCGTCATCACAAGAATATCAGAAGCGGTCTTAGTATGGTGTTTACACTGCTAGCACTCGTATTAACAGGGATTGGTATTTACTACTTAGGTGAACATTTATCCGTCAGTGCCAGTGTTGCGCATATATTGATCGGCTTTAGTTTGCCTTGTCTTTTTATTTATCACATAGTTGCAGGTCGCACGTATCACAAAATACATTAATCCAATTGATAATTCAAACACTTAGAATGTAGCGTTTACATTGCTCTAGGTGGCTGTCACAAGGTAGAATTCACCCTTTACTTAAATCTGCGTTTTTACGTGTGCAACTTATGGAAACCTTACTCAAATCGACCAAGCTCAGCAACGTTTGCTACGATATCCGTGGCCCAGTGTTGCAGCGCGCGCGGCAGATGGAAGACGAAGGCCAGCGTATTATCAAGCTCAATATTGGCAACCCGGCACCATTTGGCTTTTTAGCACCGGAAGAAATTCTGCAAGATGTCATTCGCAATTTGGGCGAAGCTTCTGGCTACACCGATAGCAAAGGTTTATTTGCTGCGCGTAAAGCTATAATGCATTACACGCAGCAAAAGAATATTGCCGGGGTAGATGTTGATGACATCATCATCGGCAATGGCGTATCCGAGCTGATTGTCATGGCGATGCAAGCCTTGTTAAATAATGGCGACCAAGTATTAGTGCCCATGCCTGACTATCCATTATGGACCGCAGCAGTGACGCTGGCTGGTGGCAGTGCGCGGCATTATGCATGTGACGAGAAATCTGGCTGGTTGCCAGACTTAAACGATATGGAATCGAAAATCACAGCCAATACGCGTGGTATTGTGATTATTAATCCGAATAATCCAACTGGCGCTTTATATCCGGATGACACTTTGCGCGGCATTATTGAGATTGCGCGTCATCATGGCTTGGTAATTTTTGCCGATGAAATTTACGATAAGGTGTTGTATGACGGTAACACACATACGTCGATTGCTTCATTAGCTGACGATATCTTATTTGTTACATTCAATGGCTTATCTAAAAACTATCGCACCTGCGGTTATCGCTCAGGTTGGCTAATAGTGTCAGGTGAGAAAAAACACGCCAAAGATTACATCGAAGGTCTTAATATGTTAGCCAGCATGCGCTTGTGTGCCAATGTGCCTGGTCAATTAGCCATACAAACAGCGCTGGGTGGCTATCAAAGCATCAATGATTTAGTTGCACCAGAAGGCAGACTCTGTAAACAGCGTGATTTGGCATATGAGATGCTCACAGCAATCCCCGGTGTAACTTGCTATAAGCCCGCCGCTGCGATGTACTTATTCCCTAAACTAGACCCTGCGATGTACCCGATTGAGGATGATCAGCAATTTATTTTAGAGTTATTGCTAGAAGAAAAAGTCTTGTTAGTGCAGGGTACAGGTTTTAACTGGAAGCTCACCGATCATTTTAGAGTGGTGTTTTTACCGAATGTAGATGATTTAACGGAGGCTATTAAACGCATTGCACGTTTTTTAGAGAGTTATCGTAAAAAAAATGCATTAAAAATACAAGCCGTAGCCTGATGCATGCTGCAGTTCATTGAGATTACCGATAATACTGGCAAAATCGTACAACCCGATTGGCTGGCACGTGCAGAGTCTGTGCACAGACAATTGCGTACGGAGCTATCCAGTGACTATGCGGCACAGCTTAGCCAGGTATTTGCAAATGGTGCGCGCATGAGTGTTGCTATCAATGATGAGCAAGTGGTCGGAGTTGCCATCTGGCGTGTCATCGTGAACACTTATGAAGGTCATCAATTTTATGTCGATGATTTGGTGACGGATGCATTACATCGTTCACAAGGTATTGGTAAAGCGTTGTTGGCAAACTTGGAGTTACTGGCTCGGCAACACAATTGCGATGTGTTGACTCTAGATTCTGGGACACAACGCACACGTGCACATGCTTTTTATTTTCGTGAAGGAATGCATATTCCTTCTTTTTGTTTCAGGAAAAAGTTGTCATGAAGTTATTAAAAGTAGGTTTGTTGGGTATCGGCACCGTGGGTGGCGGTACTTTCACGGTGCTGGATCGTAATGCGGATGAAATCAGCCGCCGTACAGGTTACGCTATCAAAATCACGCACGTGGCAGATCGTAATATCGCACACGCAGCCGAAGTGACAGCAGGTAAGGCCATAATAGTAACGGATGATGCATTTGCTGTAGTCAACAATCCTGATATCGATGTGGTGGTTGAGCTCATTGGTGGCTACACTTTAGCTAAAGAACTCGTGCTAAAAGCGATTGCTAACGGCAAACATGTGGTGACTGCTAACAAAGCGCTGATTGCTTTGCATGGCAATGAGATTTTTGCCGCTGCACAAAAAGCCAATGTCATGGTGGCTTTTGAAGCTGCTGTAGCTGGTGGAATACCGATTATCAAAGCGCTACGTGAGGGTTTGGGTGCAAACCGCATTGAATGGGTGGCGGGTATTATTAATGGCACGACTAATTTTATTCTGACTGAAATGCGCGAAAAAGGCTTGGCTTTTGCTGATGTCTTAGGCGAAGCGCAACGTTTAGGCTATGCCGAAGCGGACCCTATGTTTGACGTGGAAGGCATTGATGCGGCACATAAACTGACGATTATGTCAGCCATTGCATTTGGTATTCCGATGCAGTTTGAAAGTGCTTACACTGAAGGTATTACCAAGCTCACGACAAAAGATATTAAGTACGCTGAAGAACTAGGCTATCGCGTGAAATTGCTTGGCATTAGCAAACGTAATGGCAATGGTGTGGAGTTGCGTGTACACCCTACGTTAATTCCTGAAAAACGTTTAATCGCCAATGTGAATGGCGCCATGAATGCTGTCGTGGTGAAGGGTGATGCCGTTGGCCCAACGCTGTATTATGGTGCTGGTGCTGGTGCTGAGCCTACGGCTAGTGCCGTGGTGGCAGATTTAATGGATGTTGCACGTTTGCACAATGCAATGGCAGAACAGCGTGTACCCTATTTGGCATTCCAGCCAGACCAAATCACGCATTTGCCAATTTTACCTATTTCTGAAATCAGCAGCGCCTATTACCTACGTTTGCGTGCAATGGACAAACCTGGTGTGTTGGCGAATGTCACGAAAATTTTGGGCGACGCTAATATCTCAATTGATGCCATGATGCAAAAAGAGCCAGATGATAATGAGACTGAAGCGGATATCGTGATATTGACGCATATTACAGTTGAAAAGAATATGGACGCTGCGATCAGGGCGATTGAAGCATTGGATGCGATTGCTGGCAGTGTCACCAAAATTCGCATGGAAGAACTCAGTAGGTAAGTTTAGCGCATATAGGTTGTGAATTAAAAGATGAAATATATTAGTACGCGCGGGCAATCGCCCGCATTAAGTTTTAGCGAAATCTTATTGGGTGGTTTAGCGCCAGATGGTGGCTTATATCTGCCAGAAAGTTATCCGCAGTTTAACGATGCGGATTTAACCGCGATGCGTGGCATGAATTATCGCGAATTAACTTTTGCAATTTTGAGTCGCTTAATTGATGAAAGTGATATTCCTGCGGCTGGTTTGAAAGCGATTATCGATAAAACCTACCGTGCCGATGTGTATTGCTATACACGTGACAATCAAAACGCGGAAGACATCACGCCTACGCTTAAGCTAGAAGATAACTTGTATTTGCTATCGCTATCCAATGGTCCGACACTGGCGTTTAAAGATATGGCGATGCAGTTACTAGGCAATCTGTTTGAGTATGTGCTGGCAAAGACGGGTGAAACCACCAATATTTTAGGTGCAACCTCCGGCGATACCGGCTCAGCGGCAGAGTATGCCATGCGCGGCAAAAAGGGTATCAGCGTGTTTATGCTGTCGCCACATAAAAAAATGAGCCGTTTCCAAACTGCGCAAATGTTCAGCCTAGCAGACTTAAACATACATAATATCGCGGTAAAAGGCGTATTTGATGATTGTCAGGATATGGTCAAAGCCGTATCAAATGATCATACTTTTAAAGCACAGTACAAAATCGGTGCGGTCAATTCCATCAATTGGGGCCGCATCATTGCGCAAGTGGTGTACTACTTTAAAGGCTATTTAGCGGTTACCCAGGATAACCGTGAAAAGGTCAGTTTTGCTGTGCCAAGTGGTAATTTTGGCAATGTTTGCGCTGGTCATATTGCGCGCATGATGGGCCTGCCGATAGACAAATTAGTCGTGGCAACCAATGAGAATGACGTGCTGGACGAATTCTTTAAAACCGGTGTGTATCGCCCACGTGGTTCAGCCAATACCTACCATACCTCTAGCCCGTCTATGGATATCAGCAAAGCTTCAAACTTCGAACGTTTTGTGTTCGACCTTGTTGACCGTAATGCGGTGAAGGTTCGTGAATTATGGAGCAAAGTTGATAACGGTGGCGCTTTTGATTTGAATATAAGTGGCTATTTTGCAAAAGTAGCGAGTTATGGTTTTATATCAGGCAGTAGCAACCACGAGAATCGTATGCAGACTATTCGCGCAGCGCATAGCAAGTACGGTGTCACTATTGATACGCATACCGCAGATGGCCTAAAAGTCGCACTAGAACAGCGCGACGACAGTATTCCTATGCTTGTCTTAGAAACAGCATTAGCTGTTAAATTTGAAGATGCAATCGTTGAGGCATTAGGTACTCAACCCGCACGCCCAGATTCCTTAAATGGTTTGGAAGATTTGCCGCAGCGTTTTGAGGTGATGGACTTTGATGTAACGGCAATTAAGCAATACATTGTCAATAAAACAGCTTAGGAGCTAACTGTATGCAGGTCTATCTGGATTTAGTGCGCCATGTATTAGCACATGGCAATGTGAAGACTGACCGCACTGGCACAGGCACTAAAAGCGTCTTTGGCTATCAAATGCGTTTTAATTTGGCGGAGGGTTTTCCATTACTCACGACTAAAAAAGTCCATCTAAAATCCATTATTCATGAGCTTTTATGGTTCTTGCAAGGTAGTACCAATATTGCCTATCTTAAAGAACATAATGTGCGTATTTGGGATGAGTGGGCAGATGAGCAGGGTAATCTAGGCCCAGTTTACGGCTATCAATGGCGCAATTGGCCTAAGCCTGATGGCTCACATATCGACCAGATTACACAGGTCATTAATGCAATCAAAATTACACCAGACTCACGTCGGCTGATTGTTTCAGCATGGAACGTGGCCGATGTCGACCAAATGAAACTACCACCTTGCCATGCGTTTTTTCAGTTCTATGTGGCTGATGGCAAATTAAGTTGCCAACTTTACCAGCGTAGTGCGGATATTTTTCTAGGCGTACCGTTTAATATTGCTTCTTATGCGCTACTCACGATGATGGTAGCGCAGGTGTGCGGCTTAAAATTGGGTGACTTTGTGCATACCTTGGGTGATGCGCATATCTATACTAATCACTTGGAACAAGTGAACGAACAGCTTTCACGTACTCCAAAAACGCTTCCCAAAATGGCCATCAACCCAGCAGTAAACGATATTTTCCAATTCAAGTTTGAAGATTTCACTCTAGAAAATTATAATCCATATCCTGCCATTAAAGGCTTAGTTGCCGTATAAATAAAAAAAAGCCACTTTAAACGGGAAAAGTGGCTTAAACCTGCAACCTATGGGGGATAAATTGCAGGAGGGTAAAAGGGGGTTAAATCATCTAAATGGGTTTAGTTGACCGCTGGCATTGGTGCGCTTTCACTAGATTTCACAGCTGCAATTGTTTTGTAATTGGCGTACTCTTCTTCTGACAGCATGCCATCGTGATTTGTATCAGCCGCATCAAACTGCACAGCTAATGCCTTATCTTTAGCTGCTTCCTTTAATGAGATTTTCCCGTCGCTATTTACGTCTAGTTTTTTGAAGTCTACATCTACAGGTGCTTTTGTTTTACTGTCTAAGGCTTTGCTATCAGCTAATTTTATAGCTGGCAGTTTAGCATCCACAACTTTAGCGTCTTTAACTTGTCCTTCATTAGCAATCGCATCCTTTAATGCTGCTTTATTATCAGCCAGTGCAGATGTGCTCAGGCTTGCCATAAAAAAAATTGCGATGGCGCTTGCGCTGATTGGGATTATTTTGTTCATTGAAAAATTGAATTCCATTGTTAACTCCTAAATACAGATTAAAAAGTGTTTCACTCACGTGTGTAGTGTTACATAGAGTATGTAGCTAATATCGTGCCATATCACTTTTATGCTTATAAATCATGTAGTTAGATTATTCCTTGCTTTAAGCAAGCCTCTTTTAATGTCGCCATTCAGCGACATTAAAAGAGGCTTGAAAGCTAACACATTGAAATTAAAGAAGATAATTTGTCGCCGATAAGCGACTAATTGGATTAATGGAATGGTAGTGCTGATTATTTAGGAGGATTGGTTCTTAAAAGTATTGGCTTGAATGTGATGGCGCTCCAAAAGTCGATAAAATTCTGTGCGGTTACGTTGTGCCAGTTTAGCTGCCAAGGTTACATTGCCTTGTGTGGCTTTCAATAAGTTAACCAGATAGCTATGTTCAAATTGGTGGCGTGCCACATCAAAAGGAATCAGCGTATTTGCATCATTCTGTAACGCTTTTTGTACCAAACTGGCAGTAATCACGGGTGTTGTAGCCAACACTACTGTTTGCTCAATCGTGTTTTGCAATTGTCTGATATTGCCCGGCCAAGCGGCAGAGATTAGGATTTCTAGTGCTTCTGGAGCAAAACTCCGTAACGATTTTTTATACTTTTTATTAAATACTTGTAGAAAATGACTGGCTAATAAACCAATGTCTTCACGTCTGTTAGCCAATGCAGGAATTTCTAAGCTCACTACGTTGATTCTGTAAAATAAATCTTCGCGAAAATTTCCAATACGCATTTCCTCATTTAAGTTGCGATGAGTGGCAGAGATTAGTCGTACATCAATGCTAATATCGGTATTGCTGCCTACTGGTCGAATAATGCGCTCTTGTAATGCACGTAATACCTTTACCTGTAACGCTTGTGGCATATCACCAATTTCATCCAAAAATAGTGTACCGCCATTTGCACTTTGAAATAAACCCAAATGCGTATTCACAGCGCCTGTAAATGCGCCTTTGCTGTGACCAAATAATTCAGACTCAAGTAGGTTTTCTGGTATTGCTCCACAATTGATTGCGACAAAAGGCTTGCCTTGACGTGCACTTGCTAGATGAATCGCACGAGCTAACAACTCTTTACCAGAGCCACTTTCTCCATAGATCAATACACTGGCATCTGTTGCAGCTATCAATTTAGCTTGACCTAATAAACTTTCCATTTGTGGGCTGCGTGTCAATATATTGCTGCGCCAGATATCGTTCTCGGCATCGTGAGATGCTGTTTGATTACCGCTTAAACGCAGTGCCGCCGCAACTTGCTGCAATAGTTCCTGGCTGTCAAATGGCTTGGTTAAAAAGCCAAATACGCCACGCTGCGTTGCGTGCACGGCATCTGGTATTGATCCATGGGCCGTTAATATGATAACGGGTAATGTTGGGTGAGTGTTGTGCACAGCCTCTAACAGGGCCATCCCATCCATTGCTGGCATGCGTAAATCACTAATGACCAGATCTGGTCGCTGTAGTGCAATTGCCGACATCGCCTCTGCGCCGTTGCTGGCACTGATTGTCATATAGCCAGCCGCAGCAAGCCGCATACCCATCAGTTTAAGTATGTCTTGGTCATCGTCAACAATAAGAATATTAGCTTTTTGCATCAGTTATGGCCTCGCACCAGGCTTGGTTTCAATACTTTTAGTCTCGCTAGGCTTAGTGTCACGCTCACTCATGGTTTTTTCAATATTTTTCAGATCATTCAGTTTCTGTTCCAAAGTGTCGGCTTTTTGTTGAGCTGCATCTAGTTTCTTGGCATCGTCCCGATTTTTTTGGGTTTGTTTGGTATTGTCTAACGCATACTCATAAAGCAAGCTAGTAAACGCAGAATCCACAGGACTTAATTTATTTTCTTGTAGTAATTCTTGCAATAATGTTTGGGCTTTTGTCGTGTCACGCAGGCGACTGCTGGGAAGCGCTAGCATTGCTGCCAGTTTAATGCGATACAACACATTGTTTTTATTTTCAGCCAATGCCAAATTTGTTTCAGTGAATATTTTTTTTTGTGCCTCTGGCGTTAAATTTGAGTAGCTGTCGCAAAAAGTAATAAGCTCAATGACATGTTCGCTATTTGCTGGAACAAGTTTAATGCCATTATTCTTAGCTGCAGGTTTCAATTCACTATTTTTGGTAGTACACGCACAGGTCAAAATGACGCAGCAAAATAAGGTAAAAAAAGTGCTTAATCTCATGCAGATTCCAATTTGGGAATTGTTACAATAAAGTGTGCGCCTTGGTGTGGCACACTTTGCGTTGGTGTTACAACTGAAATGCTACCACCGTGTGCCATCACCAAATCTTTTGCAATAGCCAAGCCCAGGCCGCTGCCACTTAACACGCTGTTATATGAGGAGTCGCCGCGGTAAAATGGATTAAATAGTTTGGCTTGGTCACTTGCACTTAAGCCAGGACCATTATCAGAAACCTCGATAACATATCCATTTTTTTCTTGAGAAGTGATTAGCTTCATAGTCCCATGTGGCGGCGTATATTTTACAGCATTAGAAATTAAGTTATCTAAAATAATGGTCAACTTTTCCTCGTCAGCCATTATTTCATCTGAAGAAAAATTGGTTTCTACAATAAGCTGCTTACTGCGAATGGTTAAATGATGCGCATCAAGCACTTTATTGATGACACCAGGTAAGTGTAAACGTTGCATGTGCAATGTGGATTGTATGGATGCTAGCTTGGTGAAATTGAGCAGATTTTCTATCATTTTTTGCAATTTAAGGCTGTTGTCGCGCAAAATAAAGGTAATTTCTGTCTGCTGTGCGGATAGTGTGCCACCAATGCCATCATGCAACAGTTCCGTGGCTTCTCTGATGGCGGTCAGTGGTGTTTTAAGCTCGTGTGAAACATGTTGCAAAAACTGCTGTTTCTGCTGGTTTAAATCTTTTAGTTCTAGGCGCAACCAATCCAAGCGCTGCCCTAGAACGCGTAAATCACCCGGGCCATCAATGACAATGGGTACCTCGTATTGTTCTTTACCTAAGTATTTAATGGCAGCGTCCATGCGATGAATAGGGCGCGCCAGCATATAAGTAATGCCGCCAGCGACCAATAATGCCAATGGAATTAACACCAAGCTTTGCAGTAGTAAGTTTTTTTGTGTTGTTTGAGCGGTATGGGTTAATTGAGATGACACCTGATCGATAACACGATTATTTTCTTGAATAATGGCCTCAGCCTGTTGCGTGAGGTTGTTGAACTGATTTAAAAAATATAATGGGCTATTCTCTGTTTTTACCGCATTCAACACCAATAAGTTTAGCTGTACAGCCTGTTGCTGAAACTGTTTGATTTTTTGTTGCTGAATAGGATCTTGTATAGAACTAGGCTGGCCTGCCAGTTGCGCAAGTTGCATAATGCTTGCATTTAACTTTACGTTAGCTATTTTGTAGTTGTTGAGTAAAGCCGTGTCTTGCAACACAAAGTATTGCCGAATGCTGCGTTCCATTAAATGCAACTGTTCTTGCAGTACATGGCTGGCACGTGTAGAGGCTACGGCATTTGCAATGGTTATTTGACTTTGTTTCGCGAGTTTATCAAAGGCAATATTAGCATTGGCAAACGCTAGCAATAACGGAAAAATGGCAAAAGCAAAGCCAATCAGCAGTAGCTTTAAAAATGAGCTTGGATAATGCATACGCATGGATGAGTCTAGTAAATGCCAGCCAAACATCTAGTATAATTGTAAAATGCGTAAACTTTCTATTATCGTGGCTATGGCCAACAATAGTGTCATTGGTATTAACAATAGTTTGCCTTGGCATTTACCTGAAGATCTCAAACGCTTTCGTGCGCTCACCATCGGGCATCACATTATTATGGGGCGTAAAACCTATGAGTCGCTTGGACGTTTGTTGCCTGGACGCACTACCGTCATTGTGACGCGTAATAAAAACTATCAAATACAAGGTGCTTTAATTGCTTATTCGCTGGAGCAAGCTATTAGCTTGTGTGGTGATGATAGTGAGGTGTTTTTAATTGGTGGGGCAGAACTTTATCAGACAGGACTTAAACTGGCGGATAAAATTTATCTGACTGAGGTAAGTTTGGATGTTGCCGGCGATGCTTTTTTTCCAGAGTTTGATTTAAGCAATTGGCACGAAGTGGCACGCGAAGCGCTTGTGAGTGGGAAGAACATTTCTTTTAGCTATGTCACTTATCAACGTAAAATTTAAGGTTTTATTTTATTTGGTTTAGCCTGGTTTTGTTTGTCTATAGTGGCTAACATTGGCGAAGCTTCGACAAAATTGGCTTTGTAAGGATGAAAAGATTTTTTGTAAAGTAAGCCAATTCTTTTGACGTAATTTTGCGTTTCAGGATAAGGTGGCACGCCCTTATACTTTTCTACAGTGAGCTCTCCTGAATTATAAGCCGCTGCAACCAACTTAATATTGCCTTTAAAATAGGCGAGCAACCACTGCAAATACGCCATTCCACCTTTAATATTGTCTTCAGCATTATAAGCATTTTTTACACGAAAACGTTTAGCAGTTTCGGGGATTAATTGCATCAAACCTTGTGCATTCTTTTGCGAAGTTGCCTGTGTATTAAATCCAGATTCCACAGTAATAAATGCCATCACCAAATCAGTTTCTATCTGATAGTGTGGTGAGAGCTTATTTACTAACTTAAAGATTGGCCCTTTTGAGTAAAATTTGGCTTCTGGTTCATTGATTTCAACTGTTGGATTATTGATTTCCACTGGCGGGAGTGGGTCAGGCAACATACACTGTGGCAGAATTGCAAGAGCAGGATTGCCTGCTACATTGCTAGCTAATCTTTCCTTAGCGCTGACATTGCCTTGTTCAGCGGCTTTTGTAAATAGCCATGCGGCGAGGTTTTCATCCTTGGTTACACCACGACCATTGGCATACATCCAGCCTAATGCGAATTGTGCAGTAGCCTCACCATCGCGTGCGGCATGACAATAAATAGAGGCGGCTTCGGCATAATTTTTTATGCCGTCAGCATTCTGGCCATTTAAAGCTAAATTGACTAAAAGTGAATAAGGGTTTTTGAGCGAGTTTTTTGTAGTGGGTGCATCGACGATATTTGATGCGACTGGAGTAGCTAATGAAGCTTCTTGGTCAGTCATTAGTATGTTCAACTCTTCAGCGATGCTTTGATTACACACAAAAAAGCCACATACTAGTATTAAGTATTGGAAAAATAATGACTTTAAATAAAACTTACTTTGCAAAGTAAGCCCTCGGTCTTCTTTTTAATAAAGCCTATTTTGTAATAAATAGGCTATCCATACTTTTAGATTTTCTGTTTCATGTAAAAAACTGCAAACTTGCTACCGTATAATCTAGCAAGAGTAGTAGCAGATTGCAAACAATTATTGATTAATTTTGCACACAATCTACGTAATACATGGCTTTACCATCTTTGACTTTTTTCACCAAGCCATGCACGTCAGTTTCAAAACCAGGAAAACGTTCGTTAAACTCACGAGCAAATTTAAGGTAATTCACAATAATCTTATTGAATTGCTCACCTGGAATTAGCAATGGAATACCTGGCGGATAGGGTGTTAACAGCACGGCAGTAATGCGGCCTTCAAGCTCATCAATCAATACCCTGTCTATGTTACGATGCGCTACTTTAGCAAATGCATCGGTTGGTTTCATCGCCGGTACCATGTCTGATAAATACATTTCTGTAGTCAAGCGTGCAACGTCATTGGCTTTGTAAACCTCATGAATTTGCGTACATAAATCGCGCAAGCCCATACTCTCGTAACGCGATTGTTGTTGCACAAAATTTGGTAATACTTTCCATAGCGGTTGGTTTTTGTCGTAATCATCTTTGAATTGTTGCAAAGCTGCTACCATGGTGTTCCAGCGACCTTTGGTGATGCCAATGGTGAACATGATAAAGAATGAATACAGGCCTGTTTTTTCGACAATGACGCCGTGTTCCGCCAAGTATTTTGTGACAATTGCAGCTGGTATACCGAATTTATCAGAGAAGTCGCCATCAATATCCAAGCCAGGAGTGATGATAGTGGCTTTGATTGGATCCAGCATATTAAAGCCTTCGGCCAAGTTGCCAAAACCATGCCAGGCTTCACCTGCTTTTAATATCCAAGATGAGCGTTCTTCTATGCCTTCTTCTGTGAGGTCATCTGGCCCCCACACTTTAAACCACCAGTCTGCACCCCATTCCTCATCCACCTTGCGCATCGCACGGCGGAAATCCAACGCTTCCATAATGGATTCTTCAACTAATGCGGTGCCGCCTGGCGCTTCCATCATCGCTGCAGCTACGTCGCAGCTAGCGACGATTGAATATTGTGGGCTGGTTGACATGTGCATCAAGTAGGCTTCGTTGAACACGTCACGGTCTAATTCTATGCTTTCCGCGTTTTGTACTAAAATTTGCGAAGCTTGAGATAAGCCAGCCAACAATTTATGCGTAGATTGCGTTGAAAACACCATGGATTCTTTACAACGTGGACGGTCTGCACCAATCGCATGGTAATCGCCATAAAAATCATGGAAAGTGGCATGTGGTAGCCAAGCCTCATCAAAATGCAGAGTATCGATTTTGCCATCGAGCATTTCTTTGATTTCTTCTACATTGTAAATCACACCATCGTAAGTTGATTGCGTAATAGTCAATACACGTGGCTTGGCGTTTTTATCCGTAGCAAAGGGGTTGCGTGTGATTTTTTTCTGAATGTTTTCCCAGGCAAACTCACTTTTTGGGATAGGGCCGATAATGCCAAAGTGATTACGTGTTGGCATCAAAAATACTGGAATGGCTCCTGTCATAATAATTGAGTGCAAAATCGATTTATGGCAGTTGCGGTCAACAACAACGATATCACCAGGCGCAACAGTAGAATTCCATACAATTTTGTTACTGGTAGAAGTGCCGTTAGTGACAAAATAAAGATGATCACAATTGTAAATCCGTGCTGCATTACGCTCGGATGCGGCAATTGGCCCAGTATGGTCTAGTAATTGACCAAGTTCATCCACTGCGTTACAAACGTCGGCACGTAACATATTTTCACCAAAAAATTGATGGAACATCTGACCAACGGGTGATTTTAGAAACGCCACGCCACCAGAGTGACCTGGGCAATGCCAAGAATAGGAGCCATCGGCCGCATAATGTGTCAGTGCTTTAAAGAAAGGTGGGGCGAGGCTATCTAAATAGGCTTTAGCTTCACGGATAATCAAACGCGCCACGAATTCGGGTGTGTCTTCATTCATGTGAATAAAGCCGTGTAATTCGCGCAATACATCATTAGGAATATGGCGACTAGTGCGTGTTTCCCCATGCAAAAAGATGGGGATTTCTTCGTTGCGATAACGAATTTCTTTCACGAAGCTACGTAGTTGATTAATAGCTTCGAGCTTTTCTTCAACAATTTCCTCATCATCAATTGAGAGGATGAATGCTGAAGCGCGACTTTGCTGCTGCGCGAATGAGGTGAGATCACCGTAGCTGGTTACACCTAACACCTCAACGCCTTCTTCCTCAATGGCCTTTGCGAGTACACGTATGCCTAGGCCTGAAGAGTTATCAGTGCGGAAATCTTCATCAATGATGACAACGGGGAAACGGAATTTCATTTATAAACCTTAAATTTTGGGTAATGTAACGCCAACTTGGCCTTGATATTTTCCACCACGATCTTTATAGCTGGTTTCGCAAACATCATCTGCATCAGCTTCAAAGAACAGCACTTGCGCACAACCTTCGTTAGCGTAAATTTTGGCTGGTAGAGGGGTGGTGTTACTAAACTCTAAAGTCACGTAACCCTCCCATTCTGGCTCGAATGGGGTGACGTTGACGATAATGCCACAGCGTGCATAAGTAGATTTGCCTAAGCAAATAGTCAGAACGTTGCGTGGAATACGGAAATATTCGACTGTACGAGCCAATGCGAATGAATTGGGTGGAATAATGCAGTAATCTGCATTCACTTCTACAAACGAGTTTGGGTCGAAATTTTTTGGATCAACAATCGTACTGTTAATATTAGTAAACAGTTTAAATTCTGAACTACAACGAATATCGTAACCATAGCTGGATGTGCCATATGACACCATGCGTTCACCAGCAGTGTTTATCTTGACTTGATTCGGCTCAAACGGCTCTATCATGCCGTGTTGCTCCGCCATTTGGCGTATCCATTTGTCTGATTTTATACTCATAGTTTAATGCTCACTGTGCTGACTTTAACCGAATAAATAAGATAAAAAAGCGGAGCATAAACCCCGCTTTTCAAGAACACAAATAATAGCAACAATTAGCTTTTTATTTGCAATTTTTTAGTGCTTGTCGCCACCTAACTCAATACTGTAACGCCAAAATTGATCTTCATGTTCAAAAATCACTTTAGATTCTTTTGGGTCGCGGCTACCAGCGCGGTACTGGTGTAGTGGTTTGTTGTCCTGAGCCCAAGTTTTTACAATTGGATCAACCAAGCGCCATTGTGCTTCCACTTCGCTGATGTGCAGGTATTGTGAAGGATCGCCTTCCATTAAATTCAACATCAATGTTTCGTATGAGTCAATAGTTTCATCGCCTTGATTACGTTGTGAGCCGCTAATACTCATGGTGCGGGTTGCGATGTCTAAACCAGGAATCTTAGATTCCATTTCGATTTTCACGCATTCTTGCGGTTGAATGTTGATGATGAGCCAGTTGTGATGTTGGCCCTGTTTCAATTCAATAGGGGCTTTCTTGAAGCGGATGGCAATTGCAGTATTACCTTCATGCATACGCTTACCTGTGCGCACGTAGAAAGGCACGCCTTTCCAGCGAGGGCTGTCAATAAACAATTTAACTGCAGCATAAGTTTCTGTGATGCTTGAATCAACGCCATCACGTTTTAACTCGTCTAAATAACCAGGTACTTTTTCAGCGTGACCATCGCCAGCTTCAACCTGACCTGCTGCGTATTGTGCACGAAATACTTGTTTATTGAAGTTGTTTAAATCGATTGGGCAGATAGATTCTAAGACCTTAATTTTTTCAGCGCGAATACTGTCAGGTGTAAAGTCTTTCGGTTTTTCCATTGCAACTAAAGCCATAGTTTGTAATAAGTGACTTTGAAACATGTCGCGCAGTGCACCAGTTGCATCGTAAAACGTGGTCCGCTCACCTACGCCCAGTGTTTCATTGTTAGTGATTTGCACATGATCAATATGCGTGTTATTCCAAAGTGGCTCAAAAATCGCATTGGCAAATCGTGTGAGCATGATGTTTTGAATTGCTGATTTACCAAGGTAATGATCGATGCGGTAAATCTGACTTTCCTTAAGATGCTTGGTTATTTTTGCTTGCAAGTCTTGTGCGCTTTGTAAGTCTGTACCAAATGGTTTTTCAATTAATACACGGCGCCAGTATTTGCTTTCGTCCAGCAAGCCTACGCCTGATAACTGCTCAACGACAGGGGCAAAGTCGGTAGGGCGCACAGAGAGGAAATAAGCGATGTTTTGTGGGAATACTTTTTCATCGCTTAACTTATTTTTCATGATGGTAAAAGCATTTGGATCTGTTGGTGAATTTGCATGGTAATGGTTACGTGCAATAAAGCGTTTAAAAACTTCTTGATCATAGCCATTTTTGAATTTAGTATCGAGCATACCCTTGATGTCAGCCAGCCACGCCTCACGTGAGACTTCGCCACGGCCGACAGATAAAATTGCCATGTGTTCTGGCAAACGGCCAGCAGCATCTAAGCGAAACAAGCCTGGCATGAGTTTTACGCGTGATAGATTGCCACTTGCACCAAATAAAACAAGGGTGCAGGGGTCTATTTTTTTAGGCTCAGTAGTTTTCGTCATTTTCTAACCTTGTCTTTAATAATAGCTGAATTATATGATTTATTTGATATATTGCTGATTAAGTTTATCGCTATAAAGCTGAAAGGCTACGCCCCATTAGAGCGCAGCCTTTTCCTGATTACTTAACCTACGCTACTTAAAATTAGTGCTTTTTAACAGCGTGGCCACCAAAACCATTGCGCATCATAGAGAGTAGCTTGAAGCTAAAGCCAGACGCATCTTGACTTCTGAATCGAGCTTGTAGTGCTGATGTAAGCACTGGTGCAGCCACACCTTGTTCAACTGATTCCATTACAGTCCAACGACCTTCTCCTGAGTCTGACACATATGGTGCTATGCCCGTGAGCGATTGGTCGTTCTTAAGTGCTTCAGCAGTTAAATCTAATAGCCAGCTACGGACCACTGAGCCATGGCGCCATAATTCGGTAATTTTTGCCAAATCTAAATTAAACTCTTCTTTACCTTTGATCAAGTCTAGACCTTCAGCCATTGCTTGCATCATGCCGTACTCAATACCATTGTGTATCATTTTAGTAAAGTGGCCAGAGCCTACTGGACCAACATGTGCCCAACCATCAATAGCGTTTGGTGCTAAGGCTTGCAAGATTGGCGTTATTGTTGCACCAACTTCAGGTGATGCGCCTACCATTAGGCAGTAGCCGTTATCTAAGCCCCAAATGCCGCCGGATGTGCCAGAATCCATAAAGCCGATATCGTGCTCGGCCAACATAACGCCACGACGTTGGCTGTGTTTATAGTTTGAGTTACCGCCATCAACAATGATGTCACCCTTGCTTAACATTGGGATTAAGTCTTTGATTTGATTTTCAGTGATTTCGCCAGATGGCAACATCAACCAGACAATTTTTTGACCTTCAAGTTTGCTTACTGCATCAGCCACTGAAGTGGAAGGAATCATACCTTCTTTGGCTGCAATATCGTTAACCACCTGTACATTAAAATCAAAACCAACGACTTCAATTTTGTGACGTAATAAGCGAGTTGCCATATTGCCACCCATTTTGCCAAGACCAATCATTGCTAATTTCATTTGTGTATTAACCTTTTATAGAGGGTTGTGAGCCGTCAGCCTTTTGGGCTAGACTAAATTCAGATAGTAATTATTTCACGTTTTGCACAACAATTTTGCACAATGACAGCATTATATCAAATACTGCACACCTATACAAAACCGCTTTCTTTACAGAGTGTCTGATTGTCGATGCTTATTAAAAACAACCCGTATTTATGTCATAATTCGTGCAATTTTTCATTATTAAAGCAATTCATATTTTAAGGTAATCGTATGACTAACAACTCCGCGGTACGCTGGCATAGCTTTACTTCACAAGATGCAATCAACCAGGCTGCTACTACCCGAATTTTACAGGCTGCCACTGAGGCAATTGTGCAACACGGCAGTTTTTTAATCGTGCTGGCGGGCGGTTCTACGCCTAAAAACGTGTATATGCTTTTAGCCAAAGAGCAGGCGGATTGGGCCAACTGGCATGTGTATCACAATGATGATCGCTGTTTGCCAGTAGATGACGTGGAACGTAACAGTAAAATGGCGCGTGATGCCTGGCTAAATCATGTAGCCATTCCTACAAGCCAAATTCATGATATTCCAACTGAGTTAGGCAATGTTGAAGGTGCAAAAGCCTATACAGAAACTTTACAAGGCGTGCCTACTTTTGATTTGGTTATTTTAGGCTTAGGTGAGGATGGCCATACAGCAAGCCTGTTTCCAAACCAAATGATCGATAATACTGCAGATGCAGTACCAGTGTTTCATGCGCCAAAACCACCTGCAGACCGCGTGACGATGAGTGCAAAACGCCTTAACAATACACACGAAGTAATGTTTTTAGTAACAGGTACAGGCAAACAAGAAGCTGTGGACAAATGGCGTGCTGGTCATTCAATTCCTGCAACACTTATCAAGCCTGAGAACGGTGTGGATGTGTACTGTTTTGGAGTTAAGTTGGCGTAACTATTACAAATAAAATAAAAAAGCAGCCAATTGACTGCTTTTTTACTTCTTAAACTTATGTATTTTGAATCACAATATTCGGGAACTTGCTGGTATGGTCCAGCGCTAATTGTGAAAGTTTAACTGCTGTAGTGCGTGCAATCTGTTTATAAATGGCTGCAATCTCGCTATCAGGGTTAGCTACCACGGTTGGTGTGCCGCTATCAGATTGCTCTCTAATTTGAATATCCAGCGGCAAGCTACCGAGTAAATCTACTTTGTAGTCTTGGCACATAGCCACTGCGCCACCTGCGCCAAAAATATGTTCTTCATGTCCGCAATTGCTGCAAATATGTGTGCTCATGTTTTCTACGATGCCTAAAATCGGGATGCCGACTTTTTCAAACATTTTTAAGCCACGGCGTGCATCAAGCAAAGCAATATCTTGTGGCGTTGTCACAATTAAAGCGCCGGTGACAGGCACTTTTTGTGAAAGTGTAAGTTGAATATCACCCGTACCTGGCGGTAAATCTATCACCAGGTAATCTAAATCACGCCATTTAGTGTCACGTAACAGTTGCTCTAACGCGCCTGTTACCATTGGTCCACGCCATACCATAGGTGTATCAACATCTACCAAAAATCCAATACTCATGGCTTGTATACCGTGCGCTTCCATCGGTTCTATGCTTTTGCCATCTGCACTATCTGGGCGGCCAGAAATGCCTAGCATCTGTGGTTGGCTTGGACCGTAGATATCGGCATCTAAAATGCCGACTGATGCGCCTTCAGCTGCCAGTGCTAGCGCCAAGTTGACGGCGGTGGTTGATTTACCCACGCCACCTTTTCCAGAAGCAATCGCGATAATATTTTTAACGTTTGGTAACAATGGTACACCGCGCTGTACGCTGTGCGACACGATGCGACTACCAATGTTGACCGTGACATTGCCGATGCCAGCTAATGTTTTTAGCTTAGCCTCAATCAGTTTTTGTATGAGTGCAAATTGGCTTTTAGCAGGATAGCTCAGCACAATATCAAGTGACACACTATTGCCATCTAGCTTGATGTTTTTTGCTGATTTACTCGATACAAAGTCTTTGCCTGTGTTGGGGTCAATCACTTCTTTAAGTGCGTTTTGAATGTCTGATTCTATAATTGCCATGTGAATAATTGCCTGATTTGAGATTAAGATGATTTTAACTTATGTGAGCGCGCGTGTCTTTGTTAGAATAGCGTTTTAGAATGTAAAAGTATTGATTTTATGACGCAAAACAGCCAACCAAATAATAAAATAGCCTTACGAAAAATGCTGGTAACTTCGGCGCTACCTTATGCTAATGGAAGCATACACCTTGGGCATTTAGTTGAGTATATCCAAACCGACATTTGGGTACGATTTCAAAAAATGCAAGGTCATACTGTACATTATGTATGTGCAGATGATACACATGGCACACCGATTATGCTGCGTGCCGAAAAAGAAGGCATCACTCCTGAAGTTTTAATTGAGCGCGTTCAAGCAGAACATCGTGCGGATTTTTCGGAATTTTTAGTCGAGTTTGATAATTACCACTCGACTAACTCACCTGAGAATAAAGAGCTGGCACAAACAATCTATCGTGCGCTTAAAGCCAACAATAAAATTGCGACCAAAACTATTGAACAGTTTTTTGATCCAGTTAAAAATATGTTTCTGCCGGACCGCTTTATTAAAGGTGAATGTCCTAAATGTCATGCTAAAGATCAATATGGTGATAGCTGTGAAGTGTGTGGTGCAACTTATAATCCAACCGAATTGATTAATCCGTTTTCTGCAGTTTCTGGCGCTGTGCCAGTGCGTAAAGAAACCGAGCATTATTTCTTCAAGCTTTCAGAATGTGGCGACTTTTTGCGAGAATGGACGCGTTCTGGCACTTTGCAAAGTGAAGCTGCCAACAAGATGAATGAATGGCTGGGCGAAGTTGGTGAGAATAAATTATCTGATTGGGATATTTCGCGTGATGCGCCGTATTTTGGCTTTGAAATTCCCGATGCGCCAGGTAAGTATTTTTATGTGTGGCTAGACGCACCGATTGGTTACATGGCGAGCTTTAAGAATCTATGTACCAAAAATGGTTTAGATTTTGATGAGTATTGGAAACAAGACTCGACGACCGAGCTTTATCATTTTATTGGTAAAGACATCCTTTATTTCCATGCGTTATTTTGGCCCGCCACCTTGGAATATTCCGGCCACCGTAAACCAACTAGCGTATTTGCCCATGGCTTTTTAACTGTTAATGGCGAAAAAATGAGTAAATCACGTGGCACGTTTATTACTGCGCGTAGTTACTTAGACCATATTAAAAATCCGGAATATTTACGTTATTACTATGCCGCCAAACTCAACGGCAGCATGGAAGATATCGACTTGAACTTAGAAGATTTTGTTGCACGTGTTAATAGTGACTTGGTGGGTAAGTACATCAATATTGCAAGCCGTACAGCAGGTTTTATCAATAAATTTTTCGATGGAAAGCTTTTGCAAGCCAGTATGGCATCGTTATCTGAAAAAGCAGTTTCTCAAGGATTCCTGATTGCAGAAAGCTATGACAGTCGTAATTACGCCAAGGCCTTACGCGACATAATGGAGATTGCAGACAAGGTAAATGCTGAAATCGCACATGTGGCCCCATGGGCATTAGCAAAGGACGAATCTAAGCGCACGGAGCTACACGACATTTGTTCCAAAGCTATGCATGCTTTTTACACGCTAACCATTCTATTACAACCTGTATTGCCTGCAATTGCTTGCAAAATCGCGAAAGATTTTTTCGGCATGGAAAGGGATTTTATATGGGATGATCTGAATCATTTCCCTCAATCCATTGATATCTACCAACACCTTATTACACGAATTGAAACCAAGAGTGTTGAGGCCATGACTGAAGCCAACAAAGATAGCCTACCACCCCAACAAGCAGAACCAGCAAAAACACCAGTAAAGGCGGCAGCCACTACAGTAACGACAAATGAAGGTGCTTACATTAGTATTGATGACTTCACTAAAGTGGATTTACGCATCGCTAAAATCGTGAATGCCGAGCATGTAGAAGGCGCTGAAAAATTGTTAAAGCTCACATTGGACATTGGTGAAGCAACGACGCGTCAGGTATTTGCTGGGATTAAATCCGCCTATGATCCTGCCACACTGGTCGGTCGTTTAACTGTGATGGTAGCGAACTTAGCGCCACGTAAAATGAAATTTGGTATGAGTGAAGGTATGGTATTGGCAGCTAGCGATGAGCAGGGTGGGCCATTTATACTGGCACCAGATGTTGGTGCGCAGGCGGGAATGAGAGTCAAATAAGGTGTTGTAAATATAATCAAAATCCCCGCTGATGGGGATTTTGATTATCGATTAATTTTGGTATTGTTTGATGTCTTGCACAATTTTTCTTAGCGCATTAAGAGGGTCTTGTGCTTGCGTGATTGGCCTGCCAATGACTAGGTAGCTGGCACCACGGTTGAGTGCATCCTGCGGCGTTACAACGCGTGATTGATCATCTGGCTTGGCATTCGCAGGCCTGATGCCTGGCGTGACTAGGCAAAAATCTTGACCAAGTTTTAGCCTAAGTGTTTGCGCTTCCATCGCAGAACATACTACGCCATCTAAGCCTGACTGTTGTGTGAGTATGGCGAGATCGAGCACTTGCTCGGCAATCGTTTTGTTAATACCCAGTTGGTTAAACGTTTCCTGATTCATGCTTGTGAGTACCGTAACCGCAATTAAATAGGGATTATGATTGCTTTTATCCACACCTTCACGCGCGGCTTGCATCATCGGTACGCCGCCACTGGCGTGCACATTCAGCATCCACACACCAAGGTTGCTCGCTGCCATGCAGGCTTTTGCTACAGTATTGGGGATATCGTGGAATTTAAGATCTAAAAATAGTTTGAAACCTTTGTTAATAATGGTTTCGACTAATTGTGGGCCTGCGGCAGTAAACAGTTCTTTGCCAATTTTGAGCTTGCACAGGCTAGGGTCAAGTTGGTCTACTAAAGCTAGTGCGCTTTTTGCATCTGCATAATCTAGGGCGACGATGATCTTTGAATCAGGTGTTGTGGGATTAGGATTTTTTGAAGCTATCATTTGTTAGGCGTTTCACTGGGCTCAGAAGGTAAAGATTCCCAAGCATTACAAGCTGGGCATTGCCAATGGTATTGCTTGGCACGGAAGCCGCATTGGTCGCAGTAATAGGCGCGGCGGTTGCCAATTGCATTACGTACGGTTTGTTGCATGAGTTGCAAATCTTGCTGGTTGACCTGTGAGCGTGGGCTGTCATCCATCGCACGCGCTTGCAGCAATTGGTCTAGTGTTTGTAAGCTAGGTTTACGGATTAATTCATTGCGTGCCAGTTTTGCCGCATTTTCTGCGCCTTGTTCGGCTAGTGTGGCTTCGTATAAGGCCGTAAGCAAGGAAGGCAGTTTGTATGTCTCGGCATAGTCGCTAAGTTGGGTTAAGCCATCGTCGAGTTTTTTTAATGCGCGGTAACTTTTCAGCAGCTTTGTTGCTACCAAGCCTAGATATTCAGGCTGCTGAAACTCTATGCGTTTCCAGTAGGAGATAGCGGCACGATGTGCACCCGCTTCTGCTTCTATGTCACCTAACATGACATTGGCACGCACGCAGTTTTTGTTAGCATCCAGCGCTAAACTTAGTTCGTGCCCGGCACTATGTGTATCCCCCGTTAAAATTGAACTCATGGCCATTTCACAATAATACTGTCCAATTTCTTTTCTAAAAGGCACGCCAGATAAACGCTCTAATTCGGTGGCAGTTTCAATAGCGCACGCCCACTCACGTTCACGCACATAAATTTCTAACAACGCGCGTAGCGCAGGTTGACGGTAACGGTGGTCATCAAGTGATTTAAATAGTTCTTCAGCGCGGTCATACAAACCAGCTTTAAGGTAATCTTGCGCCAACTCAGCTCTAACTGCCCGTTTTTGTGGCTCAGCCAGTTCTTTGTTATCGAGTAAATCTAAGTGTAAATGAATTGCACGATCTACTTCACCCGTGCGTCTAAACAGGCTACCTAGTGCAAAATGAAGCTCTAATGATTCTGAATTAACTCGCACTGCTTCGCTAAATGCTTCAACCGCTTTATCTGGCTGGTCTGCAATAAGAAAGTTAAGGCCTTTAAAGTAAGCCACGGGTAAGGTGGTTGATTCTGATAGTAGTTGTTTGATGTCAACGCGTGCAGCTAGCCAGCCCAAAGTGAAAAACAAGGGTAGGGTGAGTAGCCACCAATATTCAAATTCCATCATAAGATTTATTGTTAGTTGCTAGTTTTTAATTGTTAGTTTTGAAAGTTGTTTTCTTTGTTGCAGTATCAGCGGCATGCAAGTTAACAAACCAATGACTACACCACCAAATAAGGCACTCAGTAGCATCAAATAAAGCGGTGCGCGCCAAATAAAGCCCAAGTAATAATGCAAATCGATGACTTGTGTATTTTTAATTGAGAAGCTCAGTAAAAATATAAAAGCGCATAGACTAAATAATATGGTCACAATTTTTTTCATTAACCCATTTTACCTAAGCAAAACAAGCTAGGCTAATAGTTTGTTGTTTTAGATGATTCGAATTTTATTCTGTAGTGACTCATTCATATTAGCGTAGGTGAATGCACAGTTGTATCTAGAATAGAAAATCGCAAGCAGGTAATAGTGAAAGTCATAAAAAAACGGCATATCGTGGATATGCCGTTTTAGTATTACTCATGAACAAGTGTTTTTTTAATGCTTTGCTTAAAATGTCTTAACTAGCCACTGTAGCAAAATCAACTCGGTCACGTAACTCTTTGCCAGCTTTAAAGTGCGGTACATGTTTTTCAGGTACTTGCACTTTGCTGCCAGTTTTAGGGTTACGACCCAAACGAGGTGGGCGGTAATTTAAACTAAAGCTGCCAAAGCCTCTAATTTCAATGCGCTCACCTTTAGCTAAATTGTCACCCATCGCGTCAAGAATGGCTTTTACTGATAATTCAGCATCCTTGACCACGAGTTGCGGGAAACGCTCTGCCAGTAAGGTAACTAGCTCAGATTTAGTCATAATGTATATGCCTTTTTTATTTCTTTATATCTAGCTGTTTGACTATTTATTAATCTAACTTCAGATAAACAAACTTACTTTTTACTTTCAAGCTTGGCTTTTAATAACGCACCTAAGTTTGTAGTGCCTGCATTGTCACTAATATCAGTGTTTGGTGCAGAATCAGAAACTTTATCTTTAGCTGGTTTTTTAGCTTTAGCTGACTTATCTTCAGATGAGCTTGAAGAGCCGCCAGTTGGGTCTTCAGTGAGCTGTTTAACGCCCAATGAAATACGTTCTTTTTCTACATCAATCGCCAAGATAACAGCAGATAACTCGTCACCTTTTTTGAAGTTACGGATAGCTTCTTCGCCAGTTTGATTCCATGACAAATCAGATAAGTGTACCAAGCCATCAATGCCGCCTGGCAAGCCAATAAACACGCCAAAGTCAGTGATAGACTTGATTTGACCTGATACTTTATCGCCTTTAGCGTGAGTAGCAGAGAAATCATCCCAAGGGTTTGCTTGGCATTGTTTCATGCCTAATGATAAGCGACGACGGTCTTCATCAATCTCAAGAATCATTACTTCAACTTCATCACCTAATTGAGCGATTTTGCCTGGGTGTATGTTTTTGTTAGTCCAATCCATTTCTGAAACGTGCACTAAACCTTCAATACCTGGCTCGATTTCAACGAAAGCTCCGTAGTCAGTCAAGTTAGATACTTTACCGAATAAGCGTGTGCTTACTGGGTAACGGCGAGTTAATGCAACCCATGGATCATCGCCTAATTGTTTGATACCTAATGAAACACGGTTTTTCTCTTGATCGAATTTCAAGATTTTCGCTTCAACTTCTTCACCCACTGTTAATACTTCAGATGGGTGTTTTACACGACGCCATGCTAAGTCTGTAATGTGTAGCAAACCATCAATACCGCCCAAATCAACGAATGCGCCGTAATCAGTAATGTTTTTAACAATACCTTTAACAACAGCACCTTCAGCTAGTGTGCTCATTAATGCTTCGCGGTCAGCACCAGCAGAAACCTCCATCACTGCACGACGTGAAACAACGACGTTATTACGTTTGCGATCTAACTTGATTACTTTAAAATCCCACTCTTTGTTTTCGAATGGAGTCGTGTCTTTAACTGGGCGCACATCTACCAATGAGCCTGGTAGGAAAGCCATAATGCCGTTAACTGCAACACGTAAACCACCTTTAACACGACTTGAAACAAAGCCTTTGATTACACGGCCTTCGTTCATCGCTTCTTCAAGGTCAATCCATGCTTGAAGTTTTTTCGCTTTATCGCGAGAAAGAATAGTAGAGCCGAAACCATCTTCCAGTTTTTCGATTGCAACTTTTACGAAGTCGCCAACTTGCACTTCAACTTCGCCTTGCGCATTGCGGAACTCGTCCGCATTGATGACGCTTTCAGATTTAAGGCCAGCATTGACGATAACGTGATCATTATCGATAAAAATAACCTCAGCGGTGATCACTTCACCAGAACGCATTTCTTGGCGCGCTAAACTTTCTTCAAAAAGCGCAGCAAAACTTTCCATAGATGAAACTGTTGAATTAGAAGCCATTAAAAAAATTACCTAAAAATAATCCCGCCTAGCAGCGGGGCAGTTAATAAAGTTGTGGATTTTTGTGACCACAACAGCGAATAGACCGAGCATTGTACACCATAATATGACTTATGTTATCAATGACTTAAATATTTTTATAGATATCGCGTACTTATTTTTTCTAATAAGTATTGTATGCGTTTAAAACAAAAGCAACCGCCTCATTAATTGAGCGTTGACTGGTGTCCAGAAGCAGGGCATCTTGAGCCTGAACAAGCGGTGCGGCGCTACGTTGCTGGTCACGCGCATCACGTTGTTGCAAGTCTTGTAAAATCTGCTGGTAATTAGCAGGTTCATTTTTGGCGATCAGTTGTTTGTAGCGACGCTCGGCACGAACTTCTGCCGTAGCGGTTAAAAATATTTTTAGATTGGCGTCTGGGAATATCATAGTAGCCATGTCACGACCATCGCCAACTAAGCCGGGCATTTGACGAAAACTGTGTTGTAAATCAACCAAAGCTTTACGTACTTCTGGATGCACGGCCACTTCCGAGGCGCCTCGGCCAATTTCTTCTGAGCGTATGTTTTCTGTTACTTTTTCATTATTTAAGTAGATTTCATTGGCGCTGAATTTAATATCGAGCTGTTGTGCAAGTTTGGCTAATAAACCCTCGTTATTCCAAGCAATATTATTGCTTTTAGCGGCTAAAGCAACAATACGGTATAGCGCGCCTGAGTCTAAATAATGATAGCCAAGTTGCTCAGCTACTAACTGCGCAACTGTGCCTTTGCCGCTAGCAGAAGGGCCGTCTATTGCGATAACGGGGGCTAGGGTGTGATTATTCATCAATTCTTAATTTTCTATGATGCTGGCGAATTGCTCAAAATAGTCAGGGAAAGTTTTATTGACGCATTTGGGGTCATTAATAGTAATGGGTACACCACCTAAACTGACTAGTGAGAAACACATCGCCATGCGATGGTCGTCATAAGTATCAATAACAGCATTAGGAGTGAGCTGCGCAGGCGGCGTAATGGTGATGTAATCCGTGCCTTCTTTCACAATTGCGCCTAGCTTGCGTAGCTCAATTGCCATGGCGGCCAGACGGTCAGTTTCCTTGACGCGCCAGCTGGCAATGTTGCGCAATGTGGTGGTGCCATTGGCAAATAAAGCCAAAATCGCTAAAGTCATCGCGGCATCTGGAATGTGGTTGCAGTCGAGGTCTACAGCTTTTAGTTTGCCAGAACTTGGTTGATTTGCTGAGAGATTGTTTTGTCCAAATTCAATTTTGGCGCCCATTTCTGCCAGTGCATCGGCAAATTTAATGTCGCCCTGAATACTGTTTTTGCCGATGCCTTCTACAGTTGCGGTACCGGCAATTGCCCCAGCAGCAAGAAAGTAAGAGGCGCTAGAAGCATCGCCTTCTACATAGATGGTTTGTGGGCTTTGATACGCACTATGTGCCGGAATGGTAAAGCGTTGCCAGCCATCACGCTTAACTTTCACGCCAAATTTCGCCATTAAATTGAGTGTGATTTCAATATAAGGTTTTGAAATAAGTTTGCCAATCACTTCAATGCTAAACTCTTTTCCAGTGAGCGGTAAAGCCATCAGTAAAGCGGTTAAAAACTGACTGGAGACATTGCCACGAATTTGTATCGGTTTAGTAGAGATAATACTTGCCGGCGATATTTTGACTGGTGGAAAGCCCGCATTGGCAAGATATTCAATGTTGGCACCAGCTTGACGGAGTGCATCTACCAAATCGCCAATCGGACGCTCATGCATGCGAGGCACGCCAGATAATGTGTAATCTCCCCCAGACAATGCTAAGGCGGCGGTAAGCGGCCTAAACGCTGTGCCTGCGTTACCTAGAAATAGCTCAGCTTGTTTGACTTTGAATGCGCCGTTATTCCCCTTAATTTGCCAGTTTTTTTCATTTGTAGACTTTAATTCTATACCGAGTTTTTGCAAAGCTTCAAGCATGCGCTCAGTATCATCAGAAGTTAATAAGTCAAATATTTCTGTCGTCCCAGAAGCTAACGCCGCCAACAAAAGTGTGCGATTCGAAATGCTTTTAGAGCCGGGTAATTTGATAGTGCCAGTTACTTTGCTGGCGGCTGGTAGATGCAATTGTTCCATGTTTAGCTTAAGACTTTGTTTGGATAGTATTTTATTAAGTGAGAGATATTACCAAATAGTGTTACTTTTTTGCCCAATTGTTACGCGCCTGGCTGGCGCGCTCAAACAGGCTTTGTACGCTAGCTGCATCTTGATTTTTAAGATTCTCTTGTAGTTTGGATAACGCATTCTGATAAGCGTGAATTTCATGCAATAAAGCATCACGATTAGCTAAGCTAATGTCGCGCCACATCTCGGGATTGCTACCCGCAATGCGGGTGAAATCTCTAAAACCGCTGGCGGCAAAATCGAATAGCTGCTGGGCGTTAGTGCGTGAGGCAAGTTCATCCACTAATGCAAACGCCAATAAATGAGGTAAATGACTTACTGCGGCAAAAATACTATCGTGTTGAGCTGCACTCATTTCACTTACATTAGCGCCAGTGTCTAGCCACATGGCACGCACTTTTTGTATAGCCTCTTTATGACAATTTGCAGCAGGGGTCAGCACAATATTTTTGCCGATGAATAGATCGGCTGTTGCGGCAGTTACGCCACTTTTCTCAGCGCCTGCAATCGGATGACCAGCGACAAACTGTGCAGATTTTTCGCCTAATATCTCTTGCGCGTAAGCCACTACATCAGACTTGGTGCTGCCTACATCGGTGATGACTGTTTGTGCTTCAAGATAAGGCAAAATGGCTGACAAAATATGTGGCGTTTGCGCTACAGGCGTCGCAATTACCACCAGCTCTGCATTCTTTAGTGCCTGGCTAAGATCTGTTTCCGCTATATCAATCACCCTGAGATTTAGCGCATCTTGTAGACTATCCGCATTGCGGCCAACGCCAATAATTTGCAAACCTGCAAACTTAGGCCTTAACGCCAGTGCTAATGAGCCACCAATCAAGCCCACACCAAAGATAACAATTTTTTTCAAAATGAACCAATTTTATACGTAATAAATAATTATAACATGGGCTTAAAATACTCCTAAGTTCAGACTGCAAGCTTGTATTGATACGGTATGAATTGATTGATAACGTTAATTTAACTAGCTAATTTGATGCTATAGTTATTTTGAAATTATTTTTAATAAAAAGAGTCAATGATGACAGTGTTAGCAGGTGATATTGGCGGTACTAAAACTTTGTTGCAGTTGGCAAAACCAACTGCTGATGGCTTTGAGGTGTTGTATGAAAAACGATACGCTAGCCGTGCTTATCCCACTTTTTTAGAGCTGGCACTTGAGTTCATCAATGAAGCTTTTTTAGAGACTAGCGAACACGTAACCAGTGCTTGTTTTGGCGTAGCTGGACCCGTGACAGCACGCACTGCATTTACCACCAACTTACCGTGGGTACTTGATGCAGATGATTTGCAAATTAAACTAGGTATTGAAAAAGTAAGATTGATTAATGATTTTCAAGCAGCTGGCTATGGCCTTGCTGCATTAAAAGAACAAGATAAAGTAGTTTTGCAAGTTGGCGTTGCCGTGCCGCAGGCCACACAAGTAATTATTGGCGCGGGTACTGGACTAGGTCATGCATTTTTGGTTTGGCAGGGTAGCTACTATGAAGTGGTGGCATCGGAAGGCGGGCATGCTGATTTTGCTGCTACTAACGACTTGCAAATTGAATTCTTAAAATATCTTCAAAAGCGTTATCACTGGGCATATTGGGAAGGTGCCTTATCTGGCCAAGGTTTAATCAATATTTTTGATTTTTTTGTTGATGTTAAACAAATGCAACCAAGTGAAGAAATATTGACTGCTTTTACGTCTGGAGATAAAGCTGCCATCATCAGTCAGTTTGCTATTAATAAAAAAGATAAAGTTGCAGAGCAAGCGCTCGATTTATTTACGCTAATTTATGGAGGGCAAGCTGGTAATTTTGCATTGTTTGGTATGGCGACGGGCGGTGTGTATGTAGCGGGAGGTATTGCACCCAAAATTATTGATAAATTAATAGATGGCTCTTTTATGCAAGCATTTTTAGATAAAGATAAGCGTTATCAAGCAGCATTAAAAGCCATGCCAGTAACTGTAGTCATCAATGATCATGTCGGCTTATTAGGCGCGACTTTGGCTGCATCCCGACTTTGATTAAGCCTGATTGATAGATAAAGTTTAGTGTTGTAGAGCGGCTTTTATACCGATTCTTCTGGTTTCCCCTCATCAGGCTGGCCTTTGCGTAATGATAAGCACTATATGCAGTCACCTGATTTACTTAACTTTAGTCTCTTTACCATATAATTTAAATCTCAAGTGTAATTCTTTGATTGAATCTTAGTTAAGTAATGTGACAGAAGGTCGGTTTCTTTAGGCTAAATGGCGAAGTTAGCTTATTTTTCTTGCGCGAAATTTATGCGTTGTTTTTTCCTCGTCAGTGCGTAGGTCAATGTTTGGGATGTGTATCGCTAAGTTTTTGATTGGTAACTGGGTCATCTTGCCGTCAATTTTGAAAGAGGATGGAAAATTAGCTGAAATGGATAAGTTGGACACTTTCATCCCAATCATTTTTGCTAGCAAGGGTTAAAGTACTAAAGCGCTTCTATATTTATTTATGCAACTTTTTTCATTATTAAGTTTTGGTTAAGTTTTAAGTCAAGTAATCTGAATTTAAGTCGTATTGAGGATTTGCCATTCACCGTCGATTAACGCTTGTTGTGGTTTAAAGTTTTGTTTGTAGGCCATTTTCTGGCTATTTTTAATCCAGTAGCCTAAGTATAAATAAGGCAAGCCCAGGCTGCGTGTCCATTCGCTAAGCCAAACAATGTTAAAGGTACCATAACTGGTGTGCAAATCATTAGTGTTGTAAAACGTATACACCGCAGAAATACCATCGCGTAGCACATCCACCACGCTCACCATTTTCAGTGCGTCACCTAGCCTGAACTCAATGAGTAAAGTTTCTACATTGCTTTCTACTAAAAAATCACGGTATTGGCTGGCTTTATCCTCAATCTCATCGTTTGATTTTTCACCTTTTATTTTTTCTGGATGGCGTGCAGTTTGGTAAGCAGAGTAAAGCTCAAAATGTTCTTGATGAAATGCCAGTGGCAAGATGTTCACTTGCAGATTTTGATGATGCTTAAGGCTGCGTTTTTGACTACGAGTGGGGGTAAATTCTTCAACTAGCAATCTTACTGGCGTGCAAGCATTGCAGTTTTCGCAATGAGGTCTGTAAGCGAATTTTCCACTGCGTCTAAAACCTTGCTGAACAAGCCCGCTGTAGATACGTGAATCAATTAAATGCTGTGGTGTGGCGATGAGTGATTGCGCGCGTTGCCCAAGCAAATAACCACAGGGGTAAGATGTGGTCACATAAAACTGCAACTTGTGTAACGTGGCTTCACTTGGTAGTGTCATAAAGTTAATTCTATCAGCTTGTGCATAAATATAGCGCGCGGAATCTCACGTGCGCCCAAACTAGCCAAATGCACAGTTTTCATCTGACAATCTACCATTTCCACACCTTGTTGTTGCAGGTGTTGTACCAAATGAACAAAAGCAATTTTAGAGGCATCTGTTACGTGGTGAAACATGGATTCACCATAAAACATATTGCCAATTTTTACACCATATAAACCACCAACCAGTTCGCCATCTATCCATGTTTCTGCAGAATGCGCATAGCCTAATTCATGCAATATGCTGTAGCCATCGATGATTTGCTTGTTAATCCAAGTCTCTGGTTTTTTAGATTCTGAAAGTTTGTTACGGTTCATTTGTGCGCAATATTGCATAACGGTTTTAAATGCGCTGTCAAAACGTACTTCGTAATTAGTCTTTTTCAGACGCTTGCGTAGGGAGGTTGAGATTCTAAGTTCTGCCGGAAACAGCACCATGCGTGGGTCTGGGCTCCACCACATAATAGGTTCACCCTCATTAAACCATGGGAATATGCCTTGTTTATAGGCCGATAAAAGCCGATTGACTGATAAGTCACCGCCAATAGCGAGCAGTCCATTGGGCTCTGTGAGAGCTTGTATTACTGGTGGAAAAGCACATTGATGCCCGTCATAGTCATCAATTGCGGCAACGCGTCCAGAAGGTAATTGGTAATAGGCGTAACTCACATGCCAGCCTTGTAAATTGCATTCACAAATAGCGCTAAGACTTAAATTAACATCAATAATGCCATTCCCGCCATGAGGATGTCTTCAATGATAGTGACTGTGCTCATGGGTAAATTATACACAGCGCCTAGACAGGCACAACGGATTTTTTGCTTATTTAACACCGCTAAAATGACGCCAGTGCTAGAAAATGCCATCACTAAAAATGTAGCTAAATTGGTATAAAACGGCTGCCAGTTCAGCACATAGGCAACACCTAGTCCGAGCTCTATGAAAGGGTAGATAAAGCCGTAAGCAGGTAAACGTTTAGCAAGTAGGTCATACATGGCATAACTGCTGGCAAAGCCGCGAATATCTAACAGTTTGAAGAAGGAAAATATGAGAAAAAATCCAGACATAAAATGTGGCATCCAGCGGTGCAATATAAAATCACCAAAAGTAGCTTCTATGGCGAATGTGACAAGCAGAATGTAAGCAAATACTAGCAATAAGGGCTGGTAAGTGTTGAACCAGCTAGTTGTAGTATCGTTTTCCGTAGTCTGTTCTACACCGGCTGTTGCTAATATTGGTGCTGTTGCTATTGTAGATAACTTATATTTACCAACTGCTGCCAGTGCTTGATTGAGCGATTCCATATCATGGCTAACATCAGTGAGCGTTACCAGTGGCGGATCTAGGGTTACTTTTGTGATTTTAGCGAATGGTTCAAGTGTGGCTTGTACACGGCTTACGCAACCGCCACAAGTCATGCCTGCTACTGTGTATTGTGTTAGTTTCATCTAATTTTAATTTGCCTACTATTGATGCTCATATAAGTATATACCAAGTAATATTACCTGAACTTCGTTCATTGCAATACCGTGCTCATGGAGTTGAGTCTAGTGGTAATTACTAATCTATGCCAGTAGTAAAGCGCAATCAAGGGGCTATGAATTTTTTTCAATCGCCCTAGGTTAGTTGTTTATTTTTGAATGTTTGCAGGCAGGTGGCTTATCGATTAGGCGGAGGTGGCGGAATATAGCTTGGAGGCGCTGACGGAGGCGCATAGTTTGTTGATGGATTGTTTACGAAGCGACCACTCACTGGGACTTTCTGCCCACTTGAATACATACATTGCGTATAGGCATTATCATAATAACGTTGCGCATCATATGATGTCATTTGCGCTTGGTTAGAGCCAATTGCACTGCCAACAACTAACCCTGTAGCCGCCCCGATACCAGCACCGCGTCCACCAGCAGTTACAGCACCTAATACGGCACCTATAGCAGTGGTTAAAACTGCTGTTTGGGCAAAGCTATTGTTAGCTTGTTGGTTAACCGAGCTTCCACCAATCTGTGATTGTGCAAACTGTCGACAAGTGGCATCATCAGCCCGAAATTGATCAAAGCTTTTCCCGGTCCCTGGTAAGGCCATAGAACTCGGCCCATTCGGCATGGACGCACAAGCGGACAGAAGTAAGGTAAGTAATAGTAGCGATTTTTTTGAGTTTGACTTATTCATGATATTAGCTCTTGTGTTTATTGTGGCGGTGTTGCTGGAACGGGTTTCCAGCCACTTGGGCAATCTTTTACATAGGGGTAATAGCCATCTGGACTGTCACAGTGGTACCAGTAGTTGCTCGCCTGTGGAGCGGCAGCTTGTGGTGCAGTATTTGTAGGTGCATTTTGCTCTATGTAAACTGGTGGGTCAGCTGACGTGACCACTGCAGGAGGATAGTATGCATAAGGAGCATAAGGGGCGTAGTAAGGGTACGGAGCATAATAAGGATATGAATAAGGTGCTCCAAAATAGAGCCCCACACCTACAATGTCCTAAAAAGTTATCAATTTGTAATGTGATATTGTTGAAGATATTGACTATATAATAATGGTGAAGTTTTATATTTGGGGTGTGAGATTTGTATCGATATGTATCAGAAGTGTTAGATTTTATTGAGAATTGCTAGGCCTTATAAGCCCTTACTTATCAGAATCAGAAATCTGGTTTAACCGTGTAAAGTGGAATTTCATTGAGTAAGTCATCACTAAAACTCTTAGTAAGCTTATTCACCAACTTGTTGAACTGAGTATCTGTGTTATCAATATTGAGACTTTCAACTTTAGTATTTACTAGCATCAATGTATTGGTCGCGACATCAAGACGTGGCAGACCAGAAATACTAAACTTGCCTGTAATAGGGGCATTGCTTAATGGGTTAGTAATAATGGCATCAAGTGTTGTATTTAGCCTGCCAGTTTTATCGTCTAATTTGACGATAGGGTTACTGAGTATGACCTCAAATATCTTAAGTAGGGTAATTGGTGAATCAAGTTTCTTGGCGATTCTATGTTGAATATCAGCCTCACTCACACTGATGGTGCGTGTGCCTAGTGTGGTGCAACTTGCGAGTACTATAATTGATAAAATGTAGCAAAATGAAGTAAAAGAAACTCTTGGTAAGAACGGATGAAATACCAGCATTGCAATTCATTAGGATTAATTAAAGTCAATTACTAACTTAACGTTGCATTCGGGGTGTATGTTTACTTATAGTTAAAAATTAACAATTTAGTATTATAAATAACTTAATTAATCCTTCTTAATCAGTCTATTATCACGTAAAATATGTGCCTGTTTTAAATTATGAAGTCGCTATCAATTCAAAGTAATGGAACACTACACTAACAGCCTCGTAAAACCCATCAATAGCTATCGCCCGTACTGGGCTAAACGGTTTGGGGTGGCGCCAATATTACCTATGAGTCGTGCCGAGATGAGCGTGCTGGGTTGGGATAGTTGTGACATCATTTTGGTGACGGGTGATGCGTATATCGACCATCCAAGTTTTGGTATGGCGTTAGTGGGCCGCTTGTTGGAATCGCAGGGATTTCGTGTAGGGATTATCTCGCAGCCTGATTGGCAATCTGCCGAACCGTTTAAAGCACTTGGCAAGCCAAATTTATACTTTGGCATTACTGCTGGCAATATGGATAGCATGGTTAATCGCTACACGGCAGATCGTAAAATCCGCTCGGATGACGCCTACACGCCGAATAATGATGGTGGGAAACGTCCAGATCGTGCCATATTAGTTTATACACAGCGCTGTCGTGAGGCTTACCCAGATGTGCCTTTAGTAGTGGGTAGTATTGAGGCGTCACTGCGCCGTATCGCGCATTATGATTATTGGTCGAATAAAGTGCGTCGTTCAGTTTTGGTAGATTCTAAAGCGGACATTTTGCTATATGGTAATGCCGAACGTGCTTTGGTTGAATTAAGTCACCGTATCGCACAGGGCGAAAAGATTAGTGAAATTACGGATATTCGCGGCACTGCTTATTTGCGTAAAGGCATGCCTGAAGGTTGGGATGAAGTTGAAAGCACCAAGCTAGATCGCCCCGGCACAGTAGATAAACATATAGACCCATACGAAATGAAAATGGGTAAAGCCGATACTAGCTGTGCCACTGATGCTAATGAGGGTAGCAGCAATGCGTCCAAAGAAGCATTGCCTGAAGGCACAAAAGCGATAGCAATTGTACGCAAGCCCAAGTCGGATAGAAGCAAGCAAGCCGTGCGTTTGCCAAGCTTTGAAGAAGTGACTAATGACCCTGTTTTATATGCACATGCTTCGCGTGTGCTGCATCTGGAAGCTAATCCTGGCAATGCGCGTGCGCTCATTCAGCGTCACGGCGACCGAGAGGTGTGGCTCAATCCCCCACCAATCCCGTTGACCACTAAAGAGATGGATTATGTGTACGATATGCCATATGCACGTCGTCCGCATCAGGTGTATCAAAATGCGAAAATCCCAGCGTGGGAGATGATTCGTTTTTCTGTGAATATCATGCGCGGCTGCTTCGGTGGCTGCACGTTTTGCAGCATTACCGAGCATGAAGGTCGTATTATACAAAGCCGCTCCGAGGCGAGCATTCTGAAGGAAGTAGAAGAGATTCGCGATAAAGTGGAAGGCTTCACAGGCGTGATTTCTGATCTTGGCGGGCCTACAGCCAATATGTATCGCATGGCATGTAAGTCTGAAACGATTGAGAAATCATGTCGTAAACTTTCATGCGTATATCCTGGGGTTTGCGAAAACCTGAACACTGATCATAGCTCGCTCATTCAGCTTTACCGTAAAGCACGCGCCATTAAAGGCGTGAAGAAGATTTTAGTAAGTTCTGGCTTGCGTTACGATTTAGCCGTGAAATCTCCTGAATATGTCAAAGAGTTGGTGCAGCATCACGTGGGTGGCTACTTAAAAATCGCGCCTGAGCATAGTGAAGAAAATGTACTAAGCAAAATGATGAAGCCGGGTATGGGTGCATATGACGAATTTAAAGCTATGTTTGAGAAATTCAGTAAAGAAGCCGGTAAAGAGCAATATTTAATCCCATATTTTATTGCGGCACATCCTGGTACGACCAATGAAGATATGCTGAATTTGGCGCTTTGGCTTAAAAAATATGATTTTAAATTAGACCAAGTACAAACGTTTACGCCTACGCCTATGGCGATGGCAACGGCGATGTATCATTCGGGCAAAAATCCGCTACGTAAAGTGACGGCTGATAGTGACGAAGTGCCGATTCCTAAAGCAGCTGGCGTACGTAAATTGCATAAGGCATTTGTTCGTTATCACGATTCAAATAACTGGCCATTGCTACGTGAGGCGTTAAAAGATATGGGTCGCGGTGATTTGATTGGCAATAGTAAAAAACACTTAATTCCAGAATGGCAACCGATTACGGCCAAGCTGATTACCACGGTAAAAGGTGAAAAGCTAGAGCGTGCGATTAGACCCGTACGAACTAACGATAATGGGCGCATGTCACAGAAAAAGCGTAAGTATTCATAAAGGTAATGATTGGCTTGCGCGCTTTACACTGATCAACTAAAGGTTGCGTTAATGTATTTATCAATGCTTGCATCAATTAAAAATTCCTTAAAAATATTGTCGCTAGTGTCGCTAGTGTCGCTAGTGTCGCTAGTGACTTTTTCAAGCCTTAGTCTGGCCACTGAGAAAGGTCTTTTTTGGCAGCTAGAATCGCCTACCGGCAAAGTGAGCTATCTATTCGGCACGATGCATTCTGACGATAATCGTCTAACTGATTTCAAACCTGCTGTCTTAGATGCGATAAAAGCATCAGACGTATTTGTAATGGAAACGCTTTCCCCTAATAACCCCAGCGTGTTTATGATGCCAGCAGGTGATTTAACCACGCTGTTAACTGAGCCTGAGTTAAATAAAGTGAATGATTTGGCTGAGTTTCACTCCATGGATCGTAGTGCGGCAACGCATATGAAACCTTGGCTATTAGCCGTTATATTTGATTCGCCAAGACCACTAACTGAGTTTAGCCAAGATAATTTGTTAATGAGCAAAGCAGAAGAGCAAGGTAAAGATGTCGTTGGCATTGAAGACCCTGTAGAACATTTTGGTACTATGGATAGCTTTACTGTGGCCGAGCAAATCATCATGTTACGTGCAGTATTAAAACGAACTCCAGAGCAAAAACAACATGATTATGATGCTTTACTTAGCGCCTATTTGACAGGTGATTCTGATCAAGTTGCGCAACTAGATGACAAAATTACTGGAGGCATGTTACCTAGCGATTTATGGGTAAGAATGCGTCAAAAGATCCTAATAGATCGTAATGCAGTTATGACAGAACGCATAGTCAATGCTACAAAAGACAAAAGTTTATTTGTAGCAGTTGGTGCTTCTCATTTAGCAGGTGATTCGGGCTTGGTAGCCTCTTTGCGCAAAGCGGGCTTTAAACTAACGTCAATTAATTAGTTTTCCAGTTTGGTTGACCACCAAATCAGCCATATCAACCCTGCTTGCACGGGGAAGCGCACAATAAGTGCCCAATAAGGAATATTCGGAAATAATTCTGGGTGTAAAAACATCTGCACATTGGCAAGCGTAACTACTGCTGTCAATACCATCAGGCCATAGCCGGCAAACTCACGCACAGACTTAATCCATATACCAACAGCACCTAATAACTCGAAGAAACCACTAATGTAAACACAGGCTAGATGGTAAGGAATATAGGGCGGCATAATACGTACAAAAGGTTCTGGAATAGTAAAATGCGCAATACTACCTATAAAAAACCATGTGAATACAAATAGTCGAGCTACCAGCTGCCAGTTGAATGAGTAATTATTTTTGCTAGTGAGTATGCGCTGCATAAGACAATTTTCTTATGGTCAAACTTACTATACGGTAGAAGATTGAATTCGGATTAAATAATTTTTTAATTTTTTATGTCGCCACTGAACTTTGCAGCTTCAACTGCAATAGTATCAATGGCTAAATCAAAATCCATCGACTTATCAAAGAAGTAATTAACACCGAGTTGTTTTGCCATTAATCGATAGTAGGGATAAGCATGGTTGGTGAGCATGATGAGTACAGGTGGTTCAAATTGATATTCAACTGATTGTGTATATCTGATTACTTCAAAGCCGTTACCTTGAGCCAGTTCAACATCTAGCAGCAACATGTCAAATTGTTGCGACTTTAGTAGGGCTATCGCTTTAGTTTGTGTGGCGGCAGAATCTGCTATTACAATTTCTTTGCAATCAGCTAAGTTTTCGCTAATCACGTTGCGCAACAAGGCAGAGTCCTCAACCAATAATACTCTCATTGGCTGCTTAGATCTTTTTTCTATGTAGGGTAAGGGCAACATTTAATTCAATTTTATCGTAATACAATAAGCCCTTGTAATCGGGTTCTGTCCTACAAATACTGACAAACTTTATCTTAAGTTACCAATCCATTTTTAATAGCGTAATAGGTAAGATCAGCATTGGTTTTTAAACTCATTTTTTCTAGGATACGCGTACGATAGGTGCTTACAGTTTTAATGCTGATATTAAGTTCAGCAGCAATTTCTGTTGGACTTAAACCACCTGCCAGTTTAAAAAACACTTGAAACTCACGGTCAGATAATGTTTCGTGCAGCTGCTTAGCAGAAGGATGGCTTAATTCATTACTCATTAAATCTGCCAGTGCAGAAGAAATATAGCGTCTGCCATTAGCAATTGCCTTAATCGCGGTGATGATTTCATCACAATCGGTATCTTTGGATAAGTAGCCCTTGCAACCACTGCGTATTAAATTAAGTGCATATTGTTCTTCAGCGTAGCCGCTTAGTATCAATACAGGGAGGTCAGGGGCAATGTGCTTGAGGTCGCGCAAGGTATCTACACCATTTTTATCTGGCATAGAAATATCTAATACCACAATATCGTAATGATTAGCACGAACCAAATTCAAAGCTTCAATACCAGAAGCCGCTTCACCAGTCACTTCTAGGGTATTTTCTAGCTTGATTAAGTTCTTTAAGCCCTGACGGACAATGCTGTGATCATCTACTAGTAAGATTTTTTTCATATTTTTATGATGTATTAAGTAGTTTCTTCGGTGGAATTAATCTCGCTGATACTATTTTTTGTTCCATCAGCATCTCTAAACAATCGCCAGTCACGCTCAATTTGGGCAATAGATTGATGAAATAAGGATTCTTTTTCCCATGAATAACGGATAACAAAATAGATAACCAACCCAGCAATGAGCGGCACTATTATCATGCCACTAAAAATGAGATTACGGTGCGGGCTATTTAATGCTATTGCTGCCAGCCAAATAATCGCCGTAATACCCGAGCATGTAATGGCAATCAGCATTAACATAAAGCCTAAAAAGCTACGTGCCAAGCGGCCTAATTCAGCATTAAAATTTAGCTTAAATATGACAGCACGGCTTTCGGCCAAATCAGCGATGCTGTCTTTAACTTTGTGAATATCATCTTTAATCTGATTTTTGGTTTCATTAAAGCGATTACGTAATAAAAAAAACATTAATAACTTGGCGGCAGTGGTCCACATAGCAGAGGTTCCTAAAATATCAATGTTTCATCAGCACAATTTAACAGCAGTTTAATGACTAAACTTTGATCATTGAGTAATTCCAATAATTACCTTTAAGCTGGGTAACATAATAGTTACCCCGTTTAAAGTTTTTATTGGCTCTATTATTATTGGCTCTATTACTTGTCAGACGATTGTTTATGGCCTAATACATAACCGAGTAACACGCCAGCAGCCACTGCAACACCTAGGCTAAGTAGCGGTTGTTCAGTCACTACTTTTTTGGTTTTTGCATTAGTGGTTTCGATTGCACGTGCGACTTCATCTTGCACTAGACTTTTCCATTCACCAGCTTTGTCCAACACTTGTTCTTTAACTTCATTGATTCTGCTTGCACTGGTATTTTCAGCTAAAAGCGCTTTTAGGTCATTGATTAATCTCATTGCATCTTCCTTGGTTTCCTTAATTTTCCCTTGTGTTTTGTCCTGTAGCTTTCCGGCTGCATGCTTTACGTCGCTAGAAATTTCAGCAATACCTTCTTGTGCAGTTTCAACTAAATCCGTAGCGTTATCTTTTAAGTCGGATACTTTTACCTCATTGTTTTTGCTGATGTTAAACATAATTTACTCCTTAAAGTTAATATATAATAAATATCACTGATTAAAATACTATGGTTTTCTACCAAATAAAAATGAAACAATAGTGAACGCTAAAAATACAAAAAACAGAACCTTGGCAATCTCAGTGGCGCCTGATGAAATGCCGCCAAAACCAAATATTGCCGCAATAATAGCTATGACAAAAAATACTACTGAATAGTGCAACATGGTAAATTCCTTATTTCAAAAGAGTGGTGTAAAGCGACCAACAAATTACGCAGTACATGAGCAACACTTTAATGAAACTCTATCTGCTGTATGAGCGGGTATACTCTTATTTTATTGTAAGAAAGCGCCTACAAGAGATGGTTCATAATGTAGATAAACTTTATGTAGTCACAGAGCCAATATTAAAAAAACTGAGCCTGATTTTTAGCAAAATTTGGTATTGGCTGGAAAAGCTTATTGCAAGATTGGGTGGCCGTACTATTGCCATGCTGACTGCAGCACTAGTGATCACTATGGTATCTATTATCTTTAATGATAACTGGCTACTTTCAATTTCCCGTCAAGACGCTTTAATCGGTCAGATTAGAACTAATATCACTACACTTAATGCATTACGTAGTTCGCTATATAGAGCAGAAAGCGCACAACGTGGATATTTGCTGATGCATCGTCCAGAATATGCTGAGCCCTATGAGGCCTCTCTTAATGAGGCACGCAACAGCATTCGACTTATTAATAATTTAGTCATGAAAACCTCTGATAGCGAAACTTTGCAGAAAGAGTTGGTCTGGGTTGCAGCAATTTCTGCCAGTATTGAAGCAAAAGCGACTGAAATGAAAATGACGATAGATTTGGCTGCACAGGGGAAAGTGAAAGAAGCGAAACAGGTCGTCAATTTAGATCAAGGTGTGGTGGAAATGCAAAAGTTTATGGAGCATACACAATTGCTTATTGATAAACAAAGCCAGACTTTAGACAAGATGCTTGAAAAACGTAAGAATAGTGTGATGTTGGCACGCTTATCATTGTTAGCTGGTGCTTTGGTTTTAATCTTATTGGTTGTACTGGTCATCAAACAGTTGTTAACTGAGATTTCAGTTAAAAGTGAATTACAACTCAGACTTGTTAAAGAAAATGAAATCTATGAACAAAAACTAGAAGAACAATCCCACTTACTTAGTAGTCTAGCGCTAGATTATCAATCAGACGTTGAGCGAGAACGGCAAAAACTCTCAAGAGAGTTACATGACGAATTAGGCTCAATTTTAACCGCCACTAAAATGGATTTGGCATGGGTCATGAAGAAGCTCAAAGCAGAGTTTCCCGAGATTGTAGAAAAGCTTAAAAAAACCAATACTTATTTAGATCAAGGCATTAATTTCAAGCGACAAATTGTAGAAGAGTTACATCCTTCTATTATGACTACTTTTGGATTTTGGCCGGCACTGACTTTATTAATTGAGAGCGCCGCAGAGCGAAACCAATGGAAATTAACACTCAATCTGCCTGAAGATATAAGTAAGCTGAATGAGACGATTAGCCTAATTGCTTACCGCGTGGTGCAAGAAACCTTAAATAATGCTAATAAATATGCTAAAGCTACAACGATGGCAATTGATATTATGGTGGACAGTAAATATCTAAAATTAGAAATTCAAGATAACGGTGTCGGTTTTGATTTAAACGCACTAGATGGTAATACGCATGGTTTAGCTGGCATGCGTCATCGTGTATTAGCAATCGGTGGTAAGTTTGACATTGCCAGCGCACCTGACCAGGGCGCTACAACACGGGTGCTTATCCCTATTACCAAAAACTAGAATAGTGCTAAAAAATATCAGGCAATGTAGGTTTTGTCTGACAGCATAATCAGCATTGGTATGACTTTTTTGTTTTTATAAACTACTTAATATGGCTAACAACGGAACAAGAGCAGTCAGTTGCTGCTTGTTTTGTCTTATTCGTCAATATGGAGCAATAAAATGAAAACATTAAATACATCTGCATTAGTTTTAGCGTTAACAATAGGTACTGCTAGTTTCACTGTAACGGCAGCTGAGCTTAGTGATCCTAATAACCAAGCACCATTAGCTGGAGAATTTTCAACTTTAGATACTAATGCTAATGGTGTGCTTGATCAAGCTGAGGCGGCTAAAGATAAGCTATTTACAAAACACCATTTTGCAACAGCAGATACTGACCATGACGGTACTTTAGATCAAAATGAATATAGTACTTACAAATCCGCTCATCAACAAAAAACAGCTAAAACAGTGATTAAAGATAGTGTAATCACTACTAAAGCAAAAGCTGAAATTTTAGCTACAAAAGATTTAAAAAGTCTGCAAATCAGTGTAGAAACTCATAAAGGTGAAGTATTGCTAAGTGGCTTTGTAGATAGCGAAGCGGCTAAAGAAAAAGCAGGTGAAGTGGTTTCTAAAATTGAAGGTGTTAAATCTGTTAAAAATAGCTTAGAAGTAAAAAGCTAGGGCATTAAATATATTGAATTAATTAATATTCAGTTACTCTAGTAAAAAGCCGCACGTTAAGATGTGCGGCTTTTTATTGCACGAGGTCTTGAGCGCTATTTTTATGTGAATGTTTCCATAATTTATTGCTTACGATTGGCTAAAAACTTATCCAGTTCTGCGGCAAAGGCTTGTCGATCAGATTGACTAAATGCAGATGGGCCGCCGATTTCCATACCTGTGCTACGTAGCTCCTCCATTAAATTGCGCATGGCTAAACGCTCTGCAATATTGGCGGTTGTGTAAAATTCACCGCGTGGATTAAGCGCAAAGCCACCCTTCGCTACAACTTGAGCTGCTAGTGGAATATCCGCTGTAATCACCAAATCATCTGCTTCTAATATGGCGACAATTCTATTGTCGGCTACATCAAAGCCAGCTTCAACTTGCATGGCACGGATGTTAGGTGATGGTGGGGTTTTAAGCAATCGATTGGCAACCAGCGTAGTGATAATACCAGTGCGGTCTGCTGCACGAAACAGGATTTCTTTGATGACTACTGGACATGCATCTGCATCCACCCAAACCTTCACTTGTTAGCGTCCGCGATTACCGCTGTGACGGCTTGGTGCTTTTGGCGCGAAGATTGGCTGCTGTGGCTGTGCTTGATGGCGTGCAGCTTCCGATAGGTTACCTTGTTTCTGAGTGTTGCCACCTTGCGCATTACCTCTAACTTTGTTTTCTTGCGCTCTCTGACCATTGGGTTGAGCAGCATTTCTGTTATTAGTCGGGCGCTGTTCGTTACGTTGACCATTCGGCTGTCCGTTGGCACGCCCATTCGCTTGCTGATTGCGACCTTGCCCGCGGTTTTTATTCTGCCCTTGCCCCGCTGGTTTGGTGCCAGCCTGACCACGGTTAGGTTGTTGGCCACGGAATAATCTTGGTGGCTCTGGTTCTAGTTTGGCTGGCGGCTCAAAACCTTCTACTTTAACTTTGGGTATATCGCGCTTAATCAGTTTTTCGATATCTTTTAAAAACTTAGTCTCTTCTTCATCCACCAATGAAATAGCCGCGCCGCTACTGCCAGCACGGCCAGTACGTCCAATACGATGCACATAATCTTCTGGCACATTGGGTAATTCAAAATTCACCACTTGTGGTAATTGGTCAATATCTAGGCCACGTGCAGCGATATCTGTCGCGACTAACACCGGAATGCTACCATCCTTAAAGTCTGCCAAGGCTTTAGTGCGAGCATTTTGGCTTTTATTGCCGTGAATCGCCATGGCTGGGATACCATCTTTAATCAACTTATCAGCTAATCGGTTTGCGCCATGCTTGGTGCGGGTAAAAATCAGTACCTGTTTCCAGTCGTGCTTTTTAATGAGATAGCTCATTAAATCGCGTTTATGTGCTTGGCGTACTAAATGCACGGTTTGCTCGACAAGTTCAGATGCCGTATTACGACGTGCAACTTCTACAAAGCCCGGATTGTTGAGTAAGCCATCAGACAATTGTTTAATTTCATCTGAAAAAGTGGCTGAAAACAGTAAGTTCTGGCGTTGTTTAGGCAACATCGCGAGGATTTTTTTAATGTCGCGGATAAAGCCCATGTCCAGCATACGGTCAGCTTCATCTAATACTAAAATCTCGATACCCGATAGATCCACAGTTTTTTGGCTTGCGTGGTCGAGCAAGCGGCCTGGGGTGGCGACAATAATATCTAGCGGTTTAGCTAGGCTACGAATCTGCGGGTTAATACTCACACCACCAAATATCACCATACTTTTCAATGGTAAATATTTACCATAAGTTTTAACTGACTCTTCCACCTGCGCGGCGAGCTCACGCGTAGGGGTAAGAATCAAGCAACGCGGTATATGTTTGCCGGTTGTAGATGGGTATTTTGCAGGGTTGTTTGTTAGCAAATGTAGCAAGGGCAGGGTAAAGCCGGCGGTTTTGCCAGTACCGGTTTGCGCGCCTGCGAGTAAGTCCCCACCGCTTAATACTTGTGGTATGGCTTTGGCTTGAATGGGGGTGGGAATGGTGTAACCTGCGTCGCTAATCGCACGCAAAATGGGTTCGGCTAAGCCTAGGTCTGTAAAGGGCAGGCTAGGTGTTGTAACTTCTGTATTCAATGTAAATTCCGCTTCTTGATTAAAATCATGTGAATTTAGATGCTGGTCTATTACTATTAAGCAACACCAATCGGGACAAACAAATAAGGGTAAAAATGGAGGGCTTTGAGTTGCCTCCTAAAATTGATGATAGACCGTTACGCAGATTGGAGGGCGCAAGGCAATGTTCACATCAATGTCAGGACATTATACGGGTAAGTTTGAGAAAAGCGAGTAAATATTTGAAACTGATTAAGTAAGGTGACTAGGAAAATCGCTCAAAAAGAACAGTACAATCAATTGCTTACTTTAGTGTTTAAGCATTTTTTGCTAAAAATTATAGTATGCCCCAATAGATGGGATGCGGAAATCACTAATATGGCAAAGGTCATCACGATGCCGAAACACGAAGCCTAAAGTTCTCTTTCTGCTGGCTCACACCATAAGCATGCACTACTCGCCAATCCTTAAAGCTAGCGCATCTACTAACAGGTGTGGAGCATGTTCAAGCTCACAAAAAAAGATAAGCAGTAGGCAAGCGGTACATATTGCGCAAAGTTGTTATGTACTGCTATAGCACGTTGTAATGCAGCATTTCCCCATCACCTACCGCTATTTTTGCCAATCTTCGCGTTTTAATTACTTTTATGCTGAGTAGGATAAATACTAAGCTGAGTAACGCGGCATAAACAGGGGTAGTGAGCATAATGGGTTTGATTGGTATTAAGCCCTGTTAAGTTTACTTAAATCGTCTTCGGTTAACCAGCGCCATTCGCCAGCGGCTAAGTCTTCCGGTAGTTTAAGCTCTCCAATTTGAGTTCTTTTTAAACTTTCTACACGATTACTAATGGCAGCGACCATGCGTTTTACTTGGTGATATTTACCTTCGGCCAGCGTCATGCTGATGACGTTCTCACTGATGCGTTCACACGTAAGTGCAGCAATTGGTGCATCTTCATCTACTAATTGCACACCTTCTAGAATATGCGCAATTTGCGCATCGTCAACTGCATGTTTGCAGGTGACTTGGTAGATCTTAGGGACCTTATGTTTCGGTGAGCTCATTTTATGGATAAATTGCCCATCGTCTGAGAGTAGCATTAAGCCAGTAGTGTCCTCATCTAGTCGGCCTATACATTGCACATCGCGCGTGACCAGTGGGTAGGGTAATAGGCTGTAAATGGTAGGGTGATGTTGTGTTTTGTGTGAGCACTCATAGTTGCTGGGTTTGTTCAGCATTAAGTAAGATTTTTCACGGTAAGTCCAAGTTTCGCCCTTAACGGTGAATTGCAGATTTTCTAGTTCAAATTCTGCAAAGGGGTCGTCACAAGGTTTTTCATTAACAGTGACTTCATGATGCCGTACCATCATACGGCAAAATTTACGCACACCAAAACCTTGGTTGTGAAGAATGCGTTCTAGAGGGAGTGTTTTTTTAGTCATGCTTGTTTTATGTTTTTTTAAGAATCTAGTTGATTTAAATGATTAAAACTATTCATTATTTTATTTTTAAGTATTAGAATACAAAAAGTTACAACTTTATATGATAAATGCTATTAATATGATAATAGTTATTAAGTGTAAATTTAGTTTTAAGCCGTCCTAGTTGGGTTAAATTCAATACTCAATTTAGAAGGATAAAAACTACAAAAGGAAAAAATGATAGACAAATCAAGTGTGAAGATTGTAATTTACTCACTGGTTTTGAGTAGCACCATAATGTATACGGCCGCTAGTAATGCGTTTGTTTATATGTGGAAAGACGCCGCAGGTGTTACTAACTATGGCAGTACTCCGCCCTATGGAGTAGATGCAAATGGAGTGGATGCAAAATTAAAATTTAGAATTGTTAAATCTGTTACTACTGGAAGTACAGGTAGTGCGCCAACAACAGGCAATGCTCCGACACTACCAATCAGCAATCCAACAACAAATAATACTGAAAGTAAAACGAGTGGGTCAACAGTAAACGCTGCTCCAACAACTAATAAGCCAGCAGCAACTAATGCTTCATCGCTACCTCCAGCTCCTGACCATTATTACATGCCTAAGATTGATATTAATAAAATTCCAGTTGGTTCTTCTGGTGTAGGTCTATTAAATTTAACACAAACAAATCAGATAGCTCCAGTTGGGGATGGTCAAGGTGAGTTTAGAGTTGCTTGCGATTATGGGCACATGAAATTTGATGATCCGATTGTTTTTCCTGGACAGCAAGGCGCGTCACATCTACATACTTTTTTTGGTAATGCTAGTGCAGACTATAGAAGTACCGCCGATTCTATCTTGAACAGTGGTAATGGTACCTGTCATGGAGGTATTGCAAATCGCTCAGGTTACTGGGTGCCCACTATGATCGATACTGCTACTAATACGCCAATAGCACCAATTCAGATTGTTGTGTATTACAAATCAGGCGGATTGGTGCCTAAACAATATATTACAGCACCGCCAAAAGGGCTGCGTATGATTACAGGCGATATGCGTAACACTAAGCCGTGGAATAACCCTAGCTTAATACCACCAGTGTTTTATTCATGCATTACTTCAACGACTCCTAATCCTAATCCTAGCACCTGGCCTGCAAAGCCATGCCTAGATATTAAAACGGCGGATGGTAAAACCATTCCTGGCTGGATTAATATGGATGTGAATATGCCGCAATGTTGGGATGGCGTAAATTTAGATAGTGCTGATCATAAATCACATATGGCGTATCCATCTGCTGCTAATAAAACAGCTAATTATTGCCCAGCTACACACCCAATTGCCATCCCTAAAATTGATATGCAGATACGCTATCAGCCGCCACCAAATGGTGATGTATCAAAATGGAGATTATCGAGTGATATGTATCCTGACACGAGTCCTGGTGGCTACTCTGGCCATGGAGACTGGTTTAATGGATGGAAGCCTGAAATTATAGATCTAATTGTAAAAAAATGTTTGAATGCAGGCGTTAATTGCGGCACTGATTTTTTACCTGATGGTAGAACTATGAACTAATTAAAATAATGAAGAACGCATTACTTTATTTAATGCATTCTTCATTGCCAATCATCTTATTTAAATAGTCATGCGCTTAGTTTATTCTTTACTAATAAACTTATAGGCTAGTGCGCCAATCACCGCACCGATAATTGGGGCAACCCAAAATAGCCAAAGTTGATCTAATGCCCAACCACCTTGGATTAACGCAGGGCCAGTACTACGTGCAGGATTAACTGAAGTATTAGTTACGGGGATGCTAACCATGTGAATTAAGGTTAACGTAAAGCCAATGGCTAATGGTGCCAAGCCAGCCGGCGTGCGTTTATCAGTAGCGCCCATAATGATGAATAAAAACATGGCAGTCATGGTAATCTCAGTTACAAAACCCGCTAGCATCGTGTAGCCGTGAGGTGAGTGGTCGCCATAACCATTGGCGGCGAGGTTGGGATGACCTTGCGCAATCATGTCACTAACATAAGTTGAGTTGCCACTGGCAATGGAGTAAATTAAGCCTGCTCCCAAGGTGGCGCCTAATACTTGAGCGATGATGTAATGCGGCAGGTAGCTCGTTCTAAAACGTCCGCCTACAGCTAAGCCTATAGATACTGCAGGATTGAGATGACAGCCAGAAATATGACCGATGGCGAACGCCATGGTCAATAATGTCAAACCAAAAGCTACTCCCAGATAACCTAAGCCTAAATTGGGTATGGTGGCTGCCAAAACGGCACTACCGCAGCCGCCTAATACTAACACAAAATGTGCCGATGAGCTCAGCGGCCGCACGTTTATAGATGTTCATAAAATGTCCCTTGTCATTATTATTTTAGAAAAATGATGAGTTCTTTAGTTGTGAAACAAACTAGATGACTAACTTTACTGTAAAGCCTGTTAACTCTCAAGCATCATCAGTTAAAATACACCTCATAAATTACAATAGCGGCTGTTTAATAGATAGCGATTGATTATTCATTATGGCGTTTAAACATATTATTTCACGCGATAACAGCGTATTTAAACAACTTAAAAAGTTGGCTGATCATGCGCGTGAGCGCCGTCAAACAGGTAAAACTTTACTTGATGGTGTGCATTTGATCGAGGCTTATATCGAAAGCTTTGGTTTGCCAGAGTTGTTGATTGTTCCAGAAGGTCAAAGCTCGACCGAGGCAACAGGCTTGATTCAAGCACTGGTAGATGGTGAAGAATTGCCAACGGTCATGTTCCCAACTTTAATGTTTGCTGAGCTGACACCCGTTGCTGGCCCAACGGGCATTTTAGCCTTAGTCAGAATTCCTGAAATTGCGCCACCAGAATCGCCAAACTTTGTGCTGATGTTAGAGGATATTCAAGATCCAGGTAACGTTGGCGCGATGCTGCGCTCGGCCGCGGCAGCAGGTGTGGATGTGGTGTATTTGTCGACAGGTTCTGCTGATGTGTGGTCGCCCAAGGCATTACGTGGCGGGCAGGGCGCTCAGTTTGCATTGCCGATGATAGAGCGTGCTGATTTGCTTGAGTTAGCTAGTAGTTTTGACGGTACTACGCTTGCAACAACGATGGGCGGTGAGTCTTTGTTTGAGCAAGATTTGACTGGTGCGATTGCCTTTATGGTGGGTAATGAAGGCGCGGGTTTAAGCCCTGGTTTAATGTGTGCGGCACATCAGCGTGTGGCAATCCCTATGCATGGAAAAATAGAGTCGTTGAATGCCACGGCTGCCGCTACTGTTTGCTTGTTTGAACGTGTGCGGCAGATGATGAAGAAGTAAACAAGAACCTAGTGCTTGGCTTTACTTGTAGGCACAGGGACTTCTACTGCAAATAGTTGTTCAGCGTCTACTTTGTCGAATTCATAGTGTTTATTACAAAAATCGCAATTCACTTCAATGGTACCGCGCTCTTCTAAAATGCTGTTGATTTCTTTTGCACCTAACAAGCGCAACATATTCCCCACGCTAGTCTGCGAACAACTGCAACTAAAGCTGATGGGCTGCTCATCAAACAAACGCACATCTTCTTCGCTGAACATGAGGTGCAATAAATCTTCTGCAGATAAGCTCAATAGCTCTTTATCACGCACCGTGTTAGCTAAATAGCCCAATCTGTCCCATGCGTCTGCATCCTGCTCGGGTAAATCTGGCAGCTTTTGTAGCAACATGCCAGAAGCAATTTTGTCATCGCAACCTAGCCAAATGCGCGTCTCAATCTGTTCGCTGCGGCGCATATAATTTTCTAGCATGGCGGCAATGCTGTCGCCTTCAATCGGTACAATGCCTTGGTAAGCTTGATTGCCATCTATCGGGTTGTTTTTTAAATCCAGCGTGATAATAAATTGTCCATTGCCAATCAATTCACTAAAGCTCAAGTTTTCTAAGGTATTGACATTAATTTTGCTATCCAGCGTTGCGGTGGCGCGCATGGTGATGGCTTCAATATTTGATTTTAACTTACATTCCACCACTAATAGTTTGAGTGCGCCTTTGCCTTGAATCTGCAATACCAAGGCACCGCCTTCAATTTTTAGTGTAGCGGCCAGTAAAGCGCTGGCGGCCATTAGTTCGCCCAAAGCATGTTTTAATACAGGCGGATAATCGTGATGTTGTAGCGCGGTGATGAATGTATTGTTTAGTTGCACGATGTTGCCACGTACCGCCGTATTTTCGAAAATAAAACGGTGTAGCTGGTCTTTTTGTGAAGTAGTCATAACGCCATTTTAACATGGCACCATCGCAAATTGGCTAGGAGCGAGGCTCTAAAGTTACATCAAAATGACAAGATTAATGAACCATAATGGCACGTTGTTTTGGCACGTGCTGTAGATCCCAATTTGCTTTCGCCCAATCCCACACCATATTCAGCGGCTCATATTGCAACTCAATTGCTGGTGCCTGGCCTAAAAAACTTAAAGCTTGCCAAAGTTGTTGATTGGCTTTTCTAGCATTTAAAGCTTGTGCTAAAGTTTGTTTACTAAGTTTTTCACCCTGCTGATTACTAGCAATAGGTAAATGCGCGTAGTTGGGCGTTGCCAGCCCTAATAATTGTTGTAAGTAAATTTGTCGCGGTGTTGAGCCCAGCAAGTCTGCGCCGCGCACCACGTGAGTCATGCCTTGCATAGCGTCATCTAACACTACAGCTAATTGGTAGGCAAACAAGCCATCAGCGCGTTTTAATACAAAATCACCAATATCGGTAGCAAGATTTTGTCTTATTTTGCCTTGAATGGCATCGTTAAATTCAATCGCTGTTTGTGGAGCTCTAACGCGATAAGCTATGTGATTGCTGGATTTAGACAAACCGTTGCTACAAGTGCCAGGGTAAACCAAGCCTTCAATACCTGTACCAGTGGCAGAATCAGCAATCTCCTTGCGACTACAACAGCATGGATAGATGCGGTCGTGGTTTTGTAAAATATTAAGTGCTGACTGGTAAGCATCATGACGTTGACTTTGATAGATGAGATTGCCATTCCACACAAAACCAAAATCTTGCAAGGTTTGTAAAATGCTATCCGTGGCGCCTATGACTTCGCGCGGTTTATCCAAATCCTCTATACGGATAACCCAATCGCCATTGTGAACATGTGCCTCTAAATAGCTGGCAGTTGCTGCGATGAGGGAGCCAAAATGAAGTGGCCCGGTGGGTGAGGGAGCGAAACGGCCTATGTATTTAGTCAATTAACCGATCTTCTTAACTGAGCTAGTCAGGTTGTACATAAGGTGGAATATCCCACGATTGCAGCAAGTTTCCGCGTAATATCAAACTGCATTGCAGGCGTTCACTACCATTGGCGGTGGTTTCAAACACATAGGTGCGTTGTAACTGCATTTTCCCACGGCTATCGCGAGCTAGTTTAATTTTTTGGCAGGCTACAGTTTCATCTAATAGTTGTAATTGCATGCGAGAAGCGAGCTCTCGACCAAAGCTAATGGCGATTTCACGCTTACCAATGGTATCTATCCAAAACCAAGCGCCGGCGAGTAATGTAAATAATAAAGCGAGTTCCAAATTAAGCTTTCTAAATGTTCAAATTTTGACTAAACATTTAATAGTTTAGCGGGTTATAGATTTTATGAGAAATATTGCAGTAGAATCTGTGTGATATTTATTCAGACTGAACTTATATGAATTTAAACCGCGAGCAAGAGGCACTAAAAGTCTACTTAAAGTTATTAGAAGCTAAAGGTGTTGGTTCTCATAGTATTACCCGTCGACAAAGTTTTCTGAATAAATTGATGCCATTACTCGCTGATATTGCGAGTAATGGTTCGCAATATCGCGAAGCGCTAGAATTGTTTATGGATACTATAAGCAGTGCTGATTGGCCATATGATTTAGCCGTAGCGCGCGAATACTATGCATTTTGGATGAAAGATATTAAGGCTATTGCCGCTTACAGCGCAACACCAGGGTATGAAGAAGAGCCAGTGAGTTGGCAGCCAGCAGATACTTCGCTCAAAGCATTATGGGATATTGTAGATAAAGCTAAGTTCGATCTTGCTGAAAGTTGGGCATTAAAGGCCTATACCAAAGCTTTGCGTGATGAAACAGCGCCACAACCGTTGATCGAAACGCGTGTAAAGCTAGCGAAAGTGCTGCTTATTCAGCTGAAAGATGCTCCAGTCAAGCATAATCAGGCTTACCGCGTATCAGTAGATGCAACCGTGCCTTTGTTTGATATTAGACAAAATCGCCGTTTATTTTTGGTGGTAGTACGTGAGTTCTTTCATTTTTGGTCCGGTAATCCAGATGCAGCCAGTTTTATTCTCCAGGAAAGTAATGCGGCGCCTTTTAATAATACTGCATTTCAGTAATAACACTTTTCAACACTATTCAAGCCAACTTTATTATAAATTGCACTATTATTGTGCTGTGCACTATGGATGGCACCAATATAGTGCAATTTATAAAATCCCTGCGTAATATTCCTATATAAAACAATAAGCTATTGATTGGCTTGTAAATTGCTTTTTAATCCCCTGGAATTAATCTAAAAAACTTTAGGGAGATAGGCAATGGAAGGTTTAATTAACGCGAGTAATGTTTTATTTGTATTGTTAGGCGCCATTATGGTGCTTGCCATGCATGCAGGTTTCGCGTTTTTAGAAGTCGGAACCGTGCGTAGCAAAAACCAAGTCAACGCACTGGTGAAAATCATGGTGGATTTTTCTGTATCTACGGTTGCCTACTTCTTTGTTGGCTATAGCATTGCCTATGGTATAAATTTCTTTAGTGGCGCTGAAGTGTTAGCTGCAAAAAATGGCTACGCACTGGTTAAGTTCTTTTTCCTATTAACTTTTGCTGCTGCCATTCCCGCTATTATTTCAGGCGGCATTGCCGAGCGTGCAAAATTTAATCCGCAACTAGCAGCTACTTTTCTACTGGTAGGATTTGTTTATCCATTTTTTGAAGGCATTGCCTGGAATAACCATTACGGATTTCAGGCATGGCTCAATATAACTTTTGGCGCTAAATTTCATGATTTTGCAGGCTCCGTTGTTGTACATGCGATGGGTGGCTGGATTGCGTTATCTGCAGTGATTTTACTTGGCGCGCGTACCGGTCGTTATAGCAAAGAAGGACGTTTACATGCTTATCCGCCATCCAACATCCCATTTTTGGCTTTAGGCGCATGGATATTAACAGTGGGTTGGTTTGGCTTCAATGTGATGTCAGCACAAACTTTGCAAGGCTTAACCGGCTTGGTAGCGCTTAACTCATTGATGGCGTTAGTCGGTGGTACTTTAGCCGCATTGATCATGGGTAAAAATGACCCGGGCTTCGTTCACAATGGACCATTGGCTGGTCTGGTAGCGATATGCGCGGGTTCTGATGTGATGCATCCGCTGGGCGCACTAGCTACGGGCGCTGTTGCCGGTATGTTATTTGTCTGGGCATTTACGCTCACGCAAAACCGCTGGAAAATTGACGATGTACTTGGAGTCTGGCCTTTACAGTAAAAAGAATTCATACGATGTTATTTGATAATCAAGAAATTAAAGATTTGGTTAAAGCTGCTAAAAGCAACTTTATTAAGAAAGTAGAGCTTGAAGAA
>JAYVMU010000033.1:0-10202 GCA_043758775.1 Methylophilaceae bacterium
ACAAGCCATGTTTTATAACTTTCTGATAACTCTTTAACTGGGTGTTTAGGCATATAGGCAGCCATAAATAATAAACCCGCCAATGAAGCTAAAACCCACTTTAATCCAAAAGCGGCTTTATCCCGACGCGCAGGTTTTTGTGCTTTCATCGCATTTAATACATTTTGTATGTCATCACCACGCACATAATCAGCACCAATTTCTTTGGTTAAAGACTTTAAATAGGTCTCGTCAAGTTTTGATAAAAAACGATCATTGCTATCACCCGCGACATTATCGTCGCGTATACCAATGTTTTGCTGCGAAATTTGTGCAATGCCAGGTTGCATGGCAAAACTCTCATTAGACCAGTAGCCAATTAATTGATTTTTTGAATCCAGTTTAGGTATTGGTGCGCCTTTTTCACTACCAATGCCAACATACAACCAGCCATCAGCGCCTTGAAAGCCAGTCAAATCTCTGGTATTGAATGCATGTAATTTAGGTGCTTCTTCACCATCTGTAAAATAAACAACTTGTGCTGGTTCAGGGAATGCACGAATGACACGTGCTAATGTCAGCACGCCTTCGCGTAATCGCGTATTCCCAGACCATGCATTACGCCAATCTAAATGATCTATGGTGTCTTGAATGGCATCAAAGTTATCACATACTTCAATAGGTGTGTACATCGCTGCAATACTCACTCCAGCGAATAGGCCAATACTAACATTAGTGCCACAAGGCATTTCACTAACAATTCGACGTAGCATATCTTGCGTATAAGCAATACGTGATGTAGGTATTCCATTTAAGGTAGTGTCTATTACGTTCATACTTTGGGTTATATCTACTACTAGGATATAACTATAAATATTGCGTTTAATTGGTACCGTAGGGTTGAATAGCGCCAATATAAGCAACAATAAAGCGCTTGCTAGCAAGGTAACATCACGCCTATGTCTGAAGTAGTTCACTATATTTTTCATGCGATAATTTTCTGTATGTGGGATAACTACTAGACTTATGGCAAACCTACTGGAATATTGCCCATAATCAATCCTGGCGAATCATCAGAATCACCCACACCTGGGACTGGTGTTCCCGGCAGTATCATCAATATGCGGTCTAAGTTATGTTTAGCATCCCAATGCTTATTATTCAGTTTTACTGATTGTTTATAGGCTGTACCAGCCTGTTGCATAAGGTATTCAGTTTCATTTCTTACTGTCATGTTCTGGCCATTAAGTTTTAGACCTTTAAGAAAAAATATATTACCTAAATTGTACTGAACTGCAGATTTCTGATCATCATTTCCTAAAGGCAAAGCAGCAGTAAATAATAAGATAGCCTCTTTATAGCGTTCTTTTTTTGCTAGCCATAAGGCAGTTGCAAATTTAGCTTCAAAGCTTTGTTTGTCGGTTTCGGGGTTCTTGCCAGTTTCAACCGCTAAGTTAAAAGCCTCAATTTGACGGATACGGTTATAGCTTAAAAAACTTGACAACACAGCTAATAGAGCCAAGATTATAAGTACCCAAGTAAGTTTTTTGACAGTAAAAAATTGCATGCAAGTTCTTGGAAAGCCTATGAGAGTTAATGCCATGTTTTTACCTCTAAATATTTCACGCCTAGTAATAAGGCAATCATCAAAGCAGCTAAGCCAAAGAAAAGATTAGAATAATCATGACCAGGGATTCTTTCTATATATTTAATTGGCTTTTTTTCCTTACGATTGATGTCTTCTATTGCAAGCTCTAATGACTTAGGATCATCTGCTTCGTAAGCTTTAAAGGGTGTTCTTAGCGTTTTAAAAAATTCGTTTAATTCAATTTGTGGCGGCAGAGGTTCATCCTCTTTCGGCACATATTTTTCATCAAAAATGCTTAGGCCATCAGGCTCACGTAATACAATCCAATACAGGCTTAAATGAAATCTATCGAACCAGTCTTTGATTTTTTGTTCAGTATCTGCATCAATTCTGCCACCGCCGTCTGTGAGTAAAATGACTGCGCGTGAGCCAGAGTCTGGCACCTTAGCAAATAGCCCTGCAACACTTGTTAAACCGCTACCAATATTGGTTTGAAACAGCGAGTTGCCTGCAGTTGCACGCACAGCTGCGAGAATTGCATTTTTATTTTCAGTTAGTGGCAACACATAAATGCCCGAGTTACTAAAAGCAATCATACCCATCATGTCATTTTGGCGAGACTTTACAAACTTAGCGATTAAACGGCTGGCAGCAAATGATTTTGTTTCACCAACAGTTGCGTTCTCTGTAGGGCTGCCTGAAAAAGGGTCGTCCATGCTAGCGCTTCTATCAAGTACAAATCCTATTTGTGCGCCTACACCAATTTTTTCTATTTTTTGCTCGTTACTATGTGGAGAACTTAGGCCAATTACAACAAATAACAAAGTGAGTACAGCTAATGCTTTTAGCAATAGACCAATTAAGTCTGAAAGTGGATCAGCGGGCAGCATATCTAGCCAAGAATAGCTTTTGGCATGCGTGCGCAAAAAGAGCAGAGGCACAAAAGCTAATGGAAGCAGCCATAATACCCAAGGAGAAGAGAAACTCATACTTTTATACCTTTGAATCAGGTATTAGGCCGCGCTCACAATCACGACAGCGACGAGAAAAATTCTGTAACCATTTTAGTGGCTCACCCTGTATATGGTGGGCAACGCTAGGCTCAAAAAACACCTGTCGAGATAAGCTAAAGAATTGCTCAAGTTCTGATTTTAAGCCAGAAAATGTAGGTTTTCTGACCAAAAAAGCATCAATCGTATCGCCAAATACGCTTTGCCCTGCAGTGATGTTTAAGGATTGATGTACTCTAGAAACTGCTTGTTGCAAGCCGTACTCATTAGCAGGTAGCTTGCGTATCGCTTTATATGTTTTAGCAAAAGGTCCACCCATGCGTGGTAGCCAAGCATGTTTGCCTAATATATAGAGTAGACCAATTAAGCTTAAGCCTAAAACAATAAGCGATATTTTTAATTGTTGTTTTTCTTTAGTTGCCTTAAGTAGTAATGGGCCTCTGAAATCACTCATGTCATCTTCAATTTTGACTTGACCAAAAATTGAAAGTGGTGAAATAGCAAAATTCCATGTTGGAATTCGATAACGTACTACTTCCTTGCCATGGCTATTTAGATTGATTAGGCGTAAATATTCAGCGGGAAGTATTGCAGGTTTTGCTACCACGCTATTAGTAAATATTTGATAATTTACTTTAACAGTGTGTTTAACATAGTCCTCATGTGCCTCTTTATCATGCGTGATAGATTTTAGATCTATTCCTGTAATCTGCCCTTTATAACGCTTTTCATAGCCTACAATCGGTAATGATTCGTCAATCAATTGATAAGGTTTTTTGATTTGTAAAATGATAGTGCGCGATAAAATATCGCCCACTGTATAACCCACTCTATGGTCAGGCTCTATGGTCTGAATCGATACAACACCTTCTTTTACATCTGGAATGTCGGGTATTTCTAATGCAGTGGCAGCCATTGTAGATAGCAATGCAAATGTAGCTACAAAGTATTTGATTAGGTTTACATTTATCATGTTGTTTTCACTATATTATTGCTAATAAATTGATTTGGTAGCTAGTGTTCGCGTACGTTAATATGCGTATCATTAAGCCGCTACAAACTGATGGAAATATTCAGTGAGTAAATCGGCATCAAAATCACCTTCTACATGAAATGGAGGCATATCAAATTGCATAAATATTTTGTAGATTGCTTCACGGCGCGCTTCAAATGATTTAACAATTTTGGTGCGTAACTCTTTGCGTAAGAATAAAGTGCGTTTGCTACCAGTTTCAGGGTCCGTCACGGCGGTAATGCCAAACTCAGGTAGATCTTTATATTCCGAGGCATCCCATAACACAACTGGCACAATATGATGACGTAGCAAATTAGAGAGCGACTCTTCCAGCTGCGTTAGCGGCATGTGAAAGTCAGAAATCAAGAATACCAGAGAACGTTCGCGTGGTAAAAAACGCCATACATCTAAGATGCCTTCACCCGCAACCGGTTCGGGGTGATATTCTTTTAAGCGCTCTGCCATTTCAATGGCACGTTGTGATTTAAATGAAGCGGTGCTAATCCAGTCTTCACGGACTACTTCATCAAACCCTATAAAGCCAAAGGGATCGTGATTGCGACTGGCAGATTGTGCAATGGATTCTGCAATACTGGCCGCTTTACGAATCTTGCGTTCTTTACTGCCGTAATTCATGCTGCCAGATAAGTCACAAACCACAAAAACAGGTGTCGCACTTTTTTGATTAAACAGGCGCACATATATTTGCTCTAGCGGGTCGCGAATCGTTTGGCGTATGTCAATTCGACGTGGGTCAGGATATGAAAGCAACGTAGTGTGACCGCGAAATTCCATGCCCATACCACGTTCAGTGCTTGCATGGCGACCCGGACGGCGACCGCGGTTGCGCCAACCAATATGGTAATTAAACTCTTTGATATAGGGTTGATCGCTCATTTACTTAACCATTTACTTTTTAGTAGCGAGTGCGTGATTAAGGCGCAGCAACTGCATTGGTAATGTTAGCCAGTAACTCACGCGCAATTTCAGTGCGACGCATTTCATACACAGGGCTAAATACTAATCTGTGTGCCAGTGTTTCGTGCAATACCGCATGAATATCTTCTGGCAATACGGCAGTGCGCTCATTGAGCCAGGCATTTACGCGGGCCGCACGCAACATCATGCTCATGCCACGTGGACTGGCACCAGCAAGTACCAGGCGACTCATGTCCACACTGGAAACTTTAACGCCATATTGAGTTGGCGCCTTGGTCGCCTTCCACAAATTGAGCGCATATTTTTGTAGCGTATCAGAAGCTTCAATGTTGTTTTGAATAACACCAGAAAATTCATTGAGTGCATCAAATTCTAAAACGTCTGGATTCACAGTCCCGACCAGCGCATCGACATTATGGAATTTAGTATCGAATACCAATGACTGCATAATCGCGTCATCACTCGGCACCACAATAGGAATTTCCATCATGAAGCGGTCGCGCGCTGCAGATGGAATCTCAAAGGTTTCTTCTTTTTCTACTTGATTACGGTCAGCAAACACAATCATGTGCGGAAAGCAATGTTCTTTATTAAACGCAGTTAAAGTGCGTTCTGCCATCACACGCAGCAGCAATGAGTGTACCTGTGGACGTGCGCGATTAATTTCATTAAAGAAGAATACCGATAAATCTTCGCCAGACATGAGTAATGGGCCTGCGCTAACATGCGGCTTACCATCTTCACCTAAGTAAGTGTGGTAGACCAGATCGTTAGGCATCAAGTCAATCGTGCCTTCAATACGTTGGTAGCCACCGCCAATGCCGCGTGTAAAAGCGCGGAGTAGCGTGGTTTTACCTACTCCGACATCACCTTCCAACAAGACGTGACCACGTGCGAAAATGGATGTGGTAATTAAGCGTATCGGCTTTTGTTGGCCTACAACCACTTTATTGACTTCAGATTCTAGCGTTAGTGCATCCTTGCGCCAGTCGGCTAATTGACGGTCACTCATTCGATATGTCCTATGGGTAATGATATTTAGTGGTGTAACTATTATGAAACATTTTGTTACATTCTAGCCACATCATAAACTAAATTAACTTAGGGGTAAACAGGTCTGTATACCATTAAAAATTAAATATTTAATGCACAGCTGTGATGTGAATAAATAAAGCCCATCGAATGGGGATAAAACTCGTCGGAATATTGTTTTAAAAAAGGCTCAAGTATTCGTATTGGTTTGCAGTGGCAAACGAACTGGAAGATTTACTATCAGGTATTACGCTAGAAAATCTATATAGTCGTATAGAATTTGGCGTACCTGTCGGGAAAGAGCTTATTTAATGACCTACATTCCTGATCGTGGCGGTATTGTCTGGCTTGATTTTGACCCTGTACTTGACCATGAATAAGGTGACCATAGGCCAGCTTTAGTAATCCGTCTGCAAGCCTATAATAAAACCATAGGCTTGATGCTGTATTGTCCTAATATTAGAAAAGTTAAGGGATATCCTTATTGAGGTTGAGATTATTGTCCCCGCTAAGAACGTAGCCTTATCAGATCAGATTGCTTGTGTAGATTGGAAAGCAAGGAAAATAGCCTTTAAAGGCAAAGCCGCAACAAAGGAGATCGATATGGTTAGATCAAAGCTAAAGCCCTTATTTAATATGGCTACTACGTCTTAAAGCTATTCAGGCTCAAGTAGCTATCTATATTTGATATTGTCATTTGGCAAAGTAATAACATTTGTTCTGCTATTACTTTGTCAGCTACATATTTTTTGCAACGTAATATGCTAGGTGGTTTTTTTAATACTGTAATGAGCAACTATTTCAAAAATAGCTTTAAGCAGCGACTTTAGGCTGTGCTATGCAGTCAGTTGAATTGAATCTTATAAATAAATCTGTCTTGACAGATTTTCTTGAAAATTACTAATATTTTTTAGATATAAAATCTATAGAGTTATCTTTAACTACTTCGACAGACTTTATTTGTTAGTGTCACAGTTCATGGCAGATTTATGCGCAATTGCATAATAGAGCTTTCGTAAATTGCCATTTCCAGCGAAAATAGCGGCTATTCTATTTTTTAACTAAATCAACCTACATGCAAAAACAAAATAGCTTTACCTATGAAGAGTTGCTCAGCTGTGGCCGCGGGGAAATGTTTGGTGCTGGCAATGCGCAGCTACCTTTACCACCAATGCTGATGATTAATCGTATTATCTCGATTACTGAAGATGGTGGAAAGTATGGCCACGGTCAAATAACTGCTGAGCTCGATGTCCGCTCTGATTTATGGTTTTTTGATTGTCATTTTACAGGTGATCCAGTGATGCCGGGTTGTTTGGGTTTAGATGCCATGTGGCAACTAGTAGGTTTCTTTTTAGGCTGGATGGGTGGCCCAGGGCGTGGACGCGCATTGGGCTGTGGTGAGGTTAAATTTAGTGGGCAAGTGTTGCCAACAGGTAAGCTGGTGACCTATAAAATTGACCTGAAACGTGTCATGATGCGTAAATTAGTCATGGGTATTGCTGATGCAACAATGGCGCTAGATGGACGGGAAATTTACGCCGCAAAAGACTTGCGCGTAGGTTTATTTACGCGTACAGATAATTTCTAAAATATTGATAGGGGGAACACGATTATGTTACGTCGTGTAGTAGTTACAGGTTTTGGTATTGTTTCAAGCCTTGGTAATAATAAAAAAGAAGTCCAAGACAGCCTCTATGAAGGCCGCTCTGGCATTACGTTTCAACAAGAATATGCTGATCGCGGTATGCGCTCGCATGTGGCCGGTTCTATTAAAAACCTTGATATTGAATCACTCATAGACCGTAAGTTATTACGCTTTATGGCAAAAGGTCATGCATATGCTTGGATTGCCTTGCAGGAAGCGATTGCGGATGCAAAGTTAACTGAAGACCAAGTTTCTAATGTGCGTACCGGTATTATTGTCGGTGGTGGTGGGCCATCCACTGAAAGTATTGAGCAAAGTAATGGTATATTGGCAGAAAAAGGCATTCGCAGAGTTGGTCCATATATGGTCACTAAAGCCATGTGTAGCGGTATTGTTGCGACATTAGCTACAGGCGCTAAGATCAAGGGTGTTAATTACGCGATTAGTTCAGCTTGTTCTACAAGTGCGCATTGTATTGGCGCTGGTGTGGAGCAGATACAACTTGGTAAACAGGATATTGTTTTTGCAGGCGGCGGCGAGGAAGAACACTGGACCCTCTCTTACCTATTTGATGCTATGGGCGCAATGTCTACCAAGTATAACGACACTCCGGATAAAGCATCGCGTACCTATGATGCAAATCGTGATGGTTTTGTTATCTCAGGCGGCGGTGGTATCGTAGTGCTGGAAGAATACGAACACGCTAAAGCACGCGGTGCAAAAATCTATGCTGAAGTGGTGGGTTATGGCGCAACGTCTGATGGTTATGATATGGTGGCGCCAAGTGGCGAAGGTGCTGTGCGTTGTATGAAATTGGCTTTAGAAGGCATACAAGACATTGACTACATTAATACGCATGGTACCAGCACGCCAGTGGGTGATACCAAAGAGTTGGAAGCGATTCGTGAAGTATTCGGCGCAGGCGCCTATGGTGCTGTGCCGGTGATTGCCTCAACTAAGTCGCTATCTGGTCACGCACTAGGTGCAGCGGGTGTTAATGAAGCTATTTATACCTTGATTATGATGGAAAACAATTTTATTGCAGCCTCAGCCAATATTGAAACGCTAGATCCGGCGGCAGATGGTTTGCCTATTGCACAAAAGCGTATTGATTATGCCAATATTCAAACGGCGCTCTCCAATAGCTTTGGTTTTGGTGGTACTAACGCTACACTTACTTTTTCGCGACGAGGTTTATAGGTAGGTAATCAGCATAAGCAGCAATCAATGATGTGAGTCTAAAGGTGGGTTTTAAACCCGCCTTTTTTGTTTTCAGAGAACGACATGAACCGGAACATCGTTAATCAGTTTTTGTTTAAGAACTAGAGAGTGTTTTTACCAAAGTCTGGTGTTGTACCGATTACAGTACTCCAACAATCTAAGTTTAAAGTATCAAACAATTAAGGCAGCAGCTACCGCACGGCCTTCTGCCATCAAGAAATTGTAAGTCCTGCAAGCTGCATCCGTCGCCATATACTCCACACTAATCCCTGCATCTATTAAAGCGCGACTCAAACGCGGGTGTGCAAACTGGTGCTTGCTGCCTGTGCCTAAAAGCACGACTTCTAATTTTAATTTCGTGCTACTTAAGTGTGCAATGGCTTCAAAACTTTCGCTGCTTAGGCTAGCAAAATCTGCCACTCGCCAGTCTGTTATGATTTCATCAGGTAATATAATCAAACTATGTTCATAACGTTTTTTGTTGACTTCTAGCCAACCCCTGCCTTGCTCATCACCGTAGCCAGTAATGAGTTGTTTATTGTTAGCCGTTGTCAGGTGTAGTTTCATTGGGTTTAGTATCCTAAATTTACCTTGAATATTTTACAGTAAGGATGAGTGGGTCTGTGGCTAAAAGTGTCTCATTTTTACAACCATATTGGTTTATTTAAATTAATATTACATTTATATTGATAATGATTCTTAATAACATTATCATTAACTCCTATGGTTATACAAATTAATAACTCAGGGATGAAAATGAAGATAAAAAATGCTGACAGCTACGCTGTTAAGTTCACCTATATTAGTTACGCCAATGCTTGCAGATGCAGATGAAAACCTATTCGGCTATGTAAAAGGCGCAGAAACCCTGCCAGTAGGCGCTTGGGAATTTGACCAACAGCTTACCTACCGCGGTGACAAGGGTGTAGGCACTTACCATGCCTGGGATAGTAAATCTGAACTTGAGTATGGCGTGACAGATGCCGCCTATGTGAGAGCTCAGGCTATCAACACGAGTGGGGTGGTGGTGGATGCTTATATCCCTGGTGCGGAACATTATGGCCCGCGTGCTTCTGGTGTCGGTGCTGAGTTTAAATATATGTTTTTAAGTCCGGCAAAAGATGATTTTGGTTTGGCTGGTTATTTGGATCTTGGTTACAATTGGCTGGATCAGCATTCTGGATTAGATAAAGCTAGCTATACCGTTGAACTGCAGTTGATTGCACAAAAATACTTCATGGAAGGTCAATTGGTGTGGGTCGGCAATGTTGGGATAGAATCAACCTATGCGCATCGAGCAGACCTTCGTGATGCAAGACGTGCTACGTTGCCAGCAGACTTTAGATTGGCCGACACATAATGAAATGGAAGTTGAGTTGAAAGCCGGTACGGGGGTGAGTTATCGTTTTGCACCAAATTGGTCGGTCGGGGCTGAGGCCTTGTATGAAGTTGAATATGAGACTGTAGTAGGGCCAGAGCGTTGGTCAATATTTGCCGGGCCAAATATTCATTACGGTGGTGAGAAGTTCTGGGCGACTTTAACTTGGCTACCACAAATTCAAGGGTATGGACGTCCTAAAGATGCACAACTAGATAACAATTTGCAATTGATTGAAAAAACCAAGCAAGAAGTTAGGTTAAAATTCGGTTTTGATTTTTAATCTTATATAGAAAGAGACCTTTGCACGAATCACTAGATTTAGTCCAAATAGCATAAAATGGCATATCACTTAAACACAGACGAGTACCTCTGATTATGGCCTGGAAGAA
>JAYVMU010000034.1:0-41696 GCA_043758775.1 Methylophilaceae bacterium
TCTCTGTTATATATTTATAATATAGATCAATTGTAACTCTCAAGCTGGTCAATAGTTACTCAATTTTTTCGGAACTTAACAAGCCAAGTTAGTATCCTATAAGAGTGTAGATAGGACTTATTTTTAATTTCATCGATTGTTGCTTACTACAAACACAAGAAAGGATGTACGACCATGAGTACCCTAAAAATTAATAAAGTACTGATTGGCGAAGCTCTCGTAGGTGATGGAAATGAGGTGGCGCACGTTGATATTTTGATTGGGCCACGAGGAAGTGGTGCCGAAACTGCATTTTGTATTGCTTTAACTAACCAAAAGCGCGGCGATAACGCGCTACTTGCTTTGCTTGCCCCCAACATGATGACAAAGCCGCCGACCGTCTTGTTCAACAAGGTCGATATTAAAACCGCTAAACAGGCGGTGCAAATGTTTGGCCCTGCACAATGTGGCGTGGCCGAGGCGGTAGCCGATAGCGTTAAAGAGGGCATTATTCCAATTGAAGAGGCCAATGACTTGTTTATCTGCGTAGGCGTTTTTATCCACTGGGACGCAGAAGACAATACTAAAATCCAAGACTGGAATTATCAGGCGACCAAGATAGCGCTTAAACGCGCGGTGGGGCAACTACCTCTACCAGTAGAAGTTATTGCTCAAGAAGGCACAGTGCATCACCCTCTTGCGGCACATGATTATAAAAAAGGCGGATATAACTAAAGTTAAAAAATTGAATAAATTATATACTCGACTCTAACGTTGCATAGGCATTCGTAAATGTCGCTTACTGCTAAGAAGCTTAACGATATGTAGCGTTACGTTGGGTATTTTTTATTTACAACAAATTTATAAGCCCAACACTTGAGGTAGATCTACAATCGAATTAACAAGCAAATCTGGTTTTATAGTAGATGCGTCGACGTAAACTTGTCGGTATTTACCAGTTTTCACTAAAACTCCGCTCAACCCCGCCTGCTGCGCACCACCTATATCAGAATCTATATCATCACCAACCATCATGACTTCTGAGGGGTGTAGCCCCAAGTCATTCAAAGCAATGTGAAAAAAATCGGCGGAGGGCTTACCAATTATGATGGCTTTAGCACCGCTTGCATATTCCAGCCCGTGAATAAATCCACCGATATCCATCTGCAAGCCTTGTTCTGTCTGCCAAAATCTGTTTTTATGGATGGCAATGAGTTTTGCACCGTTATTTAGACAAGTAAATACCTCATTTAATAATTGATAAGTCCAAGCACAACCAATATCACCAACAATAATATGGTCTGCAGCAGTATCTGATTGACGAAACTCCATAAAATCCCGTTTCACATCTTCTGTCAGCAATAAGCGACATATGGGATTAGACAGATTCTTTAAATAGAGTACCGCGGCTTGTGGTGCACTGATGATTTCACTGACGGGTACAGAAAATCCCATGGCATTGATTTTTTGTTGTAACGACACTAACGACAGCGTGCTGGTATTAGTGACGAATCGACATTGGATGCCACTTGCACGTATTTTATCAACAGCTTCAACTGCACCATCAATAGCTTTTGAACCTATATAGAGCACACCGTCTAGATCAAATAGAACACCTTTAATGCCAGCGTTGAGTAGCGTTTTTATCACGTTGATGAACCTTGCATATCTATTAAGCGACTAAAAAAATTTATGCTTCTACAACGTCTAGTTTATACTTCCACAAACATAATATGCCAGTATCCGAATTAAAATACCTCAACAGCTACTCTGAATCAACCAAAAATCAGGTGCGCGTATTGCTTGAGCAAAATAAATTAGCTGACGTACTATTACAAAAATATTCAACAGCGCATGGCATTACAACAGACAAATCGCTTTATGAGTATGTAGTTGAGTTAAAAAATACGCATCTGCGTCATTCAATACCACTGAATAAAGCATTATTTGATAGCAAAATACAAGTGATTAAGCATGCGTTAGGCTTGCACACTTCAATCTCACGTGTGCAAGGTAATCAACTTAAAACCAAGCGTGAGATTAGAATCGCTAGCCTATTTAAAAATGTGCCAGCTGAGTTTTTAAGGATGATTGTAGTGCATGAATTGGCGCACTTTAAAGAACATGACCATAACAAAGCGTTTTATCAATTATGTGTGAGTATGCAATCTGATTATCATCAAGTTGAGTTTGATTTAAGGCTGTATTTAACGCACTTGGATTTTACAAATAGCGATTTATATAAACAACCACTGTGGTAATTCAATTTACATAAAATATTTAGGAAGAACTTTGACTAACAATGACGTATTAAGAAGTATCCGCTATATGTTGGATATGAGCGAACCAAAGATGGTCGAAGTTTGGCAATTAGCCGATATGGTTGTTGAGCGCGATGACATTAAAGATTTTTTACGTGGCGAAGAAGATGAGCAATATTTGCCTTGTGATGATGCACTAATAATTGCTTTTTTAAACGGCTTAGTCACTTTCAAACGCGGTAAAAATGGCAATGCCCCGCCTTTACCTATAGAAAAAATGAGCAATAATTTAGTGCTCAAAAAACTACGTGTAGCATTTGAGTTAAAAGAAGACCAAATGCATGAGGTATTTGGCAATGCGGATTATGAAATATCAAAACCAGAACTAAGCGCTTTTTTTAGAAAAAAAGGGCATGATAATTATCGCGCTTGTGGCGACCAAGTGTTACGCTATTTTTTAAAAGGCTTAACGATGCACTTAAGGGCCTAATATTTTATAATCGTTTGAATTTCAAGTTAATCTGCATAACTTAGCATCAGCTTTTTTATCCACTCCATAAATACCTGTACGCGTTTAGATTGATTCCTTCTGTTAGGATAAAGAATTGAAATGGGCATAGGCTCTATTGGATTCTCGCTCAGTATTTGCACCATCTGCGCATTATCAATCAAATGTTTTATGCAAATATAAGGCACTTGAATAATGCCTAAACCTGCCAAACAAGCAGCATTATAGGCATCGGTGTTGTTGACGGTAATCGCGGCTTGCATTTCCAACTGATACACTTTACCTTCATTTACATACTCCAAAACTGGCCGAGTAGCGCCAAGTATAGGCGAATAATGCACCAAATAGTGATGAGACAAATCGCCCAAGTTAAGAGGTTCGCCATAACGTTTTAAATATGCCGGGCTGACACAATTTACTAAAGTCAAATAACCTAATGGTCTTGCAATAAAGCCAGAGTCTGCCAGCGCGCCTACTCTTATCACGCAATCAAAACCTTCGGCAATCAGATCTACTTTTCTATCGGTACTGCTTAATTCAATTTCGATATTTGGATATTCACTTAAAAATTTGGGTAGATTTGGAATGACCAAATTCTTAGCTACATCAATCGGCATATCGACACGCAAACGCCCGCTAATATTGGTACTTACTTGTTGAAACATAGACTCTACATCATCAACATCTGCCAATAAGTCTTTGCAGCGCTCGTAAAATATTTGCCCATCTTGCGTTAAATGCACAGTACGCGTGGTTCGGTGTAGCAACCTAGATCCAATATGACTTTCAAGATTCTGCACAGTGGTTGAAACACTGCCTTTAGGTATACCTAAACTATCTGCCGCTTTGGTAAAACTTGACAATTCCGCCACGCGGATAAAAATTTGCATTGCATTTAATTTATCCATAAAACGCCTTATTGTTCAAATTTAAAGAACAGTGTAATTATTTTATGCTAGTTTATAGTATTTAATTAATTCAATAAACTGTACTTCCTATTGCTTAACTTATTTTTAACACTTAACTAGAGGAGCTAAATATGAATAGCAAAATTGCAATTGTCACAGGTGGTAGCCGCGGTCTTGGTAAGAATACGGCCCTAACACTAGCCAAAAAAGGCGTTGATATAATCCTAACTTACCACAGTAAAAAAACAGAAGCTGATGAAGTGGTTGCAGAAATCGAACAGCTTGGACAAAAAGCAGTAGCGCTGCAACTCGATGTAACTAACAGCAAATCGTTTGTTACATTTACACAACAAGTGCAGGTTGCACTCAAACAAACATGGGACCGTGAGCAATTTGAGTTTTTGGTCAACAATGCTGGAGTTGGGGTGTATGCCTCCTTTGCAGAAACAACAGAAGAGCAGTTTGATCAAATGGTCAACATGCATCTGAAAGGTGTATTTTTCCTCACGCAAAAGCTGTTACCTCTCATTGCCGATCAAGGTCGCATTGTGAATATATCAAGCGGTTTAACACGTTTTGTATTTCCTGGTTATGCTGCCTATGCCATCATGAAAGGCGGCGTTGAAACCTTAACTAAATATATGGCGAAAGAACTAGGTCCACGTGGCATCGCGGTGAATGTGATTGCACCCGGCGCGATTGAAACTGATTTTGGTGGCGGTGCGGTACGAGATAATAAAGAGCTTAACCAATATATCGCCGCACAAACTGCGCTAGGTCGCGTTGGTCTACCAGATGATATTGGTGGCGTTGTGGCATCTTTATTAGCAGAAGATAGTCGCTGGATAAACGCGCAGCGCATTGAAGTATCTGGTGGTATATTTATTTAATAGCTTTTACTGATAATTTTTTGCTGGGGTTAAAGTGTTTAATACTTAATCAAACAAAACCCCAAGTAACTTCGGTTTCTGGTAATTAGTCTATATCGTTGGCTAGAAATAACCATTGGTATCCCTCAATTGCTAGCTTTAAATGCAATCAATATGCAAGGTTACCGACAAATACATGCAATCAATGCAGCAATTCAGTTAATATTTGAATTCAACCTAATGACCAAGTATGTTTTATGACCTCGATTACCCATCACTGGATTAAACATTTAGCAGAAAGTAAAAAACCAGCTTATCTACTGATTGCAGACCTAATAGAAGAAGATATTTCTAGCCTGCGCCTTCGCGTCAAAGATAGATTACCTGCATTACGTGATTTAGCGACTGAGCTTGGGCTTAATTACACCACCGTGGCACGCGCTTATACTGAGGCAAGAAAACGTGGCCTAATAGACTCCCAAGTAGGCACTGGCACTTTTGTACGTGGTCGCCCATCCATAGTTCCTTTGCGCGATGCTAGTAGTATACAGATGAGCATGAATATGCCGCCAGAACCGCCAGAATTGGCAGCCAAACTACATGAAAGCATGACCGCTATTTTAGCCAATAGCGATGTATACAATTTATTACGTTACCAAGATTTTGGTGGGCATATTGAAGAACGTGAGATTGCCGCCAGCTGGCTCAGCTCCTTTGTGCCAAATTGTGCAACTGAGCGCGTATTAATTAGTCCGGGCATTCATAGTGTGTTAGTAGCACTGATGTCACAATTAGCCAGACCCGGTGAATTGATTTGTGTAGAGTCACTGGTTTACCCGGGCATTAAAGCCATTGCCGCACAACTCGGTATTAGGCTCCATCCTATTCCTAGCGATGAGGATGGTCCCATGCCACATGCATTTGAAGGTATCTGTAAATCGCAAAGTCCAAAAGCCTTCTACTGCAATCCGACTATACAAAACCCAAATACGGCGACCATACCTTTGCATAGGCGACGTGCCTTAGTGGATATCGCGCTGCGCTATCACATCCCGATTATTGAGGACGATGCTTATGGCATGTTGCCACAAAAAGCGCCCATGACGATGGCTGCATTGGCGCCAGAGCTGTGCTGGTATATCAGCGGCTTTTCAAAATGTTTTGGCGCAGGCTTACGTATTGCCTTTGTCGCGGCGCCTACAGCACGCCAAGCACAACGCTTAACTGGTGCACAGCGAGCAATCGCCGTCATGACAAACCCAATCACGGTATTGCTTGCTACGCAGTGGATTAAAAACGGCTTAGCGGCGGAAATGCTGCAAGCTATTCGTCATGAATCTATGGCGAGACAACGTATCGCCGCACGCGTATTAAAATCTTGGCCTTATCATGCACAATCTGAAGCCTTTCACCTGTGGCTCCCTATCCCAGAAAACGTAGCCTGGCGCGCATCAGAGCTTGCCTTACAACTACGTACACAAGGCGTAAGTATAGTGGCCAGCGTAGCCTTCAGCACCGACATCAACCCAGTTGAAGCAGTACGCATCTGCCTGGGCGGGCCAAGCACACGCGAAGACTGCGAGCACGCCTTGAAACTAGTAGCAGATACTTTAGAATATCCACATCATTTACATATACCCATGATGTAATTAAACCTGATTAAATATGACAAGCTACCCACTTCCGCTATTCCCACTCAATCTGGTCATTTTCCCTGACGGATTATTACCGCTCAGGATATTTGAGATGCGCTATCTGGACATGGTGCGCACGTGCTTACGTACCCAATCAAGTTTCGGCGTAGTGGCCATTATTACCGACAGCACATCAGGTAGAGAAAATGACCTGCCATTTGCCAATATTGGTACTTCTTTTACGATTCTAGATGCAGAGGTAACCGAACCTGGGTTAATGAACATTCGCTGCCTAGGTCAAAAACGCTTTCATGTTAAAGCAGCGGCTCAACAAAATGATGGCTTGTGGCTTGGGGAGGTCGCAGATATTGAGAATGATGCAGCGATTGCAATTCCAGACGACCTCAAGATGACGCAAGAGTATATGCAACAACTCATAGAATCACTCTCTGAGCAGGATATTGCCGAGGAATATTTGCCGTTTATCAAGCCTTTTAAAATGAATGACTGTGCTTGGGTAGCCAATCGATGGTGCGAAATGCTCAGCATGTCACTCATCCAAAAGCAGCGCATGTTAGAGCTCGATAGTCCGCTAGTGCGGTTAGAGTTGGTTCAAGACTTACTAATAGCTGAGTTTAGCAAAAAGTAAACTGGGTTAAACTGCCTAATCTTCATATGAAGATTAGGTTAATTCGCTTTTATTTCAATAATAAAGGCATGCAATAGTGGTCGACCAGCAACGCGGCAAAAATTAGCGTGAGATAAATAATTGAATAAGTGAAAGTGCGTTTAGCTAAATCGTCAGAGTACTTTCTATATAGCTTAATCACGTAGGCTAAGAAAATACCATTGAGTATGAGTGCTGATGTTAAATAGATAATACCGCTCATCCCCAAACCATAGGGCATCAACGATACGGCGACTAAAATCACGGTATAGAGTAAGATATGTAGCAAAGTAAAAGCTTCACCATGCGTGACTGGTAACATGGGCATGCCGACTTTGGCATATTCCTCCCGACGGTATAGCGCCAGTGCCCAGAAATGCGGCGGCGTCCAGGCAAATATAATCAAAAACATAATGAGTGACTCTGGTGATACCACGTTGTTCATCGCCGCCCAGCCCAATATTGGTGGCATTGCTCCAGAAGCGCCACCAATCACGATATTCATCGGTGTCGCTGGCTTAAGAAATACCGTGTAAATCACTGCATAGCCAACAAAAGTGGCAAGAGTCAGCCACATAGTAAGCGGATTCACCCAAACGTACAGGATAGCCAAGCCTGTACTACCTAAAACAGTAGCAAAGACGCCCGTTTGTATTATGGAAAGTTGCCCTGTAGGTAGCGGACGGCCACGTGTACGTGCCATGATTGCATCAATCTTATGTTCAATCAAACAGTTAAAAGCGGCAGCGGCACCAGAGGCAAAAGCAATCCCTATCGTGGTAGCAATCAACAGTGGCAATGGCACCATATAAGGCGTGGCCATAAACATACCAATCAATGCGGTAAACACTATGAGTAAAGTGACGCGGGGTTTGCATAAGGCAAAGAAGTTTTTAAAACTACTACCTAACGTTTGCAATGGATGACTTGTACTTACACTCAATTGACTTGCCTCATCTCAAATGGCCAGTCTTCTGGCCGGTAATTTTTGAGTTTAACACGACGACTGTCACCACCAATAGTGCCGCGCCCATATTGTGCGCAACTGCTAAAACTAACGGTAAATAGAGCACAAGGTTTGCAATGCCTAAACTAATTTGTGCTAATAACAGTGTGAGTAAAATAAACCCAAATTTTCTTATGGGTGCGTATTTTAATACAAATATTGCCAAAATCCCCAAATAAATCAAAGTAATCAGAGCACCGACACGATGTACCCATTGTATAGTGACTAAAGCCTCTAAAGTTAGTGGGCTACCATCAGCGCTACGACCCAACTCACGCACCAAATGGAAAGCATCTTTGAAATCTGTAGCTGGCATCCAGGCACCATGACAAGTTGGAAAGTCCGTGCAGGCTAAAGCTGCGTAATTAGTGCTGGTCCAGCCACCTAGAAATATCTGTGCAAACAAAACAACAAGCGCAAAACGTATAAAAAATCTTAATTGTTTACTCGTTACTGTATGTGCAGAATATTTACCCCAGTGGCGATGCGCTAACCACACTAAAACAGCCAGCGTTGACATGCCGCCAAGTAAATGTGCGCTGACGATAACAGGCTTAAGCAACAGCGTGACGGTCCACATGCCTAGCATGGCTTGAAAAGCAATAAGACCAAGTAGAAAAGTAGGAGTCCATACACTGCTTTTGATTTGAGTTCGTTTTTTCCAAGCTAACACAAATATGGCTAATACAATCAAGCCTAATGTACCGGCAAAATAACGATGCACCATCTCTTTCCAAGCTTTACCTGCCTCAATTGCAGCATGCGGAAAGGTGGTCTGTGCATGCTGTATTGCAACTTCGCTTTGCGGCACTGTGAGCGCCCCGTAGCAGCCTGGCCAATCCGGGCAACCTAAACCTGCATCAGAAAGTCTGACGTACGCGCCTAGAACCACTACGCATAGCGCAAGTATTGCACCAATTAAGCTGAGTCTATTAAAAAGCGATAATGATTTATTCATGTTGATTCTTTTACCCTGCCCAAGAGTAACGCAATAGCTGACTCAAATCCTTACGGATTTTAGCCGCTGATGTGGTCGATGGATAACTCATCATGAGACGGCCTAATGGATCAACTAAATAAACTCTATCGGCATGTGTGGCAATCTCGCTGGCAATATTAAATTGCTGGGTTAACTTGGAAACACTGTTATCAGGCCGGTTAATGACAACCAGCTCTGGGTACATCTCTCGGTATTTGGCAACATCATCCTGTGAAGTAATGAATACACGTTGTGCGCGCGGCATATCCTTATACAGTGAAACATGGATTTGACGTATATCATGCAACCTACTTTCACAGGCCTGCTCGCATTTTTCTGCGATATAAACAATACTCCATTTATCTTTCCAAAACTCTGAGTTAATAGGTTGGTTTTCGCTACTTTTAATTGCAGCGGGTGTATTAATCAAACGGGCTGGCGTAACAAGTTCACCCAGACTAGAGCCTGCGGATGGCTTCCAGTTAAATTTATACATCAAAATCACAACAACAATCGGGACTAAAAAGAAAATAAACATGGATAAAACTACCAAGCGGCCTTTTCTTTGATTCTCAGCAGTGTTTGGGTTATTTGAAACTTGATTTTGCGTGGGCATTACTACTCTATTCAATTAGTTACGATTTAATTAATACAACTCATTTTATATAACCATATGGGCTTCAGGTTTTGTTAGTTTTTGTGATGCTCATATACAGAAATATAGCCAACGCTGCAAATGCAAAGCCAAACCACTGATAGGCATAGCTCAAATTTGTAGCGACTCTATCACTTGGTATTTGCCAGTTCCTAACAAATCCACCCGCTGAACTTGCAGCATCCAGTCTAATGACCACAGGTAAAATGTGAATCGGCGCTAACTGTTTATATTTTGCCATATCCATATTTTGCCAAACGGTCTGCCAAGCATTTACTTTGACTTTGCCTAACGGCGCAGCTGGGTTGCTTTCCAAAGTGAATATTTTAGCGCTTGGTATCCATATCTGCCCAGCCACTTCCAGTTTGCCAGTTGGCGTATCCACTATAGGGATGTCTGTGTGTCTATCTTTGCCTAGCACCCAGCCTCTATCGACTAAGACATATTGATTGCTGTTATCAATCTTTAATGGTGTAACAACATGAAAGCCGACTCTTTCATTCTCCACTTGATTATCTAACAATATTTGATAGTTAGTCTCATAGGTTCCAGTCACTTTTACTTTTTTATAACGCCATGCATCATAATTTTTTAATTGCAAAGGCAAATCCAGAGCCGCGGCAACGGTAGACTCCTGATAGGCGGCTTGAACTAACATTTGTTGTTGCGCCTTGCCATACTGCCAAAGCCCCAACTTAATAAATAACGGAATGCAGATAATGGTTGCTACAGCCCCTACTAATGATGGTGTTACCACCCAATTCATAAATCTAAATTGCAATTGTTTCATAGGAGCCGCATAATCATTGGATATTTATTTTTTGTTAACGTTTGGACATCGTCATGCTGATAAAAATTGCAATTGTAGTAATTTTATTGATTATTGTTGGAAGCTTATTCTCGGGACTGTATTTTTTAGCCAAGGATAAAAGTGGTAGTGAGCGTACCGTCAAAGCCCTTACAGTTCGTATTGCAATATCCATTGCGCTGTTTCTATTGCTTTTGCTTGGCTACTTTACTGGATTTATTGGTCAACCAAATCTATAGAAACCACTGCTTAAAATACAAATAAAAAAGGGCGATGCAAATGCACCGCCCTTTTTGCATTTTACTACAGCCAATAAACAAATATAAATAAGCCTAGCCAAACCACATCGACAAAGTGCCAATACCAAGCAACACCTTCAAAACCAAAATGATGTTCTGGTGTGAAATGACCCTTCATGCAGCGAATTAAAATCACGATCAGCATAATCGTACCCAGCATCACATGGAAGCCATGAAAGCCAGTCAACATAAAAAATGTGGCGCCATAAGCACCAGTACCTAAAGTTAAGCCCATTTCAGTATAAGCATGATGATACTCGACCGCCTGGCAAGCTAAGAATGCTATGCCCAAAGCAACCGTTGCAAACATACCAATAATTAGTTGTTTGCGGTTATTTTTAATCAAAGCCCAGTGCGCCCAGGTAATTGTAGCGCCTGAAGTGAGTAACAATGCAGTATTAATGGCAGCCAATCCCCAAGGTTTCATCACTTCAAATTTAGGAACTTCAAAGACAGTACCAAGTACATTGCCACCAGGGCCCGCCGAAGGCCAAGTAGCTAAAAAGCTCTTATAGGGTGTGATATCTGCATCATAGCCAGCTAAATGTGGTACTGAAATAACACGCATGTAGAATAAAGCACCGAAGAACGCACAAAAAAATGCAACTTCAGAGCAGATAAAAACAATCATTCCAATACGGAACGATTTATCTTCCCACCCGTGATATTTACTAGTGAGACTTTCAGTGATAACTGTACCCATCCATTTAAACACCATAGTGAGAATGATAATTGCACCTACAATCATCATCCATTTACCAGGTGTCTCCAAGTAGGCTAAATCCTTACTTTTATCAATGGCAAGTGTAAATATAAATCCTGAAATTAATGTTAATAAACCTGCCGAAAGTATTGAAGGATAGATGCTCCCGTGCGGGACAAAATAGTGTTGTTCTGAATGAGTGGCCATGCATTAACTCCCGTGCATTTTTATAAAATGGTGCTTTAAAATTATTAAATACTATCTTTGTCTTGCTTAAACGTTATTACTTTTTCACTTCTACTGCAGGGTAGAAGGAATATGATAATGTCATCACTTTCACTTCTTTAGGTAGGTCTGGGTCTATAAAAAATCTTAACGGCATTTCTCTTACTTCACCGGGCTTAAGTGTTTGTCTTTGAAAACAAAAGCATTCAATTTTTTTCAGATATGCTGCACCTTCTCCTGGTGTAACACTTGGTATTGCCTGTCCTGCTAATTCCTCACCTGTCGTGTTTTTTGCTTCAAATAGCACTGATGCAATTTGCCCTGGATGCAGAGTAATGCTCGCTTGCTTCGGTGCAAAATTCCAACCCAAGCCGGTCATTACATTGCCGACAAACTCTACAGTCACCACACGACTATTATCAACCTGAGCTTTAGCTATTGTTGAAGCCGTATTACTTGTTTTACCATTCAATCCAGTCGCTGAACATACCAAGTTATAGAAAGGCACTAAAGCAAATGCAAATGCGATTGCACCTACTACCAAACATAATAACTTTAAAACTAAGCGTTTGTTCGCGACCGCAAGTTTAGTACGCACTACAGCAGCATTATCTAAATCTAATTTAGCTTTACTCTTATCAATATCATCACCTTCAACTGACATAGTATTATGAATGCCAAACAGTAAATATAGATACTACATACCAGACCACCGCTACTATACCCAACACTAAAGCAATTTTCTTATTGCGACTGCTTCTGGTTTTATCTTCTTCCTGCATTTTCAACCTTTACATCACGCACTACAACTTCTTTAAATATTAAATATTGGGCTCATCACTCAACATGATGAGCCTTATATTTCTAACAACCTTTTAAGTACTAACAAAGCTGTTTACTTAATTATAGGTTGCTCGGTAAAGCTATGATATGGGGGCGGTGATGGTAGTGTCCATTCCAAGCCTATCGAACTATCCCAAACTTTATCAGTAGCTTTCTTACCGCCTCTAACGCACATCACAATATTATAAACAAACAACAACTGTGACAAACCTAATACGAAAGCTGCGACAGATGAAATCATATTGAATTCAGTAAACTGCAATGCATAGTCAGGAATACGACGTGGCATACCCGCTAGGCCCAAGAAGAACTGTGGTATGAATGTCGTATTGAATGCAATGGCAGTTAACCAGAAATGAGTTTTACCTAATTTCTCGCTATACATATGGCCAGTCATTTTTGGTAACCAGTAGTACACGCCAGCCATGATACCCATGATGCCGCCAGCAAATAATGTGTAGTGGAAGTGAGCAACTACAAAATAGCTATTGTGATACTGCGCATCAGCTGCAACGTCTGCCAATACCAAGCCAGTAAGACCGCCGACACCAAACAGAACAATCCAACCTACCGCAAACAACATCGGCGTTTCAAAGGTCATAGACCCTCTCCACATGGTTTTAATCCAGCAGAAGAACAATACTGCTAATGGCAGAGAAATCGCCATTGTGCTATACATAAAGTACAGCAATGCTGGTATTGGCAAACCAGAGGTAAAGAAATGATGTGCCCAAACAACTACGGATAAACCACCAATTCCCCACAATGAATAAACTTGAGCTTTGTAGCCATACATAGGCTTACGTGAGAATGTTTGCAGGATTTGTGGAATGAAACCCCAAACTGGTAGTAATAAAATATAAACTTCTGGATGTCCAAAGAACCAGAATAAATGCTGGAACAGAATTGGATCGCCACCACCAGCAGCACTAAAGAAGTGTGTACCAAAATGACGGTCAGTTAGCAGCATAGTAACCGCGCCAGCTAATACTGGGATTGTCGCAATCAGCAAGAAAGCCGTAACTAACCAGCCCCAGCAAAACATTGGCATTTTCATTAATGTCATGCCAGGCGCACGCATATTAAACAAAGTCACGATAATATTAATAGAGCCAAGTACTGACGAAACACCTAACAAGTGAATTGCAAAAATGGCAAAGTCAACACCAATACCACCTTGTAATGAAAGTGGTGGATAAAATGTCCAGCCAGTTGCAAGAGCGCCATCTCCAATCCCAAACAGCGCTAAGGTAAATGGTAACGTCAATAAGATAGCCGCAGGCGGTAACAACCAAAATCCCCAGTTGTTTAAACGCGGTAAAGCCATATCTGGCGCACCGATTTGCAATGGAATCATCCAGTTGGCAAAACCAGTTGCTGCTGGCATCAGTGCTGCAAAAATCATAATAAGTGCGTGAACACCAATGAGCTGATTAAAGAACTCTGGTTTCATTAATTGCAAGCCCGGCTGAAATAACTCAGCACGAATGGCCAAAATCATACTACCACCCACCAAAAACATAATCAGTGAGAATGTCAGGTACATCGTACCGATATCTTTATGATTAGTAGTGGTCAACCAACGCATAATGCCACTTGGGTGGTCATGATGCTCCTCATGATGCGCTACTGTAGTTGTACTCATTTAAATCTCCTAAATGCCAGACTAAATTACCAGAAACAAGATTACTAAAAATTATAATTAATTACTGGCGAGCAGCCTTAACCTGTGAAGGTTGAAGTATGTCGCCCATGTGGTTACCTAAATCATTACGCTCATAGGTAATAACTGACGCGATTTCCGTATCGTTTAATATAGATTTCCACGAAGGCATTACCCCCTTACCATTTAGCACGCGGTCTAAATGGCTATCCTTCAAATACTTACCATCAGAACCAAAAATTGGGCTATTGATTACCTTACTACCCGTAAGTGCTGGGAATGCTGGTGGCAAGCCTGCACCAGTTACCTGATGGCAAACTGCACAGTTCTTTTCGTACACAGTTTTACCATTTGCAATTAAATCTTCCTTCGTCCACTCTTTATCTGCGCCTGCAGCGGCTTTAGCCAATTCCTCTTTTTTCGTTACAACCCATTGCTTATACTCAGGCATTGACAGACCTATAACTACCACTGGCATATATCCATGACCCTTACCACATAATTCTTTACATTGTCCACGGTATGTACCAGGTCTTAAAACCTGCACCCAAGTTTCACGGAGAAAGCCCGGCACAGCCAAGCGCGAGGAGCCAAATTGTGGCACCCACCAGTTATGCAAAACATCGGCAGAAGTCATCAAGATACGCACCTTTTTACCGACAGGCAGTACCAGCGGGTTATCCACTTCAAGTAAATAATGCGCATCTTTAGGGACTTTATTTTCCATTTGATCTTCTGTGGTAGTTAAGTTACTCACAAACTTAATACCCTTTGCATCATTTAAGATTTGCTTATCTTCTGCAGATTCACCTTTTACATCAGCTTCAGAAGCGCCCAGATATTCATACTGCCAGCGCCATTGTGAGCCAGTCACCTTAATCAACATATTTGCTTGATTACGTGTATCTTCCATCACAATCACGCTTTTATAAGCAGGAATACCCATAATCACAAAGTCAATGGTCAGTAAAATAGCAAATGGCACTAACGTCCAGAAAATCTCACTTTTTTTAGTTAAGGGCTTGTCCACATGAGCTTTGTAGTTTTTACTTTTACGATGGGAAAAAATGGAATAAATCATGATACCAAGTACAACGATGAATATAGCTGCACAAATTGTCATAAACTCATTGTGAACGTGCAGTGTATCCAAGGCCATTGGAGTAGCTGGTTCAGGGAAGTTCCAAGTATAATCAGCGAAGGCTGATACTGACATTAGTGAAAACAATAATCCAAGCCCAGTTTTTTTCATTGACTGCATTAACATACCTTCTCCAAAATCAAACCCATATCTTAATTTTAGTACATTAAAGCCTACGCAAATACCGAGCTAGAACTCGGTGTCTGGATACAAAAAAACTTTAATAACTCTTAGTTTAGCTTTTGCCTTATTTGTTGCGCCAACAGCTCCCGCTGCTCATCGTTAACAAAGTGTCGCCCAAACTCCACCTCCTTACCATGCGAGCCAATAAATAACGCACCTCTACCACTTATCTGCTTGCGCAAGCTAACCCTTGCCCAATAACGCTGAAACACAGCCTTATCAGATGCTTTATACCCATACTTTTCAACAATTACGCTGTCATCTTGTATAGTAATACTTTCAAAATCACCAGAACGTTGATATATGTAATAAAACGCATACGCAATAGCGACAATTTCCAGTCCGGCAAATGGTAGAACCAGCCACGCTCCTGCAAGCGCAAACCCAATACCAATCAACATTGAAATTGCAGCCAAACCAACCACTAATCTAATCGTATTTTTTACTGTTAGCGAGCAATTAGGTTTGACGACTATTTTGAAATCGGTAACTAACATTACCATCTGACAACCCCGAGCAGATTAAAACTCAAAACCACTTAGTGGTTGTTACAATCTGTAACAACCACTGTAAATTATCATAATTTACAGTGCCTTTCAAGCTGAATTTTCCTAGGAATCATCGGATCAAATGTAGATGCTGATAGAAAATAAAATCCACAATCTTAAAGATATAGTCTAGAACTTAGTTTAATACTCTTTCTTATCTTTATATACTGAACCTAACTTCTAGCCCAATGTAATAAATAACCAAGCTAAAGTAATTTTGCTAAATCTATGGTGCCGGGAGGGGGAATCGAACCCCCACGTTGTTGCCAACGCGGGATTTTGAGTCCCGTGCGTCTACCAATTCCGCCATCCCGGCAAATCGACTATACATTCACTGTATAATTGCAACAGGCGCCATTATAGCAAGGTCCTTAAATTTTACGAGCAGAATTTTACAAATTGAACTATGCAAACCCAAGATTTTGATTTTTACCTACCAGATGCATTAATTGCACAGTATCCCACTACAAAACGCTCTGCCAGCCGCATGTTGCGGCTCAATGGCAAAACAGGTGAGCTCCATAACAGTTTATTTCAAGAATTGCCTGACTATCTGCAAGCTGGTGATTTAATTGTTTTTAACGATACACGTGTGATTAAAGCTCGGCTATTTGGCCAAAAAACTTCTGGTGGCACAGTGGAAGTGATGATTGAGCGCGTCATAGATGAACAGCATGCACTAGCGCAAATACGCGCCTCACGCGCACCCAAAGCTGGTAACCGATTAATTTTAGCCAATGCCTTTGAAGTCGAGGTGTTAGACCGCGAAGATGATTTATTCCGCTTACGTTTTTTAACTGATGCGACTGTTCTGGAAAACCTAGACCGTTACGGCGCGTTGCCACTCCCACCGTATATTGAACATGCAGCTACCAGCACTGATGACGAGCGTTACCAGACTGTGTTCTCTAAAAACTTAGGTGCGGTCGCAGCACCCACCGCAGGACTGCACTTTGATGACAGCATGCTGGATTTACTCAAACAGCGCGGCGTTAATATTGCCTATTTAACGCTGCATGTAGGTGCTGGTACCTTTCAACCAGTACGCGTGGATGATATTGCACTACACAAAATGCACAGCGAGCTTTATTCCATTCCTGCTGAAACCATTGCACTTATCCATGCGACAAAACAATCTGGTGGCAAAGTTACGGCAATAGGCACTACAGCACTGCGCGCTTTAGAAAGTGCTGCACAGTCTGGCGCATTAAAATCGGGTGACGGTGAAACCAATATTTTCATCACCCCAGGCTATCAGTTTAAAATAACAGATCGCTTGTTCACTAATTTCCACTTACCAAAAAGCACCCTACTCATGCTGGTGTCTGCATTTGCAGGATTGGATAATATTAAACACGCCTACCAACATGCGATTGAACAAAAATACCGATTTTTTAGTTATGGTGATGCAATGCTCATTGAAAAAGCATAAAGTGAACGAAATTAAACTTTAGCGGGTCTTCAGATAGTATCGTCTAAATGTACGATAAACCCACATGGACGCATTTTGAAAAAATTCACATAGAAAATTATAATGTCATTTACAAAAACCAACTCAACAACACTGTTAATCGCCAGCCTCGCATTGATTGCAGCACAAGCATTTTTATCACAATCAGCACGTGCTGAAATATTGCCAAATGCCGTCGTTGGAATAAAAATCCCCTTAACAAGCAAGCCAACGACCAGGCCAATGACAGTCGCTTATATACCATCCTTCAAGCGTTACTATATCGCTGATGGCGGCTTAGCACCTCAGGCATCCGAATTTGAATCAGCAACCTCTAAATCATTAATTCATGCCTACAGTGATGACGGCAAATATTTACAGTCCGTCAAAGCAGGTTACGATAATCGCTCTATTTACTACAATACCAACAGCCATCAGTTAGAAACTATTACCTACAACATCTCAAGCGATGCAGGCTTTTCACCTAATACTGGTATTTTTTCTATTGACTTAGCCGAAGACGGCAGTATGAAAGAAACATCCACTGATGTTTCTGGCTTTAATCCTGCATTCGGTCATTCAGGCACCATGCCCAGCTATGATGCTGATACCAACCACTACTACGCCAAACAGGGCCGTAGCAATCTAGTATTTGTTGTTGATAGCAAAAGCCGTGAAAAAGTAGCTGAAATTGCACTGGACTTAGCAAAGGCTGGTGCCGCCTACGATGATGTCAGTGACTTATACATTGCCTACTCAGGCAAAAAAGGTGAAGAACTAGTATTACTGGATATCGACCATAAAGCCGCATTAGTTTTTAATTTGAGCGGACAGTTTGTTGGTAAAAGCGAACTACCCAAAACGTTAAAACTACATGCTCAAAATCACTATAATGGCCTAGGTTACGCCAATGACATGCTGTTTGTGTATAACGAAAATGAAGGTGAATTTGGTACTTATTATGGACTTACCATACTGAAATAAGCAACCAGCTAATTAATTACGATTGTGCTTACCTAAGTTTGAATTAAAGAAGCCGCTACTATTGGCGGCTTCTTTAAATTCCAGATACTAAGAACTGGCTCTTTACTTGCCTAGCATGCCTGCTAGCTTCCCTGAAACCATAGCAAATATAGCACCTAATATTACAGATAAAACCACTAATAATACTGGATTAGTAAAGTTGCCTGTCGTTGTAAGGTTTGCTGTATTAGTGCTTAAGGCATAACCAGCAGTTGCTGCGTAACCATACACATTGGCAGGCACTACAGATAACAAAGGCAGGCTAGCTACAATCACCAAGAAGAACACTGTCACACCCACATAGATAGGGGCAGCAACAACCGCTGGCAAACTAACAGGGTTATGCACAACGAGTGCCAAGGCAACACCTGCGACTACCGCACCATAGACCATACCCACAATAGTTTTTTGCAAAGCTACGCTATCACCCCCGGTATGGAAATAACAGCCCCATGCAATAAAACCCGCCCATACCAGCACCATGCCAGCCAATGGTCCTAAAGCTAAAAATGCCCAAACGCCACCTAGTACACCAATACTTAAAGCTAATGCAAGTAACTTCGACATACTTATTTCTCCCAGAGTAATAATAAATGCGTAATAGTGAATAAAGCTTTTTTTATTAAATACACAAGTCATTCCGGTACGGCAAAGCAATGTTGTATTTCAGTTGCTTTATCAACCAAAACTATCTTGCTAGACGCATAGTATTACTATTTTGTGACTTATGACAAGTTTATGCACTAAAAGAGGGAGAAAATGAAGAGTTCTTACCGGATTTTTTGATTTTTTTAAAGTGTTTTTGTAGGATATTGCCAATTCTTACGCCACGCACCAACCACTAAATTCGGGTACTGTGGCTGTCCTAGACTGCCATTGTAACGCCCCAGTGCACGATACAGATTACCATTCTCTATATCCAAATAGTGTCTTAAAATAGTGCAGCCATAACGCAAATTAAGTCTCAGATAAAATAAATTATGGTCTTTTGCACCAATACTGCGCACCCAGAAGGGCATAACTTGCATGTAACCACGCGCACCGACTGACGACACGGCATATTTTTTGAAACCGCTTTCCACCTGAATCAAGCCTAGCACCAACTGCGGATCTAATCCCGCGCGCGAAGCCTCGTATTGCACACTTTGTAAAAACTCAACACGATAATTATCATTGGGGATACGAGACTTTAAGCGACTGGACATAGCATATAACCACGCCTCGCCTTCAGCCTCACTAGCAAAAATCAGACGCGGCGCAACTCTATCGCTAATCGATTTTTGCATGAGTGCTCTTACACTATTAGAAAGTGGCTCTTCTTTTTGTGCACCAGCAACACTAACTTTCGTGAAACTGATGCTTACAATTAAGCTAATCAGCACAAATAGAAACTTAGGTCTGGTTTTTAAAATAAGGCTTATTTGCATAAGAACCTTATTCTAATAGGTTTTCAACAAAATTTAAAACATCTGCTAATGCCAAGTTTTGTGCTGTTGCATCAGTGCGGCCTTTGTATTCCACATTACCCTCAGCCAAACCTCGCTCACCAATCACTATGCGATGTGGTATACCGATTAAATCCATCTCGGCAAACATCACACCTGGACGCTCGCCTCGATCATCAAGCAAAACCTCAACACCTGCAGCTTGCAGGGTTTGGTATAAAGTCGTTGCGGCCTCTTTAACCGTTGCTGATTTGTCCATGCCTATCGGGCAAATCACCACACTAAATGGCGCCATGCTGAGTGGAAAAATAATGCCTTTGTCATCATTACCTTGCTCAATCGCCGCGCCGACAATACGCGATACACCAATACCATAACACCCCATCTCCATGACTTGTGAGATACCATTTTCGTCCAAATAGGTCGCGCTCATCGCTTCAGAATACTTAGTACGCAACTGGAAAATATGTCCGACTTCTATACCGCGACATAGTGCAAGCGTACCTTTACCATCCGGGCTCATATCGCCTTCCACTACATTGCGAATATCTGCCACCAAATGCGGTTCGGGTAAATCACGGCCAAAATTAACGCCAGCCAAGTGATATTTAGGCTTATTTGCGCCACAAATAAAATCGCTAGAGGCTGCCACTGCGCGATCTGCAATGACGCGAGTTTCTGATTTCAAACCCACTGGACCTAAAAAGCCTGCCGGGCAGTTGAAGTACGCTTTGATTTCATCTGCATTAGCGAATCTGAAATCTGCTAGTCCTTGTATTTTATTGGCTTTAATTTCGTTCAGCGTATGGTCACCGCGTAACAATAAGATAGTGAATATTTCCACACCTACTTCGTCTTTAGCCATTACCGCTAACAACTTCATGGTGCGGCTCAAAGGCACATTTAACAACGCAGCTACTTGCTCACAAGTTGTTTGTTTAGGTGTTTCCACGTCACGCATGGTTTCTGCCGGTGCTGGGCGCGCTTGCGCTGGGGCGACCGCTTCGGCTAATTCCACATTCGCCGCGTAATCAGAATTTTCACAATAGGCCAAGGCGTCCTCACCACTATCGGCCAATACATGAAACTCATGCGAGCCATCACCACCAATAGCGCCAGTATCGGCACGCACCGCGCGGAACTTCAAACCTAAGCGATTGAATACTTTTTGATAAGTTTGGTACATACCTTGATAGGTGGCTTCCAACGACTCTTTGCTGGCATGAAAAGAGTAGGCATCTTTCATCATAAATTCGCGTGCGCGCATCACACCAAAACGTGGACGAATTTCATCACGGAACTTGGTTTGAATTTGGTAGAAATTAAGCGGCAACTGTTTATAACTACGAATTTCCTTACGTGCAATATCGGTAATCACCTCTTCATGCGTCGGGCCGAAACAAAAGTCACGTTCATGCCTGTCACTGATTTTAAGCATTTGCGGACCAAAAACCGCCCAACGGCCCGTTTCTTCCCACAACTCTTTGGGTTGCACGGCTGGCATGAGCAACTCTAAGGCGCCCACTTTGTTCATTTCATCACGCACAATCGCTTCTACTTTGCGTAATACGCGCAAGCCAAGTGGCATCCAACTATACAACCCTGCGCCCAAACGTTTAATCAAGCCTGCACGCACCATGAGAATATGACTAGGGAGTTCAGCATCAATCGGGGCTTCTTTTTGAGTACTAATAAAAAATTGTGAGGCGCGCATAACGTCTTGTAACCTATGGGGTAAATAATTTAAGGGGTGAATTTTAAGCGGATAAAATTATAAGTAAAGTGCTGGATGGGTTTTAAACACTTTAGATGGCTATATTTAGAGTACTACTTTTTATCTAAATGCGACTTACCAATGGGACTATCTACTGGTTTATAACCAGATTTCCACAAGGCAAATGGCACAATAGTTGCTGGATGACCATTGTCGTAAAACCAAGAATCTACTGCATAACGCTCACCGGTTTTAATCTCACGAATCACTGCTGTGGTATGCGGCCAGCCCGTCAAAAAGAAATTACGCGTTCGGGTATCTTCAATCACATGCAGCTTAATAAAGCCTGCTTGCTGTAACAAACGCATATAAGTGGTGGAATTCATCGCCTCATCATTGCAATCCATCTGACCTGGGTAAGTGGAGTTACCAAATGTGCCCGCTTTATCTTCTGACGTGCCAGTTTTTACACCAATTATCGTTTCTAACACACCAATAGCGATAGCGATATGGCTACGTTCCTGCTCTGCTGAATCTGGAGCTAAAGTACTTGAGTTTTGCGTAAAAACATCAACCACAGATTGCCATTCTGCAGCACTAATTGAAACTGGACTAACCGTTTCACAACCGCCACCCCAACAGATATTAAAATGCGCCAAGCTGGGGGTTTCATGAAAAACAGCAGACATGGCAGATAAATCAGCAAGGGCAGCTTGGCAACTTGCCAATAAGGTAAATGCAGAACCTAGCTTAAATAATAAGTGGCGCATTGGGTAATTCATTACGCGGCGTTTGAGCACCCTCACCCACTGGAAAATGCTGCGCCAATACTTCTCTAACTAATGCAATGCCTTGTAGTGCGCCCGTCTCAAACTCACCCGCGCGAAAATACTTTTCCATGGTATGGCATACGCCCTCCCAACCTTCATATCCGACACGTTGATGTATGCCTCTATCAGCCACAATTTCTACATCACGATCAGCCAAACATAAGTAAATCAATACGCCATTATTATGCTCAGTATCCCAAATACCCAGCTGACTGAATAATTCTAAAGCCCGTTCTTTAGGCGTTTTGCATGCAAGAATTTCTAGTGGGTGCAAGTCGGCTTCAATGACAAATCTAATTTCACCTAAGTGCTTATCTTCACTAGCTTGGATTGCATTTTCAATCGCTTTAAGTGTGGCTGGTGGAAAGTAGCGTCCAACATGCCAAGGTGTACTGAATAAATGGCTAAAAAAGCGTTTAATGCCTTTGCATGATTGGGCTAATCGCATTAATGCTGTCCTTTATTAGTGAGCATCTTACCAGCCACCAGAAGCTCCGCCGCCGCCAAAATCGCCACCGCCACCACTAAAACCACCGCCACTTGATCCGCCGCCAAATCCACCTCCTAGCCCACCACCATAATAGCCACCACTACGCCCACCACCGCTAAGTAAGATTGGAATAAGCAGGGTAAAAATAAAACCTATCACACCCACAAATAACGCTGTGCCTAACGCTCCGGCAAACAACCAAGCCATTCCACCAACTACCCCGCCAGTCGTAGCAGAACCCAAAAAGCGCCCCATCACTGAAGACAAAAAACCACCCACTGCCATACAGCTCACTAAAAAAAGTGCCAATTGGTTTTCAAGACTCATGCCAATATTGGCAGACTGTTTAGGTGGCGGTGGCAATGCTTCACCTGAAATTAGACCGATAATTTTATCCACACCCGCATTCAGGCCGCCACTCATATCGCCTTGCTTAAATAGCGGCGCAATATTCTCCACTATGATGCGCTTGGCATATATATCAGGGATTGCGCCTTCTAAGCCACGCCCTACTTCAATACGCAGCTTGTGATCATTTTTGGCAACCAAGATAATCACGCCATCACCTACACCTTGGCGGCCAATTTTCCACGCATCAGCCAAGCGAATGGAGTACTGTGCAATATCATCAGGTTGGGTAGTAGGCAAAATCAATACCGCGATTTGGCTACCCTTAGCCTGCTCAAAAGCTTGGATTTTGCTCGTAAGCGCACTGACTTGATCTGGAGCTAAAGTATTGGTTAAATCAGTCACGCGCTGTGTGAGCGGAGGAATTGCAACTTCATGAGTGGCAGCCGCATTTGCGCTAGAAATAAGCTGCACGGATACTAGCCCACAAAACAGACCGAACAAAACGCACAGCCTGATTAGCCTGTATGTAAAACGATGCATTCGATTACGTCTCCACTAAAAGCTAGTGTTTATTGTCCAAAATCTACTTTGGGCGCACTTGAAATAGCTTTTTCATTTTCAACGGTGAAAGAAGGCTTAGTTTTATAGCCAAACATCATCGCGGTTAAGTTATTAGGAAAGGTACGCACGGCCACGTTATAGTCCTTAATCGTTGCAATATAACGATTACGTGCCACCGTCACGCGATTTTCAGTGCCTTCTAACTGTGCCTGTAAATCTCTAAAGCCCTGATCCGCCTTAAGTTGCGGGTAATTCTCAGAAACAGCCAGTAAACGTGACAGTGCTGAAGTCATTTCACCTTGCGCAGCCTGGAATTTAGCAAAAGCTGCTGGATCGTTGACTAGCTCAGGCGTGGCTTGAATACTACCTACTTTGGCACGTGCATCTGCCACTTCTTTAAACACTTTCTCTTCATGTTTAGCATAACCTTGTACGGTACTCACCAAGTTGGGTACTAAATCAGCCCGGCGCTGGTATTGGTTGAGCACCTCGGACCAACTGGCTTTTGATGCTTCGTCTAGGTTTTGAAATTGATTATAACCGCAGCCACTTAATCCTAGCACTAAAGCAATTGGCAGTAATTTCAATAAAAGTTTATGCATGTGAATTCCTTAAAGTAATTGCAAATTTCAACATTAATATTGCGCTAAATTCGTTAAATTCAATCCTGCATCATAGCAGGTAAGCACACGACTACTTAAGTTTGCCGCACAAGCCGCATCGCTAAACGCAAATCATCCCACGCTTTGGCTTTACTGGGCAAATATTGTAATAAATCGCTGGGATGATAGGTCACAACCACCGGCATAGATTTATACTTTGCAAGCTGTAGCTGATGTTGATTTAAGCGCAACGCTTCAAAACTTAACAAACGACTAAGTAAACTTTGCGCTGCTATCGCTCCAAAAACGATGATGACTTTAGGTTGGTACTCTGCGATTTGTGCAATGCCAGTATTAGCAATATCAATGTTAGTTTTAACTGAAATGGCACGCAGCATGTTTTGTAGCAGTATTTCCTCTTCAGCATTATTTACTGAATTCTCCAGTAAAAATAGCCAATTTTCATCCTCACTTACCAGCAAACGCAGTGCCGGTGGCGCTACAGTTATTGTAACAGGTGTAGTTACCTGAATAATCTCTGCTATTGCTTCATTTAGAGGTTCATCTGGCGTAGGCGCCGGCATATCAGCCACTGTGACTTCTGCTGGCGGCGAGCGTAAGCGCCATACGGGTAGTAACTCAAGTTCGCGTAAGATATCTTCTCTCGTCATATTCATAATGCCAGACCCATCAAAACCGCGTCTTCCCGACCAGTTTTGGTAGGATAGTAAGCACGGCGAATCGCCATTTCATTAAAACCAATCGCTTCATACAAACCAATCGCGGAAATATTAGAAATACGCACTTCTAAAAACATATTAGCTGCACCATGCTCTCGTGCTTTATCCATCATATGTTGCAGCAACAGTTTACCGAGACCCTGTTTTTGATAGTTGTCTGCGACACTAATATTGAGCAGATGCGCTTCATCTAGCACCATCATCATGAGTGCGTAACCAATAATTTCGTTCTTATTACTCGCGCTGTCAAACAACACCCAAGCACTATAGCCTGAATTGAGGGAGTCACTAAAGTTACCGCGTGTCCACGGGTGCGAATAGATAGTAGGCTCGATACGCATGATAGCGTCCAAGTCATTCATGCTCATGGGACGCAAGCTAACTTGCATTGGCTTTGCCATATTTTTTAAACTGGCGCTCAATTGAGTTTTAGGCCTAATACACGTTCAGTCGTTTTTAACGCGACTTTATTACGGATATAAATTGGCGCAGCCTCGGTGGCAGATTTAGCTAATCCAGCAGCAAATAGCGGCTGTGCAATACTCAGCACAGCCGATGCTGTGGGCAACGCCTGTGGCAAGGTTTGTTTAACTTGTGTGCCATAAATTGCGTTTAATTGCTCGCCATAGGTTAACCAACCACTACCCGCGCCTACCCAATCATGACCTTGTATTGCTGGCACAGCCTGTGGCTTAAACAAACCAGATACGCTGACTTCCTGCCAAACAGCATCTTTTTTTGCAAAGGCAGCATGATAAACCTCACCCATGCGCGCATCTAGGCAGGCAATGACCTTATTTGCACCAGTTATTTTAAAACTAGCTTCTGCTAAAGCCATCAGTGTGTTGACGCCGACCACAGGCAAGTTTGCACCCAATGCCAACCCCTGCGCCACGCCACAAGCAATACGTACCCCAGTAAATGATCCTGGACCTGCACCAAAAGCAATACCATTCAAATCGGTCAATTCAATCTTCGCCTCATTCAATAAAGCACGAATCTGCGGCAAAATCTGCTGCGAATGGCTTTGCCCCGCAAGCATATCAAAGTACAGCGTTGTATTATCAAGCTGTAAAGCCAGCGAAAGGTATTCGGTAGAGGTGTCGAGTGCCAATATGCGCATAAAACCTTAAAAACTGCTCAAATGATTCGTTAATAAATTCAAATGCTATTCTGCCACAAGACTAGTCTGTGCTTACATATTGCATCTATGATAAAGTGATTATCAATCTTAAATTAAGACATTATTCAATATGCAACAAGCCATACAAAGCTTTGATATTAAAGATTGGCAACCCAATTTAACCGCTGCTGACACGGAGAAAATCGCTCTAGCACTAGAACAAGGTGCAGTTATACATCTGCCTGAGCTTGGCTTTAGGATGCAAGATAATGAGCAAAAATTTTACTCACCACACTGGTTAAACGGTAAACGTAAAAATATCAGTTTAGAGGGTAACAAAGTGCGTGGTGCAACGGGCTCGCCTGAAGAGTTAGCACAAATGGTTTTGATGATTGCGCGCTACTCCAACCAGGCAACGCAGCTGATACACACACTATTTCCCAATTATGTAGCACATTTAAATACTGCCCGTACCAGCTATCGTCCCAATCTGGTCGGTGCGGTAGCAGCACGTTCCTGGAAAAAAGATGATTCACGTTTGCACGTCGATGCGTTTCCATCTCGCCCTAATTACGGTGAGCGTATATTGCGCGTGTTTACCAACGTCAACCCAGAGAATGTGTCAAGAATGTGGCGTGTAGGCGAGGCATTTGAACATGCCGCACAACACTTTTTACCTAATATAAAGCGCCCAGCACCATTTTCTGCAAGCTTATTAAACGCACTTGGCATCACTAAACGCAAACGTAGTGAGTACGATCACATTATGCTACATCTGCATGACGGCATGAAAGCTGATTTGGAATATCAGAAAAATGCGTCACAACAAACGGTCAATTTTGCACCGGGTAGCACCTGGATTTGCTTTTCAGACCAAGTACTGCATGCAGCGATGAGTGGGCAGTATATGTTCGAACAGACGTTCCACTTGCCTATCGCTGGGCAATATCACCCTGAGCTTTCGCCGCTGCACGCATTAGAGAAACTGCAACAACGTCAATTAGTTAACCGCTAGTTTGTTAATTCTATTTTTATAAATATTACTCATCCAGCTTAATCCGACTACGCATCGTCTTAATACCAGAACGTTGCGCTTTACCCGCCAATCGGCGTTGTCGCTCACCCCAACTAGGCTTGGTCGCATAGCGCGTTGCTTGTATGGCAGTTGCGGCATTGACCCAATCATGTAGGCGCTTAATAGCATTTTTCTTATTGGCTTCCTGAGTGCGGTATTGCTGGGCTTTAATTACCAACACACCTTCATCCGTAATACGATTATCGCGTGCCGCCAATAACCGCGCTTTGATACTCTCGCTTAATGAAGATGCGTGAATATCAAACCGTAAATGAATCGCACTAGAAACCTTGTTCACATTCTGGCCACCCGCACCTTGCGCGCGTATAGCGCTAAGTGTATATTCTGCTTCAGGGATGATAATCATTATCTTGCCTATGCCATTGCTGTTGCAGCAAAAAACGCCTCAATATCAGCCAACTCCTTGGTCCTCTTAAATGGTGGCAAGCTTTGCCAGATGCGTTTCCCGTAAGGTTTGGTGATTAGGCGCGGGTCGCAAATCATGAGTATGCCGCGATCATTCTCATCGCGAATTAAGCGCCCTGCACCTTGTTTGAGCGTAATTACCGAATACGGTAACTGATATTCCATAAACGCATTTTTACCCTCAGCATTCATTTTATCAATGCGGGCAGATAACACTGGGTCGTCTGGGGAGGCGAATGGTAGTTTGTCAATAATCACGACACTCAGCGCTTCACCACGCACATCGACACCTTCCCAGAAGCTTTGCGAGCCCACTAACACAGCGTTACCAATTTTACGGAAACGTTCCAGTAACTCGGTACGCGAGCTTTCGCCCTGCATAAGTAAAGGATACTCCATGCCTTCAGTCTCAAAGGCTTCCTTAAGCATCGCGTGGATTTCACGCATGGCACGTAGCGAGGTGCACAACACAAAGGCTCGGCCTTGGCTGGCGCGCAGCACGGGCATGGCAGAGGCTACAACAGCTGCCGTATAGGCTGTGCTATTGGGGTCTGGCATGCCAGGCGGCGCATACAAAATTGCCTGATTCTCATAGTCAAACGGGCTAGTCCAATAAGCAGTTTTGGCATCTAGCAAGCCCATTTGTGCGAGGTAATGACTAAAATCAGTTTTAACCGCCAGCGTGGCCGAGGTGAATATCCAGGCTCGCGGTTGTGCATTAAGCTGCTTGCCAAAGCCTTCAGCTACACTCAAGGGTGTGGCATGCAATTGTACGGATTGTGTGAACACCTCCACCCAGCGTACCAAGTTTGCATTGGCACCCGCTTGCCAGCGCTCTAATTGCACCAATAAAGCCTCACTACGTTGCCAGCACTTTTCTAACTCTGGATCACGTGCCGCTTGCGTTTCCAGCACTTTAGCAACGAGTTTCAACTGGCTTTGCATATTCGCATAAGCGTCATCAAAACCTTTAAGTGCGAGCGCTTTCTGCACTGGCATGCGTGAACCTTCATAGGCAAAAATCAACCTGAAATCTTTGGTAGCCTTTTCCAGCTTAGGAATGGCCTCGGCAAGCGCGATGCAATCTTTGGCCAACACCATCTGTGCTGCAAGTGCATCACGTGTGAGTTCTATTAGCTGGGAAGTCGAAACATCTTCGCCAAAAAACAAACCGGCGACTTCAGGTAATTGATGCGCTTCATCAAAAATTACGGTATTAGCACTCGGCAGAAGCTCGGCGACGCCTTCATCACGCAACATCACATCTGCAAAAAATAGATGGTGATTCACGACCACGACATCGGCAGCAAGCGCGCGTTTACGTGCTTCCATGACAAAACAATCTTTATAGAAGCTGCAATCTTGCCCCATGCAGTTATCACGTGTACTGGTAACACTAGGCCAAATAGTGGCGTTTTCGGGCACTTCTATTAGTTCGGATTTATCACCCGTGGAAGAATTCTCAACAAAGTTTTTGATGATATGCACATACTTCGCATCTTCACGTGACACAAAACGGCCTTCATTACTGGCACGCTCTAAATAGTGATGACACACATAATTCGCACGCCCTTTGAGCATACTCACGGTAACCGGCACTTTCAGTGCATCACGCACATTAGGTAAGTCACGCGTATAAAGTTGGTCTTGCAGGTTTTTTGTGCCGGTAGAAATAATCACTTTGCCACCGGAAAGCAATGCCGGTACTAAATAAGCAAAAGTTTTACCCGTACCTGTGCCCGCCTCGGCAACCAATTGCGTGTTATTGGCAATGGCATCTTCAATGGCAATCGCCATTTCCAGCTGCTGCTGACGCGGGTTATAGCCAGCAATAGCTGCAGACAAAGCGCCGCCACTGCTGAATACTTGCGTTAATTGTGTGTCTGAAATTTTATGCGACATAACCCTTAATTATCCCACGTGTAAGCATGCTACACGTCACATAAGGGTTATTTTTTATTGTCGCAGAGCAAATACCCTGTTAACCTACGCATTAATTTAATGTAATGCACATTCATTTTGCAGTGTCATTTCAATCACAGCGAGAAAAATGTAATTAATTGAATAGCTTATGAAATCATTGCTTTTAATCTTTATACTGACTTTTTTAGTAAGCAACCTGAGTGTTGCCGCCAATCAAAGCCTGTCTGTTAACCCATTAGCGTCAAATCTTGAATTGACTAGTGGCGTAGAAAACCCCGCACCAAATAAGCAAGAACCAATTGAGTCTGAGACAAAGAACGCCAGCTCAACAACTTGGACAGGTAAAGCTCAATCAGTGGCAGGCAGGGCGCAGGAAGTATTAATTAATGCGCTGAGTCTAACCGGCATTAAGTACCGTTATGGCGGAAAATCTCCTGAAACGGGGTTCGATTGCAGTGGTTTTGTGCGCTATGTATTTCAACAAGCCACTAATCTGACTTTACCACCCACGGCGCGTGCAATTAGCCAAATGGGTAAGGCAATTGCCAAAGATGATTTGCAACCTGGTGATTTAGTCTTCTTTAATACTTTGAAAAAAACCTTTTCACATGTAGGTATTTACATAGGCAATAATCGTTTTATTCATTCGCCCAGTGCTGGCGGTGTAGTACGTGTGGATAACTTAAATACAGATTATTGGAGCGTCCATTACAATGGCGCTAAACGCGTTGATGCAACAAGCACTGATAATAGAATCAACTGATGTGGTCGCTGTAAATTTATTCTCAGAAAAAGAAAAAGGGCAGTTTTTTCTGCCCTTTTTACGACCCACTCTCAAAAAACTACATACTAAAAACAGCAATGTCACCTGATCTGCGTAGCATTTTATCTACTTCGCCTAAATGTAACTCTTCCATATAAATCATTTCGCGGGCATATTCTTCCAGCATCACCGATTCACCTTCTACCAGTTTTAATAACTCACGATAGCTGTTTAGCGCTAGCTTTTCATGCGCTAAAGACTCACGCAAAATATCGCCGATATCGTGATTATGTGTTTCAAGTAACGGCCCAATAGATAATGATGGATGGCCACCTAAGTGCGTAATAATTTCACCCGCTTTATTAGCATGATCAAGTGACTCGGTAGCTTGCCCGCGCAACCAAGAGATAATTGGAATACGATTGTAGCCAAACACCATCAAGGCATAGTGCGTATAGCGCACCACACCTGCCAACTCAAATTCTAATATCGTATTTAATGCTTTAACAACTGCGCCTTCATTACCGTGATCTGACATTTTTATTCTCCTGTTAATTGGTTAAATAGCGTTAATTGAGTGGCTAAGTTTTAATTCATGGTTGCACTTTAAACTAATTAAAATAATTTTGTAGAATTGCTAATGGTTCGCATTGTCAGTCTCACATACATTCTTCATTGATAAAATTATCTATCGCTATGTCCAAGATCTCGCTCTGGGTCTATATGGTCACGAATAAGCTGTTTTAATTCTTTCGATTCTGGAAAGCGCCCTGCTACTTTACGTGAAAAAAGCAGCGTATCATTAAGTCGCACGTCAAAAGCTCCACTTGAGCCCGGTACCAAATTAAGTGATCGAATATCATCCTCAAATGTCGTCAACAGTTCTTGTGCCATCCAGGTTGCGCGCATTAACCAGCGGCACTGCGTACAATATGTGATTTCAACAACATGCTTTTGACTATCAGCTGACATACTTTTCCTTAATTTTAGATTGATGCCATTACAACGTTATAGACTGCCAGTACAGCGAGTACTTAGCAATACTAATTAAACTTGATATTTAACCTTAACTTGGCAAGTACCGCTAAATAGCGGAAAATGAACCAAATATTGACATACTTGCCTTATCTCAAGTCGTTAGCTTACATTATTGATGTTATCCGAATGAAGGAAATAGTTTACATGCGTTCAAAATTTGAAAAAATTGGCTTAATTACCTCAGGTGCAATATTAGGGGTACTGATTAGCCTCAATTTTTCTGCCTTCGCTGAAAAAACGCTAACACCAGATTTACCTTTGGATGACTTGCGTACTTTTGCTGAAGTTTTTGGCAAAATTAAAAGCGATTACGTAGAACCTGTTGAAGATAAAAAGCTAATCACTGAAGCGCTGAATGGCATGTTATCTGGCTTAGACCCGCATTCTAGCTACTTAGATGCAGATGGCTTCAAAGATTTAACATCTGCCACACAGGGTGAATTCGGTGGCTTAGGCATTGATGTTGGCATGGAAGACGGCCTCGTTAAAGTGATTGCGCCAATCGAAGATACCCCCGCTTTTAAAGCGGGTATCAAGGCGGGAGATTTAATCAGCAAAATTGATGAAACACCCATGCGAGGCTTATCTCTAAACGATGCAGTAAAACGCATGCGTGGCAAACCCAACACCTCTATCGTACTTACAGTATTACGTAAAGGCGAGCTAAAACCATTGGTGTTTAAAATTACTAGGGCCACGATTAAAACGCAAAGTGTTAAATTTAAGCTGGTCGAGCCTAACTATGCTTATATACGCGTAACGCAGTTTCAGGAACATAGCGGCGAGGATTTAGCCAAAGCACTTAAATCAATGCACGACAATAACAAAGGCCCTTTTAAAGGCATCATTCTCGATTTACGCAACAATCCAGGTGGTTTAGTGAACGCTGCAGTGGGTATTGCAGGTGCGTTTTTACCTAAAGATGATTTAGTGGTATACACCGAAGGCCGTGCAGCTGATGCCAAAATGCATTTAACTGTGAACCCGGAAAACTATGCACGTGACGGTGAAGATTATTTAAAAGACCTGCCTGCGGACTTGAAAACAGCACCAATGGCGGTACTGATTAATAACGGCTCAGCCTCGGCTTCTGAAATTGTCGCGGGGGCATTGCAAGACCATAAACGTGCGGTGATTGTAGGCACACAAAGCTTTGGTAAAGGCTCGGTACAAACGATTCTGCCAATGAATAACGGCGCGGCAATTAAACTAACGACCGCACGTTATTTCACACCCAACGGTCGTTCAATTCAAGCTAAAGGTATCACGCCGGATATTGTTGTGGAAGATGGTAGCGATCAATCTGGTAATATTAGAGAGGCTGATTTAACGCACCATTTATCTAATCCTAAAGATACTGAAGAGCCTTCTGCAAAACCCAGCGCGGATGCTAAATCTCAAGAATATAAAGAAGATGCAAAAACCTCTGCAATCGCAGCAAGAACTGTAGGACCTATCGAGCCTGCAACCAGAGCCGACGTACAATATATGCAAGCACTTAATTTACTTAAAGGCATAGAAATTCTTAACAGCAAACAAAATACTGCAACAAAGTAATTTGGCATCACATATAAAGCTCTGTCTCATCTAATTGGGGCAGAGCTTTATTACTTTCAGTAATATTTCTAGTACACTATTCTAATGTCATTATCAGTCCAACAACTCATCACAGAAGCAGACCGTTGCGTCGCCTGCGGCTTATGTTTGCCGCATTGCCCAACCTATCGTAAAACTGGTTCTGAGGCAGACTCCCCGCGCGGACGTATCCAGCTCATGAGCGCAGTTGCAAAAGATATTTTGCCCGCTAACAAACGTTTTCAAGAGCATATAGATTTATGTTTAAGCTGTCGCTCATGTGAGTCAGTTTGCCCTAATGGCGTGAATTATGGCGCCCTAATCGATACCACTCGCGCAACTATTGCACGAGAACCTAGCATACTGACAAAGTTGGCTAATAATTTTGTCAGCCACCCACAACGAATGAAGTCAGCAAGCAAGTTTTTACGTGTTGCGCAAAATACAGGCTTATTAAATATTACTGGTAAGTTAATACCGACTTTACGTAAGTCATTAGCCTTAGTACCTAACGTTCCCAATCAGCAAACTTGGCGAGTTCTTTACCCAACCGCCAATAGTATTAAAAATGGCGAGGTCAGTTTATTTTTAGGTTGTATCACTAATGCACTGGATACTAACACTTTACGCGCTGCAGTATTTACACTGAATAAATTGGGCTACGATGTACATATACCCAAGGCCCAAACCTGTTGTGGCAGCATTGCACGCCAGCAAGGCAATACTGAAGAATCCACTAGGTTAATTGCACAAACCCAACTAGCATTTACACCACTTAATGGGATGCCATTGCTCACTGTTGCCAGCGGTTGTGGTGCTGGACTAAAAGACTATCTACAACATAGTTCAGGTGTAAAAGTACTGGATATCAGCGATTTTTTAGCAAGTTGTGACTGGCAAAATATCCAACTACAGGCTCTACCAAAAGAGATTTACGTACAAGATCCTTGCACATTAAGAAATGTGCAAAAAACATCAGAAGCAGTTTATAAACTTTTAGAAAAAATACCAGAAGTAACAATTAAAAAACTGGCAGGTAATAGCCAGTGCTGTGGGGGCGCTGGAGCATATATGCTCACACAAGAATTGATGGCTAACAGCCTGCTTGATGATAAACTAAGCGCCATTGACGCTGCCCAAGTGGCGTGGCTGGCAACATCTAATATAGGTTGTGCACTGCACATTGCGGCAGGCTTACGCATACAAGGCAAAACAGTAAAAGTAGAACATCCTGTAGTGATTATCGCGAAACAACTTGGCTTTACTGGTAAGATAGACTAAGGAAAATTACTATGATGCTAGATCGCCTAATAATAGAATTTGATAAAAGCCTACGCACGGTATTAAGCCAATCGCATGCGACTCGTGTTCGCCCGGATGAGGCATTAATAGACACACCACTAGATGAAGCCGAGAAACAGCATGCAGCATCGTTAATGCGCGTTAACCATTGTGGTGAAGTATGTGCACAAGCTTTGTATAGTGGCCAAGCACTCACATCACACAATCCAGACACTACTGCCGCTTTACGTGAAGCGGCAATTGAAGAAACTGACCATCTAGCCTGGTGTGAAAGCCGTATACAAGAACTAGGCGGGCGCAAAAGTTTATTGAATCCACTTTGGTATGCAGGCTCATTTAGCATGGGTATCATCGCGGGTGCGCTAGGTGATAAATGGAATTTAGGCTTTTTAGCCGAAACTGAAAAACAGGTTGCACATCATTTGACAGGGCATTTAGCTGCACTGCCTGCCAATGATCGAAAAACGCGTGCAATTATCGAACAAATGCACATTGATGAAACGGCACATGCAGACACGGCATTTAATCACGGTGCCGCAGAGTTACCGGCGCCCGCTAAAGCATTGATGCAAGTGGCTTCGAAAGTAATGACTCGCACTTCGTATTACATATAACCGCTTAACTATATATTCTTAACCGAGGCAACACCATGCAAAAATTTAGTGACGTATTATTAGGCCTCGACAACGCTGAAGACGTAAAGCGCATCGAACTTTTTCACCCAGATGGTAGCAATGCTGGCATTATTGAAAACAAGCCGGGCAGCCAGGGCTCAATCAAAGTGTATAACCATCTTTATAAAATGTTCGGTGATATTACGCTAGATGCGGCCGTAGAAGGCCTAGCACTTTATGCCGAACATACCGAAGACGCGGAAAACTGTCCGGGTAAACATCCCAATGTGGATAGGTTGCTGAATGTACTGGAAGATGAACAACCTTTGAGTATGAAAATTATTAATAATTAAACAGGTGCGCAAACACTGTCTATTTGCACACCCGACCATTCAATAACTACCAAGGCAGGACATCTGCCTCATGAAAGAACCCGCCACTTGCACCATCTGCGTCTAGCGTTGCTAAGCGCACACTGGTCTTAGCACTATCCACCACTGCCATCGGTGCATTTGCGCCACCTAGCTCAGTTTTAACCCAACCCGGATGTGCCGAGTTCACTTTAATATTGGTGTTCTTCAGCTCATGTGCTAAGTGAATTGTGTAGGCATTAAGTGCCGTTTTTGAGGCATTGTAAGCAAATGCCTTGGCGGGTTCTATCGGTGAATTTAGCATGCTGTGCAAAGTAAGTGATCCCAATATGCTAGAAAGATTAACAATGCGGCCGGCCGGCGCTTTTTTGATAAGTGGTAATAGCTTTTGTGTAAGTTCAACTACTGCGAAAAGATTAGTCTGAAAAGTTCTTTGTAATACATCTGTAGTCACTGTGCTGCTATTACTACTCATTAATTGCTCATCACTCATACCAGCATTATTTACTAAAATATCTAACTTGCCATAATGTGTATTGATATATTCATAAGCGGTATCGACTGACCTCGCTTGATTTGCATCATAACTAATTGCTGCAGCCTCAATACCCAGTTTTTGTAATTGGTTTACAGCCTCTTTACCTTTTGCTAAATCCCGTACACCAATGATGACCTTAATACCTAGCTCGCCTAAACCTTTTGCCGTTTCAAATCCAATACCACGGTTTGCACCAGTAATAAACGCTACTTTGTCTGATTGTTGTGTCATTTTATTGCCCTCTTTCTATTTATTTACCAATCGGTAAATAAATATTACAATGTAAAAAAATAGTTGTCAACTGTTATTTACCTAACGGTATAATAATCACACTAAAGATGGAATTAATAGATAATGAACATCATAAAACCCAATAAACAACGTGGCCGCCCGCCAGCTTTCAATCATGAAGACGCGCTAAAAAAAGCGCTACAAGTGTTTTGGCAGCGTGGCTATGAAGGCGCTTCTATGACAGAACTTACAGAAGCGCTAGGCATTAATCGGCCTAGTATTTATGCGGCTTTTGGTAATAAAGAAGCTTTATTTCGTAAAGCGTTAAGCAAATATACGGCTGGGCCAGTAGCTTATATTGCCCACGCTCTGTCAGCACCTACAGCAAGTTTGGTCGTGGAGAAAATACTCACACAATCTGCACTATTTTTAACTGACCCCACAAACCCAAGTGGCTGCATGATGGTACTCGGCGCATTATCGGGTGGTAAAGATAGCGAATTAATTAAGCAAGAGTTAATTGCTCACAGAAAAAACTTTGAAGAAAAATTAAAACAACGTTTTGAATTAGCACAAACTCAATCCGACTTAGCACAAACTGTTGATACAGCAAGCTTGGCGAAGTATATAGCGACCATACATCAAGGGTTATCGGTGCAGGCCACTAGTGGCGCAACACGGGAAGAGTTACTAAGTGTGGTTGAACTGACTTTGAAAAACTGGGCTGCGTTAACGCAATAGCCCAACCTCAGATACGCTTTACTGATTGTGCTTTGCGATTGGCGGATGATAAATGAGCTCTAGCAAATGCCCTACTGTATCTAAACAATAAAAACCACGCGCGCCATCGCGATGTGTTTTAGGACTTTCGGTGATTCTTACATCATTAGCTAAAAAGTGTGCGTACCAGCTATCTACATCTTCTGCGGTTTCAAGCAAGAAACCAATATGATCTAAACGCTGCTGCCCTGAGGCTTCATAATCAACGCGATGCAAAGCAAACACATCACCATGATTACTCAGGTAAACATTGTCTGGATCAGGTTGCCACTCAATATGCATACCCATCACATTGACATAAAATGCCACGCACACCTCTAAGTTCTTCACAAAAAGTGCAACATGGCGAATACCAACCATGCCATTAGGAATAGCAGATTTTATACTTTTATCCATTAGCTGCCTCAATGACTTCACTGTCCTTGATCTCAAAGTCGTGAGTGATTGCTACCGATTTACTCAACATGATAGAAGCCGAGCAGTATTTCTCGGCAGATAATTTAACCGCACGCTCGACCTGCACTGGATTTAAGTTTTTGCCAGTTACCACAAAATGTACATGGATTTTGGTAAAGACTTTCGGCACTTCATCTGCACGTGTCGCATCAATTTCTGCTACGCAATCGGTGATAGCTTGGCGCGCCTTCTTGAGTATAGTTACCACATCAAACGAGGTGCAAGCGCCCATGCCCAGCAGCAACATCTCCATTGGGCGCATACCCATGTTGCGGCCACCGTTTTCTGGTGCGCCATCAAGAATGACGGCATGGCCAGTTTCTGATTCGCCCATGAAACAGACGTTTTCTACCCACTTAATACGCGCCTTCATTATTTAACGCCTAATAACTCAACATCAAAAATCAATGTTGCATTTGGCGGAATCACACCGCCAGCACCGCGCGCGCCATAGCCCATCTCTGCCGGAATAATCAAAGTGCGTTTACCGCCGATTTTCATACCAGCAAAGCCTTGATCCCAACCTTGAATCACTTGGCCTGCACCTAGTGCGAAGTTAAATGGCTCGCCTCTATCTACCGAGCTATCAAATTTTTTGCCTTTGCCATCTTCTTTGCTTGGGTCATACAGCCAGCCTGTGTAATGCACGGTGACGTTCAAGCCAGCTTCAGCTTCACGGCCAGTGCCAATAACGGTATCTTTTTTAACGAGTTCGGTGATGTTAGCAGTCATTGCAGTATTTTCCTTAGTAGTGGCTTGTGTTGAATTAGTTTTCTCAGCTGTCGAATTAGCAGAAGACTCTGCCTTGCAACCAGCACATAAGGCTAATAACAAGCTGCTAACTAATAACATAGAAGTTGTGGTTTTATTGAATGTTTTAAATGATGTCATAACCAATCTCTAAAATGAAGTTACAGAAAAGTAAATGGGTATGATACCGCAAATTACAACGGGTTCTTGGTCTTGTAAATTGCGAGTATCAATGTAAGGAATAGACCCATTCAATCAGCGCATCTTGTGCCGCTTTTGCACTAGCAGCATGGGCATGATTGACTAAAAACACCACCACCCAGCGCTTATTATTAGCATCCAGCACGTAACCCGCAATACTGCTTACGCCATCAATTGAACCTGTTTTAAGATGTGCACGACCATTAGCCGGACTATCTTTCAATCGCTTAATTACCGTGCCATCCGTACCCAGTATTGGCAACGAAGACATGAATTCTGGCATTACTGGGCTATGGTAAGCGCTTACTAACAAATCCCCTAAATGCTGCGCACTAATACGCTCTATACGTGACAAACCCGAACCATTCTCTATGACCATTTCATTAAACGGCATATTCTTACTGAGTAGCCAGGCCCGTATTGCCTGCTCACCCAGCGCTTCCGTTGCTGGCAAACTACTTGTTTCTGCTGCGATAGTCAGCAGTAACTGTCGTGCCATTAAATTATTGCTATATTTATTAACATCTCTAAGCACATCAGCCAATGGCTTAGATGCTTGGTTGACTAGTTTAAAGGCGGAACTTGGCATTGTGCTCTGATTCTCAAGCGTTCCATGAAAACCCCCGCCAAGTTCTAGCCACAATTTACGGAATAAAAAATAAGCATATTGGTTATTATCAAACAAACTCAGCTCCAAGTATTTTTCACCACAGTCAGCCGCATAAGTACCATTAAAAGTAATGCTTGCTGCATCTTTTTCTGATTTGACAACATACTTAAATTTATTACGCCAATCACCACAATCACCTTGTGTTAACTTAAGTTGATTGATTACTCTAACCTCTGGTACTTCTACTTCTTGCACGATGTTAGCCTGCCCTGCCACTGTCTGAAACTTAAAACTAGTCGCCCGTGAATTCACTAACAGGGCGCTCGGCATCGCGTTATAAGCACGGTAAGTTTCAGCATCAAAAGTCACCCGACTACCTATGCTCGTAGAAAAGTAGCTTTTATCCAGCACCAAATTGCCGCGGATTTCCTTAACACCCGCTTGCTGCAAACTCACCAATAGTCGCCTCAATTCAGCCTCATTGAGACTAGGGTCGCCATAGCCTTTAATAATCAGATTACCCTCTAGCACGCCGTTCTTCAGTGCCCCGTCACGATAAATTTCGGTATGCCAGCGATAGGCTGGGCCAAGCAAATCCAAGGCGGCATTGGTTGTGACGAGCTTCATTACCGATGCTGGATTAAATGGCTGGTTAGCGTTATGGCTGATAACAGGCTTGCTATCGTCTAGCGCTTGCACATAAACCGCTACATTCTGTAGTGGGATTTTGGCTTGTTGCAGGGCGCTTATTACGCTATCTGGTAATTGTGCATAGGTAACAGAAACATAGAACAATGAGAGTGGTATCAGCCAAAAAGTTAAAATCTTAACGATAATTTTAGTCATGCTGCGCCTTGAGATAGCTCTTCAATCACCTTGACTGTGCGATTGACCAAACAATCAATTTCTGCCTCGCAGACAATATAAGGCGGCATAAAATAAACCGTATTGCCTATAGGTCGCAACAACAAACCTTGCGCTAAAGCTGCCGCATAAAACTGCTGTTGAAATTGCTTGTTTTGTGTGATGACATCAAATGCGAAAATCATGCCAGTATGGCGTAGATGCTTGATAGCAAGGTGAGTAAATGCTTGCATCTTGCTATTGATATAAGCCGATTTTTGTCGATTATTTTCTAATACATTATCCGCCTCAAATATAGCTAAAGTCGCCAAAGCGGCACTACAAGCTAATGGATTGCCTGTATAGCTATGGCTATGCAGAAAACCACGCGTGGTGCTGTCATCATAAAAAGCCGCATAAATTTCATCGCTTGTTAGCACCGCAGACAGCGGCAAATAACCACCCGTAATCCCTTTGGATAAGCAGATAAAATCAGGTTTTACATGTGCCTGCTCGCAGGCAAACATCGTTCCGGTTCTGCCAAAGCCAACGGCAATTTCATCGGCGATTAAATGAATATTATACTGACTGCAAATTTTACGCGCACGCTTGAGATAATCTGGATGATACATGCCCATACCTGCCGCACATTGCACCAATGGCTCAATTATTAAAGCCGCTAGCTCTGCACGATGTTCACTGACGTAAGCCTCTAAGGCGTTAGCGCAGCGCCAGGCATAAGCTTGTGCACTTTCGCCTGCTTCAGCCAACCTAAAATCTGGACTAGGCATTTGTGCAGACTGCCTTAGTAGTGGTGCGTAAGTGTCCTTAAAAATCGCCACATCGGTCACGCTAAGCGCGCCTAGCGTTTCTCCATGATAGCTATTTTGCAGGCTAATGAATTTGGTTTTATTGGGCTGGTTACTGTTACGCCAATAATGAAAGCTCATTTTTAACGCAATCTCAGTAGCACTAGCACCGTCACTTGCATAAAATGCATGACCTAGCCCTGTGAGCTCGGCTAATTTTTCTGACAGTTCAACTACTGGCTCATGCGTACAGCCAGCCAAGATCACATGCTCTAAAGTATCAAGTTGCGCCTTAATCGCATCTTTAATGCGCGGATTATTATGTCCAAATAGATTCACCCACCACGAACTCACCGCATCAAGATAACGCTTACCTTCAACATCGGTCAGCCATGCACCCTCACCACTTTTAAAAGGTATAAGCGGTAAACTCTCATGTTGTTTCATCTGCGTGCAAGGATGCCAGACAGATGCAAGACTACGATTTAATAAATATTGATTTGACATTGCATACGATAATGTTGAGAAGTTGACCTAAATTGTACGTGTTTTTTATATAAAATGACTTTAAAGTAGCATCACAAATAGCTAAATTAATTGGCTTAAACTTACTTACAAGACAAACCCTGACTACTGTTATACTTTCTTCAACTATAAAGTTATGGCAACCTACCGTGAATGACTTATTACAACTACTGCATGTAATAACCAGTTTAGATGCGCAACTGGGAGGTCTGATAGCCGCGCATGGTGATTTAATCTATGTATTATTATTTGCCATTGTATTCACTGAAATTGGCTTTTTACCTCTGTTTTTTTTACCTGGTGACCCGCTGATTTTCATCAGTGGTTCATTCTGTAAGGTTGGCTCACTGAATCTAGTCGCGCTTATGGCAACACTCTCTATCGCGGCATTCCTAGGTAATTTAATCAGCTACAAAATCGGTGCCAGAGTCGGTGAAAAAATAAACTCCGAGCATTACACTTGGATTAATCAGAATGCGCTCGAAAAAACTCGTTTGTTTTATACTAAATATGGGCAATTAGCTTTGTTCATTTCACCGTTTATTGCTGTCATCCGCACCTTTGCACCGTTTTTAGCTGGAGTCAGTAATATGTCTTACAGAAAATATGTCGCTTCATCCACCATTGGCAGTACGTTTTGGGTGGTCTCACTTACTTT
>JAYVMU010000035.1:0-4393 GCA_043758775.1 Methylophilaceae bacterium
ATGCTTTGATTATTATGCTTAACGGTTGCTTAGCGTGATTTTATTGGTAACCATGCCACATTTTACCCAAAATCACGACAAAGGTATTTTTTGTTTCCAGCATTTATCTATAAATATGGCTAAAATTGTATAAGTAAATACCCATAAAATTAACATGCAAACAACTAAGGCATTTGATAAATGCAGCATAATCAACGCACTAATTGAACAAGACAACATCAAAACATATTCTACAATGGCAGTTTTTTTGTGCCCCCAACCCATCTGTACTAAGCGCTGATAATAATGATTGCAATGCGCTTGAGATAACTGTTCACCATCTAACAATCTTTTAAATAACGTAGCAGTAGCATCTACAATAAACGGCGAAAATACTAATAGTGGAAACCAAGCTTGCCAATGACCTTGCATATAACCATATACACCAATTGCACCAGCTAAAAAACCTAATGGGATCGACCCAGAATCACCCATAAAAATTTTTGCAGGATGAAAATTAAAGATCAAAAATGCGATACTAGAGGCTACAATACACGCACTCATGATTGTCAGTTGCATATCATTACCTAAATAAAACGCTAGCGCATAAGCGGTAAACCCAAATGCACCCATACCACCTGCTAGACCATCAGAACCATCCATAAAGTTATAGAGATTAGTCATCCAAACTAGACCCAACAAAACTGGTATCCACAATAGATAATATATCTGGTGGCTATACAAAAATACAAAAAAACCACACATAACAAACTGAACTAAAAATCGCCAACGAACACTTAAGCCTCGTACATCATCTACTAAAGACACGCCCACTAGTGCTAGCACTAGCAATAACCAAGAATAATCTACGCGCGCTATCAACCACGTTAGCAATACCCCAATCATCACGGCTAAACCGCCAGTTCGAGGTGTTAAACTTGTGTGTAATGAACGTGCATTCGGCTTATCTAATGCGAAATCTGCGAAACGAGTTTTAAGTAATAATATTAAAAAAAACAATGTCAAAGAGAATGAAATGAAAGGGGCTAGCATATATTTATTGTTATTTCTTCTTAGTACTTAAATACCAGTCAGCGGTAGCTTGTAAACCCTGTTGCAAAGTATAAGGTGGTTGCCAGCCAAGCTCTCGGCGTAATTTACTACTATCAACTACTAATGATTGAGTCAGCCTGTCAACCGAAGCAGCCTTACCTAATAAGCTTGCTAAAAACCTCATCATAGCAATCGGAAATGGTAGAAACAAACATCGCTTACCTAAAACTTTCGCCAAAGCACGAGCCAATTGAGGTATAGAGAACAGTTCATTATCGCTCACTAAATATAGCTGGCTGGCCACTTTAGGGTGAGTCGCACAAGTAATAATCGCATCGACTAAATTACCCACATAAACCATACTACGCTGGTTATTAATGTTAGAAAATGGTAATGGCAGTGATTTATTTATTAATGTTAGTAAGCGCAAAAAATTAGCTCTCACCCCTGCTCCATACACCAATGGCGGCCTAATAATAACTACTTCCATTTCTGTATCTTTTGACAACTCAAGTAAAGCTTCTTCAGCACGCCATTTAGAAATCGCATACGAGCCTTGCGGTCTAGGTATATCGCCTTCAGTAAAACCACTACCTTGGGTATATTCACCATTAACTTTAATTGAGCTTACATAGATGAATCGCTTAACACCAGATGCAGCGGCTTGCCTAGCCAAGTTGATAGTGCCATGAAGATTCACCTCTAAAAAAGCTTGAAGTGGATCACTAGATTCTTCATCCATGACATGCACTCGTGCAGCAAGATGTACTACAACATTGGTTTTAGATAGAGGAACGGACCAATCTAATGACTCTTTCAGGTCCTTTATTACTAGCTGACTCACATGTGAGTCAGCAGCATTAAAACTACGTGAGACGGCAACGACAACATAGTTTTTTGCAACTAGTGCATGTGTTAAGGCATTTCCTACAAAGCCGTTAGCACCTGTTACTAAAAAATTCATAATGCATCCTGATAAGCTGAAAGATACGCCTGACCTAAAGCCTCTCCAGAAAAGTTCTGCTCATATCTTAGACGTGCATTTCTACCAAAATTATTAGCCAACTCATTGTCATTTAACATAACTTGCATAGCATCCGTCATTTGCTCAGTATTTTCAGGCTGTATCACTAACCCGGTGCTTTCATGCTGGTTAACGTAAGAGGTACCTGTGCCAATTTCACAAGAGATCATTGGTCGGCCCATCATTGAAGCTTCAACTAAAACCATGCCATAGGCCTCGGATCTTAAGTGAGAAGGCAATACTAAAGCACGACAATTTTTAATTAATGATACCTTTTCTTCCTCAGTCACCTGCCCCGCAAAAATTACATTAATTAAACCTAGTTCTGTAGCTTGCTTCATCAAGCTCAACCCTTCAGGGCCTGACCCAGCAATAACAATTTTTGCATTTACAGATCGCGCTGCACTAATTAAAGTATGAATGCCTTTGTAATAGCGTAATACACCCAAGAATAAAAAATAGGGCTCAGAAGCAGAAACACTTATCCGACCAAAAACTGAATCATCACCATTTTTCGGATATGAATTTTCATTAATCCCTAAGGGAATAACTCGCACTTTGTCACGAATTGATGGATGCGATAGAACGGGGCTGGTTTCCGCGTAGGCTGGGCAGTTAGCCACAATAATATTCATTTCACGCAATGTTTTCCACATTAAGGGCGCATACAGTGAACCTAACATTTTCTGCCTGACTACATCAGATATATAAGTAAGCACTGCTGGTTTTGATGACCTAGCCACTTGATTTAAGATATCAGCAAATGGCCACGGGAAAAAGTAATGTAGGACATCTGCACTTTTTGCCAACTGGAAAAAACTGGAAAAAGCATCTACCCCACCTACATCACAAGAGGCCGGTGACATCCATGAGCGAGCTCTAATAACACGTGCCTCATGGTAATTTAACTGACGAGGCGTAGGTTTAGGCGAAAGCGTATAAATAGTATTTGCTACCTTGAGATCTGTGGTTGATAAGCAAATTTGTCTTATAGCCTCTTGCAGACCTCCAGGAGGATCGGGGAAATAAGTGCGATATACACTTAACACCCTCATTATTTAAGCTCTATCCAAAGCATATAAATAAGCATCATGAGTTTGCTGCGCACATTTATCCCACGAAAAATTAGCAGATTGTTTAATACATTTAATAGCTAGCGATTGGCGTAAGGTAATATCTTCACATAAACTTCTAATTGCAAATACGGTAGCAGTAATATCTCCTGCTTCAACCATAACGCCAGCATCAGCAACTACTTCTGGGATAGATGAACGATTGGTTGTGATGACTGGTGTACCACATGCCATCGCCTCTAGTGGTGGCAACCCAAACCCCTCATAAACTGAAGGGTAAATTAGCGCATTTGCGGCTGAATATAAAAAAGGTAAGTCAACAGAAGGTACATAGCCCAATATTTTTGCTCGGCCATCATTAATCAGAGGTACAAGTTCTTTCATAAATTCGTGTTCCTTCCAACCTCTTGCGCCAACTATTACTAATGGGTAATTTTTAGCAAAACTCACGGGTAATAACTGATAAGCACGTATCGCCTGAATAAGATTTTTTCTTGGTTCTAAAGTACCAACCGCAAGCACATATTGATTTGCAATAAGTTTATATTTGCTAATAACGGCTTGACTGTCACTCACTAATCTTGGGTAAAAATCGCTTGAGAAACCAAGATGTGTAACCCTAACTTTGTCTGCGCTCACTGAAAATTCACTAAGAATTTCTTGTTTTGTAAAATTCGAATCGGTCAAAATACACTGTGCATTTTCAATCGCCACTGGTAATCGACGGTTTAGAGTCGCCACTCGCTCTTTGGGGTGAGACTCAGGAAAACGAATGTGTGATAAATCATGCACTGTAATAACAGTAGGCCCATCAAACTCTAATGGTAAAAAACTAGGCTCATGATATAAAGAAGGTTTAAACGCCTTTATGCCCGCATTAAATGCGCGCTGTTGAATAACTCTATTCACCTCATAAGGTCTTGGTATGATATCTTTGAGTAGCTTCTTAATAAAACTTATTTTGGGTGAGTTTTTTGGCACTCCAAGTCTAGACCACTCATAGCCGTAAAAATAATTAATATTAACATTGTAAATATCAGTTAAAGCATAAGACAAATTTAACGTATATTGCCCAATACCAGTTAATGGCTGGTTTAAGCTTGTTGACCCTAATGCTAGCTTAGAATTATTGTAAAATTGCATTATTTATCTTTTTTAAATATCTAGTAAATTTCGCTATGCCAGTAATAATAACAATTGAAAAATTAGAACGAAAATCCATTGTTATTATTACGTATATCAGCTTCCACCATCATCTGGCAAA
>JAYVMU010000036.1:0-45291 GCA_043758775.1 Methylophilaceae bacterium
TTATTGTAAGGGTAGGGTTTGAGTGCAGGGTTGCTCCAGCGTGTACCGGGTTTGTAGGGTGACGCCACAGGCTCGCCTAAACCCAACAATACACCATCAATAATTTCTTGTTTATCTATAGCATAATTAATAGCTTGTCGTACACGCTTATCATCAAACGGTTTATGCTTTAAATTAAAACCCAAATAAGTGTAGCTGTTGCCTAACTCTTTGTATAGATTTAGTTTTTTCTTTAACTCTGGGCGAGCAGGGATGATGCGTGAGTACTTAATAGGGTCTAAGTTCATGGAGTCTATATTGTCTGCCATAAGCTCTAAAAATTGCGCAGAGTTGTCGGGGATAATACGAGTGACTAAATGATCTATATTGGCTTGACCTAATACTGATGTTGGGTTTCTGGAAAGTTTGAGATTTTCGCCAGTGACCCAACTATCAAGCTTGTAGTAATTGCTGCCAACAGGGTGGCGGGCAAATGCAGTGCTATGCAAATCTTTACCTTCAAGCAAATGTTTAGGCAAGATTTGTAATCCCGCCCAACTGTCCAAGGCTGGCGCATACGCTTGATTATAGGTCACGCTAAAGGTTAGTGCATCTGGCGCTTCAGCCTTTTTAACTAATTGATAGTCCGAGGCATATGGACTTTGTGTTTTTTCATCCGTAACTAATCGCCAAGTGAACAACACATCTGCACTGGTGAGCGGCTTGCCATCGGCCCATTTGAGATCGGGTTTAAGCTTGAAGGTAATCGTTTTTTTGTCTTCCGAGACTTTCCAGCTTTTCGCTAACTCACCTTCTAAATCAAGATTTTTATCGTATTTAAGCAGTTTGTTAAAAATGTTAGCAGTGATTGCGGCAGAAGCGGATTCACCAGCTATCATGTAGATCAGGCTGCTGGGCTCGCCTGTCATGGCATCTATTAATGTTCCACCAGATTCTGGCGCATAAGTTTTAGAGTAATTGATTTCAGGGATTGGTGCTGGCTTGCTACAAGCTATTAAACTTAAACAAATCAGCAAACTCCATGCCGTTGTAGCTAAGCTGAGCAAATTTGAGTGACTATTCTTATTAGAAACCAATTGATTCAAATGATTACTCTTAGCTTAAAAGTATTTGGGCTGCGCGCTAGGTTAAATTTAAAAACTGTAGTTTATGAGCCAAGTTTCCTAGTTAAGTTCTTAACCTGTTTTGATTGGGTTTATGTTCGTGTTTGATGATGTGGTTTACTGGTCACTTTATTGTTATGTTTATTCACATGTGTTGGGGTTTTGTTTGAGCTATGTTTTGCTTTGTGTTTTGATTTGTTCGTTGTTGTAACGCTAGATTTAGGTTGAGGTGAATAGTTAACTTTAATAAATTGGCCAGCTTTGAGTTTGCCCGATTTAAGGTTATTTTGTGCCATTAGCTGTTGAGTATCCACGCCATACTTTTTGGCTACTTGGGCAATATTCTCGCCTTTTTTCACTTTATGCATTACCTGATGCTTGTGGCTATCACTAATCTCCGATGTGCTTGATGGGTTGTTGTCAGCTAAACTTGCTATATCTATTTTGTTACTAGTTTGCGTGTCCTCTTGATTTTTTTGGTTGTCGCTGTTTCCATCTGAATCTGAAGATGAGTTATTGTTAGGCACCAGTATAGTGCTAGCCGAAGCGACTCTGTTGCCTGTAGGCATTCCGTTTGCTTCACGTAACTGCGCAACATTAATGCCAAATTTACTAGCAATATGGTCCATGCGCTCACCGCGTTTAGCATGGTAGGCCTGCCAGCTAACTAATGGTTTATCGTAATTACTTAAATTATCGGTAAAAGTTTGTGCGGCACTAACAGGTAATAGAATTTCATGCATATTACTTTTTGTTGTGGCTACAGGGCGGTTATATTCAGGATTGAGCGCGCTAAATTCATCAAACGAAATCTCTGCTAAATCCGCTGCTAAATGCACATCAATTTGTTGTGGCGCATTTACTTTAGTGAAGTAAGGCCGATTGGGTATGGTTTCAATTTTTAACCCATATTGTTCAGGGTTGCTCATGATGTTTTTGATCGCCTGTAATTTAGGTACGTAATTTCTTGTTTCCGGTGGCAGATTCAAGCTTTCATAATCTGTTGGCAGACCTTTATTACGGTTACGCTCAATCGCACGTTGTACCGTGCCTTCACCAGCATTGTAAGCGGCTAATGCGAGATCCCAGGTGCCGAACATGCCATGCAATTTTTGTAAATAATTGAGCGCGGCATCGGTTGCAGCAGTTACCCCGCGACGGTTATCTACCCACCAGTTTTGTTTTAGGCCAAAGTTTTTACCCGTGGATGGGATGAATTGCCAAATACCAGAGGCACGACTGGTGGAATATGCTTTAGGATTAAAAGCACTTTCTACCATTGGCAATAGGGCAATTTCTGTAGGCATGCCGCGTTTTTGCACTTCTTCTACAATATGGTATAGATATTTTTGGCTGCGTTGCACCATGCGTTTTACATATTCTGGGCGCGAAGCGTACCAGTTGGTGTGGTTATCAACGTAGCTAGATTTTAACTCAGGCATTGCGTAGCCATCTTTAATACGTCCCCATAAGTCTTCTGAGGTTGTTTGAGTAAAGCCTGGTGCGCCAGATGTGAGCTGGTTTGAGCTTGATAGGCCAGAACTGCTTTGGTTATTTGTTAATGAGCTAGTATTTGATGAGCTGGTGTTTGTTTGTTTGGTATCTGCAGTATTGTCTGGTAGATAACTTTGGATAGGGTTGATCGCATAGCCACCAATATCCACATCGTTAATCACATGGATTTCGACACCAGCAACATTGGTTTCTGCCAGAGCAGCTTGCGCAGCTAGCAGTGTAGATAGGCTGGCGAATGTGGCTAGCGCAATTGTTTTAAAACTTATTATTTTTTGCTGAGTGTTTTGTAACTTATAAAGCAAATTTAAAAACCTTTTGGTTATGGATAAAGCGTGAAATCTCGAAGCTTTTTAAAATTGAGTGAAATTCAATCCAAATACTAGTTATTTAAATGTTTCAAGTCAAGTAAAAGTTCAACTTTATCATTTACTTATATCATCATGATTAGTAATGAATTAGTAATGATTTCGCATCTCACGTATCTTAGTAAATACACTCAAACTATCACTAGATTGTGCTTTGGAATGAGTGAAAATAGCGGGTTGATTGCAACGTAAAAATGGATTTGTTTTGAGTTCTAAACCGATGCTGGAAGGTAATGTCGGCAAGTTTTGCACCCTTAATTTTCTGGCAGAAGTTTGTCGTAGCCTCAAATCTTGATTATCGGGTTCAAGTGTTAATGCAAATTGAATATTCTGCTCAGTGTATTCATGAGTACAGTAAACTTTGGTGGTGACAGGCAGCGCTGCTAAGCGCTGTAAAGATTGGTACATTTGTGCGGGCGTGCCCTCAAACAGTCGGCCACAGCCTGCACCAAATAAAGTATCTCCACAAAATAGTGCAGATTCATTAACATAAGCTATATGCCCTAAAGTATGTCCAGGCAGTGTAAGTACAGTAAATTTTTGATTAATTTCAGGCAGTACAATTTCATCATGTTCATTCACTGCAATATGTGGAAAGTCATATGATTCCTGTTTGGGTGCATAAACGGGTACAGTTTGATATTGCAGTAATTGGTGCACACCGCCAATATGGTCGTTATGATGATGAGTGATCAAAATAGCCGTTAATGTGAGCGATAGTTTTTGAAGTGTTGTGATGACGGGCATGGCGTCACCAGGATCCACCACCACGGCAGATGAGCCAGAGCATAAAAGCCATATATAATTATCGCTAAATGCAGGGATGGCTATTATTTCTAATATTGGTTGTGACAATGTGTGTTGCATACATGCATGGTTGTTTTTTAGGGGGCGTTTGTCAATACGCAACTTCAATGAAGTATTTTAGAAATGCTAATGAATAATTTTGCCAAATGAATACTATGAACATAATGGATAGGCAAACATGGCTAGGCACAGTCTTGGGTCAATATCTATTGGCGCAGGAGCAACTTTTATTTGATGCTGCGGTGACGGATATATTTGGCTTTAATGCATTACAAATTGGGTTGTCAGAGGTGAATTTATTAAGTAATTCACGCATACCTACCTTGTTGCATGCTGATGAGTGTGCAAGCGGGTTAAAGTGTGATGTGCGTTGTGACAGTGATGCATTGCCGTTTGATGCGGATAGTATTGACTTGGTTTTGTTACCGCATGTCTTAGAATTTAGCGACAATCCACATCAAACACTGCGCGAGGTTGAGCGTATTTTAGTTCATGAAGGCTATGTGATTTTAACTGGATTTAATCCGATTAGCGCTTGGGGCCTTAGGCGTTTGCTAACAAAAAATAATGTGACAAACCATGATGCAGTTATCAGTAATTATCCATGGCAGGGTCAGTTTTTTTCACAAACACGTATTAAAGATTGGTTGGCTTTGTTGGGTCTGGAGTTTGTTTCAGTGACATCTCACTGTTATACCTTGCCATGCAATCACGCTCAATGGTTAAATCGATTGAAATTATTGGATAATATAGGCAGTAAGTGTTGGCCCATGCTAGGTGGTATGTATTTTGTTGTAGCTAAAAAACGTGTCGCCAGCATGACCTTGCTTAAGCCAAATTGGAAAAAATCACCGATAAAAACGCGTTTGGTAGCTTCAAACTCGGAAAAGACAGAGTGTCAAAAAACAGACAATTTAAAAAAGATAAAACCTCACAATGAAATTGAAAAGTAATGAATAATAATGCGCTAAAAAATACAGTTGAAATTTATGCAGATGGTGCTTGTAAAGGCAATCCAGGGCCTGGTGGTTGGGGGGCATGGTTGCGCTTTAATGGTAGTGAGAAACACTCTGAAAAGTCTTTGTGTGGTGGTGAGGCTGTGACCACGAATAATCGCATGGAACTAACCGCCGTGATTTGTGCTTTAGAAGCTTTAACACGTGCTTGCAATGTTAAGCTATACACGGATTCTGTTTATGTGCAAAAAGGCATGACGGAGTGGATTGCTGGCTGGAAAGCACGTGGTTGGCGCACGGCTGACAAAAAGCCCGTGAAAAATGACGATTTGTGGAAGAAATTGGATGTGGTTGCACAGCAGCATCAAGTGGAGTGGCTTTGGGTAAAAGGTCATGCAGGTAATGTGGGTAATGAACGTGCAGATGCTTTAGCCAATCAAGGTGCAGAGCCTTATATTAGTTAACGATATTATTTAGAAATAGCTTATGAGACAAATTTTTTTAGACACGGAAACGACAGGCTTATATCCTGCGCAAGGTCACCGAATTATTGAGATAGCGGCCATTGAGGTGATTAATCGTCGAGTGACAAGCAATCATTTTCATCAATATCTAAACCCAGACCGGGAAATAGATCCAGCCGCACAAGAGGTGCACGGGATTACTCTGGAATTCTTGCAAGATAAACCGCACTTTGCCGATGTGGCTCATGAGTTTCTGGATTTTATCGGCGATGCTGAACTCGTTATTCATAATGCGCCATTTGATGTGGGGTTCCTCAATATGGAATTGGGCAAGATTGAGCAGCTACCAATTGAGAAAATTGCAGGTAAAATCACTGATACATTGAAAATGGCGAAAGATTCCAGACCAGGCCAGCGTAATAATTTGGATGCGCTATGCCGTCATTTTGGTATTAATAATGCCAAACGTACGCTACACGGTGCTTTATTAGATGCGGAATTACTCGCTGAAGTCTATATGGCGATGACGCGTGGGCAAGACAGTTTGATCATGGATTTAGTTGAGGGTGAAACTCATGCGGGCGATGTAAGCAGCAACGTTCGTACCCAGGCTTTAATTGTGCAACAGGCTGATGCAGATGAGCTGGCGGCTCATGAGGCTTATATTAAGGGGCAAAAAGGTGCTAGTTTGTGGCAACAGTAACATCAATTAAATAATTTGAAAACGCTTGGAAGAATAATGAATAATTGTATTTTAGTGACGGGCGGTGCGGGATTTATTGGCGCTAACTTTGTATTAAATTGGGTGAAAGCGGGTTTAGGCCCTGTTATCAACTTAGATAAACTCACCTACGCAGGTAACTTGGAAAACTTGCATGATATTCATAATTTTCCTGATTATAGCTTTGTGCATGGTGACATTGGCGATAGGGGCTTGTTGCTTGAGCTATTAAATAAGCACAAGCCACGCGCGGTATTGAATTTTGCTGCAGAAAGCCATGTAGACCGCTCGATAAGTGGGCCAGAAGATTTTATTCAAACTAATATTGTTGGCACGTTCCATTTGTTGGAAGAAGTCCGTGCTTACTGGGGACAGCTAAGCGAAGAAAATCGTGAGACTTTTCGATTTTTACATGTATCAACTGATGAAGTCTATGGTTCTTTAAGCGTGGCAGATCCTGCTTTTACCGAAATGACCCCTTACGCACCCAATAGTCCATATTCTGCATCTAAAGCCGCATCTGACCATTTAGTACGTGCTTATCATCATACTTATGGTTTGCCGACCCTGACGACTAATTGTTCAAACAATTACGGACCGTACCACTTTCCTGAAAAATTAATTCCTTTGGTTATTCATAACGCCTTGGCTGGCAAACCATTGCCAATTTATGGCAATGGCAGTAATGTGCGTGATTGGCTTTATGTGACTGATCATTGTAGCGCAATTCAACGGGTACTTGAAACCGGTCGTGTAGGTGAAACTTATAATGTTGGTGGCTGTAATGAAAAAACTAATGTGGATGTCGTGCATAAATTATGCGATATTTTGGATAGGTTAAAACCAAAGTCAGACGGTAGTTATCGTGATCAAATTACCTATGTGCAAGATAGAGCAGGACATGACCAGCGTTATGCGATTGATGCAAGTAAAATCATGCAGGATCTGGGTTGGAAGCCACTTGAAACTTTTGAATCAGGCATAGAAAAAACAGTGATGTGGTATCTAGCACATCAAGACTGGGTAGCTAATGTAACCAGCGGTGGTTATCGCAATTGGATAGTATCGCACTACAGTGAACGCGGCGAAGAACTCGCATAAATTAGTTATTTAAAATTAGTTATTTACAATATAAAACAGCCAATAATCAATAAAAAGGACTACATATGAAAGGCATTGTTTTAGCGGGTGGTTCTGGTACGAGGCTTTATCCTGTGACGCAAGTGGTGTCTAAGCAGCTTCTGCCTGTCTATGACAAACCGATGATTTATTATCCGCTGAGTACGCTGATGTTATCTGGTATACGTGAGGTGTTGATTATTTCTACACCACAAGATACGCCACGCTTTGCTGAATTGTTAGGTGATGGTAGTCAGTGGGGCATGGCGATTAGTTATGCAGTACAAGCCTCACCAGATGGCTTGGCGCAGGCATTTACCATAGGTCGCGATTTTATTGGTAAAGACCGTTGCGCTTTGGTGCTGGGCGATAATATTTTTTATGGGCATGAGCTGGCGCTTATGGGGCAAAAGGCAGCGCAAAAGACTCATGGCGCTACTGTATTTGCCTATCCTGTAAACGATCCTGAGCGTTATGGCGTAGTAGAGTTTGACCGTGCAGGCAAGGCGGTAAGCTTAGAGGAAAAACCGCAACAGCCTAAATCACGCTATGCCGTCACTGGCTTGTATTTTTATGATAATCGTGTGATTGATGTGGCGGTTAACTTAAAACCATCACCACGTGGTGAGTTAGAGATTACCGATGTCAATCGCCAATACTTAGAGTGGGGTGATTTGCAAGTGGAAGTCATGGGGCGCGGTATGGCTTGGCTGGATACAGGTACGCATGAATCCTTACTTGAAGCCTCGACTTTTATTGAAACGATTGAAAAACGTCAGGGCTTAAAAATTGCCTGTCCAGAAGAAATTGCCTATCGCATGGGTTTTATTGATGCCAGCAAGCTGGATGTGCTAGCCAATAAGTATATTAAAAATGGCTACGGGCAATATCTTAAACAAATCCTTAAAGAACAAGTATTTTAGTGCGAGTATTTTATTGAAAGCGGCAGTATGAAAGTCATTGCAACCGATATTCCAGAAGTATTAATTTTTGAACCTAAAGTATTTGGCGATGAACGTGGTTTTTTCCTAGAAAGTTATAATCAGCAAGCTTTTCAAGCGGCAACTGGCTTAAGCGTAACGTTTGTGCAGGATAATCACTCACGTTCGGCTAAAAATGTGTTGCGCGGCCTGCATTACCAAATACAACAGCCGCAAGGCAAATTGGTGCGCGTGACGCAGGGCGAAGTATTTGATGTGGCCGTTGATGTACGACAATCTTCAGCTACTTTTGGGCAATGGGTGGGCACGCACTTATCCGCGAAAAATAAGCATCAGATGTGGGTGCCTGCAGGTTTTGCGCACGGCTTTTTGGTGTTGTCTGATTTTGCCGAATTTTTATACAAAACCACTGACTTTTATGCGCCACAGCATGAGTGTTGTATCCGTTGGGATGATCCCTCCATTGGCATAGAGTGGCCTTTAGTCGGCGAGCCTTTATTGTCAGCTAAAGACATTCAGGGCGCCAGCTTGAATCAAGCCTCGGTCTTTGATTAATAGCTATTAGCTCAATATCTAGGCCCCTCAATTTATTATGCAACACTTTAATAAAGTATTATTAACAGGCGTTAATGGGCAAGTTGGGCATGCGCTAAAGCAAAATCTTGTAGATGATAAAAAAATTGAATTATTTGCATTGAGCCGTGAGCAGCTTGATTTTTTTAATCAAGATGAAATTCGTCGTGTTATTCGCAAAATTAAACCAGATTTAATTATTAATCCAGCAGCTTACACAGCAGTAGATAAAGCGGAATCTGAACCAGAGCTTGCCTTTGCAATTAATGCACAGGCGCCACGTGTTTTGGCTGAAGAAGCCGCTAAGCTCAACGCGCTGCTGGTGCATTACTCTACCGATTATGTGTTTGATGGCAACAAGACTAATCCATATGTGGAAGCTGATGCAACTAACCCACTCAGTATTTACGGAAAAAGTAAGCTAGCTGGTGAGCAGGCAATTCGTGATGTTGATGCAGCGCATTTGATTTTTCGTACGAGTTGGGTGTATGGTGCTTACGGTAAAAATTTCCTTAAAACTATTTTACGACTAGCGAGTGAGCATGACTCATTGAAGATAGTGGGTGACCAATTTGGCGCCCCCACTAGTAGTTTGACTATTGCGGATGCCACAATGAATATACTGAATCAGCAGGATAGTCAAAATCAGACCAATCAATTGGGTGTTTATCACATGACCAATACTGGGCGCACTTCTTGGCATGGATTTGCAGCAGAAATCGTCGCGCAATACGCTCAATTGCCATTGAAAAATGATAGGCCAACTCTTAAGGTCAAGGTTGCTGATGTCGCGGCAATTACTACTGCGGAATACCCTACACCAGCAATACGCCCTTTGAACTCAAGTTTAGATCTGACTAAACTCAGTAAAACTTTTAATATCCAATTGCCAGCTTGGCAGCAAGCTTTGTCAGACGTATTAAATGTCATCGATTGTTAACAATTGTCAGTTTTGTAGATACTTGCTAGATTCATAGCAGACAAACAATAAAATGACACGGGGCCTTAGGCCTCGTTTTTTTAGTGTTGTTTAACTAGTTAAGCCCCCGGGTACTCGTTCAAGCTAATCTCAGCTACATTGCCGTTAGTTGCCATTATCATGCTAAAATCACAGACTCTAAATACACTAATAATAGATGCCACCTATGGATCAATTCGCTAAAGAAACCCTCCCGATTAGTCTTGAAGATGAAATGCGTCGTTCCTACCTCGATTACGCGATGAGCGTGATTGTAGGGCGCGCACTACCTGATGTGCGTGATGGCTTAAAACCTGTGCATAGGCGTGTATTGTTTGCCATGCACGAGCTCAGTAACGATTACAACAAGCCGTACAAGAAATCTGCTCGTATCGTGGGTGATGTCATTGGTAAGTACCATCCGCATGGTGATACTGCGGTGTACGACACCATCGTGCGTATGGCACAAGATTTTAGCTTGCGTTATATGCTGGTCGATGGTCAAGGCAACTTTGGTTCAGTGGATGGTGATAACGCGGCGGCGATGCGTTATACGGAAATCCGTATGGCAAAAATCGCGCATGAGTTGTTAGCCGATTTGGATAAAGAAACCGTAGATTTTGGTCCTAACTATGATGGTTCGGAGCATGAGCCATTGATTATGCCAGCACGTATTCCTAATCTGCTGATTAACGGCAGCTCAGGTATTGCGGTGGGTATGGCAACTAATATTCCGCCACACAACTTAAACGAAGTGCTCGACGCCTGTTTAACCCTGTTAAAAAATCCAGAAACAACCATTGATGAGCTGATTGAATTAGTGCCGGCACCAGACTTCCCTACTGCAGGTATTATTTACGGCACAGTGGGCGTAAAAGAAGGCTATCGTACAGGTCGTGGTCGCGTGGTGATGCGCGGACGTACCCATGTGGAAGACATGGAAAAAGGTAGCCGTCAAATGTTGGTAGTGGATGAGCTCCCTTATCAAGTCAATAAAAAAACCTTTGTTGAAAAAATCGCTGAGTTAGTCAACGAGAAAAAAATTGAAGGTATTTCAGATTTGCGTGATGAGTCTGATAAATCTGGTATGCGCGTGGTAATTGAGCTTAAGCGCGGTGAAGTGCCAGAAGTTGTACTAAATAATCTCTACAAGCAAACACAACTGCAAGATACGTTTGGTATGAACATGGTGGCCTTGTTAGATGGCCAGCCACGTTTGCTTAATCTAAAACAAATGCTCGAAGCATTTTTACGACATCGTCGTGAAGTACTTAATCGTCGTACAGTGTTTGAGTTACGTAAAGCGCGTGAACGTGGTCATATATTAGAAGGCTTGGCGGTTGCTTTAGCTAACGTGGATGACATGATTGCGTTGATTAAAGCCGCACCTACGCCACCAGAAGCTAAAAAAGACTTGATGGCACGTACTTGGCAGTCGCCAGTGGTTGAAGAAATGCTCAAACGTGCGGCGATGGAAGCTTCGCGTCCAGACGGGCTAAGTGTTGATTTTGGCTTAACGCCAGCAGGTTACCGTTTAAGCGATGTACAAGCGCAAGAAATCTTACAAATGCGTCTGCAACGCTTAACTGGCCTAGAGCAGGATAAAGTTGTTAACGAATATAAAGAAGTGATGGATGTGATTGTTGATTTGCTGGATATTCTTGCTACCCCAGCTCGCGTAACCGCCATGATTGTGGAAGAGCTTGCTACTATTCGTCAGCAATTTGGTGATGCACGTCGCAGTGAGATTGTGGCCAATGCACAAGATTTATCATTAGAAGATTTCATCACGCCGCAAGATGTCGTGGTGACTCTGTCGCATACGGGTTATGTGAAATCACAGCCTTTGGATGAATACCGCGCGCAAAAACGTGGTGGGCGTGGCAAGCAAGCCGCACCAACTAAAGAAGATGATTTTATTGATAAGATGTTCGTGGCGAATACACATGATTACATTTTATGTTTCTCTAGCCGTGGCCGTGTGTACTGGCTAAAAGTCTATGAAGTGCCGCAAGGTAGCCGTATTGGTCGTGGTAAGCCTATCGTTAATTTATTTCCGCTAGAAGAAGGCGAAAAAATTAATGCTATTCTGTCGGTAAAAGAGTTTGATGAAAATCGCTTTATTTTTATGGCAACCGCAAATGGCACAGTAAAGAAAACTGCTTTGACCGAATTTTCTAATCCACGTAAATCTGGCATTATCGCGATTAATTTGGATGATAATGATTACTTAATCGGCGCTGAAATTACCAATGGTGAAAACGATATTGTCTTGATTTCCAACGGCGGTAAGGCAGTTTGGTTTGATGAAGAAGCAGTGCGTTCAATGGGACGTGCTACTCGTGGCGTACGTGGCATGAAGCTGGCCGCTAAACAGCAAGTACTATCATTGTTGATAGCAGATCATGACAAGCAAACCGTACTAGTGGCCACTGAAAATGGCTATGGCAAACGTACTCAATTAGCTGACTTCCGTCATTCTGGACGTGGCACGCAAGGTGTAAAAGCCATTGCTACCAGCGAACGTAATGGCTTGGTTGTTGCTGCAAAACTAGTGAACGATGATGATGAAATCATGTTAATTACTACTGGCGGGGTGTTGATTCGCACACGTGTAAAAGAAATTCGCGAACTAGGCCGTGCGACACAGGGTGTGACACTGATTAATCTAGGTGAAGGCGAAAAACTTTCTGGCTTAGAGAAGATTGTTGAAACGGATGATGAAGCTCCTGCTGAGTAATTAAGATTTAAGGTTTTTAAATTTAAGAATGACTAAAATTTATAATTTTTCTGCTGGACCTGCGGTATTACCAGCCCCTGTTTTAGAGCAAGCCCAAGCAGAAATGCTGGATTGGCACGGTTGTGGCATGAGCGTGATGGAAATGTCGCATCGCGGCAAACAGTTCACCAGTATTTTAGAGAAAACAGAAGCGGATTTACGTGCGCTACTTAATATTCCAAGTCACTACAAAGTATTGTTTTTGCAAGGTGGAGCAATTGCTGAAAACGCGATTATCCCGATGAATCTGTTGAATAATAAAGCCGCAGACTATGCGATCACTGGTTATTGGTCTAAACGTTCTGTTAACGATGCGCGTGCTTACGGAGAAATCAACATCGCCGCAACAAGCGAAGGTGTTAATACAACTGCAGGCGGTTTTACACATGTGCCAGATTTTGCGTCATGGCAGCTGAATAAAGACGCGTCTTACGTGCATATCTGTACCAATGAAACGATTAATGGCTTGGAGTTTGATGGCGTTCCAAACACTGGTGATGTGCCGCTTGTTGCGGATATGTCATCACACATATTGTCACGCCCGATAGATGTCAGCCAATATGGTGTGATATACGGTGGTGCGCAGAAAAATATCGGCCCGGCAGGTTTATGTATCGTGATTGTGCGTGAAGATTTGCTGGACCGTGCTTCACCATTAACCCCAGCGGTATTCAACTGGAAAATGCAGGCCGAAAATCAATCGATGATTAACACGCCACCTACTTACAGTATTTATATTGCAGGTTTGGTGTTTGAATGGTTGTTAAAGCAGGACGGTGTGATGGCCATTGAACAAAAAAATATTGCCAAAGCACAACTGCTTTATGATTATATTGATAGCACAGACTTTTACAGTAATACAATTGCTCACAATAATCGCTCACGTATGAATATTCCATTCTTCTTGCGCGATGAAAGTTTGAATGCAGCTTTTCTTAAAGATGCAGAAGCACATCATTTATTGCAGCTTAAAGGCCACCGTGTAGTGGGTGGCATGCGCGCATCCATTTATAACGCGATGCCGATTGAAGGTGTGACAGCATTAGTTAACTATATGCAAGAATTTGCACAATCTCACTAGGCAAAAATCATTATGTCTGCTGAGTCTAATAACAACCTAAAAACCAGTCTTAAAGCTCATCGTGATGAAATTGATGCGATTGATAACGAGATGCTTGCGCTGGTGAGTCGTCGTGCCCAGCTTGCGCGTGAAATTGGCAGCTTAAAAGATGATGGTGTTATTTACCGCCCGGAGCGTGAAGCACAGGTGTTGCGTCGCTTGTTAGATAAGAATGCAGGGCCGTTATCTTCAAGTGCTGTCACCAATATATTTCGCAGTATTATGTCGAATTGCCGTGCTTTGGAAAAAGAGCTATCGGTGGCATTTTTAGGACCACTCGGCACGTTCAGCGAAGAAGCGGCTAACAAGCAATTTGGCGGCTTATCTGCTCCTGTGCAATGTGCATCGATTGACGAGGTGTTTCGCAGTGTCGAGTCTGGCGCAGTCAATTATGGCGTAGTGCCAGTAGAAAACTCTACTGAAGGTGCGATAGGGCGTACGTTGGATTTACTGATGGGCACTCAACTGCATATTTGTGGCGAAGTGAAGCTGGCTGTGCATCATAACTTGCTTGCTACACAAACCAGTCAAGCCGCTATCACCAAGGTTTATTCGCATGCACAATCATTATCGCAATGCCATGAATGGCTGAATAAAAATCTGCCGAACGTGACGTTGCAAGCGGTAGCGAGTAATGCCGAAGCGGCCAAATTAGCCAGCCAAGAACCTCATGCCGCGGCTATTGCAAGTATGCGTGCCGCAGATTTGCTTGGACTAAATGTACTGGCAGAGAATATTGAAGATGACCCTAAAAATACCACGCGATTTTTAGTGCTAGCTAGCCACGATGTGGCGCCATCAGGTCATGATAAAACATCGTTAGTCATCGCTACCAAAAATCAGCCGGGCGCCATCGTTGCACTTTTAGAACCCTTAGCAAGACACAATGTCAGTATGAGCAAGCTGGAATCGCGTCCCTCCAAGCTTGGGCTGTGGGAGTATGTGTTCTTTGTCGATATTGAAGGGCATAGCCTTGATGCAACAGTTAAATCTGCACTAATTGAGATTGAACAGCGCGCATCATTACTTAAGGTGCTTGGTTCGTATCCAATCGCAGTTATTTAGCACTATAGATGTAGTGTTCATTTGTCACAGATTTTAATTAAATAGATTGATGTAGAGGTGTGTGTTGACCCGTATCGCTGATTTGGCTCCCGATTATATTCGGGCTATTGCCCCATACCAAGGTGGCAAGCCTATTACAGAGCTTGCCCGTGAAATGGGTTTGGAAGTCAATAGCATCGTAAAACTTGCTTCCAATGAGAACCCATTAGGCATCAGTCCTAAAGCGGAGTTTGCTATTCAAGAAGCCCTGCTTGATATTGCACGTTATCCTGATGGCAATAGCTTTGCCTTGCGCGATGCCGTTTGTCAAAAGTTTAACCTGCAGCCGAATCAATTGGTGTTTGGTAATGGCTCTAACGATATTTTAGAGCTGTCTGCACACGCTTTTTTGACGACTGAATCAGAAGTGATTTATTCACAGCACGCTTTCGCTGTCTACGCTCTAGTCACGCAAGCCATGGGTGCTAAGGGCGTTGTGGTGCCAGCTAAGAATTACGGACATGATTTATCTGCCATGTTGGCTGCAATTACGTCAAAAACTCGCATGATATTTATCGCCAACCCGAATAATCCGACGGGTACTTTAATTAGCCAGCCTGATTTGCATGCATTTTTGAGCCAAGTACCAAGCAGTGTGTTAGTGGTGCTGGACGAAGCTTATGATGAATATTTAAGTGATGCAAACAAAGCGGTTAGTTTAGCCTGGCTAGCTACATTTGATAATCTCATTATTTCACGTACTTTTTCTAAAGCCTATGGTTTGGCTGGTTTACGTGTGGGCTTTGGCGTCACTAGTAGTGGTGTTGCGGATATGATGAATCGCGTGCGTCAGCCGTTTAATGTCAACAGCATCGCCCAAGCGGCTGCAGCTGTGTCATTAACAGATGATGAGTTTGTTGCACGTAGTCGTGCGTTAAATAATGCCGGTATGCTGCAGATCACACAAGGATTGCAAAAATTAGGGCTGGAATTTATCCCGTCGTTTGCTAACTTTGTAAGTTTCCGCATTAATAATGCAGGCGACGCTTATCAAAAGCTACTTAAAAAAGGTGTGATTGTGCGCCCAATCGCTAATTATGAAATGCCAGATTATTTGCGCGTCAGTATTGGCTTGTTTTCTGAGAATGCAAAATTTTTGGAAGTGTTAGGCGAAGTAGTTTAAAGTAGAGTTTCATGCTGTATGCGTGCTTAATAGCGGTGTCTCATGGTTATCATTAGCTTAGTTTACTAGTTATCGCACTGTCGGTTAACAGTGTTAAAGCCCATAATGCATTTCACGTTGTAACACAATTGTTTCGGAATGTTACAGCGATTAGACTAATTTAATCATTTAAAAAGGAAACTTATCATGTGGACAACACCAGCAGCTACTGAAATGCGTTTTGGCTTTGAAGTCACAATGTATGTAATGAACAAATAATTGGCGTAAGCTGATTAAATAAAGGCTGCGCTATTTGTATTTAGCGCAGCCTTTTTTATTGATATGAAATTTAGCAGCTAAAGTAATCTCGGTAAAATTAAAATTTAATTGATTAGAAAATAGACAAAATGCACATACATGTTTTAGGTGCCGCAGCAGGCGGTGGTTTCCCCCAGTGGAATTGTAATTGCCCGAATTGCGATGGCTTACGTAAAGGTACAATTAAGGCGACCAAACGTACACAGTCCTCTATTTGTGTGAGTGGCGATGGTATTAATTGGGTACTATTTAATGCCTCTCCAGATGTGTTGCAACAAATTCAAGACTTTGCGCCATTGCAGCCAGGTCGTGCTATTCGTGATAGTGGCATTGCCGGTATTGTGCTGATAGATGCACAAATCGATCATACGACAGGCTTGCTTATGCTGCGTGAAGGCCAGATAAAACGTGAGATTTACTGTACAAGTATGGTGTATCAAGATTTAACTACAGGTAATCCGCTGCTGAACATTTTAGGTCACTATTGTGGTGTTAACCACCATGACGTGCCGACTGATGGCATCACTTCATTTGAAGTTAAAGGCGCACCTAATCTGAAATTTACCGCTGTTGCGCTTAAAAGCGCTGCACCACCATATTCACCACATCGTAATGACCCACACCCTGGCGATACGATTGGTGTGTTGATTGAAGAAATCAGCACAGGTAAAAAATGTTGGTATTCACCAGGCTTGGGTGAAATTGAACCGCACTTGCCAGCCTTGATGGATCAAGCTGATTGCATCATGGTTGATGGCACGTTCTGGACCAACACCGAGATGATTGATATGGGTTTGATGGGTAAGACTGCGCGTAGCATCGGCCATAATCCGCAGTCAGGTGAGGGCGGCATGATAGAAAAACTCAATGAGTTTGGCGATGTGCGTAAGGTATTGATACACATCAACAATACCAATCCGATTTTGCGTGAAGATTCCGCTGAACGCGCGATACTAAATAGTCATAAGATCGAAGTGGCGTATGACGGTATGGACATTATATTGTAAGGAAATTGTATGAACGCACCAACACAAAATAATCTACCTTGGTCTAGAGCCGAGTTTGAAGAAAAGCTACGTGAAAAAGGCCGTGGTTACCATATCTACCATCCATTTCATGTGATGATGTATGAAGGTAAGTTGAGCAAAGATCAGTTGCAATGCTGGGTTGCTAACCGTTTTTATTACCAAATTGCCATACCGATGAAAGACGCAGCAATACTTTCAAATTGCCCGGTTAAAGAGATTCGTAAAGAGTGGATAGTACGTATTACCGACCATGATGGTACGGACGGAGTCAACGGACAGCCTGAGCAAGTGGGAGGTATTGAGGCTTGGATACAGCTAGGCGAAGCCGTTGGCTTAACTCGTGAACAAGTCACCTCACTGAAAATGGTGAGTCCTGGTGTGAGATTCGCTGTGGATGCCTACATCAATTTTGCAAAACAACGCTCATGGCAAGAAAGCGTTTGCTCTAGCCTGACTGAGCTTTTTGCGCCGCATATTCATCAGCAACGCATTAGCTCATGGCCCACTATGTACCCGTGGATTAAAGAGGAAGGTTTAACATATTTCAAAAAGCGTTTAACTGAGGCGCGCCGTGATGTTGAGCAAGGTTTAGGTGTAACGCTGGATTATTTTAGTGAGACACGCGAAAAACAATTGCAAGCCTTAGATATATTGCAGTTCAAACTGAATGTATTGTGGGTGATTGCCGACTCTATTATGTTGGCTAGCACCGACATTAAGGTTGAAGGCAGGGACTATTTACGTCAACCCGTCGTTTGTTTTGAGTAATCATTAGAGAATAGTTAAATGGAAAATAACATACAACATTCTGATATATATGCAATTGCGTTGCATCACCGGTTTCAATGGGAAGAAGCGCAACAAAGCTATGTAATACTTTTTCCTGAAGGTATGGTCAAACTTAATGGCGGAGCAGGCGAAGTGATTAAACGTGTTGATGGTAAATCTACTGTGGACGAGATTATAGCTGAGCTTAAAACTGCTTTTCCCGATGTGGAAAATATTGAAGCTGACATTGTCGGGATGTTTGATATGGCATATGGTAAAGCTTGGATTAGGAAAGTATAGCATTCGCAAAGTTAGCTAAATTTAGCTGGTGAGTAAGATGCTATAAAGTAAATATTAGGAGTAGCAAAATGACACAAGCATCATTAGGTGAATCGTTGGTACAAAAGGCCGTGCAAGCGGAATCGCAAGCGTTAAATAATGGCGTAAATGCAAATGTTACGCATACACAACCATTGTGGTTGCTGGCTGAAGTGACTTATCGCTGTCCGTTACACTGTGCATTTTGCTATAACCCAACCGATTACGATAAGCACACACAAAATGAGCTAAGTACTGAGCAATGGCTACAAGTTTTGCGTGATGCACGTAAGCTAGGGGCGATTCAGCTGGGTATTTCTGGTGGTGAGCCGCTATTGCGCGATGATATTGAAGATATCGTGATTGAAGCAAGAAAGCTGGGCTATTACAGCAACTTAATTACTTCTGGTGTAGGTTTAACTGAAAAACGTATCCAAGCTTTTAAAGAGGGTGGGCTAGATCATATTCAGCTTTCCATGCACGATATTACAGAAGAGATTAACAACTTTATTACCAATACTAAGACTTTTGAACTGAAGAAAAAAGTAGCTGCTATGATTAAAAGTCATGGCTACCCGATGGTGCTCAATGTGGTGATTCATCGCTATAACATTGGTCATATCAAAGAAATTCTAGAAATGGCAGAAGCACTTGGTGCTGACTATGTCGAGCTTGCCAATACGCAGTATTATGGTTGGTCGCTAGTTAATCGTAGCCAATTAATGCCACTCAAAGAGCAAATCGACCATGCGGAAGCCGTGACTAATGAGTTTCGTAAAAAAGTCGGCAATAAGATGAAAATCTTTTTTGTGGTACCAGATTATTTCGGTAATCGCCCCAAAAAATGTATGAATGGCTGGGGTGAAGTCTTTATGATAGTTACTGCCAACGGTGATGTATTGCCATGCCATTCTGCACGCGTGTTGCCTAATATGGAGTTTCCGAACGTGCGTGATCAAGGCTTAGGGTGGGCTTGGAAAGATTCGCCAGCATTTAATAGATATCGCGGTGACGGTTGGATGAAAGAGCCCTGTCGTACTTGTCCGGAGAAAGCCAATGATTTGGGCGGTTGTCGCTGCCAAGCCTTTTTGTTGACTGGTGATGCTGAAGCGGCGGACCCCGTATGTAGCTTGTCACCTAACCATCATGTGATTGAAGAGGCGATTGAAGAATCCAAAAACCCACGGATTCAGGCGCAGCCAATTATCTTTAGAACGGATAAAAACTCTAAAAAATACGCCAGTGGTGAATCAAGAGAACGTGTAGAAAAATTTCACGCTTTGCCCTAAATCAAATAAGTAGTTTAAAGCGCGTTGCTGTATTGCTACAGCAGCGCGCTTTTTGTTTGGTAAACTCTCGTATTGCTAATGTATTAAATTAATTTGAATGCTTATGCTTAAAACAACCCCATTTGTACTTTCTATCGTGTTAGCTGCTTTAGCGGCACTTGCTCCATTCGCTATTGATACTTATTTGCCAGCTTTTCATGTCATGGCGCAGGATTTAGGTGGCACCAAACTACAAATGCAACAAAGCCTGACTTTCTATTTGCTGCCTTATACGCTGATGACCTTATTTCATGGTGCGGTATCTGATGCGATCGGGCGGCTCACTACGATTAAATGGGGTCTGGGTATTTTTGCTTTAGCTTCGCTTGGCTGTGCCTTTGCACCTAATGTGGAAACTTTATGGTTTTTCCGCGCCTTACAAGGATTTGCAGGCGGAGCTGGTAATGTCGTTGCACGAGCAATGGTGCGGGATTTATTTGAAGGCGTCATGGCACAGCGTGTGATGGCACAAGTACAAATGTTGTTTGGGCTTGCACCAGCTATTGCACCAATTCTTGGTGGAGTATTATTGGGTTTTCATTGGCAGGCGATTTTTATTTTTCTATTTGCATATGCTTTTATTTCACTAATCGTCGCGCTGATGTTATTACCTGAAACCATGCCAATTGAAAAACGTGTGCCTTTATCTGTCAGACAAGTCATTAAAGGTTATAAACAGGCATTTAGTGATAGGGAGTTTATCAAGCTCATTATCGCAATAGGTGCTAATTTCGCAGGTTTTTTTGTCTATGTACTTGCATCACCTGTATTTTTAATTGAACACTTGAAGCTAAATCCACATCAATTTGGATTTATGTTTATTCCTTCCGTTTCTGGCATGGTGCTTGGCTCTTATTTGGCACGGCATAGTGCAGGAAAATTTTCACCGCATAAAGTCATCCGTTTTGCTTATATTTGGATGGCAAGTGCTGCAGTGCTGAATATCGTCGTGTGTTATTGGTTACCTACTAATGTTTTTTTCAATATTCTGCCAATCGCTTTATACAACGTGGGCATGGCACTAGTCGTGCCAATTTTGTCTATTGCTGCACTGGATAGAATGCCTAAGTTGCGCGGTACGGCTGCATCTGGTCAGGCGTTTATGCAGATGGTGCTGTCTACAGTATCTGCCGGTATCATCATTCCATTGATATGGCATAGTACATTGGGTTTAGCTCTTGGTATGGCAGGATATTTATTACTAGGCTGGCTGTTTGTGAAAAAAAGTTTGATTTATAACAAGGCTTGGAATGTTTCTGTAAGCCATAAAACATGAAAAATTAAATAGGTAATATCAAGTAGTGATACTTATCGACAAGTACATGTAAATAATATACATTGCGGACAAATAATAAATTATTTACAGACATGGTTTACTTACGGCATAGAATTTGCTTAATACTTGTTATGGTTTTCCAAAACTAGAAAAAAGCAGCTTATTTTGCTGTTATTTATTGAGTGTTAATTTTAAGAGATGAAAATGAAAAAACTTTTAATGACTGGACTTATTGCTGCTTCAACTATTGCTACTCTTGCCCCTGCGCAAGCTGCAACACCAGTAAGTGCAAATTTTAACGTAACCGTTACTTTAACTTCTAAATGTACTATGGGCACAATTAGTGATCTAGCTTTTGGTACTTATACAGCATTCCAGGCTACTGCGGCAACAGCAACAGCAACTACTGCCACTTTAACTTGTACTCGGGGTCTAACTGGCGTAACAGCCAATTTTGATACCAGTGCAGGTATTGGCTCAACAGGGGCTGCTGCTGCTGCTACCGCAACTGGTGCGGGTGTTATTGCTGGTTTGCAATATAACATCACTGCAACGCCTGGTACAACTACTGCTGGTACTGCAGCAACTGCGTCGAGTATTGGTACTGCTGATTCAGTTCCTTATTCAATCACTGGTTCTATGGCAGCAGGTCAGGCTGGCACTGGGCCTGCTGGTGCGGCAACTCAAGTACGTACATTGACTGTTAACTACTAGCTTTTATTTTTATGCTATAGGCTGAAATATAATTTGTATGTTTCAGCCTGTAGGCAGATACTTTAAGTGTGATGATTTTGTTCAAGCCCTTGGTTAGTCATGGCTGTTTCAGCACCTTTACATTGGTTGCTATGCTGGTTCTTTTTGCTACTTCGGCTCATTCAGCTCAAGTTGGCGGTCATTTCAATGTGACTGTTAATCTGCAAAATAGAGTTAGTCCTGCTCCAACATCTATTTTTTGTCGATCTTCCCCGGCTCTTGCATTTGGTGCGGTGCTTACCGTTGTTTGCTCTACTGGTGCTGTAGTTGACGTTTCCGCAAATCCTAACGCCATTCCTTATGCTCCTTTGAATGGGAATAGCTATCGTTATATAATGCATGATACTGCTGGGTATATTGACAGCATTGATGATTTTTCATCATTAGGTACTGTCACAACTTGGCGGATGATAGATTTAGCTGATCGAGATTACCTAGAAGTATTGGTTGGTTGGTAATAAATACTTTTAAAGAATGTATAGTTGCATAACTTACAATATTTGATTGTTGTTTTTTAATTCAGATGAAAGCTTTATCTTATGCATTTAACTATTAATAAAGTGCTGGTAGCCCTGTTTATTGGAGCTTCACTTGCTTGTTTTAGCACAAGCACTTGGGCGGGTGTTTTTTCTGTCACACCAGTACGTATTTATATGGAACCTAAAGATCGCGCAGTGGCGGTAACTGTTACCAATGAAGGCGATGAAGAGCTAGTCATGCAAGCAGATGTTTATGAGTGGATGCAAAAAGCTGATGGCGAGGATGTACTTACCCCTTCTGAAGATTTGTTTTTATCCCCACCTATATTGAAAGTGGCACCGAAATCACGTCAGGTAGTACGTCTTGCTAAGCTTAAGAAAAACCAGGACCCTAATAAACAATCAACTTATAGAATGATAGTACGTGAAATCCCTGAGGCTAAGCCAGCTGATAAAGACCTTCAAGTACAGGTTGCTTTGGCTTTCTCAATGCCAATCTTTATCACACCTAATGGAGCTAAAAGCCATTTGGATTGCACTGTAGCACGTGAAGCGCCAGGTAAACTTAAAATTATATGCGAAAATACAGGTAATGCGTACTCGCACCCAACGGCGTTTTTATTAAAAAATTTAGCGGGCGATAAAATAGCTACGCAAGAAACAGGTGCTTATATATTGCCTGGAATAAAGCGTGAGTTTGAGATAAAGCGCCAAGATGGCAATATTGTTGCAGGTAAAGCTAACTTAGCTGTTTCTTTGGATGATGGTACTACACAAACGTTTGACGTAACGATAAGCGAATAGGCTTATTTTGTTGGCACCCCAGCATCCTCGTGCCTGTACTTTTGTAGTCACCTTTGTTTTATTTTTTACAGTTATCGGAAATGTACTTGCAGCTAATATAGATACTGATCGTTTATTGCCGCTAGATGTGGTCATCAATGGTAGTAAGAGCGGTACCTGGCTCTTATTAGAGCATGCTGGCGTACTTTATGCGCCTAAAGATGCTTTTGAAGATTGGCGTATAGAGGTAGCCTCAAACAGCACATCTGTCGAATATAAAAATGAGAAGTATTGGCTATTATCGGATATTCCAGGATACAAAGCCAAGCTCAATGTTGCTGATCAATCGTTAGAGCTACTTTTTTCTCCCAAAGTGTTTACTGCTACCAAGCTGACTAGTGAAGCCTTTAAGAGGACTGAAGTAAGCCCAGTATTACCTAGTGCTTTTTTTAATTACGACTTTAATTACGCACGTTCTGAATTACGTAACGCACCTAGCACCGAAGATTTAGGCCTATTGGGAGAATTCGGTGTTTCTAATAATTTAGGTGTGCTGACCAATAGTTTTGCTGCGCGTAATTTGACAAATGATAGTACATTGGGTGTGTCTAGCAGCATAACCCGCCTTGAAACTACTTTTACACGTGATTTTCCTAATGAAAATAAAACGCTTCGGTTAGGCGATAGTGTGACGAAGTCTGGACTTTTAGGACGCAATGTATATTTTGGCGGTATTCAATATGGTAGCAATTTTTCTTTAACTCCTAGTTTTGTTAGTCAACCAATCCCTGTGTTGACAGGTCTCTCAGCTGCACCTTCCACAGTAGAACTGTATGTGAATGATGTGTTGCGCCAAGTGTCCAACGTACCTACGGGCCCCTTCACCATTGATAATCTACCCGCCCTAAGTGGTAATGGTGACGCGCGTATAGTTGTACGTGATCAACTTGGACGAGAAACGGTTGTTACTCAATCATTTTTTAGCAATAGTAACTTATTAGCGACTGGGCTTAATGATTGGAGTGTTGAGGCTGGTAGCATACGTCAGGATCTTGGTTTAACAAGTGGAGATTACGGTTCAGATTTTGCCAGTGGCACTTGGCGTCATGGCTACAACTCACGCTTGACTTTAGAGGGGCGGGCAGAGCTCACTAGAGAATTAAATACCGTGCAAGTAGGTGCAGTGGCAGGGCTGCCATTTTCACTACTTGGCAGCGTTGCACTCAATGCTAGCCACGATGATCAAGCTGGTAGTGGCGGTCAATGGTTGCTTGGGTTAGAGCAACAAACACTGCACAGCAGTACTTTTTTTCAAGCACAAGGTGCTAATCAGAATTTTCGCCAACTTGGCGAATTAAATTATTTTAGTCCTACTAAACTGCAATTGGCTGCAAACTGGACTTATAGCACGAATCGATGGGGAAGTTTTGGCGTGGGTTATGCTTCAATACAACGCTATGATAGCCCATCTGTAAATACTTATTCAGCTAATTACTCTACTCGCTTAGGTGAAAAAGTCTCGCTCAATTTAATTGCTAATCAAGTACAAACAGATAATATACGAAGTAATTCGATTGGTTTAAATATTACGCTTTTGTTAGACAAGAATAAATTTGCTAACCTTACTGCAAATAGCCATGATGGTACAAATGACTTATATGCCACTGTTACCAAAAACCCTGACACAGATAGCAATTTAGGTTGGCGTGCATTGGGAGGTGAGCAACAAAACCAGGGTCGACAAGAGGCTGGCCTTTATTACTATGGGCAACATGGTGTTTTAACTTCCGATATAAGTCACACCAAAGATCAGACGGCATTGCAACTTGGTGCTAATGGTGGTTTGGTGTTGGCAGATGGGCATGTATTTTCAACGCAACGTGTAGACGATAGCTTTGCTCTTGTTGAAGTAACAGACTATGCTAATGTAGGAGTAGGGCTAGGTAGCAATGTGCAAACTCATACTGATGCAAAAGGTATCGCGTTAATACCGCGCTTAAGCCCGTATCAGAACAATCAAGTGCGACTCAATGCCTCAGATTTACCAATTAATGCAGAAATAGACTCTTTGGAGCAAACAATAGTGCCAGCCTATCGCAGTGGCGTTAAAGTGAAGTTCCCGGTGCGCAGTGGTCGCGGGGCGTTACTTAAGATTGTGCTAGATGATGGTGATGTAGTACCGGCTGGCGCTATAGTGAATATTGAAGGCGATAAGCAAGAGTTTTATGTGGCGCGTCGTGGTGAAGCCTTTATCACGGGGTTGCAAACAAATAATCGTATTATGTTGAAGTGGAAAGAACAGCAATGTAGCTTTGACGTAACATTGCCCTTAGAGGTTGAAGATGAGTTTCCACGCGTTAGTGGATTGGTATGTAAAGGAATCAAAAGATGAAAAACTCTCTCTCCAATTTATTAATGTTGGCATTATTGGTTTTTTTAGCCGAACCTGCACAGGCTTCGGTTAGTTGTAGTGTTACTAGTGCGAATATTACTTCTGGGTATATGACGACCTCAGGTAACACGTTTACACAAGAGAGCTTTACTGTTAATTGTAACCGCTCCACTTTTCTTGATGGTAACGTTACTTATTCAGTACAGGTAGACAATGGCTTATATGCAAGTGGAGGATCTAATCAAGCTAGCAATGGCTCTAATAAGATTAATTACGACTTTTATACAACTAGTGCATGTAGTACCCAATGGCAGGGAGTAACTAATCAGGCTGTTACATTTTCAGGCCGAGGAACTAGTGCTAGTGCTACTGGGACTTTCTGGGCGTGTGTACCAGGTAATCAGATCCCATCTCCAGCAGCAGGCAATTACTTAGATAGTGTCAGTATGACATTAACGTATATTAATAAACCCGTGCATGGTGGAACTAATACAAGTATAGCTCCGGCTGTGATTGTACCTGTATCTGTAACTGTGCCACCAATCTGTAGTATAACGAATGCCCCGGGTAACGTTGTATTTGGATATACTGCTTTTAGCGCGACTGTGGTCTCCGCAAGTACTACATTTGGCTTAACTTGTAGCAACACTCTAGGGTATAGCATGAGTGTTAGCCCTGCTACTGGCGTTGCTGCTGGAATTAATTACACTCTCTCGCTATCCCCTAGTATTAAGAGTACGGGGCTATTACAAACTTATACTATCACGGGTAGTGCGCCAGCAGGTCAGGCAGGCACCTGCACGACGGGCACTTGTTCTGCATCACAGTTAACAACGCTTACGATTACTTATTGATATTAAGATAATAAAAAAGGAGGCTAAGGCCTCCTTTTTTATTATCTTAATTACATATTGTTAAGTTTTATTCTACTCAACTAATAGCTCACGTTTACCTGGCACACCGTTCATAATTTCAGCATCTTCAAGTGCTGGTTTTCTACTAGTAATTGTAGGCCATAGTTCAGCTAGGCGTGCGTTTAACGCGATAAATTCTTGTTGGTCGGCTGGCACATCATCTTCGGCAAAAATAGCCTCAGCAGGGCATTCTGCAACACACAGCGTGCAATCAATACATTCATCTGGGTTAATTGCTAAAAAATTTGGACCTTCTACAAAGCAATCTACAGGGCATACATCCACACAGTCAGTGAATTTGCATTGAATACAGTTTTCGGTAACGACATAAGTCATGGTTTATTTCCTTTTAAATCTTTTACGTATTAAATAATTATAAATCTTAATGAACTGTAAAACTCTACCAATATCGTTATACGATCATGCCTGCACCAACAGTGTTATTGGTTGATTCGTCGATGATGATAAAAGCACCAGTAGCACGGTTAGTGGTATAGCTATCTACCATTAGCGGCTGTGCCAGTTTGAATGTCACGCGTGCGATATCGTTCATGCTTAAACCTTGTGTAGGTAGCTCTTCTAAGGAATTGATATCAATCTTATAAGCAATTTCGCCCACTTTAGCTTTAGATTCGCGTGTCGTGTGCCGAATTACGTAGGTACGCGCAGATGACAAAGGTGTTTCAGAAAGCCAGCAAACAAACGCGGTGATTTGTTTAACAGGTTCTATAGGCTGATTAGATTTGATGATCATGTCGCCGCGTGAGGTGTCGATTTCATCTTCAAGCAATAAGGTCACAGATTGCTCGGTAATCGCAGATTTCAACTGGTCATCACCAATTTGAATGGCTTTAACCTTAGACTGGTAGCCATTAGGCAACACAGTGACTGCATCGCCAACAGCAATTTCACCACTTTCAATCTTGCCCATAAAACCACGGAAATCATGTAATTCTGGATTATCCGAAGCATGCGGGCGACAGACAAATTGTACCGGGAAGCGGAATGGTTCATCGGCTTCTGTATGTGCTGCGGGTGTATCTTCCAATATTTCCAGCATAGTAGGCCCAGTAAACCAAGACATTGCATCGCCACGATCAACTAACATATCGCCAGTGAGTGCAGACATTGGTACAAATTGAATATCATGACCGCTACGTTGCAGGCCAATTTCTGTCGCAAAAGCTAAATAGTCAGCCTTGATTTTTTCATAAACAGCTTGGTCAAAGTCAACCAAATCCATTTTGTTAATTGCTACTACAATATGCGGAATACCGACCAAATGCGCCAAGTAGCTATGGCGTCTAGTTTGAGTGAGCACACCTCTACGCGCATCAATCAAAATAATGGCAAGATTAGCTGTTGAAGCAGCAGTGACCATGTTCCGCGTATATTGCTCATGACCAGGGGCATCGGCAATGATGTATTTACGGGTGCCAGTACTAAAATAGCGGTAAGCCACGTCAATCGTAATGCCTTGCTCACGCTCAGCCTGTAAGCCATCGGTGAGTAAAGATAAATCAACCACTTCCAAGCCGCGTTTATGCGAGATACGGGTGATTTGAGTCAGCGTGTCGGCAAGAATAGTTTTGGTATCAAATAATAGGCGGCCGATGAGCGTACTTTTGCCGTCATCTACGCTACCGCAGGTCATAAAACGTAATAGGCTATCGTTGTGTTTTTTCATATTGGTATTTAAAGCACTCATTAGAAGTAGCCTTCTTTTTTACGTTGTTCCATAGAGGCATCTGATGTTTGGTCGTCTAAGCGGGTTGCACCGCGCTCAGTAATCGTCGTCGTTGCGGTTTCAAGTACAATTTTTGCTGTGGTGTCAGCATCACTAAGCACAGGGGCTGTGCAAGTAATATCCCCCACTGTTCTAAAGCGTACTTGCATATTCAGCACTTCTTCACCAGATTTTGGTTGATTAATCACTGCGCCGCCAGCAAGCGGTACATTCACAGGAAAAATCGCGCCGTTACGCATGACGACATCACGTTGATGCGCAAAATAGATGCTTGGAAGAGCCAAATTTTCGCGCTCGATATATTGCCAAACGTCCATTTCTGTCCAATTTGAGATTGGGAAAGCACGGATATTCTCACCTTTGTGTGAACGTGCGTTGTATAAATTCCACAGTTCAGGGCGTTGGTTTTTTGGATCCCATTGGCCAAATTCATCACGGAAGCTCATGATACGTTCTTTAGCACGGGCTTTTTCTTCATCGCGACGAGCACCACCAATGCAACAGTTAAAGCTGAACTCTTCAATCGATTCAAGCAAGGTAACGGATTGATGCTTATTACGTGATTCATCTTCTGATTTCAATACGACAGTGCCGCGTTTTATTGAATCCTCCACTGATCGGACAATTAAGCGTTCACCTAACTCTGCTGCACGTTGGTCACGAAAAGCAATGACCTCTTGATAGTTATGCCCAGTATCAATATGCATTAGTGGAAAGGGAAAGCGACCGGGGCGGAAGGCCTTCTCTGCTAAACGCAGAATACAAAGTGAATCTTTTCCGCCTGAAAATAACAATACAGGATTGCTACATTGGCCTGCCACTTCGCGCAAAATATGAATCGCTTCAGATTCCAACCAGTCTAAATGGGTAAGTGTTTGTTTAGTTTGTGACATAGGTATCTTTGGTTAATGCTTTTATGTTGAATTTTAAGAAATCATTTTTTGACATGTAGACCACATTCTTTATTGGTTGGATCTTCCCACCACCAGCGCCCAGCGCGCACATCTTCACCCATTGCAATTGGGCGTGTGCAAGGTGCGCAGCCTATGCTGGGGTAAAATTGGTCGTGCAATTTATTGTAAGGTACTTCAAATATGCGGATGTAAGCCCAGACTTCTTGCTCTGTCCAATCGCTTAAAGGATTGAATTTTTCTAACTTATTGCCAGCATCAAACTCCCTAAATGGCAAATCAGTTCGAGTGGTCGACTGTTCGGCACGCATGCCGGTAATCCAGGCTTGCTGACCTTTTAATGCACGTTGTAATGGCTCAACTTTACGCATATGGCAGCATGATTTACGTAATGCTATGCTTTCGTAAAATGCATTAATACCATGAGATTTAACATAAAACTCAACGGTTTGCGCTTGTGGAAAATAGATGTTTAACTTGGTGTTATAACGTTTTTCAGTTTCTGCGATTAAATCGTAGGTTTCAACTGGTAAGCGACCTGTATCTAACGAAAAAATGGTAATCGCTAGTTTCTCATGCAAAATAATATCAGTAAGCACCATATCTTCTGCGCCCATGCTGTTAGCAAAGGTAATGGCTGGTAGCTCAATTACAGCAGCAGATAATCGCGCTAAAACCTGCTCACGTTTAAGTGCCACAGCTGCACGCAAAGCATCCGTTAGCACAGGATTAGCCGCTGGATTAGCAACAGTGGGGCGTAGCATGCTGACTTCGCCACTCATCTTAGTTCACTACTCGGTTATAGCGTTGAAAGGCTGGACGCGTCTCATCTACAGCGCCTTGGTAAGGCTTTGTAAAGTCTTGCAAGCCAGCAATGGCATCTTTTGCATCACGATCAGCCCGAATTAAATAGCTGGTAAAGCCAGAACGTTTTAAGAAAAACAATTGATCGCGCAATACATCACCAAAGGCACGTAACTCGTTTTTATAGCCATAGCGTGTACGCAAGAGCGTCCCTAGTGAGAAAATACGTCCATCAGGAAAGCGCTCTACATGCACAGCGATGATAGGCAGAGCATTTAAATCGGCTTGCGCTTCAATGAGATGCTCGAGCACTTCGTGTGTATCAATCCACACGCCAACTTCGCCTTGGTTGATGCGCGCCTGTAACTCGACCTTGCGCGCTATAAATACAGTCAGTGGCACAATAATTTGCCCCATTGCTGGTATGACTGTGCCAGTAACTTGTGCTTCTACCACAGTATTTTCACCGGTTAGTTTAAATAAAACCACTTTGCCTGCTTGCTTACGTTCCTCTACTTTTGCTACTGGAAGTTTGACGCAATTCCATGCATCTTCAGCGATAGTAGCGATGCCATTATTAACTTGAATTAAATTACTCATGCTGCAGCCTCACTGTTAACACTTTCTACTTTGGCATAAACATGCGCTTTAAACGGCGCTACACCTAAACGACGAACAGTGTCGATAAAGCGTTCCTCCGGCGTGCGTTCTTGCACATAAACATCGATTAGTTTTTGCACGACAACCGGCATTTCATCGGCAGAGAATGATGGGCCAATCACAGAGCCGAGACTGGCATCATTGCCTTGCTTGCCACCAATGGATACTTGGTACCATTCGGAGCCATCTTTATCCACACCTAATATACCGATGTGGCCTACATGGTGATGCCCGCAAGCGTTCATGCAGCCAGAAATGTTAAGTTCAATCTCACCAATGTCATGTAGATAATCAAGATTATCAAATTGCATTTGAATCGCTTCTGCAATTGGAATGCTCTTGGCATTGGCTAATGAGCAAAAATCGCCGCCTGGGCAGCAGATAATATCGGTTAACAGACCGATATTCGGTGTTGCCAAACCTGCGGCACGTGCTTGTTCCCATACAGTAAATAAATCACTGAGTTTTACATCCGCTAAAATGACGTTCTGCTCATGTGATACACGTACTTCGCCAAAGCTGTAAGCATCTGCTAGATTTGCTACAAGATGTAGCTGTTCGGTAGTGATATCGCCTGGCGCTTTACCATGAGGTTTCAGTGAAAGCGTTATTGCACGATAGCCATTTTTTTTATGAGGATGCACGCAACGTTTTATCCATGAGGCAAATGCCGGGTTACTGGCAACCGCCGTATCAAAGCTCGCATCATGCGCAGGCAAATCAGCGTAAGGCATATTGTCAAAATATTGACTAACACGTTTTAATTCAGCCTCAGTAATGGTGTTTGGGGTATCTTTTAAATACACCCATTCTGCCTCAACCTGACGTTTAAACTCTTCAATACCTAATGCTTTTACCAAGATTTTAATACGTGCTTTAAAAGCGTTGTCACGACGGCCATGCATGTTGTATACACGAACTATTGCTTGGCAATAGGTGAGGGCATGCTGCCATTCTAAATGCTCACGGATTACACAGCCTAAAATGGGGGTGCGTCCCAAACCACCGCCTACCCATACCTTGATCGCCATTTTGTTTTCAGTGTCTTTATAAAACTCCATGCCGATGTCATGTATTTGCACAACAGAGCGGTCTTGCTCTGTGCCAGAAACTGCAATTTTGAATTTACGTGGTAGTAAAGCGAATTCTGGATGAAAAGTACTCCATTGGCGAATAATTTCTGCCATCGCACGCGGATCAATAACCTCGTCTGGAGCAATGCCAGCAAACTGGTCGGTAGTGGTATTGCGGATACAGTTGCCAGAGGTTTGAATTGAGTGCATTTCAACCGTAGCAAGCTCGGCTAAGATATTGGGCACTTCTTCTAATTTTGGCCAATTGAGTTGCATGTTATGGCGCGTAGTAAAGTGGCCATAACCTTTATCGTACTTAGCAGTAATATCTGCTAGTTTATGCAGTTGCTTTGATGACAACATACCGTAGGGAACGGCGATACGCAGCATAGGTGCGTGGCGCTGGATGTAAAGCCCATTTTGCAAACGCAATGGGCGGAACTCTTCATCGGTAAGTTCGCCCGCTAAAAAGCGACGTGTTTGATCACGATATTGCGCAACGCGCTCATTAACAATCTGTTGATCTATCTCATCGTATTTATACATATTAATACTCTCTCTTGTGTGCCTCAACTTGCAATAATAGTTACACACACTTAAATTCTACTCAACTCGCTATTTTAATTGAAAATGCACCTTTTTAACAGAAAAAGGGTGCACAGAAGTTGCTATATCAATTTCTAATAGACCTTCTAATGCGATACTAGTTTTATCCCGACATATATCAGGATAAGCGCCAATGCAAAGCGCACCCAATGCTCCGCTATTTTTGCGCTTAAATGGCTACCCAAGTAAATCCCTGGGATGGAGCCAATTAACAACGTGCCGAGCAGGCCATAATTAATCGTACCTAAAGTAGCATGGCCTAAGCCAGCAATTAAAGTGAGCGGCACGGCGTGCACAATATCGCTACCAATTATCGTAGTGATCTTTTTATGTGGGTACAAAATGATAAGCACCGTTACGCCTAATGCCCCTGCACCCACTGATGTCAGTGTGACTAATGTACCTAGTGTTAAGCCTAGAGCAACCGTTAAGGGTGCAATAAAGCGCACTGGAATAAAGTGCCCATGCCGAACAAATAGTAATAATTTATTACGCAGCAGTACTGCAAATGACGTGATAATCAGTGCTACGCCCAGCCAAAATTTAATGATGGCGATTGCGTCGTTTGATTCAATATTAATCGTACGTAAATACAAAACAGTGGCAATTGAGGCGGGTACGCTACCTAGCGCCAATAATTTAACGATTTGCCAATCAATATTACCTAGTTTTCCATGGGCAAAAATACCAACAGATTTAGTCATGGAAGCAAAAAGTAAATCTGTGCCAATAGCCACTGCTGGCTTAATATGGAAAAATAGCAGCAATATAGGCGTCATCAGTGAGCCGCCGCCAACACCTGTTAAACCAACTAAAAATCCGACTACAAAGCCTGCTATGATGTAACCATATTCCATTTTGTTTTTATCTCTGTTTGTTGCGCACTTTGTTGAAGCTGGTAAGGACGCAGTACAATTAATTGCTCGCACTATAACAGTAAAGCTTATAGTGTTTTAATAATATGTTATTCTAATATTTTAATTTTAGTTATATAGAATTTCATTCCATAGAGAACTAAATGAAGATTCATCAACTCCGCTACGTACATGAAGTCGCGCGCCAGGGTCTAAGTATTTCGGCAGCAGCAGATGCTTTATTTACTTCGCAGCCTGGTGTCAGTAAACAAATTCAGTTATTTGAAGAAGAACTAGGCCTGCAGATTTTTCAGCGCAATGGCAAGCGTCTGATTGGTGTAACTGAGCCTGGTGAGCAAGTATTAGCGCTGGCAGGAAGGGTGATGCGTGAGATGGAGAACATTAAGCGTGTCGGTGAGGAGTTCAGCAATATTGATACAGGCACCTTAACGATTGCGACAACACACACGCAGGCCCGCTATAGATTACCTGTAGCAGTCAAAGCATTTATGGAGAAATACCCACAGGTCAAGCTGAATATTCATCAAGGTAATCCTAGCCAAGTGACCGAACAAGTGGCCAATGGTGATGCTGATATTGGCATTGCCACGGAATCGATTAGTCTGAATCCACAAATCTTGTGCTTACCAGCTTACCAGTGGAACCGTTGTTTAGTGATGCCACATGACCATCCTTTACTCAAAGCTACACCACTTACGCTGGAAAAAATTGTTGAGTATCCACTAATTACCTATGATTTTGCCTTTACTGGAGGCACCTTGGTGACGCGTGTATTTAGTGACGCGGGAGTTACACCGAATGTGGTGCTCACCGCAATTGATGCTGATGTTATTAAAACCTATGTGACCCTTGGTTTGGGCGTGGGTATGCTTGCTAACATGGCTTATGATAAAGAACGTGATGCTAATTTGAGCATGCTCGATGTGAGTCATTTATTTCCGCCCAGCACCACCTATATAGGTGTGCGTAAAGATGCCTATTTACGTGGCTATATGCTCGGGTTGATTGAGTTGCTAGCACCACAATTTAATCGCAAGGCAGTCAATGCGGCATTGAAGTCTAGCTTTTAAGGAGTGGTTATGCGAAGTCAGTTGATGAACAAAAGTTCGGCTTTATTGTTAAGTTTTTTCTTTATGGCCGCTATAACTGGTTGTGCTAGTAATGGTGCAAGTCGCGGTGTCATCGTACAAAATGCTTTGCCACCCATAGACATGAATAGTGCGATTTATGAAATACCTGTGGCGCCGAATGTGAGCTATCAGGATGTAGTGGATAGCCTTAAAATTATTTCAGAAGGTAAAAACTTTGTAAATCCAGCTAATTTTCCTATTGGTGACAATATGAGGAAGCGTGGCCAAGACCCAGGGGGAGCCTTGGAAGTGCATGCAATTTGCAATTTGGGCTTAGGTGCTGAAATTTTACTGGATCATCCAGAGTTCGTGGTATTTGCGCCATGCCGCATTGGCTTGTATGAAAGAAAAGGTCAGCTTTATTTGGGTTTAGATCGCCCAACCTACGACCTGAAAAGTATTAAAAACCCAACTGCACGCGCTAAAAATGCTGCGCAAGAACTAGAAAACGCTTTGATTGAGATTATGGTTAAAGCTAGTCACGGCGATATATAAGAAAGTAATCAAATGTCAGAGCCCATTTTAATCGCCCAAAACAATAATATTAGTAGCTACATTTTGCCACGCCGTGGCGAATCGCCACGGCTTAATTGCTGGCGCAACTGGGACTGGTAAAACCGTGACATTGCAGACGCTGGCCGAGGGCTTTTCCAAGCTTGGCGTGCCCGTGTTTATGGCCGATGTTAAAGGTGATTTAGCTGGCATGAGTCAGGCTGGTGGTGGTAATGCCAAGATTGATGCACGGGTTAAAAAAGATGCAGAGCGTGCCGCTACCATAAAAAACTCTGTCATTTATGGGCATTATGAAAATGTCGTTGACCGTGAATCGGCCTACGAAAAGTTAAAAGGCCGTGCTGCTGACTCTGTTACCTCTGTGGAAGAGGGCGGTGGATTCAGTTGGGGTGGCATGCTAGGCGATATATTAGGAGGTTCTAACAAAAATTCAGGTCGCGGAGATAGTATTTTTAAGGCAACAGCTAAATCAGCCGCCCGAGCGGTAGGTTCGCAACTGGGACGAAGTGTTGTGCGAGGAGTACTGGGCTCACTATTTGGCGGAAAGAAGTAAGAGCAAACCCATGACTGATATCGAAATTGCCCAAGCCTGCAAGTTAAAGCCTATTGCTGAAGTTGCAGCAAAGCTCGGTATTGCAGTTGACGACATAGAATTTTATGGCAAATATAAAGCTAAATTAGCTCAAGCATTAATCAATAAATTAGCGGACAACAAGCAAGCCAATGGCAAGCTCATTCTCGTTACCGCCATTAGCCCTACCCCTGCGGGTGAAGGCAAAACCACGACGACTATTGGTTTGGCAGATGCACTGAATCAGACCATAAGCCACTTGGGTAAACGTGCTGTCATTTGCATCCGTGAGCCTTCCATGGGCCCAGTGTTTGGGCTGAAAGGTGGCGCTACAGGTGGCGGTTATGCACAAATTGCACCGATGGAAGATATTAATTTACATTTTACCGGCGATTTTCATGCTATTGGTGCAGCCAATAACTTATTGGCGGCATTGATTGATAACCATATTTATCAGGGCAATACTCTACAGATCAATCCTGAGCGCATTACTTGGCGTCGCTGTTTAGATGTGAATGATCGTGCTTTGCGTCATGTGACGGTGGGTGACGGCGAATTTAAACGCGAAACAGGTTTTGATATTGTGGTCGCAACCGAAGTCATGGCCATTTTTTGTTTAGCCACATCTTTAAGTGATTTACAGCAACGATTAGGTAAGATTCAAGTAGCGCATTCGTACCAGAATACGCCCATTTTTGCCAGCGATTTAAAGGCTGAAGGCGCGATGACTGCGCTGTTAAAAGATGCTTTCCAGCCTAATCTGGTGCAAACACTTGAGCATACACCAGCCATCGTGCATGGCGGCCCATTTGCTAATATCGCACATGGATGCAATTCGGTTGTTGCCACAAAAACAGCATTGAAGTTGGCTGATTATGTGGTGACAGAAGCCGGTTTCGGTGCAGATTTAGGCGCAGAAAAATTTATTGATATCAAGTGTCGACAAACGGATTTAAAACCAACAGTGGTGGTGTTGGTCGCCACAGTGCGTGCCCTTAAGTATCATGGTGGTGTTGATGTTAAGGCCTTAAATGGCGAAAATCTGGATGCCTTAAAATCGGGTTTATGTAATCTTGAACGCCATATCCATAACCTACATCAGCACTTTGGTTTGCGAGTGATTGTAGCGATTAATTATTTTGCTACTGATACACAAGCAGAGCTGAATTTGTTGAAAGCTGAAACTGAAAAACTAGGCGCAAAAGCCATTGTTTGTAAACACTGGGCACAAGGTGGAAAGGGCGCTTTAGATTTGGCGAAAGAAGTATTGGCGAGTATTGAACGGCCTGATACTCATGCTTTTAAATTGCTTTATGACAGCAAGTTGCCCATTCTACAAAAAATAGAAACCATTGCAAAAAATATCTATGGTGCAAGCGAAGTGATATTGTCGGCCTCTGCTAGCGCTACATTAGCGGCTTTAGAGAGCGAGTATCAATATTTCTCCGTGTGTATTGCAAAAACACAGTACTCATTCTCTTCTGACCCCAGTTTGCGTGGTGCTCCTACTGGCCACACACTGAATGTTCGCGAGTTGCGCTTATCGCGTGGCGCAGGGTTTATCGTTGCCATTTGTGGTGATGTGATGACCATGCCCGGTCTGCCAAAAACTCCTGCCAGTGAGCGTATCGGCGTTAATAGTGAAGGCAAGATTACGGGTTTGTCTTAAGTTACTATAGGCCGCTTAAGATATTTAAAGATTTATGGAAATCATTACTCAATCTGGCTTTGCCGAGCAAACCATCACTAAATCGCGCTTTATCGCGTTCGCTACTTATTGTGCTGATGAGCGTGCGGTGGGGGCAGCTTTGCGCGCGTTTGCTGCACAACACGCAAATGCTCATCATCTTGCTTACGGTTTTCGTGTTAAAACGCCTGATGGCATCGTGCAACGCTTTTCAGATGCGGGCGAGCCATCGGGTACAGCGGGCGTGCCTATTTTAAAGCTGGTTGAAGGTCGTTATTTAGTGAATATAGCGATTGCAGTAATTCGCTATTATGGTGGCATTAATTTAGGTACAGGTGGTTTGGCACGCGCTTACGGCGGCACCGCTAAATTAGCGCTTGATGCTGCAAAATTTGCACCATTCGTCGAGCTGATACGAATAAAACTGGTGGTTGAGTACAATCGATTTGATGAGCTGGTTCGCGATTTAGCTAAGATAAATGGTGAAGTTGTCGATAAAACTTTCGCCAATCAGGTCACCGTCATCGCGAGCCTGCCGTTAGATAAAGCAGCAGATTTCGCACGCAAATTCCCTAATCTTTATTAAACTTTAGTGGCTTGTAGCTTATTTCAGTTTATACAAGCGTTCAGCCAAGGTTTTACCAGTAACATTATCCATACTGCTACCAACAGCATCGCCAAGCTTGGCTAAACGTTCATCAGGCGCTGGATGAGTTTTAAATAATAAGGCTACGCTGCTATCTGCCGGATTAGTTTGGCCTAAAGTTTGTAACACTTCACTTAAACCAAATGGCTCATAGCCTGCGCGGGTGGCTAATACCATACCTACACTATCAGCTTCAAATTCTGCATCTTTATCTAAACTGCGTGCGCTAATTTCTGCGCCACTACCAATTATCTTTTGAATTGATTCGTTGTTTTTACCCAGTTTTCCACCAAGAAAATTGGCGCCAATATTCAGTAACTGTTGTTTCTGTAGGACTTTTAATTGGTGTTTTTTGACGACGTGAGCAATTTCGTGACCTAAAACGCCAGCTAATTGCGCTTCGTTTTCTAGTTTGCGATACAAGCCTTTGGTAATAAGTACATAGCCACCAGGTGCAGAGAAGGCATTCAGGTCATCTGATTCAATGACGCCAAAGTGCCAGGGTAAATCAGCGCGCTCACTTTGACTGGCTACCCAGCGCCCAACAGAATTGACGTATTTTTGTAAAGCAGAGTCTTTTACCAATGGTGCAGCACCTAAAATATTGCCAGTGATTTCACGACCCAGCGCGATTTCTTCTGCTTTTGATGGCCTTTTCCAGTTGATTACTGGCTGGTTTGCGGTATTTGCATCAGTGCTAGCAGTGTTTGCATTAGTTTCAGCGGCTTTATCTTGCTGTTGTTCTTTAATCACATCTTTAAGTTTATTAAAATCAAAAGCAAAACTGTTGCATGTGACACCAGAAAATATGGCAGAAATTAGCAAGGTAGAAGTTATTTTTTTAAATTGAGACGTTGGCATTATTTAGCGCCCTTACTTGAAAAATAGCTAAATTTCATGGCTTGCAATTTGCCCGCATCAGCGAATTTTTTGCCTTCTGCTGCACTTTGCGTATAGCTTTCCATGGCCTTCATTTCTTCTTCATTAAACTTTGCCCCTTTGAGTTCTTCTGCACTTAAGCCCCGCACCCCCGTGGTGGATACGACTTGCCCGGTACCGGATCGGCCACTTGCCAAGTCCAGTACATCCTTAGTATTGCTGGTCGTGTTGATAGTGCCGCGTTTGACAGATAAAATTCGCACCCATCCGGTCGACTTCACGGTTTTTACTTGCAGCCACGCACCTTTTTTTACGATGATTTCCAGTGCATCACCACGCGCCAGATTGCCCACGGTTTTTGCATCGTTAAAAGGCTCTGCACGCAGGCTGTCGGCTTTGAGTGCCGAGCCGGTGTCCGCCGCTAAGACTAATTGCGGTGACAGAGTGAGTGCTGGGATTAACCCCAATAAGCTGAGCAAAAATAACTTTTTATTCATTTGGTCGTTCCTAATGATGTATGACTTTAAACAATGCATTGATTTCAGGTCAAATTAAATGGGTTTGATATTCTCATGCTCTAGCTTAATCACGGCTTGTGCAAACAAGCTACGCCACTGACTCGCTGCCAGCGTATCTGCATTGAGCAAGCCTTCATGTTGGATATAACGCACTCCAGTCTGGGTTGGTAGACCTATACCACGCAAAATACCTTCCAGTTGATTGCCAAGTTGCGCTGCATCCTCTTTAGCGGCTTGCGCATATTCCGGCTTTGTATCTGCGTACATCCAAATCACGATGACCATATCGCCAAATAAGCCCCAAATTCCACTTTGCAAGCCTTTAAGCACTTCTACGCTATTAGGCGTACGACTAGCAAGTTCCAAGCTACGTTTAATTTTTTTTAGTGATGAATTCGTTAATGGCTCTTGGCTTTCTACCACAATCGGCATGATTAATACATGCGATTCTGTGCCATCTGCTTTGACACCAAATGCTAGCCAGCGTTGCAGGGCGCGGTCCGTAGCTAAAGCATAGACTTTTGCAATACTGAAATAACCGACTGCCCAAATAATAGGACCAGTTAAATCCAAGTAAAAATTGGTGAAATTAATGCCTATGTAAGATAGCACCAGCAGGCCAATTTGGCTGGAACTGAATATCTTATTGAAACGGTCGCGGTCCACGCCAAAGTAAAACGCAGTCGTGGTAAGCCAAACCAGCAATAAGCTAAGTAAAATATAAGACAGCTTACCGCGCCATACATGCAGGTAATCGTTATGTTTGACATTATCAATAGCGGTCGCCAATATCTCAACGCCAGGATATGCTTTCGCCATGGCGGTGGCTTTAACGTCAAACAGTGAAGGCGCGGTAGAGCCAATAATGACAATTTTATTAGTGAATTCAGTTTGGGAGCGTTTTTTAACTTTGTTGCCCATGTCTTGCATAACATCGCTAAATGTCACATATGGGTAAGTAAAGGGCTTACCGCGCCAGTTCATCAGCATGTTTTGTGGCAGCGTTGCTGTCGGATTGGGTTGTACATAGTTGCCAACAATTATGGGCAATGAAGGCAGGCGCCAGCCTTTTTCGTCACGATACAAGCGATACTCACGCACAATGCCATCTTTATCTTGGTAGATATTATGTGTGCCTAAATGTTTGGTATTAAGTACCGCTGCAAAGTGTGGTAAAACTACGGCAATAGTGGCCGTAGGGTCTAAGGTTGAATTGGCAGATGCTGGCGAGTGCAGAATGCCAGGAATGTCGCTCGGTTTTACTTGGCTTAACTTGTCCTGTGTTTCTGGTAGGCGTAAAAATGGAAAGAACGTATTACTAGTACCGGCAATCACGTCATTAAAATAGGCATCGCTATCAGGGTTGTAGATATCCGCATCGCTAAATAGAATATCAAACACAATGGCTTTAGGATGTTGTGCCTCAATGTTCTCTACAAACTCACCAAATACCTGACGCGGCCAAGGCCAGCGACCATAGTCTTTCGCCATCGCACTCAGGCTGGCCTCATTCACATCGACAATCACAATATCTGCATCTGGTTTTGGCGTGAAGATGCGATTTTTTACCATGAAATCAAACGCTTTGTCGCGCATGTTTTCACCCTGATGGAAAACCCCTGCATCTAGCAAGACTAATAAAGTAAATAGCGTCGCTAGATATAAATAAAAATTGTTGCGCAGCTTACGCGTGATATTGGCCAGCCATTGTCCAATAAGCAGTTTGAGTTTGAGCATAGTTGAAGCCTAAAGTCGCCAGTATTTAGTCTATAGTTTTACAGAGTTTCAGTTTAGCAGGCTTTGCTAAGTTTATAGCCAGCCTGCATCGGTTATAATCGCGCTATGAACGATATTATTTTAATTATTTTTGGTTTGCTAAGTTTGATATTGCTGGCTTGGTTGGTATGGCAAAGCTTAACTAATAATGCGGCTCAACAAGCTCTGCAATTAGCACAAACTCTGGAAGAAAAACATCGCGCCATGTTGCTGGATTTGCATGATAGCCTGAATAAACTAGGTGACCGATTAAGTGTAAATTCACATGAGGCTAGCGAACGCTTGCGTGTAAGCGTTGCACAAGAACTGCAATCCACGCGTGATGCCATGCAAACTTTGCAATTGTCACAGGCGGAGAGTTTAGGCAAAACGCGTGAAGCGGTACTGGAAAAGCTGCACACTACTTTATCTGACCAAGGCAAAGCGCAGCAGGAGCTGATACAAAGCACCATGCGTAACGCCACGCTACAGCTTACATTAAGCATTGAAACGCTCACCAAAGCGGTGGATGGCCGCTTAGAACAAATCGGCGGTAAAGTATCTGAACGCTTGGATGAAGGCTTTAAGAAAACCAATGAAACGTTTATTAGCGTCATGGAACGTTTGGCGACGATTGATGAAGCGCAAAAGAAAATTGATGGCTTAACGACCAATGTCGTCAGCCTGCAAGAATTATTAGGTGATAAGCGCTCACGTGGCGCATTTGGTGAAGTACAGTTAGAAGGTTTGGTGCGGAATGTCTTGCCCACTAACTCGTTTGCTATGCAATACAGCTTGCCCAATGGCACACGTGTAGATTGTGCCTTATTTCTGCCGGAACCTACAGGCATGGTAACGGTAGATAGTAAATTTCCGCTGGAGAATTATCACCGCATGTTTGATAAAACGCTGTCAGCCGCCGAGCAACTGTTGGTGGGTAAGCAATTTAAAGCCGATATTAAAAAGCACGTAGATGATATTGCCAGTAAGTATATTATTGCCGATGTGACAAGCGATGGCGCAGTGATGTTTATCCCTGCAGAGGCAGTATTTGCCGAGATACATGCGTACCATCAGGATGTGATTGATTATGCGATGGCAAAACGCGTGTGGGTGGTTTCGCCCACCACACTAATGGCGGTGTTAAATACCGCACGTGCGGTGCTAAAAGATGTCGAAACACGTAAGCAAGTGCATATTATTAAGGAAGAGTTAGGTAAGTTAGGTAAAGAATTTGGCCGTTTTGATACACGGATGAAAAAACTGGCTGACCATATACGCCAAGCACATGAGGATGCCGTAGATGTGCAAACCACCAGCCAGAAAATATCACGTAGGTTTGCCCAGATTGAGCGTGTTGAGTTGGCAGATAAACCTTCAAGCACGCCAGATTTATTGGATTTGGTAGACGATGTTAGAGAAGATGAGGAAACTTAAATGATTAAAGTACTTTATTTTGCACGGCTGAAAGAATCGCTCAATTATTCTACTGAAGAAATGGCATTGCCTGGCAATATTAAAACGATATTACAGCTTAAGTCACATTTGGCTGCACGTGGTGATACTTGGGCAAGTATATTTTCTGGTAAACAAGTGGTACGCGCTGCAATCAATCATGCGTTAGTAGATGATACTGAAATTATTCGAGCCGGTGATGAAGTTGCATTTTTCCCACCAGTAACAGGTGGATAGGCAGTAGGATTTAAGATGACAGTTAGAGTTCAGGAAAATGATTTCGATGTCGGTGCAGAGCTGGCATTGTTGCGTGGAAATCGCTCTGATATAGGTGCAATTTCGACCTTTGTTGGCCTGGTGCGAGATGCAAATCACGGATCAATTGTATCAAATATGACGCTTGAACATTATCCCGGTATGACCGAAAAAGCTTTAGAGGCGATTATTAAACAGGCTAAAGCACGTTGGAGCATGATAGATGCTTTGATTATCCATCGAGTAGGCTTGCTGCAGGTGGGTGAGCAGATCGTATTTGTCGCGGTAACTAGTCAGCATCGCGGTGACGCATTCGCCGCCTGTGAATTTATGATGGACTATCTTAAAACGGAAGCGCCATTTTGGAAAAAAGAGCAAACAGAACAAGGTGCGCATTGGGTGGAAGCCAAAGTTACAGATGACACTGCGCGTGATCGTTGGAAATAATAAGCAAAAACTGCTAAAAATATCGCAATCATGAAGGTGGTTGCAAATTACTCTAAGAAAAATTTATGTTACAAACATTAGCACTACAAAACCTTAACGCACATATCACTCCTGCTGATTTGGCTTTTTCTGATACGTCAGAATTATTAAATTCCGAGCAAGTACACGGCTGGGTTGCGCAAGCAGACGCAAAAAAAGCAGCCACTTTCGGTTTGGACCTACAACAACCAGGTTTTAACTTGTTGGTATTGGGTGAGCACGGCACCGGTCGTACTTCTTTAATGTTGAGTGCCATGCATGAGGCGGCGGCTAAGCTGACCATTCAGTTGAATCAATCCCGCGACTTGGTTGCATTGTTTAATTTTGAGGTGGTTGAAAAGCCTTTACTCTTGCGCCTGCCAGCTGGGTCTGCAATCAAGCTGCGTGTGGCGATGGATAACTTCATCCGCCATTTAGTGAAGCAACTATCAGCAGCAGCTGTTGAAAGCAGGGGTGATCATAAAAATGAAAGCATCAATGACGACACTGAAAAATCACAATTTTTAAGCACAATTTCCAGCTTTATCACCGAGCATTTTGCTGCGCTGCAGCAAGAACTTGGCTTGACTAAAGAAAAGTACGCCGTTTTTGCTGGTTACCTGCATCAGTTACAACTGGATGTATTAGAGTATCTGGAAGCTTGGCAACCTAGTGCCGGTGCAGATGGTGAGAAGGAAACTGACAATCTGTTAGAGAGCTTGATAAGTGAAAGCTTTCTAGGCCGCTATCGTGTGAATGTCTTAGTGAGTAACGAGATCAGTAATAGTGTAGGTAATTCTGTTACGCTTAATTCAACAGTGCCCGTTATTTACGATAACGACCCCAGTTTACAGTCTTTATTCGGCGGTATTGAGAGCGCATCAGAAAGCTCTAACACACCTGATTTCATGCGCTTGCGTGCGGGTAATTTGTTGCGTGCCGATGGCGGCATGTTGATGTTGCATCTGCGCGATATGTTGGAAGACCAGCAAAACGGTAGCCAGATGCTAGAGAAACTACACCGTTTTTTACGTAATGGTACCTTGCAAATTGAAGATTTGGGCGGCAGTGCCACACAAAGTACCAGTTTTGCTAATGCCAATACCGTGTTGCCAGTGCATGTCAAACTCGTGCTAATCGCTACGCGCGATGACTTTTATCATATGCTGGATGAAAAGCCAGATTTCTTTAATTACTTCCCGATTAAAGTTGAGTTTGCTGAACGTATAGAAGCAAATGCGGCTAATTATGCAGCGATTGCAGGTTTTGTTGCACAAAAGTGTCAGCATTTTAATTGTTCACATTTTACCGCTGAAGCCGTTGCCGTGTTGATTGGCGCTATGCAACGTTTGGAAGAAGATCAAACTCGTATCAGTACCAATTTTGCTCGCTTAGAACGATTGATTTTAGAAAGTGCAGCAGTGGCAAATGGTGCTACGCTCATATCAGCGCAAAATGTAAAAGCCGCGATAGCGGCCAAACAAGCACGTCATCACTATGTAGAAGAGCAAATCCGTGATTCGATTATTGATAATGAGCTGATGATACAAGTGCACGACAAAGTCGTGGGGCAAGTAAATGGCTTAACACATATTGAGTTAGGCGATGCCAGCTTTGGCTCGCCAGTGCGCATCACGGCGCGTTGTTATGCGGGTAGCAAAGGCGTGATTAATATTGACCGTGAAGTGCAAATGAGTGGCCCCAATCATGATAAAGGCATTTTCATTTTACAAAGCTGGCTCAGTGCGAGTTTTTCTTCACTTGCGCCGTTAAGCCTCAATGCGTCTTTAGTGTTTGAGCAGGAATACAATGGAGTTGAAGGTGACTCTGCCTCTTGTGCAGAGTTATTTGCCTTACTTTCAGCATTATCCGGTAAAGCCATTAAACAGGGTATTGCCGTAACCGGTGCGCTTAATCAATTTGGTGAAGTGATGCCTATTGGTGGCGTCAATGAAAAAATAGAGGGTTATTTCCGCGTTTGCCGCGCAATTGGCCTTGATGGTAAACAGGGTGTCATTATCCCTAAACGTAATCTAAATCATCTGTTGCTGGATGATGAAGTTATTGAAGCGGTGCGGGCAGGTAAGTTTCATATCTACACGATAGACCACGTGCTGGAAGGCATTGCGCATCTCACTGATACTGAGGCTGGTACTGCTGATGATATGGGTAATTATGCCCAGGAGTCTGTGATGGGCTGTGCGCAGAACGTGTTATCCAATTACAGAAAAACCTTGGAAAGCAATCGACTCAATTTAGGTGTTAAATAGGCTGCGTATTTAATAGACTGTTTAATAGTTGATTGTTACTTTAAATTTGCATAATTAAATCTAGCCTTATTTAATGAAAACTGAAGCTATTACTGATAATAAATGTCGCCTGGATAAATGGCTGTGGGCAGCGCGTTTCTTTAAAACACGCAGTCTCGCATCGGATGCGATTGATGGCGGTAAAGTGCATGTAGATGGCGACCGGGTAAAACCTGCTAAAGAAGTTCGTTTAAATGCAGTGATTCATATTCGCAATAAAGACTTTGAAATAGAAGTCACAGTTACTGGATTATCAATACAGCGAAAGGGTGCGCCAGAGGCCGCCTTGTTATATCAAGAAACGCTTACCAGTATTGCCAAGCGTGAAAACTTAGCAGTCACCAAAGAACAAGACCATGCTAGGCGAGACCGCGGACTAGGGCGGCCAACTAAGCGTCAACAACGTGATATAAAGCGTTTTACGGGTGAAAAATACTGATGATGAGTG
>JAYVMU010000037.1:0-77740 GCA_043758775.1 Methylophilaceae bacterium
CTTATCAGTTGTTCAGTTTGTTAAAGAGCTTTACTGCTCAAGATCCCTTTCAGAATCTTGCGTTGCCGTAACAACGAAGAGGTGCGCATTATACAGAGCTTTTAGTGCCGGTCAATCATTTAATTAAAATATTTTATTTAACTAAATCATTACGATTAACCAGCTTAAAAACGACCTACATAATCTTGTTATTTTTTGGTTGCGGGAACAGGATTTGAACCTGTGACCTTCGGGTTATGAGCCCGACGAGCTGCCAGACTGCTCCATCCCGCGTCCGACTCGACGCCACTAAATACATGCTGCGTCGAGAAGTGAGATTCTAGCAAACTCTGCCTATGCACGCAAGCTGTATCGATGTTTTTTATTGTGGTGTTTGCATGCTCTATTGTCTATGAAACATGGGGATTACTTAGCAACCGCACCAAAAACCTTTTTAATCAAGCTGCTAGCTTGTCCGACGGGGTCTTTACGAATGGCAGCTTCTTCTTGCGCCATCATGACATAAACACCATCCAGAGCTTTTTGGGTGACATATTGCTCTAAATTAGCATCTTCCTTTTTCACCAAGCCATATTTGCTGCCCATTGCAGCAAACTTATCGTATTGCTGTGCAAGCTGCACTTTTTCCGTCGCTTTAGTCACGATTGGCAAAAACTTCTCAGCCATCGGGCCAGAGGTTGTCTTTTTGAAATATTGTGTGGCCGCATCATTGCCACCCGTCAGAATCGCTTTTGCATCTGTAACAGTCATTTTTTTCACTGAATTTACTAATAATGCTTTTGCTTCTGGCACGGCAGCTTCAGCCGCACGATTCATTTTAAGCACTAAATCATCAGCCTGTTTACCCATACCAAACATGCGCATCATTTTTTCAGCTTTTTGCATATTTTCTGGTAGTGGAATTTTTACATCTGGGTTTTTAAAAAAGCCATCTACTGCGCCCAGCTTGCCAACCGCATTACCCGCACCTTGTATTAAAGCATCTTTAAGACCGCCACTCGCCTCGGTATTAGTCAGATCATTAATACCTAGAGCATAGGCATGTGTAGCAAATATCGCAAAAATAATGGCAGTAACTAATCTTCTCATGATGGCTCCTAGGTTTTATTGAACATTTTTAGTTTGTCATTTCTCATTAATACTTAATATCTGCACTAAAAAGAAATAAACCCAATCATAACGCTTTTAGCCATGATTGGGTTTACCTGATACGTCAACTTAAAGTTTAAAAAATTATTATTTTATGTGCGTTTCAAAGAAGATACTTTCCAGATATTTTTAGCATATTCGGCTATCGTTCTGTCACTGGAGAATTTAGCCATACGTGCAACGTTAAGTATTGCGCGACGCGTCCATTCTTCAGCATCATGATAAACCGCACTGACTTCATCTTGCTTTGCGATGTAGCTTGCGTAATCTGCCAGCAATAAGTAATTGTCACCCTTTTCTAGCAAAGCATCGAAAATGGCTTGATAGCGGCTAGGCTCCTCTACTGAAAAGAAGCCATCAGCTATCATATCCAACACTACTTTTAGCTCGGCATTGCCATGGTAATAATCCCAAGGATTGTAGCCACTGGCTTTAGTTGCAGCGACTTCTGGCGTAGTTAAACCAAAAATAAAGATGTTGTCATCACCCACTTCCTCTTTAATTTCAACGTTTGCACCATCCAAAGTTCCGATGGTGAGCGCACCATTCAGCGCCATCTTCATATTACCGGTACCCGAGGCCTCGGTGCCTGCTGTTGAAATCTGCTCTGATAAATCACTGCCTGGAAATAAAATCTCTGCTGCTGATACTTTATAATCAGGATAAAACACGACTTTGAGCTTATCGCCTACAGCAGGGTCATTATTCACAATATCAGCAACATCGTTAATCAGGCGAATAATAAGTTTCGCCATCCAATAGCCAGGGGCCGCTTTACCACCAAAGATGACCGTGCGCGGTGTGATATTGCTATATTTACCACTCGCTCCATCTTTGCGAATACGGTTATACAAAGTAATCACGTGCAATAAATTCAGCAATTGACGTTTGTATTCATGAATACGCTTGATTTGTACATCAAATAAGCTATTAGGATTAAGCTCTATACCAGTCAGCTTTTCAATTTTCTGTGCTAAACGTACTTTATTGTCGCGTTTAACGGCGCGGAAAGCTTTGCGAAAATCAGCATCATCAGCCAAAGGTGTTAATTTGACCAGCTGCGTTAAGTCCTTCTTAAAATCTTCGCCAATTGCGCTGGCAATGAGTTTAGTTAATTCAGGATTCGCTTGATTGAGCCAGCGACGTGGCGTAATGCCATTAGTCACATTGATAATTTTTCCTGGGTAAATACGCTCAAAATCTGCAAATAATGTCGTTTTTAATAATTCACTATGCAAAGCGGCCACACCATTAACCGTATGGCTACCAACTATCGCCAAATGAGCCATGCGTACACGGCGACCATGTGTTTCATCAATAATCGAGACGCGCCTTAATAAGTCTGTATCACCTGGGAATTGATGATTCACCATATGCAGAAATCGGTAATTAATCTCATAAATAATATCCAGATGGCGCGGCAATAGACTACCAAACAATTCAATTGACCAAGTTTCCAAAGCCTCTGGCATCAAAGTGTGATTGGTGTAGGCAAAGATTTTACCTACTAAGCTCCATGCCAAATCCCAAGCCAGATGATGTACATCGACTAGCTGATACATCATTTCTGCCACACCAATTGCAGGATGTGTATCATTCAGTTGAATAGCAATTTTTTCTGGCAATAATTTCCAGTCGCTAGGTTTTTTGATGTCATGCACGGATAAGAAACGGCGTAAAATATCTTGAATAGAGGCTGAAACAAAGAAATATTGTTGCTTTAAACGTAACTCACGCCCAGAATAAGAAGCGTCATTCGGGTAAAGTATCTTTGTAATTCTTTCAGTCTCGTTACGTTCTTCAACTGCTTTTTCATAATTACCTTCATTAAAATGACACAAATCGAATTCGCGCGTTGCTTTAGCAGACCATAAACGTAGATTATTAACAGTTACAGTATCATACCCAGACACTGGCACGTCATACGCCATAGCTACCACATGTTCAGCTTCTACCCAGCGATGCTCTATGCCATGTTCGGTGTTAAATTGCATGGTTTTACCAAAAAATTTCACATCATAAGCAGCTTCAGGGCGTTGAAACTCCCAAATATTGCCGTAACGCAACCAACTATCTGGATTTTCAATTTGTTGGCCATTTTCAATCGATTGCTTAAACATACCGTACTCATAACGAATACCGTAACCCGTCGCAGGAATATCCATAGTCGCCATGGAATCCAGAAAGCAAGCGGCTAAACGCCCCAAGCCACCATTACCTAAAGCAGCATCTGGCTCCATTTCAGCTACTTCTTCCATCTTTCGACCCAATGCAATTAAGCCTGAGCTAACGTCATCTTTAATGCACTCATTCAGTGCAGCATTAGTCAGCATACGCCCAATCAAAAATTCAAGTGAAAGATAGTAGACGCGCTTTGGATCTTGTGCGTAATAGGCTTCTGCAGTTTCTGCCCAGCGCTCAATTATATGATCACGTACTGTATAAGCGGTTGCTGCATACCAATCGCGTGGCGTGGCTGTACTAGCCGTTTTAAAGCAGGAAAAACCGAGATGACTCTGCAACGCCTCACTCATCGGTGTATTGCCACACGGCACTAGTGGCGTAGCAGGAGAGATTCTTTTGAGCTTAGTCTTTACGGTAACGCCAAGTTTAGCTTTAGTTATTTTTGATTCGGATTTTGCAGTAGTTTTAGTGGTAGCCATATCGTATAACTTTCAAAGAATGTGCAAATGATGTTTTAGCAAACAGTTGTGTCAGTTACTATATTTACAACTTAATAAGTACAATTCTAGCAAATGCCGAGCCAACTTCCTAAGCAAACCTAATATTGCAGCACATAAAATAAATGCCCACAACTTTTTAGTTGTGGGCATTTATAGTTTCTAGCTGTACTTTAGTCTACAAATACATAACATACATAGGACTAAACCAACAAGTTATTCATGCGCTTCACAAAACTGGCAGGATCTTGCAACTGCCCACCTTCTGCCAACAAAGCCTGATCAAATAACACATTGGCAAAATCATTAAACTTGGCTTCATCTGTCTCAGTTTTTAAACGCTGCACCAATTTGTGGCTGGGGTTAATTTCTAGCACAGGCTTACTATCTGGTGTATTTTGTCCAGCGGCTTTAAGTATACGCTCTAAATTACCTGACATATCATGCGCACCTGCGACCAAACAGGCTGGAGAATCAGTTAAACGATGCGTCACGCGTACTTCTTTCACTTGATCACCCAAACTGGCTTTAATCTTTTCAATTAGCTCTTTAGCTTCATCTTCAATTTTTTTCTGTGCTTCTTTTTCAGACTCATCTTCCAGCTTACCCAAATCCAAATCACCTTTGGCTACAGACTGCAGTTTCTTACCAGCAAACTCAGTCAAGCTGCCGAGCAACCACTCGTCTACACGATCACTCATTAACAAAACTTCCAGGCCTTTTTTACGGAAAATCTCCAAGTGCGGTGAGTGTTGCGCAGCAGCAAAACTATCCGCCGTGATGTAGTAAATAGCTTCTTGGCCCTCTTTCATGCGGCTGATGTAATCATCAAAGCTGACATTTTGCGTGTCATTATCGGCATGCGTACTGGCGAAACGTAACAATCCTGCAATTTTTTCTTTATTAGCAAAGTCCTCGCCCGGGCCTTCTTTTATTACACGGCCAAATTCAGCCCAAAACTTAGCGTAGTCTTCTGGTTTATCTTTAGCTAAATCTTCTAATAAACCCAACACTTTTTTCACTGAACCGGCTTTAATGTTATCAACATCTTTGCTGTCTTGCAGAATCTCACGTGATACGTTCAATGGTAAGTCAGCGCTATCAATGACACCACGCACAAAACGCAGGTATTGTGGCATGAGTTTTTCTGCATCCTCCATAATAAAAACGCGCTTCACATACAGTTTAATACCATGACGGCGGTCACGTTCATATAAATCAAATGGTGCTTTGCTTGGAACATAAAGCAATGAAATATACTCTTGCTTGCCTTCTACACGACTATGACTCCAGCTTAATGGATTTTCAAAATCGTGTGAAACGTGTTTGTAAAATTCTTGATACTCTTCTTCAGTGATATCGTTTTTGCTACGCGCCCATAATGCAGAAGCGCGGTTTACTGTTTCATCTTCATCTGTTGGCACTTGCTCGCCATCTTTCCATTCCGATTTTTGCATGACAATCGGCAAGGTAATGTGGTCAGAATATTTGCGAATAATGGTTTTTAATTTCCAGTCATTCAGAAACTCCTCTTCTGCTTCGCGTAAATGCAAGGTTACTTCAGTACCGCGATTGGCTTTTTCAACGGTTTCCAGCGTGTAGTCACCTTCACCTGCTGATTCCCATTTGACGCCATGAATAGTGCCAGCGCGACGCGTCGTCAAGGTGACTTTATCAGCAACAATAAAGGCTGAATAAAAGCCTACGCCAAACTGACCAATTAAATTGGCATCTTTTGCTTGATCACCAGTGAGTGCGCTAAAAAATTCTTTAGTACCTGATTTGGCAATCGTACCGATATTGCTCACCACTTCATCGCGATTCATACCAATACCGTTATCGCTGATTGTAACGGTGCGTGCAGCTTTATCAAATGCCACACGGATTTTCAGTTCAGAATCATTTTCATACAAACTGCCATCTGCCAATGCTTCAAACCGCAACTTATCGGCCGCATCGGATGCGTTGGAAATCAACTCACGCAACACGATTTCTTTATTGCTATACAAGGAGTGAATCATTAATTGTAAAAGCTGTTTTACTTCAGCCTGAAAAGCCAGTTTTTCTTGAGGCTTATTTTCTTTTGCTGCTTCTGTCGTCATTTATTAAATCTCCATGCTGGTCAATACGATACTTGTTAAGATGGAGATAGCTTAATTTTTTTCAAGTATTTTTAGCGATTGGGCGACGGATAATTCTTTTTAATCCGTTTAACTTCTTAAAGCAAACTTAAATGTATGCGTGGGTCGAAACAACAACATGAAAGAACCTATCATTGATTGACTCTGACGCAGAGCTTTTAGCACAAATTGCGCAAGGCAACCAAGTGGCTATTAAACAAATGGTGTCGAATAAACTACCACGCTTATTGGCATTAGCTACGCGCATACTCAATAATCGCGCAGAAGCTGAAGATGTAGCACAAGAAACCTTTTTAAAAATCTGGAAACAAGCACCAACATGGCAAGCTGATTTGGCCAAGTTTGATACATGGATGCATCGAGTAGCACTCAACCTATGTTATGACAGGCTACGCAATAAAGGTGAAGGCGCTAGTCAAGAGCTAGATGATGAGAATGATTACGTAGACTTAAGCTTAAAGCCTGATGAAAAACTCATTGCAAATCAGCAAAAAAACCTTGTCAGCATTGCCCTGAAAGCTTTGCCAAATCGGCAACGTGAGGCCTTGGTGCTACAGTATTATCAGGAGCTATCTAATATTGAAACGGCTTCAATCATGCGCATCAGCATTGATGCGCTGGAAAGCTTGTTATCAAGAGCGCGACGCAACATGCGTGCACTATTAACTAACTAAAAGTAATACGAAGGAAGCCTTGTGAAAAACATGATGACAACAGAACGGTTTAAACAACTTGCTAGTGCTTATGGCGCAGATTTAAAACGCTGGCCAGCTGCAGAGCGAGAGGCCGCCCTGCAATTTACTCAGCAACAAGAAATAAATAACTTGATAGATGATGAGTTGGCGCTAGATGATTTGCTTGCTGACCATTCTGTAGCCATTGATAGTAGTGCATTAGCCAATACAATTTTTACTGATGCGCTCACTATCCATAATAAGCAGTTTAATATTTGGCAGAAATTATCAATACTCTGGTCTGAACTTGGGATCAATGGCTTTGGCTTATTAGGTGCAGGACTAGCAAGCGCGATGGCCGGTGTTTTTTGTGTATCATTACTAACTTCTACTATGTTACCTAATGATAGTGCTAACGGAATAAATAGTGCATCAGAATATGTCGACTATGGTCAGGATTGGAGATAATAATGATCACAAGAAAAATTAAATGGGTATTAGCGACCTCATTAATTTTGAACATATTTTTACTCAGTTGCATTGTAAGTGGCACTTATCATCTGTTTTGGTCAAATGCAGCACCTTTGGCAAATAAACCCGTGCAGAACGCTTTACGCTTTGCAGCAGATGGTTTAAGTCTTGAACGTCAACAAGCTTTTCAAAAATTACTTCGTGAAACACGTCGTGAGGCCAAACCGTTCATTAAAGCAGCTCAGGTAGCACGCACCGATGTGAGAGCTTTATTAGCTGCACCAGAATTTGACAGAGGTGCCATTTCAATAGCGTTAGCACATGCACGTGAAGCCGATATAGCACTACGTTTACGCATTGAAGCGAGTTTAATTAATTTTGCTGAAAGCTTAAGCCCCGAGGAACGTGAAAAATTTGCCGAGGGTTTAGCGCGTCAAGGTCCTTTACGACAAATGCCTCCACCTAAGAAACCTTAGCGAGCAGAATTTGAGCATTAAATTGCTTATTAAAATAATTGGGCAGAAAATATGACTCCTGTTGCAATCGCAGTAAATAGATTTGGTTTGGGTGCACGCCCAGATGAAACAGCACCAAATGATGCTAAACAATATCTATTAGCTCAACTCAATCATTATCAAGCCACTTCCGCTTCATGGTCTAATCAACCCAAGACATTGCAACTATTAGAGCGTTATCAAGAAAGTCAGCAAGCGATGAAGCGCGCAGGTGATGATGAAAAAAAAGACACTAAACGCTTATTAAGAAAAGAAGCTCGCGATAATTATCAATTGGCTGTTACTGCCAGAGCAGAAAGTGCGCTCAACACTTCTACACCATTTGTTGAACGCTTAGTCCATTTTTGGGCGAATCACTTTGCTATTTCAATTGAGAAACCAGCCATTAGCGAGCTGGCTGGTGCCTTTGAGTTAGAAGCTATTCGCCCTTATGTGCTTGGTAACTTTGTCGACATGTTATTGGCGGTAGAAAAGCACCCTGCCATGTTACTGTATTTAGACCAAGTGAGATCGATAGGGCCTAATAGTCCAGTCGCAACTAGACTGTCCCAAAGAATAGATGATGGTCAGCCAAATAAAAAACGCGGGTTGAATGAGAATCTTGCACGTGAAATTATGGAATTGCATACACTAGGCGCACGCAGCGGCTATTCACAAACCGATGTGACTGAGTTTTCACGTGCGATGACTGGCTGGAATATTACAGAATTTGCCAATCAGAAAGCACAGCATAATCGCCGCAATCAAAATATTGAAACTGATGCGAATGGCTTTACTTTTCGCCCAATGCTGCATGAGCCCGGCAGTAGAAATGTACTGGGACGCACTTATTATCAACAAGGAGAAAATCAAGCCGAAGCTATATTACGTGATTTTACCAGCTCACCGGCCACCGCAACTCATATCGCCACGAAACTAGCGCGTCACTTTGTAAGCGACTCACCGCCAGAGCCACTGGTGCAACGTCTTGCTAAGGTTTTTCTTAATAAAAACGGCAACCTCAGCAGCGTTTACCACATGCTGATTGATGCTCCTGAAGCATGGCAAGCTGCTCCAACCAAATTCAAAACACCTTGGGAATGGATAATTTCTAGCCTACGTGGGTTGGGTAGACAAAACCTAAACAATATGAATATTGCGCAAATCATGAATCAACTCGGGCAACCAATCTGGAAGCCTGGCTCGCCCGCTGGTTATGATGACACAGCAGAGTCTTGGACTGCGCCCAATGCCCTATTACGAAGAGTGGAGCTTGCGCAGCGCTTGGCGAATCCTTTCGGCGATAAACTTGATGCAAGAATGTTAAGTGAAAAAATATTGATGGGTGCAATGAGCCTACAAACACAAACCGCTATCAGTCGATCTGAAAGTGCAGCTACTGGTTTAGCACTATTGTTAGTCTCACCTGAGTTTTTAAGGAGATAAAATCAGTACGCAGAATTTTCATATAAGTCGTCGAGATTTCATACGTATCTTTTCTGTTGCGGGTGCAGCCCTATTTGCATCACCTTATATCAGCTTTGCAAACGCCAATACAGATCGCCGCTTCATTTTCATTATTCAGCGTGGTGCGGCTGACGGTCTTAATACCGTTATTCCATACGCCGACCCTGCTTATGCCAAACTACGTGGTGCATTAACCATTGATAGCTCACAAGCCTTTAAGCTAGATAGCATGTTTGCTTTACATCCATCGCTAGCTGAAATTGCAAAAATGTACACCGCTGGACAGGCCTTAATGGTACAGGCTGTTGCCTCGCCCTACCGTGATCGCTCACACTTTGATGCGCAAAATGTGCTTGAAACGGGCGGCACGGCTCCTTATCAGCTCAAAGATGGTTGGATGAACCGCTTACTTACACTATTACCTCCCACTCAGAATGAGGCGATTGCTTTTGCCTCAACGGTACCCATGGCATTGCGTGGAAAAGTTGAGGTGACGTCATATGCACCCTCCGCTTTACCGCAAGCCTCAGATGACTTGCTAATGCGTGTTTCACAACTCTATGCCACAGATGCACAGCTTAATCCGATATGGACAGCCGCCATGGATGCACGCAATATGTCAGATGATATAAGTAACAAACAAGACCCAGCAAGCTTTGGCAAATTAGCAGCCTCATTCTTAGCACGAGCAGATGGCCCCAGAATTGCCATGATAGAAACTGGCGGCTGGGACACACATAGCGCCCAAGAAGGCCGATTGGCAAGACAACTGCAATCACTTGACACCATGCTAGCCGCATTACGTGATGACCTTGGCCCAGTCTGGCAAAATACCACAGTAATCGTTGCTACAGAATTTGGCCGAACCGCTGCCACAAATGGCACTGGTGGTACTGATCACGGCACTGCATCAGCAGCTATAATCTTAGGCGGAGATGTTAAAGGTGGTCGAGTCATCGCCGATTGGCCAGGATTAAATAATAGTAACTTATACGAAGGCCGTGATTTAAAACCCACACTGGCCCTAGATACACTCATAGCATCAGTCACTGGAGAAAGCTTTGGGATTGATCAAGAAAAAACTTTCAGAATCCTATTCCCTGAAAGCAATGAAACGAAACCCATCTCAGGTTTATTAAGGATTTAGATAATTTCTTACTACCAGTAGGTTTTTTGTTTAAAATAAAGTTAGCCCCCGACTCAAAGTTACTGGTCGGGGCTTAACGTCAAGCTGATACAACTAATGAAATAATTATTTACCTATATCTTTGCTTACTGCATTTTCTTGTTGATTCAATGTGCTCTGTTCCTGTTTAGTAATATGGCCATTGTTTTGTGATGCCATATCACGCTCTTCCTGACGAACCTGACGATCATCTTTGTGTAAGCTAGCTGCTTGTTTTTTACTTAATTCGCCTTCCTTAACTTCATTATGAATACGTTTATTTTGGTTTTGTAAACGGTCATTAACTTGGTCACGGCGCGGGTGATGTTTTTCGAATTTGCTGTCCTTGGCCATAGCAGGTAGTGCTAACATAGTCATGACTGAAACCCCAATAATAGAAAGTAAAAATTTATTCATTTAGTTTTCTCCTAAGAATTTTAATTAATTTGCATACTACGCAATACAAATATCAACAGATTAGTTGATATGTATTGATTAAACGTGGGGCAAGCTATAAATCCGTCGCTAAATTAAGTAATTAAAAGATATTTAATTATCAAATTAAATACATAATATGGTCACAACCATTCAAGACTTTTGTGCTATAAATACCTCATGAGAAAAGTAAACGCAATCAACTCCGACACCCTGCTCGCCGCTGTAGATTTAGGTTCTAATAGCTTTCGCTTAGAAATTGGCCGCTATGATAGTGGGCAAATCTTACGTGTGGACTATCTGAAAGAAACAGTGCGTCAAGGTGGTGATCTAGATGAGAATCGTAACTTAAAGCCCGAAGCCATTGCCCGTGGGGTTAAATGCCTAGCACGTTTTGGGGAGCGTTTAAAAGGCTTTGCACCAGAGCATGTACGCGCTGTGGCAACACAAACCTTACGTGAAGCGCGTAATCGTGATGAATTTCTCGCTCAAGCTAGAGTGGCTTTGGGTTATGACGTCGAGGTTATCTCTGGTGTTGAAGAAGCACGCTTGATTTATCAAGGTGTAAGTCGTTTATTGCCACAATCAGACGAACGCCGCTTGGTGCTTGATATTGGTGGGCGCTCTACAGAATTTATTCTTGGTCAAAATTTTGATGTGCATAATACAGATTCCCTGCGCGTAGGTTCTGTAGCTTGGTCACTCAAATATTTTGCTGGTGGCGAGCTCACTGAAAAAGCATTTATTCGTGGTGAAGTGGCGGCAGAATCATTTTTAGATGCAGTTGCACATATTTATCAGCACAAAGCTTGGGATATCGCCTATGGCGCATCTGGCACCGCCAGTGCTGTGGTAGAAATCTTAAGTTATACCAACTACAATCTGAATAGCCAGCACGAACCTCAACCTGCTGACCGCATTACTCGCAAAGGCTTAAACTGGCTACGCGCCGAATTAATACGTGCTAAACACACAGATAATATATTACTTTCTGGCTTAAAAGATGATCGCCGTGCTGTACTTGCAGGCGGTTTATGCGTGTTATTAGCAACATTTAATTTGCTTGGTATTGAAGAGCTTATCGTCGCCAAAGGTGCATTACGTCATGGCTTACTCTATGACATGGCCTCAGAAAATACCACAGATAACACCGACCTACGTGACACCTCTGTTGTACGATTAGCTAGTCGCTTTTCAGTTGATAAACCTCATGCAGACAATGTTGCTAACGTCGCGCTGGATTTTTTTGATGATATTCGCGATAACCTTAATACTGAAAATGGGCAATATATTGCACTTAGACGTAAGCTATATTGGGCGGCACAATTACACGAAATTGGTCAGGCTATTTCACATGCAGAGTCACACCGTCATGGTGCCTATATTATTGATAATACCGAAATCATGGGCTTTGCACAAAGCGAACTGCATCGTCTAAGTCTACTGGTACTGGCACATAAGGGTAAACTTAAAAAAATTGATGCTGATTTTTTTGACCGCGGTTTTGTTGCACAACTACTATGCTTACGACTCGCTGTCATATTCTGTCATGCCAGACAGATACCTGACTTAAAAAACTTAAAAGTGAGTATTGATGGGCAAGTTATTTATTTGAGTATGCCAGCATCTTGGCACACGGAGTTCCCACAAACCTGCTATTTACTGGAAGAAGAAGTTGTTGCATGGCAAAAGACTAATTGGAGTTTTATGGTCTCCGTCGTGCCTGCATCTACCCATGAAGCAAATGAAAGCTAGTTATTTAAAACTATCAAGAAAATTGTCATAAAAAATTCACAAAAATAGGTTAAACAAGGTATTGAATGTGCTTACAAAAAGACTAAACTGTTTACACTGTTTACACTGTTTACACTGTTTATAAGGAATATGAATATGTCTAAAATTAATCCTATGCAACTTGCTGCCCTGCAAGCACCCACTTCACCTATAGCAAAATCTACAACTGCTAAATCAACACCTGCAAAAACTGTAATAACTAAAAGTACTGCTGTGAAACCAGCAACTAAAACAACTGTAGCAAAAAACAAGACCGTAATTAAAGAGGGGAAAGACAAGCCACGTAAAGCCAAAATGGAACGTGACAGTTTTACTATGCCTAAAGATGAGTACGCGCAAATTACCTTGATGAAAGCGCGCTTGCTTGCACTTGGGCAACCAACTAAAAAAAGTGAATTGCTACGCGCTGGTATAAAATTATTGGCAGCAATGAGTGATAACACACTAAAAACCACCTTGGCAGCTATCCCTGTCATTAAAACAGGACGCCCGAATAAGAGTTGAATTAGATAGCTATTAAAATTAAAAAGAGCGCAAAAAATGCGCTCTTTTTAATTTTAATACGTGATTTGAATTAATCTAAAATAAACCGTAGATCTTGCACTGTAGCCAAATTAAATTTCTCATCTAACTCAGAATTTTCAAACTTTTTGTGCTGCTTTAAATTTTGTGTAAGCCACCAGACTGTACTCTTGTTAATAGTTATTTCTGCAGTATTTAGCTGTAAAAAATAGGCTGCCACCTGTCCTAACCAAGGTTGATGCCCCACCAGCAATATATCGCTTATGTTACTTTGATGAAAAGTTTCTTGAACAAGCTGCAAAACCTCTTCAATGCTAGCTTCAGGTAATAAGCTCTTATCTAGATGATATGGCAAATCTAGTGCTTGAGCAGTTTGTTCTGCTCGCAATGCTGGGCTAGAAATAATACGGATGTCTTTAGCTAAATGCTGCTTGAGCCAGGTAGCCATCATTACTGCTTGGCCTTTACCTTTTTTAGTCAGCGCTCGACTAAAATCATTATCTGCAAATTGCACATCTTGTGCCTCCGCATGGCGCCATAAAATTAGATTTTTACGCTGGTTAATCGTCATAACTTAACGACTATTAACCGTCTTCATCAAACTTGTTTGAGCGCTTTTTAATTCTTCAGTCGGGTTACTCTGTCTGTTTTTAACTTGTGAATAAATACCACCCGCGCCTAGTTCCCAAGCGTCTTGGGTGTCATCCAAATAAGGCTGTAAATTTTCTTTAATGATACGCGCTTGCATGGTCTTATCTAAAATTGGCCACGCAATTTCTATGCGACGCATCATATTGCGATTCATCCAGTCTGCACTGGATAGCCACATTTTTTGCACTCCTGCCACATCAAAATAAAACACCCGGGAATGCTCCAAGAACCGCCCTACAATTGATCGCACACGAATACGCGCTGCAACACCAATAGTATCCATAGGCAAAATGCAAGCGCCGCGGATAATTAAATCAAATTCGACACCACGTTGTGCGGCTTGAATAATTGCAAGCACTAGCGCCTCATCCGTGAGCGCATTCATCTTTACAATAACTTTAGCAACTTGTCCTCGACTTGCAGCCAAGCCTGCTGCCTTAATTTTACGTAGCATTGTGCTTTGTAGATTAAATGGGGCTACTAAAAGCTTTTTCATTCTAGGTAACGGCACTTGACTAGTCAGGTGACGGAATAAATTCTCCATTTCACGTGTAAGGACATTATCCGCAGTCAGCATACAAATATCGGTGTAAAGTCTCGCAGTTGTAGGATTGTAATTACCCGTGGAAACATGCCCATAGCGCTTGATAACACGACCTTCTCGACGCTTTATTAGCAACATCTTGGCATGCGTCTTCAAGCCAACCACGCCATACACGACTTGTGCACCTACCGATTCTAATGCTTCCGCCCAGCTGATATTGGCCTCTTCATCAAAACGCGCTTTAAGTTCAACTACTGCCAGCACCTCTTTGCCACGACGCACCGCCTCCTGCAACAGTTGCAGCATGCGCGCATCAGAACCTGTACGATAAATAGTCTGGTGAATTGCCAACACGTCTGGGTCATGTACCGCTTCATGCAAAAACTGAATGACCGCTTCAAAACTTTCAAAAGGTTGATGTATTAATACATCAGTTTTTTTGAGTTTAGTAAAAAACGACTCGCCCATTTTTAACTGACGCGGCCATGCTGGCTGAAAAGATGTAAATTTCAAATCAGTATGTTGCACCCAATCACACAACTGTATTAAACGCCCTAAGTTCACAGGGCCATGCACGCGGTAAAGCGCCTGAATAGGTAAATCAAACTGCCTTAATAAAAAGTCTGCAAGTGCATCTGGGCATGTATGTGATACTTCTAAGCGAATAGGCTCCCCATAAGCCCGATGCACCAGCTCTTGACGCAATGCCGTACGTAGATTGCTCACATCATCTTCATCCAACGCCATATCAGAATGGCGCGTCACTCTAAATTGTGAGTAGTTAAGTATTTCACGCCCACCAAATAAATCGGTTAAATGGGCACGAATAATACTGGTGAGCGAAACAAAACACTGTTGCTTATTACTGATTTTTTTAGGCAGCGTAATCAAACGCGGTAACAGGCGTGGCACTCGCACAATCGCAATGGGATTATTTCGGCCAAAGGCATCTTTACCCCCCAGCTCCACAATAAAGTGTAGTGATTTATTAGCTACTTGCGGGAAGGGATGTGAAGGATCTAGTGCCACAGGCACTAATAGTGGCTTAACATCAGTCTCAAAATAGTTAGCCACCCAACGTTTCTGCGTGGCATCACGCTCATTATTCGACAACAACTGAACGCCGTGTTTAGCTAATACTGGCATCAACTCATGATTAAAAATATGATATTGCTTTTCTACCAAAGCGTGCGCTTCAGCTGATACCAATTCAAAACTTTTAACTGTTACCAGACCTTTTTGATCATTATCACGCAGAGCCTCAAGCTGAGAGGCCATACGCACCTCAAAAAATTCATCTAAATTTGCGGAGACAATACATAAAAAGCGTAGCCGCTCTAACAAGGGGTAATCAGGATTGACAGCCAATGCTAATACACGCCGATTAAAGTCAAGAATACTCGCATCGCGGTCTAGCAAATTAACAGCTGTAGGTAGCTTATGCATCGCAGTTAAATTAGCTATTGTTTTAATAGTTGTATTTTTAATGATAGTATCTTAATCAGTATTAACTACTTGTCATTCTAGCAATTCAATATGAAGGATTTATGACTTTCATATTAATATCACAATTCTCATAGCGTCTTTCAGACTATTTGCAGTCAAGCCTTAGATTATACAACCCTAACAGCTTATTACTAGCTGTTATACAATTGCACACTGTTTGGTGTCACTAGCAATCACGCAGATTCGGCTAAAATCATCAGCTTCCAGCGCGCAACGTCCAACTAAGCTACCATCTACGTCTGGCATTGTAAGTATGGTGCATGCATTCTCTGGCGTCACGCTACCACCGTAGATAATGCGTACTTGCTGTGCAAAATCTGCATCACGTTCTGCGATTAAATTTCTGATAAATAAATGCATGGCTTGTGCTTGTTGCGGGTCAGCTGTTTCGCCAGTGCCAATTGCCCATACCGGTTCATAGGCAATTACAGCATTCAGTTGTTTTGCTCGCTCGAATGTTACATCATCTAAACCCTTAGTGATTGCCAATATTTGGCTTTTGATAATACTCTGAGCCAGCCCGGCTTCACGTTCATCTAAGGTTTCGCCTACGCAATAAATGGGTGTGATGCCCGCAGATAATGCACGAGTGAATCGAGTGGCCGCTTTTTGATTACTCTCGTGGCTTAATGCACGACGTTCCGAATGCCCGATAATGGCAAAAGTACAGCCGAACTCAGCAATCATCGTAGCGGAGATTGATGACGTAAAAGCGCCTTCCTCAAACTGACTCACATTCTGCGCGCCCCACGCAATATTTGTGCCCACTAATAAGGTTTGTGCTTGAAATAGATAAGTATACGGCACACAAATTGCAAAATCTGCCGTATTTAACCCATTTAAATTTTTGAGCAAGCTGGCAATGAGCACTTTATTCCGTGCCAAATTGCCATGCAATTTCCAATTGCCCACTACTAACTTGCGTCGCATTATTATCCTTGTAATACCAATCAAAATTTAAAACTAATACACAATAGAGTTTAACTCGCCATTTGCATAACGCGCAGCCATACGATCCATCGCAATCACTTTAATCTGGCTCGCCATGCCTGCACTGCCAAACGCCTCAAAACGCTCCTTACACAACTGCTTCGCCGCTACTATGGCTGCTTTAAAAAAGACTCGCGGATCAAACTCTTCAGGATTTTCTACCATTTTCTTACGTATTGCCGCGGTCATTGCCAGACGTATATCAGTATCAATATTTACTTTACGCACGCCATTTTTAATCCCTTCTACAATTTGTGAAACAGGTACGCCATAGGTTTCTTTTATTACCCCGCCATACTTTCTGATGGTTTCTAGAATTTCTTGCGAAACACTGGACGAGCCATGCATCACCAAATGTGTATTAGGAATACGCTGGTGAATCGCTTTAATTCTATCGATTGCTAACATATCGCTAGTTGGTGGACGACTGAATTTATAAGCACCATGGCTGGTACCAATCGCAATCGCCAAGGCATCCACCTGCGTGGCTTTTACAAATTCCGCAGCCTCATTGGGGTCCGTGAGCAATTGCGACTCATCTAAAACACCAATTGCGCCGCCGCCATCTTCCTCACCGGCTTGCCTGGTTTCTAAAGAGCCTAAACAACCTAACTCACCTTCTACCGAAACACCAACGGCATGTGCTAACTCAACCACACGTCGCGTGACATCGACATTGTAAGCATAGCAGGCAGGTGTTTTCGCATCACTTTGCAATGAGCCATCCATCATCACACTAGAAAACCCACTACGAATTGCCGTTTGGCAAACTGCCGGCGACGCACCATGATCCTGGTGCATACAGATAGGCAAATGCGGGTATTGCTCTACGGCTGCCTCAACCAGTTTACGTAAGAACGGCTCACCAGCATAACCTCTAGCACCTGCTGAGGCTTGCAAAATCACCGGGCTATCCACTTCATTAGCCGCCTGCAATATGGACAATATTTGTTCCATATTATTCACATTAAAAGCCGGCAGGCCGTAGCTGTGTTCGGCCGCATGATCCAACAATTGTCTTAATGAAATCAGTGCCATAATAGTTTTCCTTTTTTATTGCATCGCGTTTGGCAAAGAATATTGATCAAACAAATTTACATCAAACTCAGCGTGATATAGCTCAATCAAACTAACCTCTAACCGTGACCCCATAATAACGGGAACACGCTGATGAATCTGACTAGGCTGCAACTGTAAAATTCGTTCACGGCCAGTGGAGCTCTTACCGCCAGCCTGTTCCACAATAAATCCCATCGGATTAGCCTCATAGAGCAAGCGCAAACGACCCGCTTTGCTGGGTAGCTTATTATCTTTTGGGTAAAGATACACGCCACCACGCATCAAAATTCTATGAATATCAGCCACCATGCTCGCTACCCAACGCATATTAAAATCTCGCCCACGTACACCAGTGGTGCCGGCATCACATTCCGCAATATATTGTTGTACTGGGATTTCCCAAAAACGTTGATTACTTGTATTGATAGCATATTCAGAAGTGATTTCAGGTATCTGGATATCTGGGTGGGTTAATCTAAACTTTTGGCTTTCGGCATCTAAAGTAAAGCCTTGTGTACCTCTACCAATGGTGAGTACCAACATGATAGCTGGCCCATATAGTACGTAGCCCGCAGCAAGTTGCGCAATGCCAACCTGCAAATAATCAGCATAGCTGGGCAAGCTGTTTTTAAGCGCTTTAGGGTTTGATGAAGGAAGAATAGAAAAAATTGAACCTACCGCGCCATTTACCGCAATATTAGATGAACCATCAAGTGGGTCAAAAGCTACTAAAAATGGCGCCTTTTCTTTACCACTAAACAAATAAGGTAAATCCAATTCTTCAGAAACTGCACCGGCAACTAAACCGCTCTTTTCTAGGCTAACAATGAATAAATCATTGCTCAACACATCCAGTTGCATCTGCGTTTCACCTTGCACATTGGTCGTTGTGAGCTTGGCTGTTGTCTCGTCCAACGCACCTTTTGCAACCAGTACTGCAATGGTTTTTATGCAATCAGCAATGTCTAGCAACAAGGTTGTCAGCACGCTGCCATTAGGCAAATCCTGCGCTGCATGAGCTAGATATTGCTGCAAGGTAGCAGCATCATGCCTGCCATTATCAGCGCTGTTTTTGATAGCTTGTGTCATTTATTTAATCTTAACTTTCTGCTTTATCCTAAATTAATTCAAAAGCTTGCCATAACTATATGACGTATACTGTAGAAAGAATGTTCATTAAAGTAAATTAACAAATTCTTGTGTCATGCTTAAGTTTTACTTAAGTATGCCTTGTTTATATGAGTTTTACTAATGCGAAACCTCACTTTACGCCAAATCAAAATTTTTCTTAGTGCAGCAAAACACTTAAGCTTTTTGCGGGCGGCAGAGGAATTACACATTACAGGTTCTGCCGTTTCATTACAAATCAAGGAAATGGAAGGTGATATAGGGGTAAGCCTGTTCAGTCGTGAAAATAGAAAAGTATCACTCACTACGGCTGGCGAACATTTTTTAACTTATGCAAATGAAATAGCCAACACACTCACTAAAGCCAGTGCAGCAATGAATAGCTTACGTGGCACGCATATGGGCATACTCAAAATTGGCTTAGTCAGCACTACACGCTATTTTTTGCCATCATTATTGGTCGAGTTTAAAAAAAATTTCCCTAATGTGCAAATCAAGATAGATGTAAAAAATCGCGAACAGTTAATTGCATTGGTGCGTGATGGCGAAATTGATATTGCGATTATGGGCAAGCCACCTAAAGCGCTTAATGCCCGTGCCGAGCCATTTGCTAATCACCCACATCTGTTTATTGCCAGCCCTAAGCATCCGCTTGCAAACAAAACCAATTTAGCACCTCAAGTATTAAATCAGGTGGAAATTATCTCTAGAGAACAAGGTTCTGGTACACGCTATATCATGGAAAAATACCTGTCAGAGCATGGGTTATCACCACTGGTACGCATGGAAATGTCGGGCAATGAAACCATCAAACAGGCTGTGATGGTGAATTTGGGTGTTTCTTTTGTTTCGCTGCACACCATAGGCCAGGAAATTGCCAATCAACAAATCATTGTTTTAGATATTCAACATACACCTGTGATAAGGGTATGGCATGTAGTGACGCCGAATAAGCGCGAGGCTTCGCCAGCGGCAGAGGCTTTCCGTCATTTTATGCTGGAAAAAGCCGAAGGTATATTGAATGATTTATTTGTCGTGTGCCCGTGCTAAATAAACTACTTCAGCAACAGATTCAGTATTAATTGAGCTGCGGTAAAACCAAATGGCGCAGTCACACTCACTGAAGAACCATAGCCAGCACAGTTTAAACCGGTAATGCCAACCTCAACTTCACAGCTATCTTCGGTTTCATTCTCAGCATTTGAAACTGGCCCAATGATTTTCTCATCCGAATAAACGGCTTGAATGCCAAATTTCAGTTGCTTCCCATCCCTAATATTGGCGCTATCACTTCCTTTCGGGAAAGCATGGTCACGCCGTAATTGATTACGCATTTTTTCCAACAACCGATCACCCGTCACACTGGCTAAATCAGCCACTTTAATTTTAGTCGGGTCTAAACGCCCGCCCGCACCACCCACTGTAATAAGTGGTAGTTGATGCGCCTTGCAATAAGCCGCAATAGCCACTTTAGCCTTAGCGTCGTCAATCGCATCCAATATCGCATCGTAGCCATTAGCCAACATAGCCGTTACATTTTCAGTGGTCACAAAATCTTCAATCTCATGCACTGAGGCTGCTGGATTAATCGCACGGATACGTTCTGCCATAGCGGTGACTTTGGCTTTGCCAAAACTCTCATCAAGTGCGTGAATCTGTCGATTAACGTTAGATTCAGCAATGTTATCCAAGTCTATCAAAGTGATAGTGCCGACCGCATTGCGCGCCAATGCCTCGGCCGCCCAGGAACCGACACCACCAATGCCAATGACACACACATGTGCCGCCTGAAACTTGGCTAAGCCAGCTACGCCATACAAGCGACGCACGCCGCTAAAACGGCGTGAAAAATCTGGTGTGTCCATCAATGTCAGGTTTCTAGAATAACAAACGCAGCGGCGAGATTTTTCTCATCGCTGATTGAGATATGCTGGTGCACAATACTTTTCTCATCCACCAAGGCTTGCAACGCAGATGAAAAAGCCAATAATGGCTTACCTAAGGCATCATGCGTGACGCTGATATTTTGAAACGTGACGACACCACGTAAACCGGTGCCAAAAGCTTTGCTGAAAGCTTCTTTGGCCGCAAAACGTTTAGCCAGAAAACGTGCTTTGGTATGGCTAGACTCAAAGCCCAGCAGTTCATCCACGGTTAAAATGCGCTGGGCAAAGGCATGGCCAAACTGGCTGAGTGAAGCCTCGATGCGCGCAACTTCAACAATATCGGTACCGATGCCAAATATCATTTAACAACAGCTTCTTTCATCAACGCTTTCATCTCACTTACCGCGTTATCCCAGCCGACAAACAAGGCATGTGCCACAATGGCATGACCGATATTCAGTTCTTCAATCCCGGGAATTGCCGCGACCAGATGCACATTATGATAATGTAAGCCGTGACCTGCATTAACCACCAAACCAAGACTCAGGCCATGCACCACAGCTAGTTTGATGCGCTCTAGTTCTGCTGATTTCTCGGATTCAATTTCCGCATCGGCAAATGCACCAGTATGGAGTTCGATCACTGGTGCGCCCGCTTTCTTCGCTGCATCAATCTGTGCAATATCAGGGCCAATAAACAGTGAGACTCGAATACCTGCATCACCTAGTTTTTGACAGGCTTCTTTTACTTTATCAAAGTAACGCACAACGTCTAAACCGCCTTCAGTAGTACGTTCTTCACGTCGCTCTGGCACCAAACAAACATCCTGTGGCTTAACTTGTAAGGCGATGTCTATCATTTCATCGGTCACTGCACATTCAAGATTCATCTTGGTCTGTAGCAAAGGACGCAAGGCAAAAATATCCGCATCCTGCATATGACGGCGATCTTCACGCAGATGTAACGTAATACTATCTGCGCCAGATTGTTCTGCCCTCAGTGCGGCTTGTACGACACTGGGGTAGCGTGTGCCACGTGCCTGACGAATAGTTGCAACGTGGTCGATATTGACACCTAGTTTAATCATTATGTATTTTTAAAGTCCTTGTAGATCGATTAACAACTGCCGCGTATGTAGTGGTTTATCACCTAGATAATGGGCTAGTAAATAACGCATTAACTGCTTGCTCTGCAACTTGGTCTGGGCATTACTATAATCGCCTTGTGCCATATCCAGCATGGTTTTACCTAATAATTGTACGCCATTTTGAGCTGTATTTAATGTAGTGCTTGATAGATTAGCACCATAATAGGCCTCATAGCGATAAGTGCGCTCCGGGTCGATTGCCATTTCGTTCTCATCGTGCGTAAGCGGCACGGCATAACCCATTTCTTGCAGCATAGTCAGTTCAAACTTGCGTAAAGTATTAGCTAAATCTTTCGCCGTCATTAGCGTTTGTAAGGTTTGTGTATAGTAGTCAAACAAACCTCCATGTGCATCCTCGCGTGGTAACAAACGTAGCAGCAGCTCATTGAGATAAAAACCACACATTAAAGCCTCACCACGCAGTAATAACAAGCCCGCTGACCAATCCAGACTATGTAATGTACGTAATTCATTTTTGCCCGACCACGCAGCCGATAATGTCTGAAATGATTGCAACATACCGCGCATGGCAGACCGTGGTCGGCGTGCACCTTTAGCCACTGCGGCGATGCGGCCAAAGTCTTTACTAAACAACTCAACCACCAAGCTGGTTTCTTTAAACGGATAGGTGTGCAAAACATAGACGGACTGACCGTCTTGACGAAGAGAGGGGCTGACTGACATTTCTAATAATTAGAAACCATTATTTAATGCCCGCATCAAACTGAAAACTAGCGCCTGTCGGTGTGCCAGTAGGTGTACAAGCAAAAGCACCTTGGGCATTAATTTGTAAATTAGTAACACTGACATCAAATCCATTAGCGTCAGCAACTGGCGTATAAGTATAAGTCGCACCATTGTTATTAGAAAAACTGACGCTATCAGTAGTGCTAGCTAAGCCTGCAAAAGTGTAAACCAACGTACTGCTTGGGCTACCTTGCGTAAATAATACCGGGCCACTACCTGATGCACCTAAATCACCCACATACAATTTGGCATTCAGCGGGATAGCATCCGACAATATGATGCTATTGCTATCCGCACTACCTCCACCTTGATTACTTATTCCCATCGTATATCTAGCGCGCCCGCCAGGGATATATTTGGGGTTGATCGTGTTGTTAACCGGGTCAGAAAATGGAGTCACTGTTTTGCTAAAGCTGAAGACTGGGTTGTTAGCGTTCACTGGATTAATCGCTACCGTCACATTGTTGGCAGGGCATTGTGGTGCACGAGTTGTTAAATTAGTAGTGGTCCAAATAGTATAAGCACCACTTGGTGTTTTAAATTGCCCTTCTTGCACGCCATCACAGCAATCCTCAAAGCCGTAATCTCGCATAACATGATAGCCTATCGGGCTAAGAGACACTGATGCATTAGCCAGAATTTGCGAAGCTGTGGCGTAACTACCTGCCCAGTACATATTGGTCCACCTTTCCTGTACTATTTGGTCATCAATATACATGCCGCCACCTCGTCCATAATCAGGCCCATTCCTAAAACCCCAATTACCTGTTGTGCTGGCATTAAAAAAACCAAGGAAGCTAAACGCAATATTACTGTTTACACCACCAGTAAATTGATTAGTATTAGAAATATTAGTCCAACTAGTGATGATTTTGCAGCCATAGCCCGCAGTATCCGTTCCTGCAGCAAACGCCGCTTCAGCTGTCGCACGGCTTGTCGGAGAAGCTGTGGAGTTACGTGTCCAAATGCGAATACCCGCCTGGCTAAAGGTATTAACCGCATCACTTACATTAGCTGCGCCGCTTTTAGCATAATAAATATAAATGGTTTTACTTGCCCCAGCGGCCAAACTGGGGATTTTCACCCACGCGGTAGTACTAGCACTAGCTAAAGCCCGAGGTTCAACAAACGAGCTAAGTAGTGTTATGTCATTTGTATCAACCGCTCTAAAATCATTAGAGGCATTTGCAAAAACATAACCAGGAAAATTAGCTGCGTTCACTGTTAGTTGAATCTCATAATTAGTGAGCGCAACTAACGAGCCGTTGGCAATGGTCACTGGCACGCGTTTAGCCCACGTGCAATCCCACCAGGCAAGTGCAGTACTAGAATAAAAGCCCAGACACAACAAGAAGCACTGTAAAAAAACTATTTTTTTAATATTAAATTGCATTTTTAATCCATGCATATTGTTATTAATGAATAAAAAATATGGCTATATCAGTAACCTAGACTTTTCACCGCCCGCGCATCATCAGCCCAACCACCTTTAACCTTGACCCAGGTTTCCAGATAAACTTTACCATCAAATAATTTTTCCATATCCTGCCTGGCTTCGGTAGAAATCTGTTTAAGTTTCTCACCACCTTTGCCAATCAGCATCGGTTTCTGGCTTTCCTTATCGACAATAATCGCGACAAAAATACGACGTAATTTACCATCTATTTCAAACTTTTCAACTTCCACTGCTACAGAATAAGGGATCTCGTCACCGAGCAATCTGAATATCTTCTCACGCACCAATTCTGCCGCTAAGAAGCGCTCATTTTTATCCGTCAGTTCGTCCGCGCCATAAATGGCAGGCTGTTCAGGCAAGTATTTTCTGATAGTGCTCAGTAATTCATCGATATTCAATGTTTTCTTAGCGCTTACAGGGACTATATCAACAAAGGGAAACTCTAAGTCAAAGTCTTGAATCAGTGGTAACACATTGCCTTTATCGCCCATTAAATCCAGCTTATTCACGACCAACATCACAGGCTTATCTTTTGGTAATAAGGCCAATACTTTACGGTCAGCATCACCTAGTTTCATAGGTTCAATCACAAATAAAACCAAATCAACTTCAGTTAATACTTGCGTGACGGTTTTATTCAAACTTTTATTTAAGGTATTGATGTGTTTTTGTTGAAAGCCTGGCGTATCAACAAACAAGAACTGTGTGTCATCCGTGGTATGGATACCCAACAAGCGATGGCGCGTGGTTTGCGCTTTACGTGAAGTGATGCTCAGTTTTAAGCCCAGAATATGATTGAGCAAAGTAGATTTTCCCACATTGGGGCGGCCAACAATCGCAATTGTGCCACAACGAAATGGACCATGGTCAATCTCGTCTTCATCCACGCTCGGTTCATCAAACGCTAGCTCTGCAAGTTCTTCTGCACTAAGTTTTGCCGGGTCGAGTGTTTCTGGAATCATTTTTTTAATCATCATTTAATCTTTTCTATTTATTTCTTCCAGCGCACTTTGCGCTGCTTTTTGCTCTGCAGCACGGCGGCTTACGCCCTCACCCGCTGTTCGACAATTCAGTTTAGCAATCACGCATTCCACACGGAAGATTTGCGCATGCGCTTCACCTTCAATAGCAATCACCTGGTAATCTGGTGTATCGATTTTACGCGCTTGCAAAATTTCTTGTAGTAGTGATTTTGAATCCTTGCCTATCACTTTAGGGTCGATATTATCTAGTAAATTAGTATACAGCCTAATAATCACAGCTTCAGCCGCTGCATAACCGCCATCTAGATAAACTGCACCAATGATGGCTTCTAGCGCATCGGCTAAGATAGATGGTCTGCGCCAGCCAGCACTTTTAAGTTCGCCTTCACCTAATTTCAGTGCATCACCCAGATTAAGGGTAAATGCGATTTCAGACAGCGTCGCTTCTTTGACCATTTGCGCACGTAATCGGCTTAAATCGCCTTCAGATAGCTTAGAGAAGCGTAAGTAAAGCTGATGCGCAATAATAAAATTCAGTGCACCATCACCTAAAAACTCCAAGCGCTCGTTATTAATGCCGCTATAACTACGGTGCGTGAGAGCCTGTTCCAACAGCTTTGGATTTTGAAAGGTGTAATTTAATTGTCTGTTAAAAACGCTTAGTGCCATGGTTTAAATACAGTTAGTGTACTGAACTGCCAATTCTTTTCAGCTCATCCAGATTGAACCAGATAAAGAACGCTCTACCCACTAAATTATTTTCTGGCACAAAACCCCACACACGGCCGTCTGAGCTGTTATCACGGTTATCACCCATGGCAAAATAATGTCCTGCTGGCACTGTCACTGTCTGGCCATTAGCAAATTGGTCACCAATGCTGCCTGGTGCAAATTCACCCACAATATCGTGAATTAAAATATTGTGATTCACGTTACCCAATTGCTCCGCATCACGTTTAGCGGTAATCATGTTGAGGCCTGGCATTTCATATTCATAATCCGCTACGTACTTAACCTCTTGCACTTGGCCGTTAATTGTCAATTGCTTATTTTTATAAGAGATTTTATCGCCAGGCAAGCCAATCATACGCTTGATATAATCAATCGAAGGGTTTGGCGGATAATGAAATACAAACACATCGCCACGTTTAGGATGACTAATTCCTATAAATGTTTTGTTTGTAATTGGCGCACGCAAGCCGTACTCGAATTTATTTACTAAAATAAAATCACCTGCGAGTAAGGTTGGCATCATCGAGCCTGACGGGATTTTGAATGGCTCTACCAGAAATGAGCGAATCAAAAATACCGCTAAAATAACGGGAAAGAAGCTTTTAGCGTATTCAAGCACTTCTGGCTCAACCGCACCTTTACCATTTTTTTGTTCTCGGCGACGTTTGAAAAACAAAATATCAGCTAACCAAATGCCTCCCGTCAATAGTAGTACCAGCAACATAAATACGGCAAATGGTATTTGATCAGTTTTGACTAACCACAATCCAGCCAAAACCAACTCGGCAAATATAAATAAGCCCACGCTTAACTTGCGTTGCACCAGCATGACCACACCAGCTAAGGCAATGGCGATAAAAATATAATTAATCATTTATTCATTTGTCCTATTGAGCTTTAAGTCCTATTTATCTTCAACTCTTAAAATTGCCAAGAATGCTTCTTGTGGAATTTCCACATTACCTACTTGTTTCATACGCTTTTTACCTTCTTTTTGTTTCTCTAACAGCTTTTTCTTACGACTAATATCGCCGCCATAGCACTTGGCCAGTACATTTTTACGCATGGCTTTTACTGTTTCACGCGCGATAATATTAGCACCGATTGAAGCTTGAATTGCTACATCAAACATTTGACGTGGAATGAGCTCGCGCATCTTAGCCGCCACCTGGCGACCACGGAACACGCTGTTGCTACGGTGCACAATCAGTGACAGTGCATCTACCCGTTCACCATTCACCATAATATCTAATTTGACTAAATCGGCTGCTCTAAACTCTAAAAACTCATAATCCATCGAAGCATAGCCACGTGACACGGATTTTAATTTATCAAAAAAGTCTAACACCACTTCATTCAATGGCATCTCGTAACTCAGCATCACCTGACGGCCCATATACTGCATGTTCTTTTGGATACCACGTTTGGTCGTACACAAAGTCATGACTGGGCCCACGTAATCTTGCGGCATGAGCAGATTGATATTAATCATCGGCTCACGAATTTCTTCAACACGTGAAGGCTCCGGCAAGCGTGATGGATTTTCGATTTGCACGACATCGCCGTTTTTAAGCAGCAACTCATAGACTACCGTTGGCGCAGTAGTAATTAAATCCATATCGTACTCGCGCTCTAAGCGCTCCTGTACGATTTCCATATGCAGCAAGCCTAAAAAACCACATCTAAAACCGAAACCTAGCGCGGTAGAGTTTTCCGGCTCAAATAACAAAGAAGCATCATTGAGACTCAGTTTTTCTAACGCAGTACGCAAAGCTTCAAACTGATTAGATTCTGTCGGATAAAGCCCAGCAAACACCTGTGGCTTCACCTCTTTAAAGCCAGCAAGCGCTTCAGTTGCTTGGCGGTCTGTATGCGTGACCGTGTCGCCCACTTTAGCATCAGCTAATTCTTTAATACCTGCAATGACAAACCCTACTTCACCCGCAGACAATTGTGTACGCTGGATAGACTTGGGCGTAAACACACCCACTTGTTCGCTCAGGTGCTGCGCACCTGTTGCCATGAGGCGAATTTTTTCTTTGGGTTTTAATGTGCCATCAATCACACGTACTAGCATCACCACACCAACGTAATTATCAAACCAAGCGTCGATTACCAGCGCTTTAAGGGGCGCATTGGCATCACCTACTGGCGGCGGCACTTTGACAATCACTGCCTCTAATACATCACGCACGCCCTCGCCTGTTTTGGCTGAACAACGTACTGCATCTGTTGCATCAACGCCAATCACATCTTCAATTTCCTGAATCACCCGTTCCGGGTCGGCCGATGGCAAGTCAATTTTATTTAATACAGCAGTGACTTCCACGCCTAAATCAATCGCGGTATAGCAGTTGGCGACGCTTTGTGCCTCAACCCCCTGAGAAGCATCCACCACCAGCAATGCACCTTCACAAGCGGAAAGTGAACGACTGACTTCGTAGCTAAAATCCACATGCCCTGGTGTATCAATCAAATTAAACTGATAAATCTGACCATCTAATGCCTTGTACTCAAGCGCGGCTGTTTGCGCCTTGATGGTAATACCGCGCTCACGTTCCAAGTCCATAGAATCAAGCACTTGTGCTTCCATTTCGCGGTCTGACAAGCCGCCGCACAAATGAATAATACGATCAGCTAAAGTGGATTTTCCATGGTCAATATGGGCAATAATGGAAAAGTTACGGATGTTTTTCATGTTGGATATTTGAGTCAATTCTTATGCTTACCATTCATACTTACAAATAAATAAGGCGCATTAAGCGCCTTTTAAAATTAACACGCATTTTACAGCAAACGCTTGATTAGCATAAGATTTATTAATAACTAATTTTCACTTATAAAATATCTGCTTTAAATAATATAGTAGTGTAGTAAAAAGCCCATCAAATGATGGGCTTCTGATAACTAATTTATTTACCTGTTACTTTTAAAGGTACATACAGCGTATTCTCACCACGTAATACAAGCAATGCCACGGTTTTGCCGCTTGCTATACCAGCAACTTGCTTATTAAACTGGTCTAAACTCTGTACCTCGGTATTGTTTAACCCCAAAATTACATCTCCACGACGTATGCCTGCCTGGGCAGCCACTCCTTGTGATTCCACGACTAACAAGCCATTCTTACCAGTTAGCTTTTTCTTCTGTTGCGCTGTAAGCTCTTTCAACACTAGGCCTAACTTATTCACCTCAGGTTTTGCTGGCGCTTTAGGTGTGGTAGCGGCTTCTGCTTCCGTCGGCATTTCACCTACGCCCATATTCAGCACTTTAACAGCGCCTTTGCGTAGCACTTCTATCGGCACAACTCTGCCTGGCTTTGTAGAACCGACTGCCCGAGGCAAATCGCTAGATGCAATAATTGGTTTATTGTCAAACTTAGTGATGACATCACCTGCTTCTAAGCCACCTTTTTCCGCTGGGCTATTTTTCTCAACTCCAGCGATTAGCGCACCATTGGTATTTTTCATACCAAATGATTCAGCCAATTCTTTAGTCATTTCTTGAATAGAAATACCTAACCAACCACGGCTAATTTTGCCGCTGGTTTTGAGCTGATTGGAAACATCAATGGCAACATCAATAGGAATTGAAAATGACAGCCCCACAGAGCCCCCAGTACGGCTGTAAATTTGCGAGTTAATGCCTACAACCTCTCCCGCTAAATTAAAAAGTGGGCCGCCTGAATTTCCTGGGTTAATCGCGACATCAGTTTGAATAAAGGGGACATAATTTTCTTGCGGCAATACACGCCCCTTCGAGCTCACAATGCCTGCTGTCATGGTATTTTCCAAGCCAAAAGGTGAGCCAATCGCTGCCACCCATTCACCTACTTTAAGCTTACTTGAATCCCCTATAGTCACTTTAGGCAAGCCTGTTGCATCAATTTTTACTAGCGCAACATCTGTGCGACGATCAGTACCGATGATTTTTGCTTTGAACTCACGTTTATCGAACAGCTTAACCACGACCTCATCAGCATCATCAACAACGTGTGCATTAGTAAGAATATAGCCATCACTACTGATAATAAAACCAGAGCCCAATGACTGGGTTTTGTAATCTTGTTGTGGCGCGCCTCCGGGGCTATTCGGCATACTTGGCAAAGGTATACCAAAATGTTTGAATAGCTCTTGCATACCGTCATCATCCAGCGCGCCTGGCATGCTATTAGCCGCAACATGCGCGGTTTGAGTAATGCTGATATTGACCACTGCGGGACCTTGTTTTTCGTATAACTCGGTAAAATCAGGTAAATCTTTAGCAAAACTAATATTACTGGAAACTGCTGTTACAAAAAACAAACTAACTGTTACTAAACATTTTTTTAGCATCTACTCACCTCGGCTATATTATGTTGAATGATTGTTGAAAAATTAAATAGTGGGTTCATCAGTTTTTTGCATTGCATTGGCTGATACTTTGACCTGCCAACCGTAAAATCACAGGCTGGTTTTGCGCACTGTACTTCCTTGAAGCGGTATGGCCTTTTACCCAAACAAAGCCTAAAGTTAAGCCAATTACAGCACCGATAACAGCATACAAATCGCCTTGACTGGGAGTTTTGGCAAAAACAGAAGTACTTAAAAGCGCACCTATCATCATCGTTGCCAATGGTAAGGCATACAAGAGCAATGCGCTTTTTAGCACCACTTGCTCGTCTATACCGACAATTACACCGTCTCCCACTTGAGCATTGATGAGATTCTTAGCTTTAAACGTACTGGATTTGTGCGCAAAAATCTTGCCCCATAATGAATTGCCGCAGCCACGGGTTTGGCCACATATGCCACAGGGAACTTGACGCATGATTTCTAGCGTGGCTATATTACTAGCTTGATGGTTAACTGGGATATTGCCATCCACCTCGCTGCTTTCAATGGCAATAATGACGGCTTGTTCTTCTATCATGGCTTATAATCTTAATTCTTGCTGATGTTGATGCTAATTATTTATTGAATCTAACCGCTTTCGATATCTGCATGACCGTATTCGCTGGCACTTCACCAATCACAATAATTTGATGCCCATCAATCACATTAGCGCACATATTGGTCGACCCCATCACTGTATGCCCAGTTTTTGGTCGAACCCCTTTACTAACAGGCTCGATAAATAAAGAAACGGCAGCCAACCCATCTGAATAAATCAGTTGATTCACTGTGACGCTCTTACTGGATATTTTAAATTCTATCTGATCAATTTTACGGTATCCCGGTGGCAAATCTGCAACTGCCCAGTCACCGCCATTGACATGGCTAACATTACTTGAATCATCTATCACATAGCTTTTACTAACATCCAGCTTGGGCTGCACTATGCTAGTCTGTTGATTATTTTGAAAATTAATTTGATTAAATTCAACTTGTTCTACAGTTTCATTTTTATTCAATAAAATCATTTTAAGTAATAAACTATTTTCGTTATCTGTCCATAACTTATAGTTATAGCGATATGCATCTTTAGAGTCCAAATAAACTACTTGTGCGGATCTGCCACTCACTATTTCATTTGGACCAAAACGTGCGTTATAACTAGTTTTAATTAAATCTAAATTGCTAGGGAAAATTGCTGGAAAAAGGTTCTGGCCATGCCTTTTTTCCATAACCAGCTTATCGTTTCTAGGATGAATAATAACAATATCTTTACCTTGGCTATAAACTTCACGCGGCTCACCTTCCAAGACCATATCACGTGTGAACTCATTAGTGCCGTCGCTCATATGAGTAATTTGGACGGTGCGCACTTGAGCGCCATTCTGATAGACAAACAAACCTTTATAATTCAAAGCACGTGCAGCTATTGCCGTTTTTTGTAAGGAAGCCCAGGGCGCCTCCTCAGCAATGGCTTGACTTGGAAGCAAGCCGAATAAACTGGCTAGCCAAATGGTTAAACAAACAACAAAACGCATCATTTATGTGTAGACTCTGCATAAGCTACATTTTGCATATAGTAAGAAGCGCTACTAGGCGCAGCCTCTTGATGTGCTTGCAAATATTCCATCGGCATACTTTGTGCAATTTCCACTGGTGCTAATTCAGTAGTTGCAACATTTTGTTGCAATACCATCCAACCTACAAACATGACTGCCGCGACCGATGCGGCGACTGACCAGATGGGCATAGCACTCAATATAGGTTTTTTCGGCAACTTTGTTTTATTTTGATTTATAAAGGCAGACACTACGGGTTCGGTTATTACATTCTCGTGCGCTGGTTCGTTTTCCAAAGCCTGCATCACACGGCTATGAAAATTAGGATGCATCTTACTAGCACCGCGAATAACATCACCGATCAAGTGGTACTGCGCCCAACATTGGCTAAGTTCACCAGTGGACTTTGCGGCGGTTAATAAATGATCTGCATCGTCAAGATCAAATTCACCGTCAATAAGTGCTGATAATTGGTCTTTCATGTAATTCTCCTGATACTGCTTAAACGTGCCACCCTTTAGTCGCTTTACAGCATATTCTTCTACAAACAGCTTCTCTGCTAAGCATTTACCATCTCTTATTATCTGGGGTATCCAACAACGGACGTAATTTTAATGCAATGGTTTCACGTGCTCGAAATATACGTGAACGCACGGTACCAATTGGACACTGCATTAAAGTGGCAATTTCTTCGTAACTTAAACCTTCTAGTTCGCGTAGCGTAATCGCGGTGCGTAACTCTTCAGGCAATGACGCAACGGTATCGTTAACCGTTTGTGCGATTTGCTTGGTCATCAATTCAGTTTCGGGCGTTTCCATGGTACGCATTTCATCACCGCCATCAAAATTCTCTACATCTTCAATCTCGATTTCAGCAATGACTTGCGGTCTGCGACCCATAGAGACCAAGTAATTCTTTGCTGTATTGATACCGATTCGGTACAGCCAAGTATAAAAAGCACTATCACCACGAAAATTATTTAACGCACGATAAGCTTTAATAAAGGTCTCTTGCACGACATCTTCCACCTCAGCTTGATCACGTATCATGCGTGACAGCAGGCGGCCTAGTTTTCGGTTGTACTTCTCCACCAACAAACCAAAAGCGCGTTTATCTCCCTGCTGAGCACGCTCGACCAACACTTGATCTAACTCACGGTTACCCGCTACTGGCGTGCCTTCGTTTGGCATATTGCCCATTGAGGTACTGCTCCCTATTTGCGTATTCTTATAACCCGTAGTATACCCTTGAGTCGAGGGTTGTACGAAACTGGTACGCGATAAAGCCTCAATATTTATTGTTTGTAGCATATAATATCTCCCAATATTTTACTGACAACCATTGCTATCACTTAAATCTCTAGCCTACTTACACAGACCTCGTTAAACTAATAGAAGTTCATCTAAATTAAGCAGTCAATTTAAACAGTTTATTGATAGAAAAGTTAAGTAAATACTGATGCAACAATATGATGTATTAATTATTGGGTCTGGCTTGGCGGGCTTGACGCTGGCACTTAATCTGGCAGAATCAAAAAAAGTCTGCCTAGTCAGCAAACGCACTATTTCTGATAGCGCAAGTAGCTGGGCACAGGGCGGTATTGCGGCAGTATTTAATAATGACGATTCAATTCAAGCACACATACAAGATACCTTAATCGCCGGAGCTGGATTATGTGATGTTGAAGTGACGCGCCTAGTTGCTGAACATGGTCGCGAAACCGTAGAGTGGCTGATTGAACAAGGCGTTATATTTACCCGTGAAGATGACAACAGCGGTTATCATCTAACGCGCGAAGGCGGTCATAGCCACCGGCGTATCGTACATGCCGCGGACGCTACTGGTTTCGCTGTGCAAAAAACGCTAGCACAAAAAGTATGTGAACATGCCAATGTTACGCTTCTAGAAGAGCATATTGCAGTGGATTTAATTACTGCACGCAAATTAGCACATCAGAAGCTGATTCAACATGATTTAAGTGCAAAAACCGACTATTGCTTAGGCGCTTATATACTAGACAACAGCACAGGCAAAGTCATTACCATTGCTGCGCAGCAAACAGTGCTTGCTACTGGTGGTACTGGCAAAGTCTACCTTTACACAACCAATCCAGACGTCAGTACAGGCGATGGCGTAGCGATGGCATGGCGCGCAGGTTGCCGCGTTGCCAATATGGAGTTTATTCAATTTCATCCTACCTGCTTATACCACCCCAAAGCCAAATCATTTCTCATTAGTGAAGCCGTACGTGGCGAAGGTGGACTACTTAGACTGCCAGATGGCACACGCTTTATGCCAGCATATGATGAACGTGCAGAGCTGGCACCACGTGATGTGGTGGCACGTGCTATTGACTTTGAAATGAAAAAGCGCGGACTGGATTGCGTGTTTTTAGATATTACACACAGGCCATTAGAATTTATTCAAGCACATTTCCCTAATATTTACGCGCGCTGTTTAGAATTGGGTATTGATATCAGCAAAGAACCTATACCTGTGGTACCTGCAGCGCACTACAGCTGCGGCGGAGTAATGACCGACCATATGGCACGCACTGACATCTCCAATTTATACGCAATTGGTGAAACTGCCTGCACTGGTTTACACGGTGCGAATCGACTAGCAAGCAACTCATTATTAGAATGCTTAGTATTTGGACAAGCCGCAGCGCAAGATATTATGCAGCAACCCATTAGAACTATTCCAATCTTGCCACATTGGGATGAAAGCCGCGTCACTGATGCCGATGAAGAAGTGCTGATTACCCATACCTGGAACGAGCTACGGCGCTTTATGTGGAATTACGTCGGAATTGTGCGCACCAATAAACGTCTATCTCGTGCTTTGCATCGCATACATATGCTACGAGATGAAGTCGGCGAGTTTTATAGCAATTTCAGAATCAGTAATAATTTAATTGAACTGCGTAATTTATTACAAGTAGCTGAATTGATTGTAAATAGCGCAATGGAACGCCATGAAAGTAGGGGCTTACATTACAGCAAAGACTATCCAAATATGGAAGATGAGGCTGTGCCTACCGTGCTAGAACCGTCAAATTACTACAGCCTGCTTGATCGCAACAGCACTCATTGATTAAAAAACACTTAAACGATATTGATACACCTGAGACTAATCATTTCTGCCTTAGCTTTTGCGATTATCAAATCTGCATCAAAAAAACTTATTCAATTTAGCCTGAATCTAGCATTCAAATACCGAAATTAATTAATAAGTTAATATTTTTTTAATAAATGCAAAGAATATATTAAAATACCGCAAATTAAATTAATGCCATTTTTATTACCATTCTGAATATTTAGGAAAAGCTATGCAAATCGCAATGAACACCGTAGTCACAATGACTTATGAACTTAAAGATAGTGATGGCACTGTCTTAGAATCCAGCACCGAACCCGTTGCATATTTGCACGGTGGTTACGATAATATTTTTCCAAAAGTAGAAGAGCTCATGCACGGCAAAAACGTAGGCGATGTCGTGTCAGTGACTTTAGAGCCGGCTGACGCATTTGGTGAATACGACGAAGAGTTGGTGCAAATTGAAGATGCCAAATCTTTTCCCGCTAAAGATCTGAAAGAAGGCATGCAGTTTGAAGGTGAAGACGAATCTGGCGAAGTGATTTTATACACCATTACCAATATTGCCGATGGCAAAGTTGTGGTTGATGGTAATCATCCATGGGCCGGTGAGCGTGTGCTGTTTAACGCAACCATTACCGATGTACGCTCTGCCAGTAGTGAAGAAGTAACACACCAACACGTGCATGGCGAAGGTGGTCACCACCACTAAGCAGGTGTTTTTATCTCGCCAGTAGTCAATAAAAAGCATCCTAATGGATGCTTTTTTTATCGCTATTTTTTACTTGTGAATTACACAATCGACTAGCTCACCTGTACCAGCACTTTCAATTGATACAATATTTCTAGCGCCTGTTTTGGCGTTAATTCATCAGGCTTGATACGCTCCAATTCACTAATGGCAGCATGCAAAACCGGCTCTGGTGTTGGATTGTTACTCACAAACATATCCGTTTGTGAGGTGTTTGCTTGGTGCGCTACTTGGTTAACTTCTAATTGTGCCAGTTTGCGTCGTGCACTCGCCACCACTGATTTAGGTATGCCCGCCAGCTGCGCAACTTGCAGACCATAACTTTGATTGGCGGCACCCTCTTCCACTTTGTGCATAAACACAATGTTTTTATTCTCACCCACGCCATGCTCTACCGCATCTAAATGCACATTGGCGGCATGCTTAAATTCTTCAATTATCCTAGTGAGTTCGAAATAATGGGTGGCAAACAGCGTATAACTGCGATTCTTTTCTAGCAGTTGCTTCGCTACTGCCCAAGCCAGTGACAAGCCATCAAAAGTAGAGGTACCGCGACCGATCTCATCTAACAATACCAAGCTTTTATCCGTAGCATTATGCAGAATATTGGCAGTTTCCGTCATTTCCACCATAAAAGTTGAGCGCCCGCCAGCCAAGTCATCTGATGCACCGATACGGGTGAATATACGATCAATCTCACCGATTTTTACTGAAGTAGCCGGCACATAGCAACCGCAATGCGCCAGCAATACAATCAGCGCAGTTTGACGCATAAAAGTAGATTTACCGCCCATATTCGGCCCAGTAATAAGCAGCAGTTGGCGATAGGGATTAAGCGTTACATCATTGCTGATAAACGGCTGTGTGAGTTGCTCAACCACGAGGTGGCGACCATCGACAATCTCAATACCAGCCTCGGTAGTAAATTGTGGCGCTACGTAATCCAAGCTTGTGGCGCGCTCGGCAAAGCAGCACAGCACATCCAGACTAGCCACTGCACCAGCATTGGTTTGCAGGGCAATGATATAGGGCGCTAAAAGATTCAGCACCTCTTCATACAGCATCTTTTCACGCGCTAATGCACGATCATTTGCTGACAATACTTTGTCTTCAAAGGCTTTAAGCTCAGGCGTGATAAACCGCTCTACGTTTTTTAAGGTTTGGCGACGACGATATTCCGTCGGTGCATTTTCAGCTTGCGCACGGCTAATTTCAATGTAAAAACCGTGTACGCTGTTGTACTCAACCTTGAGATTAGTTAAACCCGTACGCTCTCTTTCCGCCGCTTCAAACTTGAGCAGGAAATCACCATGGTTGGTTTGTATACTACGTAATTCATCTAACTCAACATCAAAACCATCGGCAATTACTCCGCCTTCGCGCAACACCAGTGACGGTTCTGATTTGATGGCTTTATGCAACAAATCCATCAAGCCCTGCGGCACTTGCAAACTAGCGCCTAGCATTTCCAGCAAGCTTGAGTTCGCCGCTATCAAATACGTTTGCAATAACGGCAACTGTTGCAAACTTTCACGCAAACCCGATAAATCACGTGGTCTAGCGGTTTTAAGCGCAATACGTGTAGTGATGCGCTCTATATCACCGATGGGCTTTAGCGCAGTTTGCAGGTTTGCAGATTGACTTTGATTAAGTAACGCACTCACTGCCTCATGCCGCTTAGCAACGAGCTGCGTATCGCGCAACGGATGATGCAGCCAATGTCGCAACAAGCGAGCACCCATGGCGGTTTGTGTAGTATTGAGTAGTGAAAACAACGTAGGTGAGTCTTCACCACGCAAGGTTTGGTCTATCTCTAGATTACGCCGCGTGGCAGCATCTAATTGAATAAACTGACTCGTTTGTTCGACAGATAAGCTACTTAAATGCGGCACAGTGCTGCGTTGGGTATGTTTAATATAATCCAGTAACGCTCCCGCAGCACAAACCGCAGGGTGCAAATCGGCACAACCAAAACCGTTCAAATCGTAAGTATTAAATTGTTTAGTCAGCGTTTGAAAAGCCGCATCAGAATCAAACCGCCAAGTGGCTAATCGTTTTTTAGGGCACTTAATAGCAGATATTGCCGCATGGTTAAAATCATCGGCAATTAATACTTCAGCCGGATGGATGCGTTCCAGTTCCTGCGCCAGCAAGCCTATGGCAATTTCGCTTAAGACAAATGTGCCGGAAGCTAAGTTGATGCGTGCCAGCCCAATTAAACTCTCACCCTGAAACACACTCAGTAATTGATTGTCACGCGTATCATCCATCAATGCGCTATCGGTGAGTGTACCGGGAGTAAGTATACGTGTAACTTGCCGCTCGACAGGACCTTTAGAGGTCGCAGGGTCGCCAATTTGCTCACAGATTGCGACCGCTTCACCTAATTTTGCCAGTTTCGCTAAATATTGTTCGGCAGCATGGTACGGCACTCCCGCCATGCGAATCGGCTCACCGTTACTAGAACCGCGTTTAGTTAATGTAATACCCAACAGCTTAGATGCGCGCTCGGCATCATCATGAAACAGTTCGTAAAAATCCCCCATACGGTAAAACAACAGCATATCAGGATGCTGTGCCTTAATCGCCCAGTATTGGCGCATCATGGGGGTGTGCTGTGGCTGATGTTGTATTAAACTGTTTGCAGTCACGATAGCTTTAATTCGGGTTGTAGATTAAATAATCTCTAAAAATTAAACCCACAACTCCGGACCATTATCTTCTGGCTCAACTTTTACTTTTGCATTTTTTGCCGCAGCCGTTTTTAAATTATCTGTTAAATGTGGCGCTAGTGTTTGTAGCATCTGTGCAAATACTTTAGGGTTACCAGCTACGATATTGCCAGAGTCAATCCAGCTTTCATTACCTTCAAAATCACCTACGATGCCGCCAGCCTCCTGCACTAACAACGCACCTGCGGCAATATCCCACGCCGACAAATTAAGCTCAAAAAAACCATCAGTCCATCCTGCTGCGACATAAGCCAGATCCAAAGCCGCCGAACCTGGGCGACGAATACCTGTAGTTTTCTTAATCATGTCTTTAAACATGGCAAGGTAAGTATCGAGATGCGTAAAATCACGGAATGGAAAACCGGTTGAGATTAATGATTCCTGCAATTTATTACGACTACCGACACGAATACGTTTGTCGTTTAAAAATGCACCGCGACCCTTAGTTGCCGTGAATAAATCATTGCGCACTGGGTCGTAAATGACCGCTTGTGTCAGCACGCCCTTTTGCTGCAAGGCAATAGACACACAATATTGCGGAAAGCTATGAAGAAAATTGGTCGTGCCATCTAATGGGTCAATAATCCAGATATTTTCCGCTTCGCTATTACTATTGCCACTCTCTTCGCCCAAAAAACCGTGATCTGGATAAGCCTCTCTTAACGTATCAATGATAATTTTTTCAGCGGCACGGTCTACTTCCGTCACAAAATCATTATAGGTTTTGGTTTGAATTTTAAGCGTGCCCAAATCGCGCGAGGCAAAATTAATAATGTCGCCAGCGAGGCGTGCAGCCTTAACGGCATTGATAAGCATGGGATGCATGTGATTTTCCAATTGACTTTTGCTAAGGTCTAGGTTGATTTCTGCCCTAGTTTTACTTTAGCATTGATGTTTAGCACTAGTTTAAAGAGCTGTTAAAATGCTATTTTACCGTTGATTGCATACTTCTAACAAATTGCAACCAAATATTTACGAATAACACCTACAAAACAAGGTTTTCTACATCAAAGTCAGGCTAAATTGCAAACCAATATCCAATCCAACGATCAGCTCAACAAACGCTTAGGCATACTCAATAATTTTCGCGTCGTGCTGTGCCAGACTAGCCATCCTGGCAATATAGGTTCAGCTGCGCGTGCCATGAAAACCATGGGCATAAGTAGTTTATATTTGGTTAATCCAGGCTCCTTTCCTGATGCTCATGCCACCGCATTATCAACTGGTGCAGCAAATTTGCTAGAAAACGCCATTGTGTGTACTAGCCTAACTGAAGCATTAACTGGCTGCGCATTTGCTATTGGCTTAAGTGCACGTAAACGACAGCTATCACATGAGCTACTAACTACAAGACAAGCCGCTGGTCGCGCTATTGAAATTGCTGCGAGTCAACCTGTAGCCTTAGTCTTCGGCACAGAAATGAGTGGCTTAAGTAATGCGGAATTAGATTGCTGCCAGATGCTGGCAATGATTCCAGCTAATCCCGAATATTCATCACTCAATTTAGCCGCTGCCGTACAAGTCATGTGTTACGAACTGCGCATGGCAGTGCTTGAAAGCGCTGATTTTCCTTTAGAATTATCGCCGAATAAAACCAATGAGCTTGCAACAATAGATAGCATAGAAGGCTTTTATGCGCATCTGGAAGAAACCTTGTTATACATTGGCTACTTAAATCCAGCTGCACCAAAAAAACTCATGGAAAGAATCCGCCGCATCTACGCCAGAACTAGATTAGAAAAAGAAGAAGTAAATTTACTCCGCGGTATATTAACGCTGACTAAAGTACCAAGAAAACACGATAAATATTAATCTTGATTTCTCCAGCCATATTTCCCTACTAAAATAGTCAACTATAGCATTTTATGGCATAATAATATTTTCGTTATCGCCATATTGAACCCAATGTTTGAGCACATTAAAGAAGATATTTCAATCGTATTCGAGCGTGACCCAGCGGCACGCACGCACTGGGAAATACTGACTACTTATCCTGGTGTACATGCACTGATGATGCATCGTGTATCACATGCATTATGGAACATTCAACTTTATTGGCTAGCTCGTTTCAGCTCCCATATTGCACGCTGGCTTACTGGCATTGAAATCCACCCTGGTGCAACCATTGGTCATCGAGTATTTATCGATCACGGCATGGGCGTTGTCATTGGCGAAACCGCAGTCATCGGTGACGACTGCACACTGTACCACGGCGTCACTTTAGGTGGCACTTCTTGGAATAAAGGCAAGCGCCATCCAACCTTAAAAAATGGCGTGGTCATCGGTGCGGGCGCAAAAGTATTAGGCCCAATTACTGTCGGCGCTGGTGCAAAAATCGGCTCTAATGCTGTTGTGGTCAAGGATGTGCCTGAAAATGCGACTGCAGTAGGTATTCCTGCACGTATTCTAGAAGAAGAAAAAGCCAAAAAACGTGATGAAACCGCTCAAAAAATTGGCTTTTCAGCCTATGCGGTTGGTGACGTCAATAATGATCCAATGACCAAAGCCATACATTCATTATTAGACCATGCCGCCAAGCAGGATTTAGAATTGCAGGCATTAAAAAATCAGCTAGCACAACTTACAGATGAAAAATCAGATATTGAACTAGGTGGAGCATTTGCCACAAAAAAACCACGTTTGAAAAAAGCACAAGCTGAATAATCCACGAAAATACATCGCCGAACCAAACTCGATAATAATTGACTAAAATAGTAGGTTATTATAGAATCACGGTTCGTGATTAAACCAATTGAAGTACATTTAAACAAAACTATCGCTTAAGAACGCTATATTAAAACACCATGAGACTCACAACCAAAGGCCGATTTGCCGTTACTGCTATGCTAGACCTTGCTATAAGCGAGAGTGACAAGCCTGTGACTTTGGCTGGCATTAGTGAACGTCAGGCTATTTCATTATCATATCTTGAGCAATTATTTAGCCGCTTACGCAAGCAAGGCTTAGTGAAAAGTGTGCGCGGGCCAGGTGGTGGTTATCGCATTGGCAAAAAACATGAAGAAATTAGCATCTCACAGATTATCACGGCAGTCGATGAACAAATAGACGCAACACAGTGTGGCGGGCAAGAAAACTGCCATGGTGAAGAAGGTCGCTGTATGACCCACGATTTATGGGCGTCACTTAACAGCAAGATTTTAGATTATTTATCAGGTGTGACTCTAGCTGACATGGTGAGAAATCAGCAAGAAGCCAACCTTAATAAAGAACATGAAGCCAGTTGCGAAAAAAACGGCAAGCAAGTTATGTTTGCGCCCAGAAAACCTTGCACAGCTACAGAATCGGTGAGCGGCTAAGGGCGCACTAAAGCTATGGCTAGCATCTACTTCGATAACAACAGCACGACCGCGCTAGATGAGCGCGTGTTTAAAGCCATGTTGCCATTTATGACCATGCAACATGGCAATGCAACTAGCCGGCATGTATATGGTCGCACGGTACGCGATGCTGTTGAACAAGCGCGTGAACAGGTTGCTAATGCGGTCGCGGCTTATCCTTCGCAAGTAATTTTTACTGCCAGTGGCACTGAAGCGAATAACTTTGCGATTAACGGCATTACTGGCAATTTACCTAATAGCCAAATCGCAGTAAGCAGCATTGAACACCCTTGTGTCACGCGACCTACTTTTGCACTACAAAAATATGGTTACAAAACCAAAGTTATTGCAGTAGATAACGACGGCAAGCTCGATTTAATACACTTGCAAAATATCTTGAAAAACGGGGGGCAAAACCCCACCTCATTGGTATCGGTCATGATGGTGAATAATGAAACTGGTGTGATTCAGGATATAAATGCGATTGCCGAAATAGCCAAGCAATCTAAAGCTTATGTACATACCGATGCAGTACAAGCACTTGGCAAGATGCCAGTCAATTTTGCTGACTTGAATGTACATGCGATGACAATTTCATCACATAAAATTTATGGTCCTCAAGGTGCAGGCGCCTTGGTGCTGGATAAGCGTGTGGACATTGTGCCTTTGTTACATGGTGGTGGACAAGAAAAAGGCTTGCGTAGCGGCACAGAGAATGTCGCAGCCATTGTAGGTTTTGGTGCGGCTTGTGAGTTGGCTGTAAGTGAGTTAGCAATACGCTCTAACCACACAAAAATTTTGCGTGATCATTTAGAGCAAGGTTTAGCGCAAATGGGTGCAGTGATGTTTGGTAACAAAGTTACACGTATATCCAATACTAGTTTCTTTGCCTTCCCCAATATTGAGGGTGAAACCTTGGTCATGGCTTTAGATCGCAAAGGGTTTGCTGTGGCGAGTGGCTCTGCCTGCTCCAGTGATAGCACGGAACCTAGCCATGTATTGCTTGCCATGGGTGTGGCGCCAGATACGGCTCGCGGCGCTGTTCGTGTGAGCTTTGGCGCTGATGGGTTAGGTAGTAACACAATAGAACAAGTTGACCAATTTTTAGTCATACTTAAACAAGAGTTGCAACGATTAAAACAAATGACGGGTGTGCGATTCGATACAGTCGCACATAATGTACAAGTCGCTTAAGCGGCTGTGTATTAAAAAATAAAATTTAATTTTTAGAGTAGGAAATAAAATGTCAGCAGTATTAGAAGAGAAAGTTAAAGAAGTGACAGCGCACCACGCGGAACGTGAGCCAATTTATTTGGATTATTCTGCCACTACGCCGGTAGACCCCCGTGTCGCTGCAAAAATGATTCCCTACATTACTGAACACTTCGGTAATCCGGCGTCACGGAGCCACCCTTATGGCTGGACAGCAGAAAAAGCCGTTGAAAATGCACGTGTAGAGGTTGCAAAACTAGTCGGTGCAGACCCACGTGAAATCGTCTGGACATCGGGCGCAACTGAGTCCAACAACTTAGCGATTAAAGGCGCAGCGAACTTTTACAGTGGCAAAGGTAAGCATATTATTACCGTGGCAACTGAACACAAAGCAGTAATTGATACAGTACGTGAGCTGGAACGAGTAGGCTTCACCGCGACCTACTTAGAGCCAACGCCTAATGGTTTGTTAGACTTAGAAAAATTTAAGGCAGCGATTCGCCCTGATACCGTGTTGGCGTCAGTCATGTTGGTAAATAATGAAATTGGTGTAATTCAAGATATCACTGCGATTGGTAATATTTGCCGTGAAAACAATGTTATTTTCCACGTCGATGCAGCACAAGCTACTGGCAAAGTGGAGATTGATTTAGAAACACTACCTGTCGATTTAATGAGTTTTTCTGCCCATAAAACCTATGGCCCTAAAGGCATAGGCGCGCTTTATGTACGCCGCAAACCACGCATCCGCATCGAAGCACAAATGCACGGCGGCGGCCATGAGCGTGGCATGCGTTCAGGCACACTGGCGACACACCAAATTGTGGGCATGGGCGAGGCGTTTAAAATCGCACGTGAGGAAATGGCAGTAGAAAATGTTAAAATTCGTAAGTTGCGTGACAAGCTATTGCACGGTTTGCAAGAAATTGAAGAAACCTACGTCAATGGCGACCTGAACCATCGCGTAGCGCATAATTTAAACATCAGTTTCAACTATGTTGAAGGTGAATCGCTCATTATGGCAGTAAAAGACATTGCTGTTTCAAGCGGCTCTGCCTGTACTTCGGCGAGTTTGGAGCCAAGTTATGTATTACGCGCTTTGGGCCGTAATGATGAGTTGGCACATAGCTCGATTCGCTTTTCTATTGGTCGATTTACGACAGAAGCCGATGTGGATTACACCATCGCCTTGCTAAAAAGTAAAGTGAGCAAATTACGTGAATTATCGCCACTTTGGGATATGTTCAAAGATGGTATTGATATTAGTAAAGTACAGTGGGCTGCCCACTAAAGGAGAATTAAAATGGCATATTCAGATAAAGTTTTAGACCACTATGAACACCCGCGTAACGTGGGCTCATTAGATAAGAACGATCCGCAAGTTGGCACTGGTATGGTCGGTGCTCCAGCTTGTGGCGACGTGATGAAGTTGATGATTAAAGTGAATGATGACGGCATTATCGAAGATGCTAAATTCAAAACTTACGGTTGTGGCTCAGCCATTGCCTCTAGCTCACTGGTCACCGAATGGCTGAAAGGCAAGACTGTAGAAGAAGCGTATGCGATTAAGAACACTGCCATTGCGGAAGAACTCGCATTGCCGCCAGTCAAAATCCATTGCTCAGTATTGGCAGAGGATGCAATTAAAGCAGCTGTAGCAGATATTAAAGCGAAGCGACTGGCTGCTGCACAAGCGGTATAATTTAGTAACTGCATAATGATTGGTAAGGGTGCAGTTGTTGCACTCTTACAAAAAATAGAGAAATAAATATGGCAATCACACTAACAGAAGTCGCTGCAAAACGTGTTGAAAAATTCCTTGCTAATCGTAGCAAAGGCGTAGGTTTACGTTTGGCTGTTAAAACCACGGGCTGTTCTGGCATGGCGTATACACTTGAGTTTGTCGATGAGGTACAAGCTGAAGATGTGACATTTGAAAGCTTTGGCGTCAAGATTATCGTCGATCCAAAAAGCTTGGTCTACATCGACGGCACTGAGCTGGACTTCACCAAAGAGGGCCTGAACGAAGGGTTTAAGTTTAACAACCCTAATGTGAAAGATGAGTGCGGTTGCGGCGAGAGTTTTACTGTGTAAAACACATTAGCCAACTAGTCTAACCCTATAGTCTTGGCTAATTAAAACTATGCAAAATTACTTTGATTTATTTAATCTGCCCCACCAGTTTACTATTGATGCGCAACTTTTAGACCTCAATTACCGCAAACTGCAAACTGCAGTACATCCTGATAAATTCGTGACCGCAACTGCTAACGAGCGCATGCAGTCTATGCAGCTTGCCACGACAGCGAATGAAGCTTATCAAACACTTAAAAATCCAACCGCGCGTGCCAGATACATGTTGCAACTACAAGGCATTGATAGTTTAGAACATAGCAACACTGCCATGCCGATGGATTTTTTAATGCGACAAATGGAATGGCGTGAAACGATGGAAGATGCAAAACATGCACGTGATATCAACGCGTTAGAAACGCTATTAAGAGAGATGCAACAATCGACTAAAGCCATGCAACACGATGTAGCGCATGCGCTAGATAACACGCAAGACCAGGAACACCTCAACCTTGCCACTGAACTTGTGCGTAAACTCAGCTTTATCGATAAAGTACAAGCCGATGTTAAACAAGCAATCACTAAGCTAGAAACAACCGTATAGAAACCTAAGATTAAACAGCATGGCTTTATTACAAATATCAGAACCAGGCATGAGTGCCGCTCCTCACCAACACAAACTGGCAGTAGGCATTGATTTAGGCACCACCAACTCACTGGTTGCCACTGTACGCAGTGGTTTAAGCAGCGTACTATTCGATGAGTTCGGGCATGCTTTATTACCATCAGTCGTGCAATACGCCGCCAATGGTGAGATTATTGTTGGTCACGAAGCACAAGTGCAGCAATCACAAGACCCGCATAATACGATTCTTTCTGCCAAACGATTTATGGGGCGCGGCCTTAAAGATATCGCCGACTACGCGCATCTGCCTTATAAGTTTGTCGATAAAGACGGCATGCTGCAAATTGAAACACGCACAGGCGCAAAAAGCCCGGTTGAAATCTCAGCTGAAATTTTAAGAACACTTAAAACACGTGCCGAACAAACGCTTGGTGGCGAGCTGGTTGGTGTAGTCATTACAGTACCGGCGTATTTTGATGACGCCCAGCGCCAAGCAACTAAAGATGCCGCACGACTCGCTGGCCTGAATGTACTGCGCTTACTCAATGAGCCTACTGCCGCGGCCGTAGCTTATGGTCTGGATAATGCATCTGAAGGCATCTATGTCGTTTACGATTTAGGTGGCGGCACGTTTGATATTTCCATCTTGCGCTTATCTAAAGGCGTATTTGAAGTGCTGGCTACTAACGGCGATAGCGCTTTGGGCGGTGATGATTTTGACCAGCGTATTTTTTGCTGGGCGCTAGAACAACTACAAGCCAATGGCGCGAAAGTAACCCCTCTCAATGCGACTGATACGCGCATACTGTTGACCAAAGCCCGTGAAGCTAAAGAGTGGCTGACTGAGCATATGTCTGCACAAATCACTAGCGTGCTTAGTAATGGTGAAGTAGTGAACTTAACGCTCACCAGTCAGGCCTTTATGGGTATGACACAAGCGCTGGTGACTAAAACGCTTAACCCGACACGGCGTGCCATGCGTGATGCAGATTTAAGCACAGATGACATCAAAGGTGTAGTGATGGTAGGTGGTGCTACACGTATGCCACAAGTACGCAAAGCCGTTGCAGAATACTTTAAGCAAGAACCCCTGACCAATTTGGATCCCGATAAAGTTGTCGCACTCGGTGCAGCGATACAAGCCAATACACTGGTAGGTAATCGCAGCGAAAATGATTTACTATTACTCGATGTGATTCCGCTATCGCTTGGCTTGGAGACCATGGGTGGCCTGGCAGAAAAAGTGATTCATCGTAACAGCACACTGCCGGTTGCGCGCGCGCAAGAATTTACTACTTACAAAGATGGCCAAACCGCCATGAGCATCCACGTTGTGCAAGGTGAACGTGAATTAGTGTCTGACTGTCGTTCACTGGCACGTTTTGAATTACGTGGCATCCCACCTATGGTGGCTGGAGCGGCACGTGTTCGCGTGACATTTACCGTAGATGCCGATGGTTTACTCAGTGTATCAGCGCGTGAACAAACCAGCGGTGTGGAATCTAACATTACCGTAAAACCATCTTACGGCTTGAGTGAAGATGAAATCACATCGATGTTGAAAAGCTCATTTGAAAAAGCCAACACAGATAAAGAAGCTCGTGCTTTAGCCGAAGCCATTGTTGATGCTAACAGTATTATTGAAGCCATTAGTGCTGCGCTAGCACAGGATGGCAACGTGCTGCTGAACTCTAAAGAGCGCGCCGCAATTGAGACTGAAATGCAAGCTCTGCGAGAACTGACGGCAAAAACAGATAGCCATGCCATTACCCAAGCTGTTGATACACTCAATCATGCCACTGAAGCCTACGCTACAAAACGCATGGATGCATCAGTCAATAAAGCTTTGGCTGGGCAGCACTTAAATGAGATTAATCTTTAACCAATACTTTTTAAGTATGCATCGCTAATAGAAAGAGAATTTATGCCACAAATCATTGTATTGCCACACGTAGAGCTCTGCCCTGATGGTGCAGCGATTGAAGCCCAGACTGGCAATTCTATTTGCGAAACTCTGCTAGAAAATGAAATTGATATTGATCACGCTTGTGACCAAGTCTGTGCTTGCACAACCTGTCACGTGATTGTACGTGAAGGCTACAGCAGCTTGAATGATACGCAAGAAAATGAGGAAGATTTGCTAGATCAAGCTTGGGGTTTAGAGCCAAAATCACGCTTATCTTGTCAAGCAATTGTTGGGACACAAGACATAGTAATAGAGATACCTAAATACTCCATTAATATGGCAAAAGAAGGTCACCGTTAAAACTTTGCAACTATAGCGACTAAAAGATTACGTAAGTAATTTAACTTTTTAAACCAAAAAAAATTAAATTACTTCCATATAAACTACCGAGGTTATAGCTCATTAAAAAATATAATCGCCATCAATAAAATTCACTTGTGCAGTATGTAAATCATAAATACCACCCACTAAGCCTATTTTCTTCTGCTCTAACAGCTCACTTAAAATCTTGCTCTCAGACAACATGCGTCTAATCTGAATATCCACATTGAGCTTACAAACCTTGGCCAAAAAATCAGCATTTTCTGAATTACGATTATGTTGCACCGTCGTTTCCAAGCTAACCGCTGGCTTAATCAAACCAACAATTTCACCAATATGCCCTTCTTCAAAATTATCACAGGCCGCTGTAATTGCACCACAACCAGTATGACCAAGTACCACAATTAGCTTGCTGTCTAAATGTTTACAAGTAAATTCCAAACTGCCAATCGCTTTATTCGAGGCAATATTGCCTGCCAAACGCACACTAAAAATATCACCCAATGCCTGATCAAATATAAATTCCGTTGGCGCGCGCGAATCACTACAACTCAACACCCCCGCAAATGGGTGTTGAGAATTTTTAGTAATAATCGCTAAATCACGGTGGTTCTTAGGTTCTGTCAAATCATTTACAAAACGATGGTTACCTTCTACAAGTATATCGAACGCTTCTCTTGGGGTCATTTTTTCGCGGTTGGCTAATGGGTGTTTGTACATAAAAACGCTCTTTCATTATCTCGTTAATGCGATGTTACTTTGAAAATAAGTTATAGCATATTATGGAACATAATTTAACTTATTTAGGTTAGAAAGTTTATAAGAGTACGTTTTACAGACGCTAATTTTCACCTGCTGCACTTACATTTCTAACTAAAAGGTAATTTAATAATGTTTAAAGTCTGGATTTGGTATAGGTAAATTAACAATCGCTATTGGACTAATAGTAATCTAAATAATAAGCTCGTCTAACGTACTAACGAGCATCTATGACATTCTGGGAAGTCCAGTCCATGTTATCTCAGATATAATAACCTTGAAACTGCACTCCATCTCCTTGATAATGTCTGTATGGAAAGTAAACTTAAAATACGTATTGCTTATGGGTCTAATACAGTTATTGGTCCAGGTAAAGCACAGTTGCTTGAAGCAATTAAGAAGCTTGGCTCTATTTCTAAGGCTGCGAATTCAATGGAAATGTCTTACCGTCGTGCATGGGAGCTTGTGAATGTAATGAATCAGAGCTTCAAAAAACCAATTGTCATTACGATGCATGGCGGCTCCCATGGTGGTGGAGCACAAATCAGCGAACTTGGTGAGCTGCTTTTACAAAGTTACCGCACGATGGAAACTAAGATGACCAAAGCTGCTGATAGGGAACTCAGTCTTATATATTCAAAGCTTGCTGAAAACTGATTCCTATCTGACGCCGCTTTGTATTTTTGGTTAGAACGTTACTCGTAAAGTTGTAACTATCCCATGTTGTAAATTAACTTCTTGAGCTCCTTGTACGGTTTGATAGCCAAGTCCAACAGTTGCTTTTACTCGCTTTTCTATTTCGAAGCGGCCAATTGTTGTCCCGTAAGTGACAACTAATTGGTTTTTTCCAGCATGCTCACCTCCGTACCAGTGTGTATAGCCAGTTTCTATTTCTGGCCAAAATTTCCATATATGACCTTGAAATGCAGTATTCCAAACCATTAGTCGGCCAAGTGTGTCTACGCCAGCAGTAGGAACAGAGATACCTAATGTGCTTTGAATATCGAACCCGCTATCCCTATCTCCCCAGCCCTTGCCCACGGCAATTGTTGGAGTAACTATAGTGTGATGATTGGTAAATAAATCGCTACCTGTCGGTATGCTGGCACCAAGAAATGCGCTGACGATGTAGTTACCATGCTCTTCGTTAGCTGTTGCAATACGGTATTTGAGTAGCAAGCTTTCGTCACCCCAGCCAGTACCTGTAGTGCTTGTTTTCGGCGTCGACTGATCTTCATAGGCAGGAATGCCCACAATAATTTCGGTATTTTCGCTCGGAATAAATTCCAGCCCTTTGCCGCCACCATAGTTATCTAATACAACGCTTTTGGGTTTGTCAGAATGGCTATAATCGAACCTGTACTCCTGTTCTAGTCGAGGTGTCACGGTGACCAACGGGGTCATCCAGTGTGGTTGACTCTCTTGTGTCTGACTGACATTCTCTAACCAGTTAGTAAAGAATGAATCATCGTCAGCATAGGCTAACGGGGTAAGTATGTTCCCCAATATGAAAAGAGATGCTATAAAACTTACTTTGTGTTTAATCATGATTTTTCCATGGCGGTTGCTAATACACGATATTCCCGTTTGGGAATATCGTGTATATTACATCATTCTCAGAAAATATATAACACGGCAAACATTAGTTTGTTGAGATTGCTAAAGCCAAATCCGAACGGCTAATATGCGTGCTTAACAACATTATTAAATGAAATTTATTAACTAAATGAGCTATTGAAATGGGCCTATTAATAAACGGCTCGATTAATATAATTAGAATTTATTTTATTCGCTTAACACCATCGATTGGGATATACATCATCAAATACCACTCGTAAAATTAAACACAATGCATATAATCAACAATACCGAACCACGCAAATAGACCAAACTGCATGGTATTACCCGCTGCCAAATGCGATGTAAGCTAACGAGTCACTCAACTTTAGTTTAAACCGTCGCTGACAAACTTCAATCAAGTTGGTAACCAGAACAACTCTCTGGTTGGCTTAGGGGGTTGCATCCCACTGAAGAGCACAATCATGTTCCACACGAAACCATCTATCGCAATCCATATATACAAGTGCACGGAGTATTGAAGAAGGAGTTGATCCCAAGCTATGGACTCCGTTAAGTAGGCGTGAGGTCCATTAGGATTTCGTTATTAAACATTATTTAATAAATGGAAATTAAAATTCCAGCATAATACTTATTAAATGTATTCAATATAAATTTCTGTATGTTTATATTGAATACAAAACTTGATTTGACCATAAGTTTGATGCAATACATTTCTATCAAAAGGAACAAATACTAATGTTGTGGATTGTTCGTGTCGCTTTAAGTCGACCTTATACGTTTATTGTAATGGCGATTTTGATTCTCCTTTTAGGTCCGCTGGTTTATGTCAATATGCGTACGGATATTTTTCCTGATATTAAAGTACCCGTAGTTAGTGTGGTTTGGACCTATAACGGCTTACCTGCGAGTGAAATGTCTGACCGGATAACAACCTACTATGAAAGGCAAATGACTACAACAGTTAATGATATCGAACACATCGAGTCACAGTCATTACCTGGCGTAGCCATTGTTAAAGTATTTTTTCATCCTGGCGTTAATATTAATGGTGCCGTAAGTCAAATTACTGCGGTATCTCAGACAGTGCTTAAACGCATGCCTCCAGGCATAACCCCCCCATTAGTCTTGACATACAATGCATCAAGTGTCCCTATACTGCAATTAGCACTCTCCAGCAAAACTTTACTTGATAATCAGTTGTTTGATATTTCAAACAACTTTATTCGCCCGCAACTGGCACAAGTTGAAGGTGCTGCGGTGCCTTCGCCATATGGTGGTAAAAATCGCCAGATCCAGGTTGATTTAGATATGGAGGCTTTACGGGCGAAAAACTTATCACCTGAAGATGTTACTAATGCAATCTCAACGCAGAATCTGATTCTTCCTTCAGGCACCGAAAAAATAGGTAAATTTGAATATAATGTTTTATTAAACGCTAGCCCTAAAGAGTTAGATGAATTAAATGATTTACCTATAAAAACAGTCGACGGTTCAACCGTTTTCCTGAGAGATGTTGCACATGTCCGAGACGGGTTCACTCCACAACAAAATCTGGTTAGAGTTGATGGCAAGCATTCTGTACTAACGACCATCCAAAAGAATGGCACTGCATCGACGCTTGATATTATTGAGCATGTTAAAGCCTTATTACCTACGATTGAAGCTGGAGCGCCTAAAGGGCTTGTTGTTGGGTTAGTAGGAGATCAATCTCAATTTGTAAAAGCCTCAGTCGCAGGAGTCATTCGTGAGGGCATCATAGCAGCAGCTCTCACAGGGCTTATGATTCTTTTATTTCTTGGAAGTTGGAGATCAACTCTAATCATTACCATATCAATACCACTAGCAATTCTTGCATCTATCATGGCTCTTTCAGCGCTGGGGCAGACAATTAATATCATGACGCTAGGCGGCTTAGCTTTGGCAGTTGGTATATTGGTTGATGACGCAACAGTGACCATTGAAAATATTAATTGGCATCTAGAATCAGGTAAGCATGTGACAGCCTCTATCTTAGACGGAGCAAATCAAATTGTTGGGCCTGCTTTTGTTTCATTAATGTGTATTTGTATTGTATTCATACCAATGTTCTTTCTAGAAGGCGTATCAAAATATCTTTTCGTACCGCTTGCTGAAGCCGTAATATTTGCCATGATTGCCTCATTTATTCTTTCACGTACATTAGTCCCTACATTAGCCAACTATTTGTTAAAGCCTCACGCTCAGCCCACTAGCCACAACGATTTAAATGGAACCAATGACATCAGCGTAAAGCTATCAAACAATCCACTAGTCAGATTTCAGCAACTATTTGAAAAAGGATTTAGTAAAGTTAGAGAGGTTTACAAAAACTTATTGTTACTAGCTATGGCATATCAACGTACATTTATCTTTGGTTTTCTAGCTGTAGTGTTTGTATCTTTTGCACTTGTTCCTTGGTTAGGTAGAAACTTTTTCCCATCGGTAGATGCAGGACAAATTAAACTTCATATAAGAGCGCAAACTGGCTTGAGAATTGAAGAAACTGCAAGGCTTTGTGATGAAATTGAAAAGCAGATACGCACAGAGATACCTGCTAAAGAAATTAAAAACATCATTGACAATATTGGTCTCCCAGTGAGTGGCATTAACTTAACTTACAGCAACTCCTCTCCAATTGGGCCTGCTGATGCTGATATTATTATCACACTAAATGAAAATCATCATCCAACTGGTGATTATGTAAAGCAGCTGCGAAAATCACTTAGCAATAATTTCCCTAGTGTAAATTTTGCATTTTTACCGGCTGATATTGTCAGCCAAATTCTAAACTTCGGACTTCCAGCACCTATTGATGTTCAAGTTAGAGGATTTAATCGTGCTGCAAACCAAATTTATGCTGCTGATTTAATGCGAAGGATAAAAAAGGTACCTGGAATTACTGATTTACGCATCCAACAGGTCTTTAACCAGCCTGAGTTGCATGTTAATGTCGATCGCTCATTCGCTAAGCAACTAGGATTAAGTCAAAAAGATATCGCGACTAGCTTGCTTGTATCACTGTCTGGCAGCCTACAAACAGCACCCAACTTTTGGGTAAATCCAAAAAACCATGTTTCCTATCCTCTTGTAGTCCAAGCACCGCAATATCGCTTTGAGTCCATTAGCGATCTACAAAATCTACCTCTTCCTTCTGGAAATTCATCAAGCAATCAAACCTTAGCTGGCCTTGCTACTATAACTCGCAGTCAAGGAGCCGGAGTTATTTCGCATTATGATGTTCAGCCTGCTATCGATATTTTCGCAAGCACTCAAGATAGAGATTTAGGGAGCGTATCTCATGATATCGATGACATTTTAAAAGATACCGCCAAGGATTTACCCAAAGGCTCTACCATAGTACTTCGAGGTCAGACGGAAGCAATGAATGCTTCTTACTCTGGACTATTATTTGGCTTGCTAGGTGCAATTGTACTAATCTATTTACTAATTGTTGTTAATTTTCAGTCTTGGCTCGATCCGTTTATTATAATTACTGCCCTGCCAGCCGCTCTGGCTGGCATTGTATGGATGCTTTTTGTCACTGGAACAACCCTTTCCGTCCCCGCCTTAATTGGCGCCATCATGTGTATGGGGGTAGCTACTGCCAATAGCATATTAGTGGTCAGCTTTGCGCTTGAACGACTTAGGGATGGTTGTAGCGGGATGACAGCGGCGATAGAGGCTGGGTACATTCGATTTCGCCCTGTATTAATGACTGCGCTTGCGATGATTATCGGAATGGCACCAATGGCACTAGGGTTAGGGGAAGGTGGGGAACAAAATGCACCATTAGGTCGTGCCGTAATCGGTGGCCTTACTTTTGCAACGGTTGCCACTCTACTCTTTGTTCCTGTCATATTTAGCCTTATATATAGGCATCATAAACAATTTGTTCCACATGGCCATCTTCATGGCAATAACTTACCGTTCTCTGGAGAAAATAATGTTGCATGAATTTAATCAGCCTAAAGCTTCCATACGTTTACGTCTGATTGGCCTAATCATTTTGTTAATCGCAATAGCTGTTGCCGTAACCGGAATAGTAAGTCGTATTAATCACGAAAAAATATTAAAACAAGTAGTAATTGAACAAGATGTTGTTCGAGTGTCAGTTTTTACTCCTCAGCTTGAAGAGTCTCAGCAATCTATCATATTACCCGGTAGTGTTTCTGCGTATACTGAGGCACCTATTTATGCAAGAGTTGGTGGCTATCTTAAAAGTTGGTCTACCGATATTGGATCTCATGTAAAGGCAGGACAGTTACTTGGCATAATCGATACCCCTGAGATTGATCAGCAAATTCATAAAGCAGAAGCTGATCTTGCAAAAGCAGAAGCAAACTATGAGCTTGCCACTATATCGGCTAAACGATGGGAAAATCTATTAGTTAGTGATTCAGTTTCTCATCAGGATGCCGATGAGAAGGTAAGTGATGCAAAAGCTAAAAAAGCCATTGTAAATGCTCTACAAGCCGAACTGGATAGCCTACTTGCGCAACAGTCATTTAATCATATTACTGCACCATTTGATGGTGTAGTGACTGACCGTAAGACTGATATTGGAATGTTAATTAACCCAGGAAGCAATGGTGGCCAACCATTATTTCATGTTGCTAAAATTGATAAATTACGGGTATACATTGAAGTTCCACAAAGTTTCTCGGCATTTATTAAACCAGGGCTTACAGCAGAGCTACATTTTCCAGAACACCCTACTAGAATTTATCAAGCAAAACTTGTGAGCACATCAAACTCTATTCATCAGGATTCACGTACATTAAGTGTTGAATTGTCAACTGACAATAAGTCGGGCGAAATATTGCCTGGTTCTTATACGGAGGTACATTTTACACTTCCAACCAAAGGGAGTATTTACCAATTGCCGTCGGACTCGATACTATTTCGCAAAAATGGAATGGAAGTTGCCACAGTAAACAGTGACAATAAAGTGGTTCTTAAACCAATTAAGATTGGCAGAGATTTAGGAACCACTTTGGAGGTCTTAGCAGGTATCGGGCAATCAGACAAAATAATTGACTCCCCTCCCGACTCTTTGGCACAAGGAGATAAGGTAACTATCGTTCATAGCGCGATTACTGATACTAATAAGCAAGTGGCTGGAATAAAGTAATGAAAAATAAATACTTGGCTTTAATATTCGCAAATATTATTGTATTAAGTGGATGTTCATTAGCGCCAGTTTATGAAGTGCCGAAACAGGCCGTGCCTGATAACTTTAAAGAATCAGGACTATGGCAAAAAGCACATCCATCTGATCAGCTGTTAAGAGGCGACTGGTGGAAACTATTTAATGATGAAACTCTAAATTCTTTAGAGCAACGAGTCAATAGCTCAAATCAAGATTTAGCGATTGCGTTTGCCAGATACAAAGAATCAAAAGCATATGAAGCCGAGGCGAGCTCTGAGCTGAGTCCTACGCTGTCAGGCTTTACAGACGTTACAGCTAATCGCCAATCCGACGATAGGCCATTGCGAGGTTCAAATCAGCCGAACACTTATGGGGCTAATACGATTGGATTGGCTGCGAGTTATGAGTTAGATTTATGGGATCGTGTACATAATTTAGTCACTTCAAGTAAAGCAACATTACAGGCAAGTGAAGCAGAACTAGAGTCCGTAAGGCTTGCACTACATGCGAATTTAGCTAATGATTATTTAAAGCTAAGAAGTCTAGATGCTGAAGAGAAAGTTCTTAATGATGCGATTGAGTCCTACAGACGTCAATCTACAATTATTGAAAACAGATTTAAAGGTGGTATTGCTTCAGCACAAGACTTCTCACGAGCCCAAACACAACTTGAAGAAACACAAACTAAAGTTGCCGATGTCATTGCTAGTCGCTCGCTATTAGAACATGCTATTGCAACCTTAGTAGGCGAATCAGCATCATCCTTTTCGATTAGCCCCTCAACTGGCAATATTGAACAACCCGACATTCCTGTCAGCGTGCCTTCTACGTTATTAGAGCGTCGACCTGATATCGCTGCTGCAGAAAGGCGAGTTGCCGCAGCCAACGCTGAGATAGGCGTTGCACGATCCGCTTTTTATCCTGATATTACGCTAGGGCTAGCAGGTGGTTTCCAGAATACTGGTGGCCTTGGTCTTTTAACACTACCCAATAGCTTTTGGTCAATTGGGCCTGCAGCCTTGCTAACCTTGCTCGATGGTGGTCGACGTGATGCAGAAGTTGACCGCGCACAAGCACTCATGGATGAAGCGGCAGCAAAATACCGAGGCACTGTATTAAATGCTTTCAAAGAAGTTGAGGATAATTTAGTATTGCTACGCCAATTGCATGAAGAAAATTTGGATGAGCAGGCTGCGGTCAAGTCCGCACAGCGCACTTTGGAACTGTCCACAAACCGCTATCATGAGGGCATAGTGAGCTATTTGGAGGTCATTGATGCCGAAGAAGCTGCTCTCCGCACAAAACGCACCTCGCTCAGCATTACATCACGTTCTTTAATAGCAAGCATAGATTTAATACGCGCGCTTGGCGGTGGATGGACTAAAAGCCCCAGCAATATAAAAACTATTGATGCATCAACTGGCTATAAAATGCATGAATGATCATTCGTATATTTAACTTCAACAAATTTGCCATGTTAATAGTTAGTGCACATTTCAAGAGAAATTTTAATGATTAAAGTTTTAATAATTGAAGATGATGAAATCACTGCGAAAGACATGATTGAGGAATTGACTGATCATGGCTTTGATGTGGAATGGGCGGCCACAGGAAAAGAAGGTCTCACTCTCGCATCAAACAATAAATTTGATATCATCACACTTGATCGCATGTTGCCTGACAGCAATGGGCTCGAAGTTGTCGCTTCACTAAGAGCTAGTGGTATTGATGTACCAATTTTGATGATTAGTGCGCTAAGTGATGTAGATGAAAGAATTAAAGGCTTACGTGCAGGTGGGGATGATTATCTAACCAAACCATTTGCACCAGATGAAATGGTCGCAAGAATAGAAGTATTGCTTCGCAGGCATGGCTTACAGATTAATCAAACTAAGTTAACTGTTGCAGATCTAGAATTAGATTTACTCACCAGAACTGCTTGTCGTGGTGAACTTAAAATACGCCTAGCTTCTACTGAATTTCGTTTATTAGAGTTTTTGATGCGTAACTCGTCCTCAATCGTGACTAGAACAATGTTATTTGAGGCAGTTTGGGGTTATTCATTTGATCCTGGGACGAATGTAGTAGATGTGCATGTAACACAATTAAGAAAAAAAATTGATTTACCTGAACTGGCTCAGCTCTTTAAAACGGTTCGTGGCTCAGGTTATATTCTTGGTTAAAATATCCGATACTTGGCGTACCACTTCCTTTAGGCTTGTTCTGCTTTATGGATCTATGTTTGCAGTCGGCGTCATTATTTTGCTATCTTTAATTTATTTTGATACAGCAAATTTTATTGAAAATCAAACCAACTATATTCTAAAAGCTGAGCTGCACCGTTATCAAATAATGTCAACGGAGGATCAGTCTAAATCCATAGAAAACGACATAAACCGCGATATTAGGAAGATTAATATTTACGGTATTTTCACCCCTGAAGGCCGTAAAGTTTCAGGGAACGCTGCTCCACTTCCAAAAGATTTGATTGTTGACGGTACGCCGCATTTCATTGCTTCTAGTCAATCAAATTTTTGGGATATTCCGACCAAGTCAGTATTGGAAGTTGCTGAACAACTACCCAATCACAATATAATTTTTATAGGGCGCAAACAAATTCAATTAGATGAAATCCGCCATATTATTATCAAAGCACTGGGTAGTGCCGTGATTGTTATTCTGGTTGGCACCTTTATTGGTATTAAATTAAGCATTAATCCTGTACGGAGAATTAATGAAATACAGTCTGTTAGTCAAAAAATAATAAATGGTGATATTAATTTAAGACTACCAATAGCTGGCAATGACGATGAACTTGATATGTTGGCGGTTATTGTTAACAAAATGCTTGATGAAATTGCGCAGCGCATACTGGATATTAAAGCATCTACAGATAGTATCGCCCACGACCTTAGAACACCACTCACCCATTTACGTGCAATGCTTAATAGATTGTTGCATTCGTCACAGGGGACACTTGACCATCAAGCAATTGAACAAGCGATTGATGAAACTGATATTTTACTTTTTAGATTTAGAGCTATTTTAAGAATATCCGAGATTTCAGGCTCCATGCAAAAAGCAATGTTTGAGAGTTTTGATTTCAAAGACATCTTAATGAGTATCCAAGAAATTTACGCACCCCTTGCAGAAGAAAAAAATGTTTCAATGCAATTTCAATTACCCACACAAGAAATATTAATCAATGGTGATAAAGCCCTCTTATTTGAAGCAGTTTTAAACCTAGTTGATAATGCTATTAAATTTAGCCCTATAGGCGGCTACGTTATTGTTAGTGCATTTAATAATAATTATTTATTACAAATTGAAAACAACGGATTAGGTATACCACAAGATGAAATAACTAAGGTCATAAAACCATTTTATCGTTGTTTAAATACAAAGAACTTGGTTTCTGGTAATGGTGTTGGCTTAAGTATTGTTTCTACCATCATGAATTTACATGGACTTAATTTAATCATAACTTCTAATAATGGTATTACTATTGTAAAAGTAGTTTACAAAGATAACCTATGAGTTAATGATCAAATTAGAAGTAAAAGGAATCCTGCCAAGACAGGATTCCTTAATTAAGTTATAAATAATCAGAATTTATATGTTAAATCAAGTTGTAATAAATCGTAATTGTTAGGTGCTATATTAGATTTAGTTGTATCCAATGATTGGCCGTTGCCTAAACCTTTGTTGATTGTTGATCCGTGTGCATACGTTGCAGTTGCAAAAACGTTTGATCCAATCATATAAACACCACTTGCAGCCCAACCCTCCATATTAACCATTGCGTTCATTATGTCAGAGTCAATTTGATTTTGGTTAAGAGCGAATGCTTCAATATGTTGCCACCATAGTCTTCCAGACCAGTCACCTTTCGACATTCCAGCAGTATCACCCCAATAGGTTGATTGCTTTTCAAAAGATTTTAAATCTTTAGCTGAACCTACTTGCAGACCAAGTAAGTAAGCCGTATTTTCATTTTGGAAATTGGCTGCATTCTTAATACCAGAATCAATTGCTCTTTTATCAGCGTTAAAATTATAAGCATAATCCGCCCATAATCTAAAGCCTGTATTACCATTCATGATATTAAATTCCACTGGAATATCAATTACTTTTAAATTGTTAACTCCCAATGTACCAACACCGCCATAAGCAGAAGCAGCATTTGGATTGAAATTAGTATATAAAGCACTAGAACCATGAGAAGCGCCAGTATATGACTCATAACTGACAGCAGCTTTTAATGATTTGGTCTCATCAATATTATAATGAGCTCCAACTTGTTCTAAATATTCCCATTGGCTTGTTTGAGTATTAGTAACTGGGCCACCACCAGATTGAATTTCATCAAGTGTTCCAGCAACAGCCCATTGATTTAAGCTTCCGAATAATTCAAGCTGATCATTTACTTTATATTTAAACTTTTCTTTTAAGCCTTCTGGTGTTATGTCGCTATCAAACTTCAAAACAGACTTATATAAATCATTTTTCATGCGGCCTGCGACCACGCTGGACCAATCAGTTATGTTCCACCCTATGTAAGCCCGGTCAACATACACTGTACCACCAGATTTGTCATTATAACCATTTGGACTATTTGAACTAAAAGTTACATTAGGTGATCTTGCAGCAGCATTTGAAGCTAAACGAAACTCTGCGAAAAAATTCTTATCTGAGCTTGTTTCTAAACCTATATGGTAAGCATAACGACCACGATCTAGTTGCTCTTGAGCACCACCAGTTGTTCCGGAACCAACATTTGCGCCATTTGTTAAACCAGAAGCGTTACGATACTCATAACGAGTACGAATATCGCCAGTTAATTTAACTTCATCTAAATATTCGCTTATTTTAATACCTTTTGATTCATGCTTGTTAACCTCAGCAGCGACTTTTTTATCTGCTAATTGAATGTCGTTTTCACGGCCTTTCAATAAAGGAAGTGCCTCTTCTTCAGTTAATATACCTTTTGATACTAATGCCTGAACTAGGTCAAAAGTTGAGTCGGCCATGGCATTTGCGCCAAAACCCATAATGAGTACTGCAGTGGTTGCAGCGGCAATGCTGCGTGGTTTAAAAGTCATCAAATTGCTCCCGTTTAAGTGTCTTAAATACAACGGATGCATTTTGATGACTTAATATGACAATTTGATGACAGGGCTATAAATAGTGCATGATCTGTTGTGTGAATACAACAAAGATACATTTAAACTAAATCATATTAAAATCATAGACTTAGAGTAGATTCCAATCGCACTAGCAACTATGTGTAATTTCAAATAATTGTTTTATTTACCACACTTTATTAAAGCGCTTCTGGTCGCATATGTGGAAATAAAATCACGTCACGAATGCTTGGGCTATCAGTAATGAGCATTACCAAACGATCGATACCGATACCACAACCACCTGTAGGCGGCATGCCATATTCCAGTGCGCGGATAAAATCTGCATCATAGAACATGGCTTCCGCATCACCCGCTTCTTTGGCTTTCATTTGTGCATGAAAGCGCGCAGCTTGATCTTCAGCATCATTTAACTCGCTGAAACCATTAGCAATTTCACGTCCTGTAACAAACAGCTCAAAACGTTCGGTGATTTCTGGGTTACTGTCCGAGGCACGGGCTAACGGTGAAACCTCAACTGGATAATCAATAATATAAGTAGGTTCCCACAATTGTGCTTCCGCCGTTTCCTCAAACAGCGCTAGCTGCAACGCGCCCAAACCAGCATGATCAAATGGTTTGGTGCCATGTTTGAGGATTTCTGCACGTAAGAAAGCAGCGTCATTCAACTGCTCTAATGTATATTGCGGTGCATATTTCTGAATCGCGCCAACTATAGTTAAGCGCTGGAATGGCACACTCAAATCCACTTCACGGCCTTGATATTGCAACACTGCCGTGCCACGTGCAGCAATTGCAGCCGCACGGATACAGTTTTCAGTGAAATCCATTAACCATTGGTAATCAGTATATGCCGCATAAAACTCCATCATGGTGAATTCTGGATTATGCCGCACACTTAAACCTTCATTACGGAAATTGCGGTTGATTTCAAACACCCGCTCAAAACCACCTACCACCAAACGTTTTAAATAGAGCTCAGGTGCAATACGCATAAACATTTGCATATCTAACGCATTGTGATGTGTAATGAATGGCTTAGCCGATGCACCACCTGGAATGGGGTGCAACATCGGTGTTTCAACTTCTAAAAATTGATTGTCCAGCATAAAACCACGTATCGCCGACACGACTTTGCTGCGTGCAATAAAGGTGGCGCGCGTTTCTTCACTCACCATTAAATCGACATAACGTTGGCGATATTTTGTTTCCTGATCCGCTAAACCATGAAATTTCTCAGGCAGTGGGCGCAGTGATTTAGTGAGTAAGCGCAGTTCTTTCACTTTCACTGACAGTTCACCTGTTTTGGTCTTAAACAACACACCACTGGCCGCAATAATATCACCTAGATCCCAATGCTTAAAAGCTTCATAGACCGCTTCACTATGCGCGTCGGTTAAATTGTCTTTGGAAATAAATAGCTGAATACGACCGCTTGCGTCTTGAATCGTGGCAAAACTGGCCTTACCCATCACGCGCTTGAGCATCATACGACCGGCAATACTCACCTGCACGGCTTTGGGATCTAAAATTTCATTATCTGATTCATCAAATTCCGCATGTAAAGCTGCAGCCTGATGTTGTGGCTTAAAATCGTTGGGAAAAGCCGCATTATTGTTAGCTTTAGCGACTTCACGAATCACTTTTAACTTCTCACGACGTTCGGCAATTACATGATTTTCATCAACGGCTACAGCTTCTGCTAACGGGTTTGTTTGTTCAGTCATCATTTACTCAATCATCAAAATAATTTATATCATATTCATTCAGGGTTTTAAGCAAAGTTTAAACGCCCTGCTTCAAACTCTCACTGATAAACGGATCTAGGTCTCCGTCCAGCACGCCTTGCGTATTGCCCACCTCAATACCAGTACGTAAATCTTTAATGCGCGACTGGTCTAATACGTAACTACGAATTTGATGTCCCCAGCCGATATCTGTTTTGTTATCTTCAAGTGCTTGTTTTTCTGCATTGCGTTTATTCAATTCTAAAGCGTATAACGCGCCTTTCAGCATATTCATGGCTTCTGCGCGGTTGCGATGCTGTGAGCGGTCACTTTGGCACTGCACCACGGTATTGGTTGGGATATGCGTAATACGTACGGCAGAATCGGTTTTATTAATATGCTGACCACCTGCACCACTAGCCCGATAAGTATCCACACGTAAGTCAGCAGGGTTGATATCTACTTCTATCGAATCATCCACCTCAGGAAAAATCTGCACGCTGGCAAAACTGGTGTGACGTTTAGCGTTGGAATCAAACGGTGATTTTCGCACTAAGCGATGCACGCCATGTTCAGTGCGTAATGTGCCATAAGCATAATCACCAGTGACTTTAATAGAGGCGCCTTTAATGCCGGCAACATCACCTTCAGACTCTTCGAGCACTTCCACTTTGTAGCCTTTACGCTCGGTATAGCGCAGATACATACGCAGCAACATGGCCGCCCAATCCTGCGCCTCAGTACCGCCACTGCCCGACTGAAATTCAATAAAACAATTATTGGCATCCATAGGCCCTGAAAACATGCGGCGGAATTCCATTTCCGCTAATTGCGCTTCTAATGCTTGTGAATCTGCTTCCACACTAAGTAAAGTGTCATCATCGTTTTCTTCACGCGCCATTTCAAACAACTCACGACCATCAGCAATACTATTTTCTATAGCAAGCAAGTTATTCACGACAAGTTCTAACTCACGTTTTTCTTTACCTAATTTTTGCGCTTTGGTGGCATCGTTCCAAATATTAGGGTCTTCTAATAAGCCATTCACTTCTTCTAATCGTTGCTGCTTAGTTTCAAAGTCAAAGGTACCCCCGTAAGGCAAAATGGCGCTCGTGCAAATCGACTAACCGATGACCAATGATGTTGAGTTGCTCTGCTTCCATACCGCTTATTTCCGTAACTGCTTATGCAAAAGTGAAATTATACATGAACGCTCACATAATATTTTCTCGCGCATTTTCCTGCACACAGTTAAACTGATAAAAATTAATAAAACTGTAATAATCTAATTTGTGCTGATTGTTTTGCGATAGTTATTACAGTTAAAATATAACAATAAATGGGTAAGGAGGAGATAGTATGGCGGCAACTTTATTCACTAGGCTTATGTCTTGTGTATCACCAAAGAATGACAGTTATTTCAAATTATTTAATAGCTTAGCTAGCAGTGGTGTACAAGCATCAAAAACGCTAGCCAGGATGACCGCCGTCAATGATCCTGTATTATTTGCTGAATTTTCTGAAGAAATCAGAAAAATAGAATGTGAAGCTGACCAATTCACTAAAACTATCCTCTTATCACTCCACAAAACTTTTATCACCCCGTTTGATCGTCGAGAAATACGTGAACTCGCCATGGCACTTGATGACATTATCGACTTTATGGAAGAGATCCCGCAGCGCGCCAAACTCTATGGCCACACTAGTTTTACACCAGAAATGGTCGCTTTAAGTCAAATCGCCTTACGTGCTACAGAAAAAGTACAAGAAGCAGTAGGCTTATTATCTGATATGAAAAATGCCGAGCGTATTATACGTATCTGTGAACAGATCAATGTCATTGAAAGTGAAGCAGATTACGTAATGCGTGCTGGCATGGAGCGTTTATTTTCTGAAGTTTCTGATGCACGTGCACTCATTCGTGCTAAAGAATTATATGATTTATTTGAAGCAGTGGTGGATGGCTGCGAGGATGTAGGTGACGTGATTCATGGTGTAGTGCTGGAAAGAATCTAAGAGACTATACATATATGATAGATCACGCCTTACTCATCATGGCAGCTTTGGTTGTCGTCGCACTTATATTCGATTTTTTAAACGGCTTTCACGATGCCGCCAACTCCATCGCTCTGATGGTTTCTACGCGCTTACTTACACCACAAGCTGCCGTTATTTGGGCAGCTTTTTTTAATTTAGTCGCCTTTTTATTTTTTGGTTTACATGTGGCTAATACGGTTGGCAAAGGCATAGTTGATCCCGCCATTATTGATAACGCTGTGATTTTTGGCGCATTAGGTGGTGCAATTTCTTGGAATTTAATCACATGGTGGTTTGGCATTCCATCTTCATCTTCACATGCCTTAGTTGGCGGTTTAGTAGGTGCAGGATTAGCTAAAGCCAGCTGGTCTAGTATTATCGCAGCAGGTTTAATTAAAACTTCTTTAGCGATTATCCTGTCACCTTTATTTGGTTTGTTGCTCGCCCTCATCTTTTCTATTTTAATATTATGGATCTTTGAGAAATCACCACCCTATCCAATTGAGAGACGATTCAATAAATGGCAATTTGTATCGTCCTCTTTATATAGCCTTGGCCATGGTGGTAATGACGCACAAAAAACCATGGGTATTATTGCGGTTTTACTCTATGCCAATGGCTATATACATGGTGAATTTCATATTCCATTTTGGGTGGTAATCGCCTGTCAAATCGCCATGGCACTCGGCACTTTGTTTGGCGGCTGGCGCATTGTACGCACTATGGGCATGGGCATTACGCGTATTCGCCCCTCTGGTGGTTTTTGTGCACAAACCTCTGGCGCAATCGCATTATTCATTGCTACCTCATTAGGCATTCCTGTTTCTACAACGCACACCATTACTGGTGCAATCGTCGGTGTTGGCCTATCACGACGCGTTTCAGCAGTACGTTGGGGCTTGGCTTCACGTATCATTTGGGCATGGGTATTAACTATCCCTTGCGCAGGGCTTATTGGAGCTATTTGCTACAAATTTGGCCGTACACTTCTATAACACTGCAGCCACTTAATCTAGCCAAGTGACCACTAAAATGGAGTCAATATAGTGGTCTTTTTATTGTCTAGTTTTTGTATCAAAACAGATTATTGCAAACCCTAAATTGTCATACAACTGTCACAATTGAGCATTAATATGCTTAATTCAGAAAGACATATATAAATGCAAAAAATAGGAGAATTTAATGCAAGTATCTAGCTTTAGTTTAAAGACCATTATCTTAGCGACCAGTTTAACGATTACCACCAGCGTGTTCGCTGCCGATATTACTGGTGCTGGCGCTACTTTCCCATATCCAATCTATGCGAAATGGGCTGAGTCATACAATGTAAAAACTGGTGTAAAACTAAATTACCAGTCTATTGGTTCAGGCGGCGGCATTAAACAAATCACCAATAAAACAGTTGATTTCGGTGCTTCAGATAAACCTCTAACGTTAGAAGCACTTGAAAAAGCTGGTTTGATGCAATTCCCTACTCTAGTAGGCGGTGTAGTACCTGTAGTGAACATCCCCGGTGTTGCACATGGTGACTTGCGTCTTAATGGCGAAATACTTGCCAACATTTTCTTGAAAAAAATTACAAAATGGAATGACCCGGCAATTAAAAGCATAAACCCAAGCTTAGTATTGCCAGATTTAGCAATTACGGTTGTGCATCGTTCAGACGGTTCAGGTACAACATTCGTTTTTGCAAGCTACTTAGGTAAAGTTAGCAAAGAATGGGCAACTAAAGTAGGTGCTGATACTTCAGTGGCTTGGCCAACGGGTGTGGGCGGTAAAGGTAATGAAGGTGTTGCTTCTTACGCGCAACGCATCAAAGGCTCTATCGGTTATGTAGAATATGCATATGCTAAAGAAAACAATTTACCTGCTGTAACATTACAAAACAGCGAAGGTGAATTTGTTAAACCTAGCCTCGAAAGCTTCCAATCCGCCGCCAAATATGCAAAATGGGAAAGTGCACCTGGTTTCTATGAAATTTTAACAAATGAGCCTGGTAAAACGACATGGCCAATCGCTGGTGCGACTTTTATCTTAATGCAAAAAGTACAAGCCAACCCTGAGAATGGTGCTGAAGTACTTAAGTTTTTTGACTGGGGTTACAATAGCGGGGCATTAATGGCTAAAGGCATGGATTATGTGCCTATGCCTGAAAATGTCATCAAGCTTATTCAAACTAGCTGGAAAAACAACTTGAAGAGCAAAGATGGTGCTGCAGTTTGGTCTAAGTAAAATTAGATTATTTATAATATAATATGCAGTCCTCTGATTCAGAAATTGAAATGACTCATACAGGAGGGAGAAACTATCTCTCTTCTGCTTCCTTGTTAACTGAACAAAAAAAAATTAAAAAACCAACTGCGATGTCGTTATCCAACTTGCAAAATAAAGTCAGCGGTGCCTGCTTAGATAAACTTTTCCGTGGCACTACAATGTTTTTTGCATCTGTAGTTCTTATCTTGCTCATGGGGATTATTGTTACCTTATTCATCGGTAGCTTGCCTGCATTGAAAGCATTCGGCCCAGCCTTCTTCGTAAGCAATGCATGGAATCCAGTCACAATCGATTTCGGTGGTTTGGTTCCAATTTATGGCACAATTATTACCGCTTTAATTGCGATGGCAATCGGCATACCTGTCAGCTTTGGTATTGCTATTTTCATTACCGAGCTTTCACCAATTTGGCTTAAAAGACCAATCGGCATTGCAATCGAATTACTCGCTGGTATCCCAAGTATTATTTACGGCATGTGGGGTTTGTTTGTCTTTGCCCCATTATTCGCAGACCATGTGCAGCCTTGGATTAACGATAACTTAGGCGCATTACCACTTATTGGGCAAGTATTTCAAGGCCCTCCTATGGGTATTGGTATGCTGACTGCTGGTTTTATATTAGCCATCATGGTGATTCCATTCACTGCATCTGTGATGCGTGATGTATTTGAAATTGTGCCAAAAATGCTAAAAGAATCAGCTTACGGCTTAGGTGCAACCACATGGGAAGTATTATGGAACGTAGTATTACCTTATACAAAAACAGGTGTAGTTGGCGGCATTATGCTAGGTCTTGGCAGAGCCTTAGGTGAAACGATGGCAGTTACTTTTGTAATTGGTAACGCACATGAGCTATCCGCTTCACTGATGATGCCAGGAAATACTATTTCTTCTGCTTTAGCAAACGAATTTACTGAAGCAGTAGGTGATGTCTACTCCTCAGCACTCATTACTTTAGGCTTAACCTTATTCGTAATTACCTTCGTGGTACTTGCTATTGCTAAAATCTTGCTGATTCGCTTAGCGATGCGTGAAGGGAAACATTCATAATGCACTCAAATAGCCCGCTCTACTTAAAGCGTAAAATAATCAACGTCATTGTATTAAGCATATCAGTACTTACTGTCGTTTTTGCACTAGGTTTTTTGGTCTGGATTCTATGGACTTTATTCAGCCAAGGTTTAAGCTATCTAGGTGCAGACGTCTTCACAAAAAACACGCCTCCACCAGGCAGTTCTGGAGGTTTGCTAAATGCAATTGTCGGCAGTTTATATATGGTTATAGTGGCTACCTTGATTGGCACACCTATCGGCGTATTAGCTGGCACCTATTTAGCTGAATATGGAAAAGCTGGCTGGTTAGCACCTACTACACGCTTTATTAATGACATTTTGCTTTCAGCACCTTCTATCGTTATTGGTTTGTTTGTTTATGAAGTTGCAGTTAACACGGTAGGTCACTTCTCAGGCTGGGCAGGCTCATTAGCCTTGTCGCTAATTGTTATTCCAGTAGTTGTTAGAACTACGGAGAACATGATGCAATTAGTCCCTACCACACTAAGGGAGGCTGCTGCTGCGCTTGGTGCACCCTACTGGAAAGTAGTGATTAATGTTGTATATCGCTCAGCAAGAACAGGCATTTTAACTGGTCTGTTGCTTGCAGTTGCTCGCATTAGTGGTGAAACTGCCCCTCTGTTATTTACCGCTCTGAACAATCAATTCTGGAGCGCGGATATGAGCAAACCAATTTCCAGTTTAGCTGTTGTAATTTTCCAATTTGCAATGAGCCCATATGAAGACTGGCAACATTTAGCATGGGCTGGTGCACTACTAATTACACTCTTTGTACTTGGTCTCAATATATTAGCGCGTGCGTTATTCCGTCCTAATCAATCTCAAAGCTAGATCAGGGTCTATATAAAAATGTCTACAACAATGTTACAACCAAAAATATCGATACAGAACATGAACTTTTATTACGGTAAATTTCATGCTCTTAAAAATATTAATATTGAAATTCTAGCAAACAAAGTCACCGCATTTATTGGTCCTTCAGGTTGTGGGAAATCAACGCTATTGCGTACGCTTAATCGCATGTATGAACTGTATCCAAAACTAAGAGTTGAAGGAAAAATTCTACTCGATGGTAACGACATCCATGCGCCTGAGCAAGATATCAATATGCTACGCGCTAAAGTCGGCATGGTATTCCAAAAGCCAACACCGTTCCCTATGTCGATTTATGACAACGTTGCATTCGGTGTAAAGCTCTATGAAAATCTTACCAAAAATGAAATGAATGATCGAGTTGAGTGGGCATTACAAAAAGCTGCAATATGGAATGAGGTTAAAGACAAGCTGGATCAAAGCGGTTCTAGTTTGTCAGGCGGTCAACAACAACGTCTATGTATTGCGCGTGGCGTAGCAGTAAAGCCTAATGTATTACTCTTAGATGAACCCTGCTCCGCATTAGACCCTATCTCAACGTCTCGTATTGAAGAGCTAATTAATGAGCTTAAGAAAGACTACACAATAGTAATCGTCACACATAATATGCAACAAGCCGCTCGCGTATCAGACTACACAGCTTACATGTACCTTGGCGAGTTAATTGAATATGGCGATACAGACAACATTTTCACTCGCCCAACTCGCAAAGAAACTGAAGACTACATTACTGGTAAATTTGGTTAGTTTCTAACTAAACTTCTAGATCTATTAAGATTGGGCTTGTTTTATCAAGCCTTTTTTTAGGCCTGAGTAAATAAGTATTCTAGCTATTTAAGGGTGTACAATTTATACGACTAATCTCAGTATCTAATAAAATGCTGATTTAAATCAGCTTCAATATTACTCGTATAAGGAAATGACATGAGATTCTATACACTACTGTTACTACTCATTCTTTCAGCAATTGCAGCTTTCATTATGTTTAACTGGAGTATGTTTATAACACCCACAGATCTTTCGTTTGGCATTACTACCGTGAAGATGCCGCTAGGATTAATCATGGTAGGGCTATTAGTTTTTCTTACCGCTATATTTCTGGTGTACGTACTATATCTACAATCTTCGTCACTCATTGAGACTCGCCGTCATTCACGTGAATTACAGGCCAACAGAGAACTGGCAGACCAAGCTGAAACCTCACGCTTTACCGAGCTGCGTAATTTCTTGGAGGCTGAAATGCTAAAGCACAAACTTGAGTACAGAATATAAATCCATGGTACTTGCAGGCATTGAGCAACTTGAACACAATCTTCACAACACCATAGAGCGGTCATCCAATTCACTCGCTGCTTACATTGGCGAATTGGATGACCGCATTGAGAAAAACAAGAACTCTATCTAGCAATCATTAGCCTCTCATTCAATTAAAGCGTGATAGAACTTAACCAATCTTTCAGCTTGGGCTTTGTCTGTCCAGCGTTTTGCTACATAGGCCTTAGCTTTAACTCCTAGCGCTAAACGTTCTGTATCATGACTTAGCAAGTAATCTACCTTATCAGCAAATTCGATGGTATTTTCTGTTGATATCAACACGCCCTCGCCTTCAATTAATAGAGATTTTGTACCCAACTCTGCGATTGATACCACAGCCACGCCTTGTGCCATTGCCTCTAACAATACCAGGCCTTGTGTTTCGCTTTTGGATGAAAACACAAACACATCCGTTGACTTATAACAGGCATTGAGTTCAGTCGCTCTATCTAAATAACCAATAAACTGAATATTGTTACCCAACCCAAGCGCAGAAGCTTGTTTGTGCAAACTAGCTTCTGCTGGACCTTCGCCTGCTATCACCAACAAGGCATTGGGCTGCTTGGCAGTTAATACTTTGGTCATATCAAGCAAGAAATTGATATTCTTTTCAAACGCCACTCGACCTACATAAAGCAACATTGGGCGGTTTTGTGCAATGCCATATTTGGCTTTAAACGCTTCACCATCGGCTTCGGCAAAGCTATGCGCTTGCAAACCTGTAGGGATGACTTCAGCTTGCGTTGATACACCGTAGCTACGCAATACATCCAACATGGGTTGAGAAGGTGCCACCATAGCACCTAAGGCATTACATTGTTTTTTAGAAATCAGCCGTGCCAAACCCTTAGCTAAATTTTTAGGGATAATTGGTAGGTAATGATGTAGATAATCCTCAAAAAAAGTATGGTAGGTTTCTACACAAGGTATATCTAATAGCTTCGCCAATTTGATACCGGCATAATGTGCCACAAACGGTGTGTGAATATGAATTAGATCGTAATCGGCTTCTCGCAACTCTGGCAAACGCTTTAGCACAGCGCGGTATTTCATCAGCTTATCTTCAGGATCGAAATAAATGCTACGCGCTGTGATACGTTGAATCCAGGCTTCATCTACAGTGGTCACGCCATAGTCTGGCGCGATTAAATCCACCGTATGCCCTAACGCTTGCAGTTGCATAACAAACGTTCTGATTGATGTAGAAACGCCGTTCACGCGTGGGAAATATACGTCTGAAATAAATAATATCTTCATCTAACCAACCTATTAATTAATCTAAACATAGATTAATTACCCAATATGACAACTTAATGAATGTCATAAATAAATCATGTAAACGTCATGATTTATTCACTTAAAAATGACAAATTAACACGCATGCAAATACGTAATTTTTTGAATAATTTCTATTGGTGGTGCCCGTTACTGATGTATTCAGTTGACGCGAATGCCTGGGGCTTGTTCACTCATTTGTACTTTGCCCAATCACTGATTATGTCTATGCCCTTGCTGGATTCACGTTTACGCTCAGCGATTAAAAAATTTCCCGAGTTGGTGATGGCTGGCGCATGCTTACCCGATTTAGCCGTTATATCAAAAAAATTCAGCAGCACGCATCAATGGCAGCAAGTGGAGCGCTTGTTAGATATTGCACAAACTGAAGAAGAAATCGCTATTGCCATTGGTTATGCCAGCCATTTATATGTCGATGTTATTGCGCACAATCATTTTGTACCAGCACATGAAGCGCTATGGAATGACGAGAGCATCGTAGCGCATATCGCTTCCGAATGGGCGATGGATGCCCATATAACAAAACACATATCACATACACCAAAGCAATTACTTAATCGACATTTAGAGGTGATCAGCCCATTAGTATCTAAGTGCTTTATTTGCCCAGAGCCACAAGTGTGCAAAACACTCCAGCAACTTGCATTCTGGGATAGTCTTTTACGATGGGTTAAGTTGCCGCAAATGATTAATCAAGCGATTCGCTTAACCGATAACGAGGTCAACAAAACCTTTGACTATTATCTTACTAAAACAGAAGTGGCTTTGGTTGATTTTAATAAGGCTTTGCAAGGCCATCATCCAATTTGGGAGCCTGAATTAAGGCATCTTGGCTTGGATGAGCTAGGTGGCTGGAGAATACGTTGCTTAAAAGATTTAACTGATAATCTTGCAATACCTATTCACTACTATTAATGAGCCTCAAAGTTTTGTGATTGATTTATATAGCCTGTAACTCTCTAGTTATATCTAGGTAGCAATGTGTTCCTTAGCTGATATAGTCTCGTGTTATTATTAAAAGTCATGAGACACCACTTTACTGATGATTTTATGTTCGAGCTTACAAAAAAAATATAACAAAAGGCATTGCTCTACTTGTGCATATCTAGGCAAGCCGCACCTTTATTATTACTCCTACTAACAGGCTGTGCTAGTTATGTGGCTCAGCCTTTGCAGTCGGACGAACTTGATCAACGAATGCAATCTCCTAGCCATGAAACATTAAGACTGGAGGCTGCAAAACTACAGCACCCACTGCTTAAGCCAATTAAGCTTGATTTCAGCCAGCCACTGACTGAAGATGAACTGGCTGTTATCGCTGTACTCACCAATCCTGATCTCAAAGCCTTGCGCGCTCGCCAAAACGTAGCAGAGGCTCAAGTTTTTTCTGCAGGTTTATTGCCTGATCCGCAACTATCGCTAGCGCTAGATAATCCCTCAACAGGCACTCCGGGCTTTGTAACCGCTTATAGCTTGGGTATTAATTGGGCGTTATCGGCCTTGGTAACTAGACCAGTGGAAAAGCACATTGCTAGCGCCAAGGCACAGCAAGTACACTACGACATCGCCTGGCAGGAATGGTTATTATCTAATCAGGTGCGCCTGCTCGCCCGTCGCATGAGCTATCTACAACGCCAGTTGCTATTAGCGCAACAGTCTAGCAACATTGCAGGGGCTCTGCTTGCTACCACCAAAAAGAATGTTGAAGCAGGCGATAGCAAGATAGATAGATGAGCTTTCTTTGCGTAATGTCGCATTCCTAGATGCGCAGGACAGGTATCTGAGCCTTGCCCGCGACGTCGAAAAAACTCGCCAGGAGCTCAATCAGGCGCTGGGTCTAAAGCCTGACGAGCAACTCGCGATAGCGCCGGTCATTATCAATAGCCCCCTTGAAACTAGTGATGCTGCTACACTGTTTGCCAGCGCAAGGCAGCAACGGCTTGATTTGCTGGCTCTGCAGGCAGGTTATGAAAGCCAAGAGGCTACTTTACATAGAGCCGTATTAGGGCAGTATCCAGGGTTCAGCCTTGGCCTGAATACGGCGCGCGACACAAGCAATGTACATACGCAGGGAATTAGTGTGAGTCTAGATATTCCGATCTTTAACCGTAACCGCGGCAATATCGCCATAGCCAGCAGCACACGCGAGCAATTGCATACGGAATATGTTAGTCGCTTACAGCAGACGCGTGCGGATATTGCCACACTCGTTGCCGATATTCAACGCATTGAGCAGGAGCGCTTGCCACTCGTGCAAGGGTTACCAGAGCTCATTCGCGAAGAAGACGTGTTAAGCGTCGCGGCACGCAACCACGATGTCACACTTATTAATTATGAAACCGTGCGCGCGAGCCTGCTGGACAAGCAACTCAAATTACTGAGCCTGGAACAGGCGCTGGCAGAGCAACAGGTAGCACTGCAAATTAGCGTCGGCAGCCCTCTCAACCATACCCCTAGGCCACTACCATGAGTTATCGTCCATTTTGGTTGCGTTTGCTGACTTTACTCTGTTTATGCAGCGGCTTGTTTAGCCATAGCCACTTGTATGCCGCTGAATCCGCCTCGGCAATTCCTCAACCCTCGGCACTTGTCCGTACGGTCACGGCAAAGATGATGCAGATGAAAGACAGCATGACGGTTTATGGGACAGTCGAGTATGCCCCAGAACAATCACAGGTGCTCAACGTGCAGGGTGATGGCATCGTCAGCAAAGTCATGGTGGCTGCTGGGCAGCGTGTACGTAAAGACGAGGTATTACTGGAGTTGTCAGCAACTGCCAACGCTCATACTGAATTTGAAAATGCACGCATCGCTGTTAATTTTGCCATCAAGGATCTAGAACGACTTAAAGGTTTGCGCACGCGCCAACTCGCTACCAATCTTGAAGTGCAGACCGCAGAAGAAACCTTAGCGCGTACACAAGCAACTTTATCCAACGTGCAGAAGCGCGAGGGCGATGCCGCGCTGCGCATATTGCGTGCTGAATCTGATGGCGTAGTCGATCAAGTTAATGTTCACCAAGGCGAGATTGCCACCGCTGGTACGCCACTCATTCGACTCGTTAAAGGCGACCAGTTAAGAGTGCGACTAGGTGTGGAAGCGGAAGACTTGCCTCACGTGCACAAGGGCTTAGCCGTTAATGTAGCGCCGCTGAATCAAGGCGCTCGATCCAGCAAAGGACACATCCAGCAAATCTACCAGCAGCTAGACCCCAAAACGCGTTTAGCCGAGGTGGTGGTTGCACTACCGGTAGCACCAGGACTACTGCCAGGTGCAGTAGTCAAGGGTGAGATTATTCTCGGTCAACAATCTGTATTGGCCGTTCCCAGAACCGCTGTATTGTCACGTGAGGGCCATAGTTATGTATTCGTAGCGAAAAGTGGCCGTGCCATATTGACATGGGTGGATACTGGCCGTGAAATCGGTGACAACATTGAAATCCATCGTGGCCTCAATGCTGGCGATAGCGTCGTCACGCTCGGCAACTATGAGCTCGAGCACGGCATGCATCTGCGCATACAGGCTAAACCTGCGCAGGAATCAGTTAAGTGAGAGACTGGCTGCAACTGCATCGCCGCTCGCTGCTGTTCCTATTGCTGGTGTTCGTGCTCGGCGGCGCGTTCGCCGCCTGGAAGCTGCCGGTCGGGCTATTCCCTAATATCGATTTCCCGCGCATCGTCGTCAATATTGATGCCGGTGATCGCCCAGTGGATCGCATGGTGGTTGAGGTCACTCAACCGCTGGAAAAAGCGCTTAGAGCGGTGCCAGAAGTTACTGGAATACGGACGACGAGCACGCGTGGATCAGCCGACTTATCCATTAGTTTTGCCTGGGGTACCGATATGGTGGCCTCATTATTACAGATTCAGGCTGCCGTCAACCAAGCGCTGCCAGAACTGCCTTCAGGCACACGCTTTCTGGCTCGGCGCATGGATCCAACTGTGTTCCCCATGCTCGGGCTGGCGCTGACTTCAAAAACTGGTGACTTGGTTGCGCTACGCGACTTTGCCTACTACCAGTTGCGACCCAAGCTCACAGCAGTGCCCAACGTCGCCAGCGTTGAGGTATTGGGCGGGAGCCAAGCCGAATATCAAGTCATCGTCAATCCAGCAAAACTACAAGCGATGGGTTTAACGCTGACCGATATTGCACAAGCCCTAACAGCGAGCAATATTCTGACCGCAGTCGGCAAGCTCGAAGACCACTATCGCCTTTATCTCACGCTATCCGACACGCGTTTGCACAATATAGAGGAAATCCGACACACTATTTTGCGTAGTGGTGGCAATGGCGTGGTCGAACTGGCCGACGTGGCCGAGATCAGTATGGGTCAGCTACCGCAATGGACGCGTGTAAGTGCCAATGGGCATGATGCAGTTCTGGTGAATATATTACAGCAGCGCGGTGCCAATACCTTGCAGATTGCCAAGGATGTCAAGGCCAAGCTGGCTGAGTTCGCCAGCCAGATCCCAGCCGGAACTGAGATTAAATTTTACTACGACCAATCTGAGCTGGTATCAGCTGCCGCGAGCAGTGTACGCGATGCAATATTGATAGGTGCGTTACTGGCAGCTATAGTGCTGTTTGCCTTTCTTCGAGCCTGGCGAATTACGCTAGTGGTTGCTATTGTGCTACCCAGTGTGCTGGTGAGCGCGGTACTAGTGATGCATGTGCTGCATCAGAGCTTTAACATCATGACGCTAGGCGGCATGGCCGCTGCAGTCGGGCTTATTATAGACGACACTGTGGTGATGCTAGAGCATATAATGCGCAGGCTGGCAGAACACGGTTCTGGCAGAGACACTGAACAATCTACCCTGCCTGAAAATCAACCAAGCGAGCTTACATCGAATCGCGACACTATTCTTGGCGGTGCTATGGAAATGGCACGCCCATTATGGGGCTCATTGCTGGCTACGCTAGTGGTATTTCTGCCACTGGATTTTCTTGGCGGAGTCGCTGGTGGTTTCTTTAAAGCGTTAGCGCTGACTATGGCAGCCAGTCTCGCCATCTCGTTTATTATCGCCATGCTGGTGGTACCTTTGCTAGCTGATATTCTACTCACGCGCGAAGCGGCAGATAAGCTAGAAACTACTGGGCCGTTAATGTCTCGTTTGCATTGTGTTTATAACCGCTTAATGACTAAATTTCTTAGTCGTTCATGGTTGGCAATGCCTGTCATTGTGGTGCTCATGGCAGTCGGCTATTTGGCTTATTCCAACCTCGGCAGTGGCTTCATGCCGCGCATGGACGAAGGTGGGTTCATCCTCGACTACAAAGCTCTGCCTGGTACATCATTGACCGAAACCGATCGTCTATTGCGTCAGGTAGAAACCATTATTGAAAAAACACCAGAAGCTGACAGCTATTCGCGACGCACTGGACTTTCACTTGGTGGTGGCATTACCGAAGCCAATGAAGGTGATTTCTTTATACACCTGAAACCATTGCCGCGGCGGGATATCGAAACTATCATGGCCGAAGTACGCCAGAAAGTAGAGCTCCAAGTGCCTGGCTTGCGTATCGAGACTGCACAGTTGATGGAAGACCTCATTGGTGATCTCACTGCTGTTCCTCAACCAATTGAAGTCAAGCTTTTCGGAGATGACAGCAGTGTGTTGCGTAAAATCGCGCCTCAGGTGGCTGACCGCATCGGCAAAATCAACGGCGTGGTGGAAGTCTTCAATGGCATCACTATCGCAGGAGATGCCGTTGAAATACGTGTGGATAGAATAAAAGCTGCCATCGAAGGATTAGATCCAGATGGCGTTACGCGGCAATTGCAAGATCTGGTGGGCGGTAATGTCGCCAGCCAGATTCAAGTCGGTGACAAACTAATTGGAGTGCGGGTATGGATTAGTAAGGATTTACGCGACCGCATTTCGGCCTTGCAGGATTTGCACATTCGTGCCCCCGATGGCCACTACTTACCACTCAAACGTATCGCCGAAATCAGCATTGCCGTAGGCCAGGCACAAGAAGTGCGTGAGGATCTCAAGCCAATGTTAGCCGTAACAGCGCGCATCGAAGGCCGTGACCTTGGCTCCACCATGAAAGATGTGCAGCATTCTCTAAGCTCATTGGTGTTACCGAATGGCGTTTATATTGAGTATGGTGGACTTTACAAGGAGCAACAACAATCCTTCCGCGATCTTGCCGTGGTCTTCCTCAGCGCGGTGTTATTGGTAGCTACACTGCTGTTATTCCTCTATGAGGATATTGCCATTGTGTTAAGCATACTCATTACTACTCTGGTATCCCTGAGCGGCGTATTTACTGGCCTATGGCTCGCAGGTGTCGAACTCAACATATCGTCTTTAATGGGCATGACCATGATTATCGGCATGGTCACTGAGATTGCAATCTTCTACTTCTCTGAACTTAAACACAGCAACGGCTCCAATAGCGACCCCATAGAAGCAGGTATATTACGTATGCGCCCCATCCTGATGTCCTCTATTATCGCGGTACTCACATTGATGCCGCTAGCGTTAGGCCTCGGTGCGGGCTCTGCCATGCAAAAGCCATTGGCTGTAGCAATTATCTCAGGATTGATCTTGGCGGTACCATTGGTACTTATATTAATGCCCGCAGTTTACGATCTACTAAAGAGCGACGAATAAA